>NZ_AHMP02000003.1:2440000-3040000 GCF_000243735.2 Leptospira kmetyi serovar Malaysia str. Bejo-Iso9 | reverse complement strand
CGATTCTTTCGGAGGAGAAGAAAGACTTTTTCCGCCCAAGCTACGATCGGGGTTAAAATCTTCGCGACGAATCGGTTCCACGGCCTGGATTTTTCCGCCCATACGAGCCGGACTTACGTACGTCAAAGCCTCGTTTGGGTAAGAAATCCTCTGGACTCCGGAGCTGATATTCATATTCTAATCTTCGGAGAATCGATTCTTTAGCTTAAACGATTCTTCCGGTTTTTTAACCGGTTCAAACCGTTTTCGATCGAACAATCATGGCCGCCAAAACCAAAGAATATAAAAATTCCATAGAATTCCTTTCCGACTTTGCGAAAGAATTACCGCAGATCGTTTTTGTCGCGGCCAAAGAATCGTACGAGTTCGAAATTCTCGCGGAAAAATACAAGGAAGCGATTCGAAAAACGGGAGAACCTTTCGAAATCGTAATCTTCGTTTCGGAACCGGGCGACTTTGAACGGTTTCAATCCGAAGCGTTCAACTTGGATATGTTCTCGAATCGAAAGTTGTTCATCATCAAATCCGGTCTTGAATTTTTCAAACCGATCTCGAGCGGAAAAGGAAAGAACAACGAATCCTTACAAAAACAATTTTCGAATTTTCCCGATTCGATTCAACTTCTCGTTCATTACAATCATTGGGAAGTTCCAAACAAGGTTCTTTCTATCTTCGGCGGAAAAGCCAATCTGATCAAAACCAAAAACTTTTATCCGAACGAAACCCGAGGCGGTCTTTTACAGGCTTGTAAGGAAATCGGAGTTCAACTCGACGAAGACGCGATGGACGAGTTTCTTCATAAGATTCCTCCTTCGATGGGCGCATATCTTCAATCTCTTTCCAAACTCAAACTGTATCTCGTCAAAAAATCTTTCAGCAAACAAGACGTAGAAGACGTTCTCTTGTTCAGCGGAGAATTCAATTCTTCCGGTTTGGTCGATTTTTTTATGGAATCGGATCGAATCCGTTTTTTTAAGGAATTTAGAAAGTTTCAGAGCGGAAGGGATTCTTTGCTTTTGTTTTTCACCATTCTCAAGGAAAGAATCGATCAGCTCCGCAAATACAAAATCATTTCGAGAAAATACGAAGCGACCCTTTCGGACGAAGAACTCTACGAATATCTCGACATCCAATCCTACAGCCCCGCAAGAAAGAATTTCGTGCGCAATCGACTCAGAAAGGAATCCACTTTTTTTTCCGATAAGATCATCGGAGAACTTTACGATTTTATAATAGAGATGAACATCCGAATCAAAACGGGTTCGGAAAAGGAAGAATCGGAATTTTATTTCAACCGCCGGATGGAGGATTTTTTCCTTCAGCTTCGCCGGAAAGACCGAATTCTATAATCTTTCTGTAAATCGTTCTTTCGGAGATTCCGAGGATCTTCGCGGCCTTTTCGCGGTTTCCGTTCACTAAGATCAGATTTTTTTTGATGATTTCCCGTTCGTAATCCTTTAAGGGAATTCCGGTTTTGACTTCTATAAACTCCGAATAAACATACGAGGTTTCGAACATCTGCGGGGGCAAATGTTTTACGTCGAGCATCCGAACCGCAAACAAAGAAACCATACTTTCCAAAAGATTCTTCAGTTGTCTTACGTTTCCGGGAAAATCGTAATTTAGCAAAAGCTGATATAGTTTTTCGCTCAATCGGATTTCTTTGCGTTTGTGTTTTTCGGAAAGTATTTCCAAAAAGTGTTTAATCAAAAGAGGAATGTCTTCCTTTCTTTCCCGAAGATCGGGAAGATCCAAACGAAAATTAGAGATTTCGAAATAAAGAGATTCTAAGATTTGTCCGGCTTCGAGCTTTTGTTTCCATTCTTTGCCGGAAAGAAAAATGAAACGCGACGACGCCGCGGAATTTGATTCGTTTTGGTTTTCCCTGATTTTTTTCAGCAGAAACGCTTGGATCTCCTTCGGGAAATTCGAAAAATCCTTAAAGACGAAGTACGTATTCTCACCTTTGGAAAGAATGGACTCCAAGGTTTTTTCGTTTTCGATATGATCCGAATCCAAAACGAGAACGCGAGGATTCTCCCCCGATAAACTTGCGATGAGATTGATAACGAAGGTTTTTCCCGTGCCCGGTCCTCCCGTAACGAAAACGGGCAGATTGTTCTGAGACAACGACTTCAATCGATTTAAAATCTTAACCGAGTTGGAGGCGTTGCTTATGAAAATATGTTCTTCGGCATTCAAATGGGATCCCTTTGCGAAGATTATAATCCTTTGACCTGGAGAACTTTACCTCGGACGATACAATCAAAGGAACTTTTATTCGTATTTTGAAAATAATTTCTTACCTGAATCGGAGTACATTCCAAAATCTGAGAAGGCGAAACCTTATACGATTCCGTGAGATTTGCAACGTTCGAAACACCGTCCACGGAACCTCCCGATGGAACATAAGTCGTTTGATAGGCGATCTGTTCGTCGACCTGCGGGGTTTTGACGCCGATCGGTAAAGAAATCCAAAACGCTTTTTCACCGGATTTTATCAAAACTTCCGTCCCGCCTTCCGCCTTAAATTCATCCTTAAAAAGAATTTGGGAAAGCAAAAAAGAAAGATTATCCTGTAAAGAATCCGAGGTGAGAATCTTATCTCCCGTCAGTTCCGAATAAATTTCCGTGAAATTGAGCGGATTGATCGATTCGGATTCCGAGTATTTTCCCGAATAAGAAACCTTATTGAGCGAGGATTCCACCGGGATTTGACTTGGTGAAACGTCCGAATATGTAAAATAAATCTGTCTGCCTCGGAACAACAGAGTTTTCGAATCCTTTGCCGTGCTGACTCTTCTGAAATAAGTTATTTCAGAGAGATTTCCTTTGGGAAGAATTCCCTTATAAAACTGAGTTTGAGCCGAGGAAAAATACGGAGCCGTAAACATTTGGATTTTATATCCGGAGGATTGAAAATCTTGAACCGCGGAAGCCAAAGTCGGATTCGGGATTTTTCCTTTTGCGTTGGTAAGAATGATTATGTCTTGAAGACTTTGAGAACGCGCACCGGACTGCATCAAAGTTCTTTTCGTGCTGATCAATGCTTCGGATAAATCGTCCAAATTGGATTTACCGAAGGATTTTAAACTTCCGATTTGCGTTCTCAATTCCGCCAAAGAACCTGCTTTGGGAAGAACGGAAACTTTTCCCTCGGAAAACGTAACGATTCGAATCCCAGTCATAGAATCCCAAGAAGCGTTTTTTACGAATTGAACCCATTCTTCCCTTTCTCTTTGAAAAGAAGGAGAAAGATCGATTACGAAGATCAATTCTCTTGCAGTTTTTTTGGATACTGCAGTGGTGTTTTGTTTTCGTTTAGAAGGAATCCAAGGAAACGAACGTTCCGTCATAGATCGCATCAAAAAGAAAAGGTCCGATTTTTCGGAAAGATGCAGTTCGTCCAATTGTCTCTGCGTACAATTATAAACAGCACGATCCAAAGAAATGTTGTTTTGAAAACCAATTTCATCGCGGACTAAAAAATCTACGGATAACTCGGAGCAAATTCTTGCGAAGTCTTCTTTTCCGTAACGGGAACTTTTGAATTTATAAAAAATTTCTTTATCTCGAATTCTTTCCGTGGTATCTACTTTTGCTCTTAACAGTAGGTTGGCGTAAAAAGCCCCAAATTTGGAAATTTCTTGCGATCTGTCATCGATTCTTTCCAAAGTAGCGGGAAGATTTCCTTCCACCTTACCCGGAAGGAAAATTATACTCGTGGAAGATACTGGATGAGCCATCAAACAGAGGAAAAAAAATAAATTTCTTAACATGAACAACCTAGTGCGACGCAAATCGGTTTTACTTTTAATATGAGGAAATCTAGGATTCAAAGCAACCCATTAAAAAATGAGTTGCATAAACTCAGTAAAGTATTAGTTTTTTTCATTTAGTAGATCAAGGAGAAAATAATGATCAATAGACTTATCGCTCTATCTGTAGCAACAATGATTTTTGCGGCTTGCTCCAGCACTGACACAGGACAAAAAGACGCAACGACTGTAGGTGACGGTGGATGGACATTCGAAGGATGGGGTGGCGCACCTGAACAAAGAAACGACGGAAAAACACCAAGAGACACTAGTCCAAAAGACTGGTACTACATTAAGTTTTCTTCCAGAGCTTCCGCAAAAGCTGTAGCTAAAAAAAGCCAGGCTATGATGCAATCTACCTGCCGTGAAGCATCCAGACTTCAAGGCGCGTCCGATGTTGTGAAGAAAATGGTTGGTGAGACTGTAGAAGCGGCTTCCGGAGTATCCGACGGTGAAGCAACTGCATCCGTAATCGTTTCTCAATCTCAAGGTGTTGTAAAAGGAGTTGGGGTTTACGAGTGTAAAGCAACCGGTTCCGGTTCCGATCCAAAAGATGTTTCTAAAGACAACTGGGAAGAATGTCAGTGTGTTATTTACGCTAAATTTCCTGGTGGAAAGGATGCTCTCGTAGCGAAAGCTCAAGAGGTTTCCAACAAACAATAAGCTTTTAACTTATAAAAAGCTTTCTGTTTTGCAAACCCCGCTTTTTCAGCGGGGTTTTTTATTTTTATTCGGATAAAAGAATCTCTTAATTTTTACTGAAGAACGATTCCGAATTTTCCGGCGAGAGTGTTTACATCTGCGGCAAATTCATCCTGTTTTGAAGCGGCCTTTTTCAAAGATTCGGTAGCCACTTGAAGAATTTTATTTTTCTCTTCATCGGAAGCGGAATTATACTTCGCAAGTTCTTGGCTGGATTTTTTCAAAAGTTTTACGGTTTCTCCCAAAAGAGCGTCCTTGCTTAAGGAAGCGGAAACCGTTTTGATCCAAACGTCGTAATAGTTATTCAATTTATCTTCCGTTAAAATCGAATCGTAACAAGTGACTTTGGAGAATTCTCCGATCACTTCCTGTTCTAAACAATACATTCCTCTTTTTAACTTTCCCTTTGTATTCGCGGTAATCGTAGGTTTTACGAATGCGTCATCCGAATCGTTCAAAACAAAGTAAACGTTTTCCGAAAAGTTTTTTACGGGCGCATAACCTTCTTTGTTTTCTACGGTTTTGACCTTAATGAAAGTAACGGTCGAAGTTCCTTTTTTCGTGGTCACTTCCGCGTCTACGGTTTCCAAACCAGTTACTTCTTCCATCCCGTACACGAGACTGACTTGATCTTCTTTTTTTTCGGAACCCGGGACTTTATAAATCCATTGGTCGAAGTTTGCGAATCTAGTTCCTAAGATTTGCGCTTCCGGCTTTTTTCTTACTTTTTACATCCGACCATCATCAGAATAGCTAAGGAAAGAATTAAGAATAACTTTATACTTTCCTACGTGAGTTCTCCGTTCGTTTGTCGAAGTTTTTAAGCGCACGGAAGATTTAGTCAAGAAATAATGGAGAGGGTTTAGAGAACGGCTAAAACATTCCGTCTTTGATCGGACAAAAGAAGATCTTCAAATCGATTCCATTCTTTGATTTCGAGTAACTTGGATTTCCAAGCCGGATCGAATTCAAGACCGTTTAGATATTTCACGAGATGCTTTCTGAAAAGTAAAAGACCGAATTCTTCCCCGAAGTCCTCGATCATCCAACGAAGATGTTGGAGTATTACTTCAGAAACATCGGACCAGGATAATTCTTCCTTTTTGATTTCGGAAAAAATCCAAGGATTTCCAATCGCACTTCGGCCGATCAAAACACCGTCCAGACCGTATTCTTGAATTTTAGAATTCGCTTCTTGAAAACTTTTGATGTCTCCGTTTCCGAAAATCGGAATTTTTCTTTGCGCTTTGATTTCGCCGATCGCGTTCCAGTCCGCCAAACCGGTGTAAGCCATTTCTTTCGTTCGACCATGAACGGTAAGCGCATCGGCTCCCGATTCTTCCAAAATTTTCGAAACTTCTAGATAATTGCGAGATGTGGAATCCCATCCGATGCGAATCTTTGCAGTGACCGGAACGTTGACTCGTTTTTTCATCGCTTCGATAATCTTTCCGGCTAACACGGGTCTACGAAGAAGTCCGGCGCCGGCTCCGCGCAAAGAAACCTTACGAGTGGAACAACCCATATTCAAATCGATGATATCCGGTTTTAATTCCTGAATGATTTCTGCGGCTTCGGCGATGATCTCCAATCGATTCCCGAAAATCTGAAAGGTGATGGGGCGTTCTTCCGGATGAAAGCGGAACATCTTCAGAGCTTTTGGCGCGCGATGAACGAGTTCGTCCGTGTTGACGAACTCCGTATAAGAAAAGGCCGCTCCGAATTTTCTACAAATTCTACGAGTGGGAGAATCGGAAATGCCCGCCATCGGAGAAAGAGAAATTCTCCCCGGGATCGTAACATTTCCGATTTGAATCATGGATCAGCTCTCGCCGAGAACCGTAAAGTCCTGAACCTTATCGTTGTCTTTTAGATCTACGATACGAACTCCGACCGCAGTTCTTCCTAGTTTAGAAATATCGAATGCATTGATACGAATCGTCATTCCCTGTTGCGTGATCAGAATGATTTCGTCTTCGCTTCCTACGGAGCCGGTTCCAACGGAGAATCCGTTCTTTTCCGTAACCTTTAGATACGCCATTCCTTTACCGCCTCTTCCTTTTGCGGCAAACTCTTCAAAGCCAAGACGTTTTCCGTAACCTTCTTCGGAAACGACGAAGATATCTTCGCCTTCTTTGAATTTACTCAAACCTACGATCGCGTCGTCTTCGGCAAGTCTCATTCCGGTCACGCCGCTTGCGGTTCTTCCTTGAGCGCGGATAATATTTCCTTCGATACGAAGCGCCAATCCTTTTCTGGAAAAGATGATGACTTCGTCCTTATCGTTGATCGCTTCCACTTTGATAAGATCGTCGCCTTCTCTAAGACCGATGGCGATGATTCCGGATTTTTTTACGTTTCCGAATTCCTTCAATTGAATTCGTTTAATAAAACCGCGTCTCGTTACCAAAAGAAGATCTTTATCCATGTCCTCTTCTCGGAATGCAAAAACCGAAGAGATGTATTCGTCTTCTCTAAGATTGATGATCGCCTTGAGGGATTTTCCTCGAGCTTCTTTGGAAGCGATCGGTAACTCGTAAGCCTTCATCACATAAACCTTTCCGATATTCGAAAAGAACATGATGCTATCGTGAGTCATCGCGGCTTTCATGATCTTGATGACGTCGTCGCGTTTTTGAGAAAGACCTTGAATTCCTTTTCCGCCGCGTTTCTGTCTTTTGAAAGTGTCGATCGGCAGACGTTTGATAAACTGATCGTACGTGATTTGAATTACGATCTCCTCGTCGGCGATTAAGTCTTCCGCGTTAAACGAGGAACTTTCTATACTTTCGATGGAGATTTCGGTTTTTCTTTTGTTTCCGTATTTATCGCCGACTTCCTGAAGTTCGGTGCAGACGATTTCGTTCACGCGGGAAGGTTTCGCGAGAATATCCTTTAAGTCCACGATCAAAGCTCTTACTTCTTCCAATTCGTCGATGATCTTTTGAACTTCGAGAGAAGTAAGTCTTTGCAATCTCATTTCCAAGATCGCGTCCGATTGAACTTCGGAAAGACTGAATCGAATCATCAATTGTTGTTTCGCTTCCGGCGGATTTTTAGAAGCTCGGATGACCTTGATCACTTCTTCGATATTCTCAAGAGCGATCTTCAATCCTTCCAAGATATGCGCGCGTTTTTCGGCCTTATCAAGATCGAACTGAGTTCTTCTTACGATTACTTCTCTTCGGTGCGCGGCGTAAGCGGTTAAGATTTCTTTAATATTAAAAATCTTAGGTTTGTTATCGAGAATCGCGAGCATCGTGATTCCGTAACTCACCTGAAGCTGAGTCATCTTATAAAGCTGGTTTAGAATGACCTGAGCGTTTGCGTCTTTTTTAATATGAATTTCAACTCGAATTCCTTTTCGATCCGAGAGATCGAGAATTTCGGAAATTCCTTCGATTTGTTTTTCGTTAACGAGATCTCCGATCTTTTCCAGAAGAACTTTTTTATTCACCTGATACGGAATTTCCGTAACGACGATCACTTCTCTTCCGTTTTTCTTTTCTTCGATGTCGACCTTGGACCGAATTCGAATCGATCCTTTTCCGGTCGTATAAGCGGAGATTAAACCTTCTCCGCCTATGATAATTCCCGAAGTCGGGAAGTCCGGGCCGGGAACGATTTTTAAAAGTTCGGGAATTGTGATCTCAGGATTTTTAATGACCGCGATCACGGCCTCGATCGTTTCCTTTAGGTTATGCGGAGGAATGTTTGTCGCCATTCCCACCGCGATCCCGGAAGAACCGTTTACGAGTAAGTTCGGAAAATTAGCGGGAAGAACGTCGGGTTGTTGTTTCGTATCATCGTAGTTAGGTGAAAAGCTGACCGTTTCCTTTTCGATGTCGCGTAACAATTCTTCCGCGACCTTTTCCAATCTCGCTTCCGTGTATCGATACGCGGCCGGGTTATCACCGTCGATGGAACCGAAATTTCCTTGTCCGTCGATCAATGGAACGCGAAGGGAAAAGTCCTGCACCATTCTTACGAGAGCTTCGTAAACGGAAGCGTCGCCGTGAGGGTGATAGTTACCGATCACTTCCCCCACGATCTTAGCGCACTTAACGTAAGGGCGATCGCTTCTCCAAGCGCGTTCGTTCATCGCGTGGAGAATTCTTCTGTGAACGGGTTTTAAACCGTCTCTAACATCAGGAAGGGCACGACCGACGATCACCGACATCGCGTAACCTAAATACGCTTCCTTCATCTGATCTTCAATTTCTACGGGAATAACTCGAACACCGTTTTTTAGGGCTTCGGCAATATCCGGTTTTCCCGAGATATTATAGCTAAGGACTTTTGTTTCGTTTTCCATCTCTTGACTCATTTCTGAATTCCCTTCGGATCAAAGATCCAGGTTGGCTACCTTAGCCGCGTTCACTTCAATGAACTGTTTTCTCGGTTGAACTTCGTCGCCCATAAGAATGTTAAACGTTTCTTCCGCTTCCACGAAATCATCCAGTTTAACTTTTAAAACGACTCGGTTCGAAGGATCCATCGTGGTTTCCCAGAGTTGTTCCGGGTTCATTTCACCAAGACCCTTGTATCGTTGAATGACTACTTTTTCCGTTCCTACGGTCTTTAGTAATTCTTCCTTTTCCTTATCCGAGTAAACATAAGTGGAATTCTTTCCGTGTTTGATCAGATACAAAGGAGGTTGTGCGACGTAGAGAAAACCTCTTTCAATCACGGGACGCATATAACGAAAGAAGAATGTAAGGAGCAACGTACGAATGTGAGAACCGTCGATATCCGCGTCCGTCATAATCATAATTTTATGATAACGAATCTTATCGATGTTGAATTCGTCTTCGCCGATTCCGGTTCCGAGCGCGGAAACTAAAACTCGAATTTCTTCGCTGGAAAGAATCTTATCCAATCTCGCTTTTTCCACGTTCAGAATTTTTCCTTTCAAAGGAAGAATGGCCTGAGTGTTTCGATCTCTTCCTTGTTTCGCGGAACCGCCCGCGGAATCACCCTCTACCAGATAAAGTTCGGAAAGAGCGGGATCTTTTTCGGAACAATCCGCAAGTTTACCGGGAAGACCGCCGCCTTCCAAAACCGTTTTTCTTCGGGTAAGATCGCGCGCCTTACGAGCGGCTTCTCTCGCCTTTGCGGAAAGAATACATTTTTCTAATATCTTTTTGGTGATGTTCGGATTTTCCTCGAAGAACAAGTTCAAACCTTCGGAGGTTAAGGTTTGCATAATCCCTTTGATCTCCGCGTTCACCAATTTCTCTTTCGTCTGAGAATTGAACTGAGGTTGTGGAATTTTGATGGAAATGACCGCGGTCAAACCTTCCTTAACATCTTCTCCGGAAAGACCGGTCGGATGTTTTTTTGCAAGAACCGTATCTTTTTTCAGAAAGTCGTTTAACGTTCTTGTAAGCGCCGCGCGAAAACCTTCCAAGTGCGTTCCACCGAGGTTGTTGTTGATATTATTCGTAAAACAGAATATGCTTTCCGTATATGTTTCGGAATATTGAATCGAAATTTCGGCCAAAACATCGTCTTTGTTTCGCTCAAAGTGAATCACCTTGTGCATCGGATGTTTGTTCTCGTTGATATGCTCGACGAACGAAACGATCCCGCCCGAAAACTGAAATTCGTTTCGAAGTAGATTCTCCCCTTCGCTTCCGCGTCTGCGATCTTCGACGATGAGAATAAGACCTTTATTCAAAAATGCTAATTCTCTGAAACGCGCGGAAAGAACGTCGAACTGAAAATCGACCGTGGTAAAAATCGAAGCGTCCGGTTTAAAACGAACCGTGGTTCCTCTTTCCGAAGATTCTCCCTTAAGTTCCACTGGAGAAACGGGAATACCTTTCTCGTATTTTTGAGTATAACATTTTCCTTTTTGATGAACTTCCACTTCGAGATATTCGGAAAGCGCGTTTACGACCGAAACCCCTACCCCGTGAAGACCGCCCGAAACCTTATACGCGTCGTTTTCAAACTTACCACCCGCGTGGAGAATGGTCATAACGACTTCAATCGTGGAAATTTTTTTGTCGGGATGAATGTCGACCGGAATCCCGCGGCCGTTGTCCCTTACTTCGATGATGTTATCCGGAAGAATGCTGATTTTAATTTCGGTGCAATGGCCCGCCATCGCTTCGTCGACAGAGTTGTCCACGACTTCGTAGACCATTTTGTGAAGTCCGGTCTCGTCCTGAGTTCCGATATACATACCCGGACGTTTTCTAACAGCTTCCAGACCCTCTAAAATCTTGATCTGACCGGCGCTGTAGCTTGCTTCTTCTTGGCTCATTTTTTTCGGACCTCAGGAATAGTTTTCCTGAAAACCATAGGGAGGCAAGGAAATTCATCGAATGATTAAAGATATTGAAGAATCTCGAGGTAACGTTTTTTAACTTCGGGATCCGTTTCTTTTTCAAGAATAGCGATTAAATCTTCTTTGCCTTCTAAGCCTTTTTTTTCCTTGGTCTCGGGCGATGCCGGCGCATAAGAAGCAGTTAGTTTACCGATGGAAATTTCAATGGAACGAACGGTTCCTCTTCCCAAGAATCGAGCGGACTCTCTTAAGATTCGATTTTGTAAAAAAAGCAATTCTTGTTTATAAGCGTTGTGGGAAACGACGATTCTCAACTTACCGAATTGAATCGAATTGACTTCGGAATGTCCTGCAAACACCGGTCCTACAATTTCTTTCCAACGGTTTCTCAAAGTATGAAGTGAAATTTTTTCTTGAAGACTTTCTTCCGTAATCCCCATTTGATTTAAAACGGAACGAAACTCCGCAGTTTCGATTTTTTTCGATGAAATCAAATCGTCGTTCATACTACGGATTGGACGGTTCCTTGTCGGATTAAAAAGATTTGTTTTTGATCCTCGAGTTTACCGACATAATCCTGAATTCCTTCCAAGTCGGTTGTGGTAAAAAATGCCTGACCCGCGTTGATCACAAGATCCACGAAATATTCTCTGCGTTTTACGTCCAACTCACGGATCACGTCGTCGATTAACAAAACCGGCGTGGTATTCAAAACATTCTTATAATAATTGAAAGTCGCGGCTTTTAAGGCGATCACCGTACTTCTTTTTTGACCTTGAGAACCGAATTCCGTAATGTCCCGATTTTCGGCACCGATGAACAAATCGTCCCTATGAATTCCTACCGAGGTATAACCGAGTCTCAAATCCCTTCCTAAGTTGCGTGTAAGTTTATCCATGAATTCGTTTTCATCGGGAACGTTCGGTTTGTAGATCAGTTCGAGACCGTCTCTGCCGCCGCTGAGTTTATCCAAATTGGTTTGATAAAAAGAATTCAGTTCTTCGACGATTTCTTTTCTTTTTTGAAGAATCAAAACCCCTTTTTCAATCAGTCGTTTGTCCCAAACGGAAAGATGGGAAGAATCCGGATTGCCCGATTTTAAAAGAGCGTTTCTGTGTTTTAGAATTTTATTATATTCCAATAAAGAATCGAGGTAATTCGGATCGAAGGAGGAGATAAAAGCGTCCACGAACTTTCTTCTTTCCGCTGGACCGCCTTCTATGATTTTTAAATCCATCGGAGTCAAAAGAACCGTAATAAACTTTCCGATCAGATCGGTTCTTTTTTTTACTTCTTCCTGATTGAACTTCAATTTCCGTTTCACGGTCGGTTTTGCGATAAAGCCGATTTCCAAAACGGATTCTTTTTGATTTTCCTTGATTCTTCCTCTTAGGAAATAATTCGCCGAACCCCATCGGATCAGATTAGCGTCTTCCGATTCTCGAAAACTTTTCAACCAAGACAACATACAAATCGCTTCGAGAAGATTCGTTTTACCTTCTCCGTTATCCCCTACAAAAAAAATAAGCCTGGAATCGAAATCCAGGCTCAGTTCTTCGTGGCTTCTAAAGTTCTGAATCGTAAGTTGTTTTAAAAACATCAGAGCTTCATCGGCATAATAACGGAAATAAATTCCGGATCGGAAGGATCTTTAAATATAACCGGAGAACTGGAATCCGAAAATTCTATCTTTACTTCGTTGTCATCGATGGATCTGAAAATATCCATGAGATATTCTCCCTTGAACGCGATCGTAATTTCGTCTCCTGAATATTCGATCGGTTTGTTGATGCTCGCTTCCGAAGCTCCGAGAGTTTGTGCGAATAAATTCAGATTGTTTTTGCTGAACGTAAGTCTTACTTGTCTCGACGGTTCTTCCGCCGCGGTCATAACCTGTCTGAGAGAAACTTGAAATTCTTCTTTGGAAATGCTTGTGGAGAATTTAGTGCTTTTAGGAATCACTTGTTCGTAATTAGGAAAATTTCCTTCGATCAACTTACATAACAATTCTATGTTATTCGCAGAAGCGTAAATCTGACTGTCGATCAAACCGATGTTGCCGGTTTCCGAAGTCGCGATCATTTTAGAAATTTCGCGAATCGCTTTTGCGGGAACGATGATGGAATCCTTAAATTGCAAAGGAGAAGGAAGACTTCTTTCGATTTTACAAAGTCTTCTTCCGTCCGTTCCTACAAAGATCAATTTGTTTCCGTCGGGAATCATATAAAGACCGTTGAAAATAAATCTCTGATCTTCGTGAGCGATCGCGTAAGAAGTTTTACGAATCATGTCGTTTATCAAAGTGCTCGGAAAAGAAGACACTTGGGAAGAATTCACTTTGGAAATCGTTTTGATTTCTTCCGCGTCCATTCCGCTGATCTTGGATTTGTAATCGTTCTTACCGGAAGCGTCGGTGATATAAGCGATGGAAGATTCTCCGTCTGATTCTTCCAAAGATAAAGTCGTCTCTTCGAAGTGAATCGTTTTGAAAAAACTGGAAAGTTGTTTTGCGGGTAACGAAATGCTTCCGGGTTGAATCACATCCGCGGGCACGGAAGTTTTGATGGAAATTTCAAGATCGGTTGCGGAAAGAAAAACTTCCTTACCTTCCGCTTCTATTTTAAGATTTGATAATACGGATTTGATTTCTCTTGCGGAGATTACACCTTCCACTGCATGAATTGCTTTTAAGAATTCCGATGTATTGACTTTGATTTTCAACTTGTCTCTCCTAGATTCTTTCTTAATTAAATAGATCTCTTATTCTTGTACAGTAGTAGGAGTAGTACCTGTAAATATGTACATAAATTTCTATTCCTATAGAATACGGAAATATGTCTCATTTTTTTTGAAAAGAGAATTTTCTTTTCCGACATAATTCCTGGTCAATTTTTGATCTCGAAGCGACAGTAATTTTGCATTATGTCTTATTTACAGGTTTATTGATTTTTTCAAACGATTCTTTGATAGTTTATGAACACTTTATCTACAGTAAATAAAACTGAATCTTATCTGTAAAAAGAATTCAATCTTACTGAAGTTTATATTTGGAGCTGATTCGCTCCACTAAGAAACGCATTTCCTTGTTCTTGGAAAGAAATTCCTCGGCCTTTCGAACTCCGTGAATCACGGTCGTGTGTTGAGTTTGAAAAAGTCTTCCCACTTGAGACTTATTGACTTTGAAAACGTTATGCAATAAGTAAAAACAAATATGACGAGGAACGATCAGTTCTTTTTTTCTGCTCTTTCCCATGATCTCGGCCGCGTTTAAATTAAATTCTTTCGCGACGGATTCTATGATTCGATCGTGCGAGAACTCGACGTTCTTTTTTCTGTAAAGACGGTTCTTTACGATTTCCTTAACCTTCTCCAGATTTAAGAAAAGTAAAGAATACGATTTTTTATAAAGATAAATGTCGTTCAAAGCTCCGAGCAGAAGTCTCGTATCTTCTTCGATTTGATCCGCTAAAAAATCGAGAATGTCCTCGCTCAAACCGAGATCCATAATCTTAGAATGATGACTTACGATTCCTTTTCGAATTTCGCGATCCGGATATTGGATGTCCGCTTGAACTCCGGTTACGAATCTGGATTTTAATCTTTCATGAATCGCAAGCTCGGAACTCGGACGATCCGAGGCGATTACGATTTGTCTTTTTCTTTCAAAAAGAAAATTGAATAAAGCGAAGAATTCGTCCTGAGTTTTTTCCGCGTTTGTGGAAAGAAGTTGGATATCGTCGACAAGAAGACAGTTGTAAGATTGATACTTCATCTTAAAACTTTCGATGAGTTCTCGGGATTGAAGAGCGAAACGAAACTCATTCATAAAGGAAGAGATGTCGACGTAACAAACCGTTTTCCAAGGATCCTTCTTAACAAGTTCGGAACCGATCGCGTGTAGTAAGTGGGTCTTTCCGACTCCGACATTTCCGAACAAATACAAAGGATTGATTTCGGCGGGTTTGCGTACACATTCTTTGGCGGCGGTGAATGCGAGACGATTGCAATCGCCTACGATAAAAGTTTCAAACGTGTAATCCGGATTGAATTGAAAATCTTTTTGATCGAAAGACTTTTCAAGAATGGATTGAAGCGGAGAAGCCGCCTTAGATTCGATTAAAATTTCTACGGGAATCTTATCGCCGCAGGCTTCTAAGATCGCGTTTTCGATGATACTTTGATATTTTCTTTCAACGTGCGTTTTAATCGTCGCCGATGGAGCGATGATCGTACATTTTTCGGAGTTAAGAGTCTCCAATTTCAGAGTGTCGATGAACCGTTCATAGTATTGAGGAGATATTTTTTTAGACACTTCCTCCAAAATTTTATTCCAAACTAGGTTCAACACTTCCTCCAAAAATAATAAAACAAAAATCTCTTACACAAAGAGGCTTTTACGGGTTCGAACTGAAAAAAATTTTCCAATTCGATTGAATGATACGATTTTTCACTTTGTCTTCGGAGTTCCGACGACCTATGAATGAGAATACAGTATTTTTAGAAGAACTCTTGTACTCAAATGAAAATTCCGGAATCCGAATTCTCCGCCAAAAAAAGAAGATGTTTATGTTTGGGATAATTAATTATGTCGCAATAGCGGAAATCGGACCATTTTTGCATTTCGACTAACGTTTGTTAGTGTGTTTTTGTCGGAAACTATATTCGATTTTTGGAATATATCTCAAAGAGAAAGACGGAAAAACAATCTGGAAAGAGCGATGGTATCGATTCCGATGATTCTTTTGTGAAGTTCGGCCTTAAATTGGAAGATCGCTTCTATCTTTTGTAGGTTATTTTCGTAACCGGTTCTTGTATATTCGTAGATCAACACGAGACTAACAAGTTCTAAGAATTCTTTGTAAGAAAAATTCTCTTTCCACTCGGGATGTTCGTCCTTGTAAGAAAGAATCCAGGACTCAAGTTTTAAAAGATCGAGTTGTGTTTCGAGTCGATCCTTGATTTTTTCCTGAACGAGATCGATTACTTCCTGCGGACATTCGGAAGAAGTCAGACTTCCGCCTTGAAACGGAAGAGTGGTAACTCCAAGAGTTGAGTTGATTTTTTTGAGATCGTTCTGATTCAAGAATTGAAAAGGAACACAAATCGCTCTACTGACGATCGTCTCTTTGAGTTTATCCAAGTTGTTTACGATAAAGATGAATCTTGAAAACGGAGGAGCCTCTTCCAAAGATTTTAATAAGGCGGTTTCGGCTTCGTTACCGATCAAAGACGCGTCCGGAAAAACGATAAAACGAAATCGGGAAAGATGAGGACGATAGTTTAAGCGGGAACGAATCAACCATCGAATCGTAAACTCTTCGGGATTGTCTTCGCTTCCGATCGGAATGATCTTACCGCTTTCTTCCGGAAAGCGAATGTAATCCGGATGAGCGTTGTGCATGAACGCTTTGCAGGAAGCGCAGACTCCGCAAGAGGTTCCTTCGAAGCATAATACATTCTTAATAAAACGTTCCGATGCGGATTCTTTTCCTGTTCCGTCCGGTCCGTGAAGAATCAAAAGCGGAGGAATCGTTTCCGGTTTCAACACGTATCTTTTTAAAAAAGTAAGAGCTACTTCTTGTCCTAAGATATCGTCGAGTTGAAACGCGGTGGAACTCATTCTTTTTAATAAACCGGAGTCAACCAGTGTCTGTATTTTTCTTCTTTGTTTATCACCAAGTTGAAGAAGAGGCTTTGAATCTTTTTCGTGATCGGTCCCATCTCCGAGTTGCCGACTTTTCTATGATCGATCTCGGAAACCCATGCGATTTGAACTCCGGTTCCCGAAAAGAAAACCTCGTCCGCGATATAGAGTTCGCTTCTCGAAATATCTCTTTCGATCACTTCGATTCCGTTGTCTCTTGCGATTTGAAGAACGCTTCTTCTTGTGATTCCTTCCAACAGGGAAGAATTGATTCCCGGCGTTATGATCTTTCCGTCGCGAACTAAGAATATATTCTCCGCCGAACCTTCGCTTACAAATCCTCTCGCGTCTAAGAAGATCGCTTCATCGAATCCGTTTTGAAGCGCTTCGGATTTTGCAAGAGCCGAGTTCACGTAACCGCCGGAAACTTTGGACAAGGTCGGGATGACCGCGTCGTCGAATCTTCTCCAACTGGAAACCATCGTCTTCAATCCGCGCTTCGTATCCAAGTAGTCGTTCAACTGAAGAATATAAATTGCGAGTTCCGTTGGAACGTCGTGAAAGCGCGGTGAAAGTTGTAGCGCCGATGTATAAACGAAAGGACGAAGATAGATATTCTCTTTATAACCGCATTGACGAATTAAGTCGAGGGTTATGTCTCTCAATTCTTCTTTTGTCTTATCCAACTTCAACTGCATGATCCGAGTCGAGTTTATCAGTCTTTGATAATGGTCTAAGATTCGGAAGAGATAGATGTTATCGGAGTCTTTATCGTAGTAACCGCGGAGTCCACCGAAGACGGTGGTTCCGTATTGAAGTGCGTGAGTTTGAATACTGATCTTTGCTTCGGATTCAGGAAGGATTTTTCCTTCAAAATAGGATAGTTTCTTGATGGATTCTGCCATAGAACAGGAACCTGATAAGTGATATAATTCCATGAATCAATATGTCGGGTCTGCTGTCGATTCATCTTGCAATCGTATGACTCGAACCTTGCGAAACATCTCATTCTCAAATTTGTAATTAATTTTCAGGAAGTTGAATCTCGATGATCGAATCCAAGAACCAATCTTTTTTCCCGAATCGTTTTGATTGTGTCGTAGTCGGCGCAGGCCATGCGGGTTCGGAAGCCGCTTACATCGCTTCAAAGGGTGGAGCGAAAACTCTTTTGATCACGATGAACTTGGATACGATCGGCCAGATGTCTTGTAATCCCGCGATCGGCGGGATCGCCAAGGGACATATGGTACGAGAAGTCGATGCACTCGGCGGTATCATGGGTAAGGTCATTGATAATACCGGGATTCAATTCAAGATGCTCAACACTTCCAAAGGTCCGAGCGTTTGGGCTCCGCGTGCGCAAGCCGAGAAGAAAGAATATCAACTCAAAGTAAAACATACTCTGGAAGCGGAAAAGAATCTTTCGATGCGACAAGACACCGTTGAAGAGTTGCTCATCGAAAACGATCAAATGATCGGCATAAAGACCGGCCGCGGTTTTGAAATTTATACGAATCACGTCATCTTAACTACGGGAACATTCTTATCTTCTCTCGTTCATATCGGAACGTATCAAAATGAAAACGGAAGAATGTGCGAACCAACGGTCAAAGGTCTTTCCAAGTCTTTGGCAAAATACAATTTGAAGTTGGGAAGATTGAAGACGGGAACTCCGCCGCGCATTCATAAGAACTCGGTCGACTTAAGTGTGCTTGCGATTCAAGACGGAGATGAGAATCCTTCTCCCTTTTCTTTTTCAACGGAGAAGATCACTCGCAGACAAATTCCTTGTTACATCACTTACACAAACGCTGAAACTCATAAACTCATTCATGAAAATCTAAGTTTATCTCCGATGTATTCGGGACAGATTCAAAGCACAGGTCCTCGTTATTGTCCTTCGATCGAAGATAAGGTTGTTCGTTTTGCGGATCGTGAAAGACACCAAGTCTTTCTCGAACCCGAAGGTTATGAAACAACCGAGATCTATCTCAACGGAGTTTCGACAAGTCTTCCCGAAGAAGTTCAATGGAAGTTGGTTCGTTCTTTGAAAGGACTTGAGAATGCGGAGATCGTTCGCCCCGGTTATGCAATCGAGTATGACTATGTCGATCCCACAGAGTTGAAGCCGACATTGGAAACGAAAAAGATCAAAGGACTGTATCACGCGGGACAAATCAACGGGACGACCGGCTATGAAGAGGCGGCGGCGCAAGGTCTTGTCGCCGCTTATAGCGTTCTACATTCTCTGAAGAATTTAGATCCGTTGTTGTTCAAGAGAAGCGAATCTTATATCGGAGTTTTGATCGACGACTTGGTTCACAAAGGAGTGGAAGATCCGTATAGAATGTTTACTTCTCGCGCGGAACATAGACTTCTTCTCAGACAAGACAACGCGGATCATCGACTGATGAAATACGGTTATGATCTCGGCCTTGTGGATCAAGAAAGTTACGATCGAATGAAAGATAAATACGAAAGAATCAATGGAGTCCGCGAGAAAGTTTATCAGATTCCGTTGAAACCTTCGGATGAATTTCAAAAGCTCTTGGATGAAAAAGGAATCACGAACTACAAGTTCGGTATGAAGTTGGATTCTTTTTTGAAACGTCCCGAGATCAAAATCTCCGATGTGGAGTTTATGATTCCCGAAGTAAGCTTTTGGTCCGAGTCGGAGAAGAATATTCTCGAGATGGAAATCAAGTATGAGGGTTACATCAAGAGAGAACTAGAAACGATTCAATGGAAAAGTAAGTATTTGGATCTTGCGATTCCGGAAGACATTGACTACGAAACGATTGCGGGATTAAAAAAAGAAGCGATTCAAAAGTTAAAGAATCATAGACCGATGACTTTGGAGAAGGCGGGACAAATCTCGGGAGTGGATCCGAGTGACATCGACCTTTTGCTTTATCATATCAAAGGAAAAAGAAAACAAGAGGCGGAAGCGTCCTGATCTTTTTTGTTTTTTGAAAGTGAGTTGTAGGAACTCCCACTCGAGTTGGAGATTTTTACTAAAGGTTGCGGTTAGTTGCGGTCGGAACTCCTACAAAAAAGCTAAGTTTTCTCCGCGTTTCACATGAAACGTTTTTAAAAGGCCCGGAACTTCCGGGCTTTTTATTTTTCAAAATGAGATTTGTTTTTAAGATCGGAAGTTTTTCGAAGCGAATCGCCTTGAAGAAGTATTCGGTATTTGATGCTCATCCTTAGTTTTTAAATTCCGATCTTCTATTTTTACTCGTGCCTCGATTTAAATCTCTGATTATCATTGAGCACCCACTACCAGTTGATCCGAATCTTCGCCGCGAACTTCGTTACTCGCATTCAATGTAAGAGCAAAGAAAGCTTCGAAAACACTTTAATAGATTCTCCTTGGGCAGATCGTTAACGAAAGAAAATCCTTTGAAGATTTGCCGAAGACATCTTACGTCGGTCCGGCATTCGCAATTGGAAACGTCCAAGTTTAAAAAGAATCGAGCGTCGCTTAAAAACTTTTGTGATTATGGAAGCAAAGAATCTTTGTTCGTCTTGAACCGTATGTTCGTGAGCAAGTTGATCGCGACTTTTGATTCAACGCTGAGTTCTAATCAGAGTTATTTTCAATTTAAACTCGGTTTTGAAAATCCATTCTTAAGGTTCGACTTCAACGGAACTGTATTCAAAGTTCTCGCTTTGAAATACAACCGATCGATTCAAGATTGAAACAATCTGCGACAATTGTTCTGAATTTTTTCCGAAAAGCGATGTTCCGATGGGCCTTTGTCTTTCAACTTTCCTTTGTTCACTTACGAAGTTTCAAAAAGCGGATAAAGAGTATGAAAAAGCATTTCATAAGAAAACGAAAGATCGAAAGCGGAAAAGGGAAACTAGAAGACGAGCAGGATAAAGAAAAAAGTAGAAACGTTAGAGATGCGAAATCTAAGTCGGACTAAAGTTTGAAGCGGAGTTGGAAGACGCGCCGTCTCTTCAAACAAGACGGCTTTCATTTCTAAGATTATTTGTAGATCAACTCGTGTGTCTTTTGGAGTTCCCATTTGTTGTTTTGTTTCACGTGAAACGTAAAGCTTTGGAGCTGACTGTTCGCGCCATAACTGAGTTGATTCTTTCTTTCTTGTTCGCCTTGAACATTGATCCGAGTCAGTAACTTCCCCTTCTCGTCATACTCAAACTTCGTGGAAGCAATCTGTTTCTTTTCTTCGTTATAAATATTTTGAATCAAAGCTCTCGGGTTTTTATCGTCTTGAATCAAGGTAAAGGTTTCCACTTCTTTCGAATCCGGCCAATTGGTTTGTCCCGATTTTACGAAGTCCTTGTCCCAAGAAGTGATGTTCGACTTTAAAAGGAGTTTATTCTCGCGATCGAAAACTTCAACGAGATCGATCTGACCTTTCGGATTGTAACGAAAGGTTTTTGTTTCGAGAAGAACGTTATCCTTATCAAAGAGTTCTTCACGAACAACCTTCCCATCCTTGTATTGAAAAACTGTGGAACCGTCCGCATTCCCGTCCGCATTCAGATAAGTTTCTTTGATGAGTTTACCGGAAGAATCATATTCGTAAGCCGCCGAATAAACGACTTGGCCGCTTGCGTTCTTAACGATTTCTTTTACGGGACCGTTGGTGTTGTTTCCGAAAACATACTTATCGATATGAGACCATTTACCGGGAGTAACGCCGAGAATAAGACCGGGAAAGAGTAAGAAGAGAAACAAAACTCGAAACATAATATAACCTCTACCCTACAATCATCGGAAAACAATCCAAAAGGTTAACGGCAAATCAAAAACACGAATGAAAAACAAAAGAAATCTCCGATGTAAATGCCTTGAAAGGAAAGCGGGACGCGTTATTTTCTCCAGCACCGAGGAGAATTACAAATGAATTGGAAGAAGATCGCGTTAGGCTTTTTAGGAGCCTTCGTTTTGTTTTTACTATATACGATTTTTATAACAGAAAAAGGGATTCGATCCTTAACGCCACAATCGAAATTCGAAGAGCGAGATTATGGGAAACTCGCCGAAGAAGCATCGAAGGATTTACAAACATATCTAAGAATTAAAACCGTTCGTGGAAATGAAAAGCAAGCGGCGTTATTTTTAAAGAGTCTTTTCGATAAACGCGGAATCAAAACGACGATCTTCGACGTTCCCGGAAAACCGGATCGAGCAAGTATCATGGCGGAGATCAAAGGAGAAGATTCTCAAGGCGGTTTAATTCTTACCAATCACATCGACGTTGTCGAAGCGGATGCAAGCGAGTGGATCGAACCCCCCTTCTCCGGTGTAAGAAAAGGTGATCGTATCTATGGACGCGGCGCGGTCGACGTGAAAGGACTCGGTATCATGCAACTCTATGCGTTCTTTCTGATTCATGATTCCGGAATGAAGCTTAAAAAGAATCTTATGTATCTCGCAGTCTCCGATGAAGAAAGTCGTTCCGAATTCGGAATGAGATTCTTAATCGCAAAACACAGAGATATTTTCAACGGATATGAATTCGTTCACAACGAAGGCGGCGTCGGAACAAAGGACGTTGTCGTTAAAGGAAGTAAAATCTTCAACATTCAACACGCGGAAAAAGGAGCCGTGTGGTTGGACTTGGAAGCCGAAGATATTTCCGGTCATGGTAGTACTCCTCCGATTCAATACGCCGCTCTCAACCTCATCGATTTTATAACCGATCTCAAAAAGATGAACGAAGTCGTGATCATAAAAGATGAAACCGCTTCTTTCTTTTATCAGATGGGCGAAGTAAGTCCTTTTCCGAATTCATTCGTGTTGAAACGTTCTCGTAATCCTTTACTCGGAACGATTTTAAACGGAGTGATCCGATCCAACAAACATCTAAGAGCGATGACCAGCAACTCGGTAAGCATCACGGGCGTTGATACGCACTATGCTGGTATTAATGTGATCACTTCGAAAGCCAACGGAAGTGTTGATATAAGAATTCTTCCCGGATACAACGAGAATGAAATTTATGAAAAAGTAAAGAAGCTTGGCGAGAAGTTTCGAGTTAAGGTAACCGCGAGACATCTCGAACCTGGAACTACGTCACCGGTGGATTCGAAGTATTTTAAAATCTTATCGGGAGTCGTTCAGCATGTGGTTCCGGGCGCGGTGATTACTCCGTTCTTATCGCCGGGCACGACCGATTCTTCTTATTTAAGAGTGGCGGGGTTTAAGTGTTACGGATTGATTCCGGCGTTGATGAGCTCGGAAGAGATCGATGGGATTCACGGTAAAAATGAAAGCACCACAATCGAACACTTAAAGATGGGGATTGAAATTCTTCACAAGGCCGTGATCGAATTTAACAACGCTACCGATTGATTTGTTTTTAAAGTTCAGGGTGAGAATTTTCACTCTGAACTTTTTTCGATTTTGATATGAGTTCGTTTTCGGTTTTTGATTCTTTTCTAAAATTTGTTTCTTATTTCTTTCTAAATCTTTTCTTCTTCCGCCGCGCAACGTACAGCACCGACAGATTCATGCAAAAGAAACGCAAGTCAGTTTTCGGTGTCCGGTGGGAGTTCCTACATTTCAAAGTTCGATCGTTTAACAAAAGATTTTTAGGAGTTCCTACAGATTACGTCACCTCGAGTTCAGTAAAGGCACTCGAACCTCAATCGATTCCTGAACTCAAGTATGAGTTCCCACAAATTTCCGAAATCTCAAGGAACCAAAGCCAAGAACTCGAAACTGTGAAGACAAAATGAAACAAAATTCTACCTTAGCAACATGCAAGATCCCGAACAATTCTCGATCGAATCAATTACGGAAAGATTGAAAGAACGATTTCCGAAGGAATCCGATGAAATAATTTATTTCTTTGATTGGGAACTGGTTTGCAAATTCGCGTTGTTCCTCAGAGACAAAAACGAAGCCGGTGGATTCTTTTCGAAAAGAGATTCGGAAGAAATTTTAGACCGTCACGTTTTGGAATCGATCTACCACGTATATCGAATCACCAAAAAAGTCGGTTCATGGAAGGGCATTCAACTCGGAGACGCAGGAACCGGACCGGGAATTCCGGGCTTTTTCTTTCGTTGTTTGAAAGATCCTCCGGTTGTCGTATTAATCGATTCTCAAAAAAGAAAACTTTCTCATACGGAAGAATTCGTTCGTTCCAATCGAATTTCAGATGTGAAATTTCAATTCATTCGAACGGAAGAATCAAAGTTATCTCTAAATTATGTCGTATCACGTGGGTTTATCCCTTATCCATATAGCGCGGAAGCGGTTTGTAACTTGATAAAAGTTGGAGGGACTTATGTCCCATTTTTAGGAAAACATGATATAGATGCAAAACTGGAAGATAAAGTTCTTTCTTATTCCGGTTTCCGTTTAGAATTTTCAGAAGAATTGCCTTCTCTTGAATTTTTAGGCATGCGACATATTAAATTCTTGAAAAAGGTTTCTAGCCCGAGGCATGGTTATCCAAGAGCTTGGAAGGATATCAGCAAGGAGACTAAGGGCGGAAATGGGAAAGATCGTATCGATTAGCAATCAAAAGGGCGGTGTCGGAAAAACGACAACCTCCATCAATCTCGCGGCCAACCTTGCTTCGATCGGAAAAAAGGTTTTGATCATTGATATGGATCCGCAGGGAAACTCGGGTTCCGGTCTCGGGATCGAAATCAATACGCTCGGAAAAACTTCGTATGAGTTGCTGTTAGGTGAATCTTCGGCAAATGAATGTATTCAAAGAACGAACGTAAACAATCTTCATATCATTCCTTCCAACATCAACTTGAGCGGCGCCGAGGCGGACCTTCTCGCGGAGGATCAAAGAGAATACAGATTGAAAAACGCGGTAGCGGAACTTCGAACCGAGTATGATTATATTCTAATCGATTGTCCTCCTTCTTTGGGAATCTTAACCATCAATGCTCTTTGTGCGGCCGACAGCGTGATGATCACGCTTCAAACGGAATACTTTGCATTGGAAGGTCTTACCCAGTTGATGAAAATCATTTCTCTCGTGCAGAACCAACTCAATCCATCCTTGGAACTCGAAGGTGTTCTTCTGACGATGTTCGATAAGAGAACCAATCTTGCGAACCAAGTCGCGGAAGACGTTAAGTCCTATTTCAAAGATAAAGTATATACTACGATCATTCCAAGAAACGTAAAATTAAGCGAAGCTCCTTCTTTCGGACAAACGATCATGAGTTACGATCCGGAAGGAGTCGGCGCGCAGAGTTATAGAAGTCTTGCTCTGGAAGTCGCAGGGAAGAATTAAGAATGGCAATCAAACCCAAAGCCCTCGGTAGAGGTCTTGGAAATTTAATTCCGGTCAACGAAAACAAAACGCCGATCGAATCTTCTTCGGACGGCGCGCTTCGTGAAATTAAGATCAGCGAAATTCGACCCAATCCCGGCCAACCTAGAAAAACTTTTTCAGAAGAATCTCTCAGAGAACTTTCTGAAACCATCAAGGCACACGGAGTCATTCAACCGATCGTTGTCAAACAACTGGATTCAGGTTACGAAATTATATCCGGTGAACGTCGTTACCGCGCTTGTAAACTCGCGGGTTTTGTAAAAATTCCTGCGATCGTTAAGAACGTTTCCGAAAATCAATCGATGGAAATGGCGATCATCGAAAACATTCAACGAGAGGATTTGAATCCGATCGAAGAAGCGCTCGCATACAAAACACTTTCCGAAAAGCTGAATCTAAAAATCACCGATATTTCGACTCGAGTCGGTAAGAATCGATCCACGATTTCGAATTTAATCCGACTTCTCCAGCTTCCCGATGTCGTTCAAGACTTGATTAAAAACGGAAGAATTTCCGAAGGTCACGCAAGACCTCTTCTTTCCTTAGCCGATCGGAAAAAGATCGAACAACTCGCGTATCAAATCGCCGAAAAAGGTTTAACGGCGAGACAGGTCGAGGACTTGGTTTCCAATCTTACCGAAGAACGTTCTTCCACGCCTGAAAAGAAAAAGCCGCGTAAAGACGTGAACATCGTCGAATTGGAAAATAAATTTCGCAGAAAGTATTCTATGAAAATCGAAATCGGTCACAATCAAAGTTCCGGCAAAGGAAAGATGACGATCGCTTATCCGAATTTGGAAGCGATGGAAAAGATTTTAAATGCGTTGGGTCTATAAAAATAAAATAAGTTTTTTAAAGAGAACGTTGCAAGATTCTGAAAACTTTACGCATTTTCGATTCTTGCAACGACGAAATTGTTATTACTAACTGAGTTCTTTTAAGAATTAGGATTTATCCTTTTTGTCTTTTTTATTTTCCTTTTTCTTTTTGAGAGCCCATCCATGTCCCGATACGGTTTTGATGCCTACGGTACCCACATTTTGGCCTGTGTTTGCATTAAAAAAGTTTATCTGTAAATCTCCGAACGATTCGACTAAAACCGTATCTCCGCCCGCGACCTTCGTAATTTTCTTTAACGAATTCGTAATTCTCAATTTCCGGTTGTTCTCGGCTTGTACGTCGTCTTTCGATTCTCGAACGATACAAGGATAATAAAGAGGAGTGAAAGCCCAGATTCCTAACGTAACCCAATTGATTGGAACTTGCCAATAGCAATAAGCTTTTTTCCAGGATTCTTCCTCTACATAATCGTAAAACCAAAACAGATGACTGTCTTGATTGTAATCGGAATGAACGGTTCCTAATACTTCCCATTTCTTTTCGTCATAATGGAGTGTATTGCCGTCCCAGGAAATGCCGGGTGGCACTTCGAGTACAAAGGCATTTACATCAGCGACATCGGCGAGTTTTAATTTTTCGGCCTCGGTCGTCATTGCAGTCGTATCCACTACCTGTCCTTTTTTTTCGAACCGTGCAATGTAATTCATAGTTGCGCAGGCGAAAAACGAAGCGTTTATTAACAATAATACACTTAATATTAGAAATTTTTTAAGTGATCTCTGAAACTTATCTCCATTATGAAACGAATGGAAAATTGAATTCATTTTGTGTCCTCATGCATTTTAAATTCGAAGGGTAGCATCCCTCGGAATAAATAACAGGCAATTAAGAGTGAACTTGCTTGCAAGGAATGAAATACAATAAATTAGGAATTAATTGAAAGGAATATAATATATAATTTGAATATAAAATTATTTGTAAGGAATGACTATCATCTATTTTGTATACGCAACGATAGTTACTATTTATTTAGTTAAGAATTTTAGCAGTTTGAATGCAAAATATTTTGTAAATTCATTTCAATTTTGTTTATGGTAAAAGTCGAAATATTTTTTGATCTTGGAGCATAAGGAAAAATAGAATCAGGGCTTGCTTCGAAAAAAAACGTATATGCAGTAGAGATTAGATTTTATCTTATCTCCTTTCGGAACGATATCTTTACTTGCTTTCGATTCCGGTTTTCGAAAGCTGAGAGATAAGAACGTTTCTACGATCTTTGATTATAAATTCGAAATGTTGCTTTTGACTTTCTTTCTATGCTTACACGTCTCTGTTTGATCGATATAGATGACCACGAAGGATATTCCGGATTGATTTCTGCGTCGTTTCTCGTTCTTATTTTACCATATTGTTTATCGTCTATTTTGAATTTGCAGAACGATTGATAAAAATAAAATTTTTCTCCTTCGTGGCGTCGGTTTGGATTTGTGCCGGTCTGCTACAGGCTTATTTTTCCGAAAGGAAATTTAGGTTTTTAACTACTCTTGAATATCCAAGAGCAAACCGCGGATATCCGTTAACGACTTCAGAAGTTTAAAGGCCGAGTTTCCCTCGTTCATAATGAGTTCCGCTAAGATCTGAATTTTCTCGTCGATAATCTTTACGACGTGATAGATCTTTTTGGCTTCGCCTTTCATTCTTTTTGCGAGAGTTTCCACCCTCATATTCTGATCGATGACCGCTTTTGTGATGGCTTGAATATGTTTTTGATAGGCTTCTAAATTTCCGATGGAAGGAAGATCCAAAAATCTCTTTTCGATTTCGGGAAGTTCTCTCCAAAGAGCGTTTAAATCTTTTGTGGTTTCGGAACCGGAAGGAACGATTTCTTCGAGAATGTCGAGAAAGGAAGAAGATACGTTTTCAACGGCTTCGGCGGAGTTGAGAGAACTTCCTCCGTTTAAGGACGAAGCGCTACTCTTCTTACTCTTGGAAGCGTTTTTGGTTTCGGTTTCTTTTCGAGGAGGTTGATAAGGTGGTATGAGTACTTTCAATGTGCAACTGGGTTGATCTTACAATTGCCTTCGAATTGTACTCCTTCTTCCATTACGATTCTCGGAGATACGATATCTCCTTTCATTCTGCAGGAAGCCAATAGAGTGACTCGTTCGCTCGCGTAAATATTCCCGTTGATTTCACCGCCAGCGACGACAATTCGGGCTCTGATATCCGTATCGACGATTCCCGATTTGCCGATTAGGACTTTTCCTTCGGTTTTTATAGAGCCGCGAAAAATTCCGTCGATTCTTAAGAGACCGGAGAGTTTGAATTCTCCGCTAAACTCGGCGCCTTCGCCGATGATGCTGTTTACGATTAAGTGTTCTTCTGTGGTCGCCATTCAGTCCTGAATCTGGTTGAGGAAAGCAAACGGATTGATCGCTCTTGTTCCAACGTGAATTTCATAGTGGAGCATATAATTCGGAGAAGCTTCGGTCTTGCCGACGAAACCGATCACTTCCGTTTTGGAAACTTGCTGACCTTGTTTCACTTTCAATCGATCCATGTTCGAATAGATCGTCTTCCATCCGTATTTGTGAGAAACTTTTACGAAATAACCGGTGTTTCTCGTATAACCGATTTCATAAACGGTTCCGGGTGCGGTCGCAAGAACTTCGGAACCCGCGAACGATCCTATGTCGACGCCGCTGTTATATTCTCTTCTTCCCGAGATCGGATTGAAGTAAGCTCCGTACGGATAAAGAACATAACCTTTTACCGGCCAGATGGACGGGGTTTGTTTTAGGATGTTCTTTCTTTTTTTGAGAATGGAGATGATGTCTTGAGTGAGTTCGTTACTGATTCTTAAGTTATGAACGTCTTCCTTCAATCTGAAAACGGCAGCACCTTCGGGAAGATCGTTGGTCTGAGGATTGACCGCTTTCGGTTCGATGATGGATGGAGGTTGAGTGGAAAGTTGTTCCGCCCCGCCGATTCCTTTGGAAACCTTTGCCGGATCACCTCCGAGTCTTACGTAAAGTCTCGCTAATCTTCCGTAATAGTATTCCACGTATTCATGAAGAGAATTGATTTCTTCTTTCATCTTTGCCGATTGGCGGATAAAGTCTTTGTTGGAAAGATTGAGTTCTGTGAGTTGGTGAACGGAACCGCTATGACTTAAAACGTTGATCGAACTGATGATGAGAAGAATGAAGATCGTTCCGATAAAGATGGAAATCGCTCTGTAAGAGATGTGAAAGTTGATGGTTTTTTGTTCCGAGTGGGGAATTACCATCACCGTAAGTCTTTCTTTTCCCTTTTTATTGAGTTCGGAAAGTTTTAGATCCAGTTTGAGTTTGTACTCTTGGTACTTATAACGGAGTCTATAGTAGATCAGTGCGGAAGTTGCTTTAATATCCACGGTTTATGTCCCGAAACTTGGTTTTTAGCCGAACGCTTTCACCTGTCTGAAGAGATCTTAAAAAATCTCTTTTCAGTCAATCGAATTCACAAAAAGTGACTCACTAAAACCGGATTTCTATGGTTTCTATTGCCGATACACATTGTCACCTTGATATAATACAGTCCCAAGGTTTGGAAATTGCAGATTCCTTAAAAAATGCAATGGCCTCCGGCGTAAAAAAGATCGTCCAAATCGGAATCGATCTTGAGAGTTCTTTAAGAGCGCAATCTATAGCGAACGAATATTCGAATGATTCGTTAGAGATTCGATATTCGATCGGTTGTCACCCGACCGAAACGCACGAGTTCCCCAATAAGGAAGAAATCTTAAAACTCGTCTATGCGAACTTAGGCGATTCTAAACTTTCCGCGATCGGAGAGATCGGTCTTGATTACTATCACACGGCCGATACGAAAAAACAACAGGAAGAAATTCTCGAAGCGTTCTTGGAATGTTCTGCTAAAACGCAGTTGCCAGTTGTCATCCATTCTCGGGACGCAAAAGAGGATACGATTTCCATTCTTAAGAATTTTCGCGACCGCGCTTTCGGCGTGATCCATTGTTTTACATACGACTATCCGACCGCAAAAGCGTTAGTCGACATCGGATATTATATTTCCTTTTCGGGAATCGTAGCTTTTAAAAACGCAACAGACATTCAAGACGCGGCTCAAAAACTTCCTCTTGAAAGTATGTTGATCGAAACCGATGCTCCGTTTTTGGCTCCGCCTCCGTTTCGCGGAAAAAGAAACGAACCTTCTTATATGAAATTTATCTTAGATAAGATGTTTTCCCTCAGACAAGAATCGAATGCCGAGGTGGAACGTAGACTTTTTGAAAACAGTATTAAATTTATGAATCGTAAGGCGTACCATCACAATGCTTGATCTTCGTTATATCACGGAAAACACCGAGGACCTCAAAAAAGTTTTAGAACTCAGAGGTTTCAAAGAAATCGGAATCATTGACGAACTGAAATCGATCATCCAAAGAAAACGAGAGTTTCAAAAGGAAGCCGACGTTTTAAGAGAAGAAAGAAACAGAGTCAGCAAAGAAGTCGGAAAGATCAAACAATCCGGTGGGGACATCACAGAAATTTCCGCTTCCGTCAAACTTGTCGGCGAGAAGATCAAAGAAATCGAAACGAAGATGGAGCAGGAAGAAACGGCTCTGCTGAATATCAATTTAGGACTTCCTAATATTCTCGATCCGAAGGTTCCGGAAGGAAAATCAGAACACGACAACGTGGTTCAATACGAAGTGGGAAAAATTCCTTCTTTTTCGTTCGCTCCGAAACCGCATTTCGAGATCGGAGAAGCGTTGAATTGGATCAACTTTGAAAAAGGCGTAAAACTTTCCGGCGCGAGATCGTACACATATTGGAAAGACGGCGCGAGGTTGGAAAGAGCGTTGATGAATTTTATGCTCAACGTTCATACGCAGGAACACGGTTATACCGAAGTTTGGGTTCCTGCGATGGTAAACGACGAATCGATGACCGCGACCGGACAATATCCGAAGTTCAAAGACGAATTCTATAGAATCGAAAAAGACGAACTCAATCTGATTCCGACGGCGGAAGTTCCTCTTACGAATTTATACCGCGATGAAATCATTCCCGAAGATCAATTACCGATTTCCGTAACGGCGCACACTTCTTGTTTCAGAAGAGAAGCCGGGTCTTATGGAAAGGACACGCGCGGATTGGTTCGAGTACATCAGTTTCAAAAGGTGGAACTCGTAAAATTTTGCAGACCGGAAGAATCCGAAGAAGAACACAAAAAGATGCTTTCTCACGCGGAGAATATTCTCAAGAAATTGGAACTCCCGTATCGAGTCATCATTCTTTGCACCGGAGATATTTCCGCGAATTCTTCCATAACCTACGACATCGAGGTTTGGATGCCGGGTTTGAATCGTTATATGGAAATTTCTTCCGTATCGAATTTCCGCGACTTCCAAGCGAGAAGAGGAAAGATCCGCTATAAGACGAAGGACGGAAAGAATCAGCTCGTCCACACGATCAACGGTTCGGGTCTTGCGCTCGGAAGAACTTACGCCGCGATTCTCGAGAATTTTCAAAACGCGGACGGAACGGTTCGTATTCCGGAAGCTCTGAAACAATATCTTTAAAAACGGATTTAATTTTCCGTTTTCCATACTTTTGCGCTTAGGTTTTTCGGAAAAGAACGGATAATCAACTTAGGGGTTCTTTCGGAATCTTCGGAGTGGTTTATGCGTTCTTTTTTCCGTTTTGTATATTCAATATTCTTAATTTTTCTTTTGCCTTTTTCGGTCGCACCGCAGGATTCGTCGGCTTCGGGGAAAACACAAAATTCTAAAATTTCAAAACCGGAAAAACTAAGAGGTTCGATCAATACGAATCTCAACGAATTCGGAATCAGTCTTACGGACGACGGAAATATTCTTTATTTTTATTCGAAAAGGGAGAATTCGAATTACACCGATCTATATAAATCGACTCGCGTCGGCGAAGAATGGACTCGAGGTTCGGAAATCGAAATCTTGAATTCCAATTTCGACGACCAAAGTCCTTTTATCCTAAACAAGGAAGAGGGAATTCTTTTTTCATCCAATCGCGACGGCGCCATCGAATTCCAATTAGCGAACGGTAAGATCGGAGTTTCGAGAGATTTATACTTTTCTAAAAAAGTGAATTCTTCCTGGGCGGAGCCCGTCGTACTTCCGAAAACGGTCAACACGCAAGAAATCGAAGAGAATCCGTTTCTGTTTAACAACCGTCTTTATTTTACGCGTTATCCTTTCGGACAAGTCGCAGAAGCGGATATTTTCGTTTCGAATTACAAAAACAAAACCTGGGAAAAGGCTACGAGTTTACCTGAGCCGATTAACACCGATTATTCGGAGATCGCAGCGACGATCGGGAAAGACGGAAGGACGATTTATTTTTCATCCAATCGCCCGGGCGGTTTCGGCGGTTACGATTTGTATAAATCGACCATGCTCGAGAATGGAAATTTTTCGGAACCGATCAACTTAGGACCCGATATCAACACCGCCGGAGACGAAGCCTTTTATCTAGAAGCGGGTGACGGAAGAACGTTTTACTTTTGTAGAAGAACCGGAAGGGATTACGATATTTATTCCAACGTCGTAAATCCGTTTCAGGAATTGGAAAAAGGAAAATCGATTTCATTGGACAGCATTCATTTTGCGTTGGGTTCGTATGAGATCCTCGAGAATTCTTTTCCGATTTTGGAGAATCTTCATTCTTACCTGAAAGAAAATCAAAACGTACGAATCAAAATCATCGGTCATACGGATTTGAACGGAGATACTCAGGAAAACTTAATTCTCAGCCGCAATCGCGCGAATTCCGTGAAAGAATATCTGATCAAAAAAGGAATCGATTCGAGGAGAATCGTGACCGACGGCAAAGGAAGTTCGGAACCGATCGTTCCTCAAAAAAATCCGGATACGGATTATAGGAATCGAAGAACCGAGTTTCAGATTCTCAGCCCTTAGATTTTACGTTTTCGCTTTAAAATGCTCTGGAAAAAAACGAGGATCGATTCATCTTTTGTTTCATGTTCGAGAAAAGAATCCTTTGTCCTCTTTTGATTCTCGTTTTTCCGTTCGCTTTGTTTTCTCAATCCGAATATGCGGGTTCTCGTTTGGAAAAAATTCTTTCCAAAAAAGAACTCGTAGTCGGGGTCAATAAACAATATGAACCTTTTTACATTGAGAATCCGAAGGACGGTTATCCGGGGATCGACGCGGAACTCGCGAAACTTTACGCGGATTACTTGGGTGTTTCTCTGAAACTCGTTCCTCTCAAAACGTTCCGGCAATTTTCGGAAGACATTCGCGCGGGTAAAATCGATCTCGCGTTAGCCGGAATGTCTACGGACTTGAACCGCGGAAAACAAGTCACCTTTTCCGATCCGTATCTCGTAACGACTCCGGCTGGTCTTGTGAGTAAAAAAATTCTTCCTCCCGAACCGGAAGGGAACATCGTTACTTCACGAAGATTTATGAGTCTTTCCGATCTTTCGACTCTGAGCGGTTTGGTGAGCTTTTCCGTGAGATCGAACACGACGAATCATATTTATCTTCAGAAAAAATACGCCAAACTTCCGATCTACAGTTATCTTTCGGATTCGATCGCGATCGACAATCTTATTAGCAACAACGTGACTTGTTTCGTTGCGGACAGTTTTTTTATTCTTACCCTGCTCCAAAAAAATCCTTCGTTGCGCGCTAATTATCTTCCTCTTTTAGGTACGGTTCAAGAGGAGAATATCAGCGCGGCGCTTCCTCAAAACGATCTGATTTTTGCGGATAATTTGAACTTCTTTATCAAGGAATTGAAACGAACCGGTGTTTTGGACGAGTTGAGAAGCCGATATTTTAATCAGAACAACTGGGTAAAATGATCCGTGTCCATTGACCTTTTAAAAAAGGCTTATCGCTTATATTACCTTGCGTTGATTCTTTTTCCTTCCTTACTTTTTTCCCAAGAGATCGAAGAAAAAACGAAACTCGACTTTCAAGGAAATTACAGGGTGCGGGGATTCAATCTCGGAAGAGATATTTATACTTCCCGTCAAACCGCCGCAACTCCTTACGATAAGAACGCTTTCAAAGCGGATCAACAACAACAGAACCAAGCCGTTGCCGACAATGAAATCGCCGAAAGGTTAAAAGGAAATCCCACTACCTTATCTCCTCAGAAAGAAGATATTTCGTATTTCGATACGAGGATGACGGTCAACATGAACTTCAACACTTCGAAATATTTCGAAGCGCTTTGGGGCGTTCAAGTCGGGGATATCACCTTTGGCGGAAAAGGATTCGGTCAAAACTCCACGACCGGTCCGGGACAAGGCGGTGAGGCCGGGTTCACTTCTCCCGTGAACATTCAAACCACGTTTTTGTATTTGAACTTTAAACTTCCCGAAGACGCTTTCAGTTTAAGAGTCGGTCAGCAACTTTTTTCATCCGCGAGAGGAAGAGTCGTTTTTACTCCGGGTACCGGAGTTACTCTCAATAAAGATTTTCGTTTGTGGAATACTACTATTGAAGCTGGTTGGTTCGTCGCAAGACAAAACGCCCAGCTCGACTTGGATAAGAATACATACGCGGATAAGAATTACATAGGGACGAACATTTACTTTTACGAAATCAAAACTAGTTTCTTCAACAACGTCAAACACGAACTCTATTCTTATTTTTTGGATGATACGATCGCATCGATCGACAAAACGACGAACGCGAAAGGAAACGTAATCGCGTTGGACAGCGAAGTGGGTCAGTTGTTTTGGCACGGGTTTATGAACGAGATCAATCTTTCGAACTTCGGTTTTGTGGTTCACGGGATTTATAATCATGGAACCGTTCATTCCCTCGCTCCGTATCGGGACGCCGCGGGAAACGTTCTGTATAATCGATTCAGCAAACACAATATATCGGGCGGAATGGCGGACCTTCAGTTTTCGTATCGTTATAGCGAGAATTTAACGTTCAACTTAGTCGGAGTGGGAAGTACGGGACGAGCCGGATTTGATAAAGATGGAACTAAAGCGAACTTGAGAGGCGGCGGTTATAAAACCTTGATGCCGGGATATTCCATATCGAACATCGCGAACGACTTTACCGGGGGTTACGCGCTTTTTTCGGGAAAGGATTCGAGCGGTTTATACGAATACGGAATCAACGGAGACTTTGTCGTTTACGGTCCCCTACTCTTAACGTTGGGTTATTATCGATTGTATGGAACGAAATCTCCTTACATCGAAAACAATCGTTACTTCAATTTCGAGAACGGTTATAAAACGAGCGCCTTTTTCGGACACGAGATCAACATCAATTTACGATGGAACGCGTTTCGAGATATGCAGATCTTGATGAGATCCGGTTACTTCGTAGCAGGCGACGGGTTGAAAGCGTATCTAGATACCACGCAGGGAAAAATTCTCAGGGAATTTTTCGTAACCGCGGAACATAGGTTTTAAAAATCGATTTAAAGCTGAAGACGGGAACGGATCGCTCTTCCCAAAGTATATTGATCCGACAACTCGATCGATCCTCCGACGGTAATTCCATAGGCGATTCGGGTCACGTTCACCGAAAGCGGTTTGAGCTGGTTGGCCAAATAATCCGCAGTCGCATCCCCTTCCAACGTCGGGTTTGTAGCGATCAAAACTTCCTTCACTTCTTCAGGTTCGATTCTTTCCAGAAGTTCTTTGATTCTAAGATCTCTCGGGCCTACGCCTTCCAAAGGAGAAATCACACCGTTTAACACGTGATATTTGCCGTGAAATTCTCTCGTGTTTTCGATGAAGAAAATGTCTTCGGGTTGTTCAACGACGCAAAACGTATGAGTATCGCGTTTTTCGGAAGTGCAGATATCACAGACTTCCGTCTCGGCATAAGAACCGCATCGTTTACAAAACTTGATTCTGCTTTTCGTATCCGTAAGTTGATGAACGAATTGATTGAAAAGTCCTTGTTCCAATCTCAAAAGATGAAAGCTGATTCTGAACGCGCTTTTTCTCCCGATTCCGGGAAGAGACGAAAGCGCTTCGACCATTTCGTCGAGAAGATGATTAGCCAAGATTGCCGCCGAACATTTTGGAAATTTCGGAAAGATCCAAACCGCCGGAAGCGGATTGAAATTCATAAGCGGTCGCTTCTCTCGCTTTTTTGAGCGCGTCGTTGGTTGCGGCCAGCACGAGGTCTTCGAGCATTTTATGATCGTCCGCGTCGAAGAGTTGTTTGTTGATGAATACGTTCGTGATTTGTCCTTCTCCGGTTGCGGTGACGGTAACCATTCCCGCTCCCGCGTCGCCCATCACACGAATGGCGGCGATGCGCTTTTTGACATCTTCCATTTTTTCACGGAAGGCTCCCATGTTGGAAAGAAGTTCGGAAAAGTTTTTTATCTTATCAAACATAACGTTAAGAATCCAATCTCGGAAACTTGTCTCGATCCACTTCCGTACCGAGAAATTTCTTTTTGATTTCGGTGCTCGTATCGAATTTCTGAGGATTCGTTTCGGAAGTTGCGACCGGTTTCGATTCGGTCGTATCGTTCTCAAAATTCGAATCCTGTTGATTAGACTCGAACTGAGATTCTAAAATTCGGGAAAACGGGTCATCTTTTTTTTTAGAAGAATCTTCCGCAACGTTCTGCGTTTGTGATTCTTTTTTAAAAGCGGTGGTGGATGGAGTGGAAACGGATTCGGGCGCCGCGTTCTTGGAACCTTGGACCATGAGAATCAGATGATTGATTCGATCCACAAGACCCGCTAAACTCGGATACGTAAGTTCTTCCACGAGTTTTTTGATTTGGATTTCGGTAAAGACTTTGATCTCGAAAGAATTTCTCAAACGAATCGTTTTGATTCTTTCGTAGATCTCGAAAAGTTTTCCGGAAAGAAAATTCAGTTTGGAAGAATCGATGTTTTCGAAATCGGATTTCATTTTGACGAGATCTTCTTTCGGAAAGTTTACCGATTCGGGATCGGCGAGCGAATCCCGGATCAAGTTAAGAGTATGAGTAAACTCGATCGAATCCCATAAGAATTTATAGATATCCTGACCTTCTTGGTAAAGCGACTCGAGAATTTCCAACGCTTTCGAATGATTGTCCGGATCGACGAGACTTTTGATAAACGAAGTCAGGAATTCGATTCCGTGATAACCGATCATCTTTCGGATTCCGACTCCGATCAATTTGGAATCGGTGAATACGATCGCCTGTTCCATAAAGGAAAGCATATCTCTTACGGAACCGTCGCCCTTCTTCGCAACCCAGAAAAGTCCTTCCTGATCGTACTGAACGTTTTCGATCTTACAGAGTTTTTCTGAATAATCCTGAAGAACGGACAAAGGAACTTTTTTAAAGATAAAATCCTGACATCGGGAAAGAATCGTCTCGGGAATTTTATGAAACTCGGTCGTTGCTAAAACGAAGACGATATGAGACGGAGGTTCTTCGAGAGTTTTTAATAGAGCGTTAAAAGACTGGTCCGTCAACATGTGGACCTCGTCTATGATATAAACCTTATATTTCCCGCCCATCGGCGCGAACTTGACGTTGTCTCTGAGTTCGCGGATGTTTTCGATACCGCGATTGCTCGCCGCATCGATTTCGAGAACGTCGCTGGAAATTCCTTTTGTGATTTCCGTACAGGAACTGCATTCGTTGCAAGGTTCGTTGTCGATCGGATTTTGGCAGTTTAAACGTTTAGCGAGAATTCTCGCGATGGTAGTTTTACCTACGCCGCGAGGACCGAAGAAGATATATGCGTGACCGATTTTTCCGGATTTAAGAGCGTTTTGAAGAGCGCCTATAGCGAGGTCTTGGTGAATTACGTCCCGAAATCTTTGCGGGCGATACTTCCGAGAAAGGACTTCGTGAGTTCCTGCCATAAAACGGAGTCGGAGAAGCCGGGATTCGAACCCGGGGTGCTTTTGGCACACATGCTTTCCAAGCATGCACAATAGACCACTCTGACACTTCTCCTTGTAGCTTTCAGGAATTCTGTCGAGAGGCTGTACGTCAATTGAATTTCTTTCTTCTGGCCTTGAAAAACGATTTGAACGCTTCTCTGGAAATTTCCGCGGGAATACATACGAGTTCCGGGAAAAAATTTCGAGAATAGATCGTTTCGATGCTGAGAGAAGAAATTCCTTCTCCTTGTTTTGCGGGTAAAAGATAAATCACTTTCGGAATTCTGGAAAGAAGAATGGTTCCCGCGCACATCAAACACGGTTCCAAGGACGTGATCAAAGTGCAGTCCGACAAATAACGGGTCTTTAATTTTTCTTTCGCGTCTCGAATGCAAAGAATTTCGCTATGAAAGGAAGAATCCGAATTCTTTTCCACTTCGTTAAGCGTTTCGCTGATCAATTCGTTTCGATGATAGATTCTCGTGAAGCTGGGAATTTCTTCTCCATCGTGTAAGAGTAAATTCTCCATTGTTTTTAAAAAATCGGAAAGTCGGATCTCGTCGGATTCGGGATTCGGATTTTCTTTGGAAGATAAGTCTTTCATGGAGAGAATTCTTTTTTTTCGAGGTGGATTCTTATCATTTAGAGATGATCGCGTCGACGTACTCTACAAATTCTTCTTGATCGGACCCTCGGTAAATGGTTTTTTCAACGGAATGATTCTCTCCGCGAAGTTTTTACATAACGAAGTCTCGGAAAACAGAAATAATTCCGTATTGATCCGTCTTAATTCTCCCACGGGCGCAACGAATCCCGATCGTAGACCGATCGTTTTAGGTTTGGCAATCGATAGAAGTTGGTCGATGAAAGGAGAAAAGTTGGAAGCCGTGATTCAATCGGCTTCTTCCTTAGTGAACTGGTTGACTCGAAGAGATTTTCTTTCCGTCGTCGCTTACGCGGAAGACATTCATGTGATTCAACCGATCGTTCAACTCGTGGAAAAAACTTCCATCGTCAATCGGATTCATACGATTCTTCCGGGAACATCCACAAATCTTTCGGGTGGTTGGTTGCATACGCTTCGAGGTTTGGAATTGTTTTCCGATCCTTCCGTATATAAAAGGGCGATTCTTTTGACGGATGGAAATCCTACGCAAGGAATTACAGACCCGGTCGATCTGATTCAGATCGCGTCCGATCATTACAAAAAAGGAATATCGACTACGGTCATCGGTTTCGGCGACGACTTTAACGAAATTCTTTTGAAGGACATCGCGGACGCGGGCGGCGGAAATTTTTATTACATAGAAAACCCGGAAGGAACGGGCGATATATTCTTTCGTGAATTTGGAGACATCGGCTCCTTATACGCTCAATCGATCGAAACTAAAGTCACGTTCGGAAAGGACGTCGAATTCTTAGAATTGATAAGCGACATTCCTTTTTATACCGAAATGGATCCCGAACAACCGAGTAGAATCCGCGCGGTGGTTCTTCAGTGCGGAGACATGAGAGCGGACGATATCCGAAACATCGTTATAAGAGTGAGAACACATCCTGAAAATGTAATACAGGATTCGAACAAGGATTCCGGTATTCGGATTGAAGGTTCCTTTTACAATCTTTCGGACAAAATGAAATTGGAAAACGTTCAATTCGATCTGAAACCGGATTGGAAATCGGATTCCGTAAAAGAAGACGCGGACGTAATCGTGGAAACGATCGTTGCGCGTTCCGGTAAAACGTTGAAGAAGGCGAGTTCCTTAATCAAGGAAGGATCTTTGGACGACGCTTCCAAAATTCTGAGCGCGTTGATCAAAGAAGTCGATCATCAAATCGATCTCGCGCCCGAGGTTATGAGTTCCTTAAAATCCCGTTTGGAGGCTCTTGAATCCAAAATTAAGGAGAATTCTAAAACTGCCGGAAAACATCTGATGGCCGGCGCTTCCGATATTCAATACAGAAATATCGATCCGATTTCGGAGGACATAGAATACCACGACCAAATCTTCGCGTATAAATCCACGGGCGATATCGACTTGTATAAATGCCCCGAGTTGAAAGGAAATATTCAGGAAAAGATGCGCGAAGGTTTTCGTTTTATCATCATCAATCTAAAGGCTTCGTCTTACATCGATTCGTCGGCGATCGGAACCTTGATTCAAATTTCGGGTTGGTTGAAAAGAAGAGGCGGAGAATTGGTGGTCGCTGATTTGAGAGATTCTGTGAAGAAAGTTTTTTCCATCACAAGATTGGAAAGTCATATCCGAGTCGCCGAAACCGAAGAAGCGGCTCGCGTGATCATCAACGACGTAATCCAAGAAAGAAGCATCTGAATCACGTCGCTGAAAGAGGGGAGAATTATTCTTTGACTTCGCTTTCGGCGTCGATGACCGCTTCTTTGATTTGATCGTAAAGTTCGGGTGGAATCGCGATTCCTTTTTGAGTCGGTTTTTTTTCGCCGTCCTTATCCGTGTACCAAACTCGAAGATTCAGATACTTCGTTCCCTTGTACTCGGATACTTCCACTCGAATCACCTCGCCTCGGCCCTTGTCTACGTCGCGGATAAATCCCATTCCTAAAATCTCCCGATCAGTTTTATTCTACCAGTATAAACAACGCTTATGAATTTCATCGATTCGTTTTTCATTATATTTGCGTGAATTCTAAAATAAAAAAGCCGAAAGAAATCGGATTTCCTTCGGCTTTCGTTTTGAAAAAAATCGAAAACGATCAGTATGTTTCTACGAACAGCTGATGCGCTCCTTCGAGGTGATGTTTGAAATCTTCGTAGGTTCCGGTGTCGCCCGCGATTTTTTGGATTTCTTCGATCACACCTTTTTCCATTCCTTTCGGACCGCCGCAGATGTAAAAACGTCCGCCGCCGTTCAGAATCTTTTTCACTGCGTCCGCTTGTTCTTTCACTCGGTGAGAGATATACATTCTTCCTCCGTCGAAAGAATTTTTTTCTTCTCTGGAGATCGCGGTAACGAGTTTAAAATTCTTATGCTTGGATTCCAAACCTCTGAGATAATCCATCATCACAAGTTCGTCGGAGTAAGGCGCTCCGTAAACGAGAGTGATGTTTCCTGTAAAGTTGATGAGTTTGTGTTCTAAGAGTTCTTCGCTCATACCGATAAATGGAGCGATCCCGGTTCCGGTTGCGAGGAACATGATGTCTCCGACGAAGTCCGCTACTGGAAGAAGGAATTTTTTTCCGGAAGGTCCGGTCATCACAACTTCGTCTCCGACTTTCAGATCGCACATATAGTTCGAACAAACGCCTTTGAACTGAAGGTTTCCATTCTCATCATATACGTTATCTCTTTTGATGATGAATTCGATATTGTCCTCTTTCATCCCGAAAGAATAACTCGGGGATGCGATGGAATAAAGTCTTACTGTGTAACCTGCGTCCGCCAAACCTTTGGCTTTTTTTTCAGGATCTTCTCCGGGAGGAATTACTCCGCCACTTTGTCCGATCACGTAAGGATAAGCGGAATGATCGATCGCAAGAGTGATTCTATGAACGAGAGCCTCACCTTCTTTTTTCGGTCTTTTACCGGTTCCCGCTTCGGGAGTCAATAGAACATTGCTGATTACTTTAGCTTTGTATGGAGCTGATTTTTTGAATATGTTGATCTGAGGTTCTCTAATCGGTTTCATGAGCGCGTACAATTCCTAAAAATGAAGAATTTTCCAAATTTCCTACATAGTTTTAAGGGAGACCATTTCGTCAAACGGGATATTTCGATCCTATTTCTACTGAAGTCTTAATTCTTATAATTCGAAATGAATCACCGAAACCTCTGCCGTTTTTTTGAGTGACGCTTTAAGTCGTTCGTTTCTCCGTGTATCAACCAATTAAAACGAGGGAAACATGCCCCATATTAAACTATCCGATCTCGCTCAAAAAGTAAGCGGATCCAAGATTACGAATTCAGCGGCTCCTGATACGATCTTGATTGAAAAGGTAACCCCGATTACTCCGGGAGCGAAGAATTCCATCAGCTTTCTTTCCACAAAGAAAATGTTATCCGAAGTTAAGAACACTCTTTCGAGCGCAATCTTAACCACTGAAGACTTTGCAAAAGAAATAACGCTTCCTTGTCTCGTTGTTTCAAATCCCGAGCTAAGCCTCGTCGAAATTTTAAATTCCGTATATCCTCCTTATGTCCCGTCCGGAAAAATTTCATCCACCGCGATAATTCATCCGAGCGCTAAGTTGGGAGCGGGAGTTACCGTGGGAGAATACGTTGTCATCGGTGAAAATTCCGTGATCGGCGCGAACACATATCTCGAAGACGGAGTAAAGATTTCTAGAGATGTAACGATCGGAGAAGATTCTCATATCGGACCGAATTCTTCCATTCAACACGGAGTGATCATCGGAAAAAGATTCATCTGTTCCGGTAACTGTTCCATCGGAGGAGACGGATATAAATTCGTTACCGTCAACGGAATTCATCATAAAATTCCTCACGTGGGAACGGTAAGAATCGGAGACGACGTTGAAATCGGTTCGTTGTGCACGGTCGATCGAGGCGGCATCGAAGATACGATCATCGGCGACGGTTGCAAATTTGATAATATGGTTCACGTCGCTCATAATTGTATATTAGGAAAGAATATCATCATCGCCGGACAGAGCGGCGTTGCAGGAAGTACGATCGTAGAAGATAACGTGATCATCGGTGGCGCTTGTGCTGTCTCCGATCATTTGCATGTACCAGCGGGAACCATTGTCGCGGGAGGTTCTTCTTTAAGAAATTCTCCGAAGAAAAAGGATATCTTCGTAGGTTGGGACTATGGGCTTACCTTCCCCGAATATCAAAAAGTTAGAGTCAATATCCGTCACCTCGTGAATTTCCAGAAATGGTCGAAGAGAATCAAGAATCTCGAAAAACACGCCGGAATTGAAATCGACGAGAAGGATTGAGCTTGACAGAGCCTAAATTCGGAACGCATTCTTTCCCTTACACCCTTTTGGAGGATTCCCGTGTATTCCCGAGCGAACGAAGATAACCCGGAAACCAAACCGGAAAGAATCTCCCGTAAGCCGGACCCTTCCCGAAGTAAAAAGATCGGAAAGTTGTTGGAGACTCTTGCAGATAACATTTTGGAAAACGAAAGTACAAACATCGTTTTCTTGAATGAGATTCAAAACAATAGATCGGAAAGTTCGATTCGGAGATAGAATCGAATTTTCGGAATATCTCGGATCGGTTCCTGAAACGGGACCGATTTCTTGTTCTGCTGAAACCCGCCCTATTCGTTCATTCCAATTTTAGAATATTCTAAACTCTTTTTAGGGCATCGCCCCAGTTTTTTTGAAAATTTTAATACGAGCGATCTCTGATCGTCTGTAGGGTTGTTTGGAAGCCAGCTTTTTGAGGAAGAGGTAGGAAAGATTATGCGGGCAGAGGGACTCGAACCCTCACTGGAAGCTTGGAAGGCTACAGTGCTAGCCATTACACCATGCCCGCGAATCGTGCAAAAATCATTTTTTTAGGGTTAGGGTACTTGTCAATCTAAAAGAAGATTTTTTACTATCCAATGAGATGAAAGAGTATGAGAACCTTTTTTCCGATTCGATTCGGAACGAATTAAAATCCTTCGCGGAATATAGAGCCGCTTATCAAGAGATTTCTACGCTTAGAAATATTCTCAGCGTTCTTCATTGGGATTCCGAAATCACTTTGCCCGAGGAAGGAAGATCGGAACGAGGTGCGCAGATAGGACTTCTTTCCGGTTTGATCCATTCCAAATACGCCGGAGAAAATTTTTATAAGCTCGCTCAAAAAGCGAGAGAAGAGAACGAACAAAAAAATCTTCCCGGACAATCGGAAAGAAAAATCGAGTTCGAAAGATTGTTTCAAGACCTGGATCGTTCTCGCCGCCTTTCACAGGAACTCGTGGAAGAATTTTCCGTTACGACAAGTAAGGCACACGCGGTTTGGGCCAAGGCAAGAAAGGAGAATCGTTTTTCGGACTTCGCTCCGATTCTTTCGAAGATCGTCGAACTCTGTAAAAAGCAAGCCGAGTGTTACGGTTATCAAACCGAAGCGTATGATGCGCTACTCGAAGGTTATGAGCCCGGTGAAAGAGCGAAGAATTTGGAAAAGTTATTCTTTAATTTAAAGAATTCTTTAAAGCCGTTGGTCGCAAGAGGGAAGAGCGTCGCGAATCCGTTTCCGCGGGAAATTCCGATCTTTCTTCAGAATAAACTGGGAGAGGCTCTTCCGGGTATTTTAGGATTGTCACAAAAAATTTCCCGTTTAGACGCGAGCGAACATCCTTTTTCTACTTCGCTTGGAAGTAAGGACAAAAGAATCACCACTCGTTACGATGTGAAAGATCCTCTTTCTTCCATATTCAGTATTTTGCATGAAACCGGACATTCTCTTTACGAAGCGGGAATTTCCGAAATCGAAGGCGGTCCTTCTCCGTTGCACGATTCCGTTTCTTTGGGTGTTCACGAATCACAAAGCCGTCTTTGGGAGAATCAAGTGGGCCGATCCAGAGAATTCTGGGAAACGTATTATCCGATTCTATTAGAAACTCTGAATATAAAAGAATCCGAACTTAGTTTTCCGAATCTTTTCGCGTATATCAATCAATCCTCTCCGTCCTTGATCCGAGTCGAAGCCGATCAGATCACCTATAACCTTCATATCATTCTGCGATTCGAAATCGAAAGGGATTTGATCAACGGCAAAATCGGAGTTTCCGAACTCCCCCAAATTTGGAACGCGAAGATGAAGGAAATGTTCGGCATAGAAGTTCCTTCCGATCGAGAAGGAGTTTTACAGGACGTTCACTGGAGCGGCGGTGCGTTCGGTTACTTCCCGAATTATACGTTGGGGAATATTTATTCTGCCCAGCTCTTCCAATCCTTTTCAAAAGAGAATCCGAATTTTCAAAACGAAGTAAAATCCAAAAAGGACTTTTCTTCTCTTCTGAATTGGCTCAGAAAAAATGTCCACTGGAAGGGAAAATTTTATTCGGCGGAGAATTTGATCCGAACCGCTACGGGCTCCGATCCGGATTCTTCCCACTTGGTTCAATACCTCGAAAAAAAACTTATCGAATTGGAATCAATCAATCATGGATGAAAAAGAAGAACTTACCGTAAAATCTTTCGAGGAACTTTCCTACTTCGACAACTTAGCGCTTTACTATCTTTGCAATGAAACGCCGCCGCAAACGTTGGCTTTGGCTTTTTTGATCGGAGATAGCAAGGTCTGCGGCTCCATGCTCGGAGTTCTGGAAGGAAAAAGAAGAGAATACGTTCATCAGCTTATGGCGGAACAAAAAGAAGCGGAAACTTCCAAAAAAGAATCCGCGGTTCAAGGTTTGTTGATCATCGCAGAAGGATTGATCACGAGAAAGCTGATCGAAAAAAAAGGTAAATTCTACTTCGGAACCCAGCGTTAGTCGTTCTTGGATCCGATCGCGGAAAAACCCAATAAGGCCCACGCGATCAAAAACGAAACCCCTCCGATCGGAGTGATCGCGCCCAAGATTCTAATTCCGGTGATCGCCAAAACGTATAAAGAACCGGAGAATATTAGAATTCCTGCAAGAAATAGAATCGAAGAAATCCACGCGGCTTTGTTTCTGTTTACGAAACCCGTGAGCGCTAGGATCAAAGGAAGAATGCTGTGAATTAAGTGATAACGATTTCCGGTTTCATAAACGGCCAGCAAGTCGGGGGTTATCACAGTTTTTAAAGCGTGCGCTCCGAACGCGCCCAAGGCAACTCCGAGAAACCCGGATAAGGAAGAAAGGATGAGAATTGTTTTTTGTTTTCCCGTCATAACTCGAGTGAAATGGATTCAAAATTCCTGAATAGCATAACTTTTAAAGCGAATACATCTTTTCTGAACCAACCAAAATAGAAACGCGGTTTGTTCAATGTCCAATCTCGAATCGAAGAGCGCTCTAATCTTATTCTTTTCCATTTCTTGTTTCAGTTCGTCATAAAAACTCGTCTTTCCGAAAACGAAGGATACGGGAACCAAAGCCTCTCTTTCTCCTTGTCTTAAAGGAAGAATCAACGTTACTCCCCTTTGACAACCCTGACTTTCTCCTTCGAAACGTATGATCCTGTGATTGGACCAATCCCAGTCGTCCAAAGAACCATGAAACATATCCTTGTGTGGAAGCGAAGAGGTGGAATGGATAAAACCGTCGAAACCGAACAAACGCAAACGTGTGGACGCGTTCCCATAATGAATCGAAGGATCTCTAAAATAAGTTCCTGCGACGGAAACCCGATTTTCGGGGGATAGAATCGCGTCGGTAGGATACGGCATGGGGTTTCGTTTAACAAGAGTTCTGCGACTTCCGATCGGTAAGGCGCAATCCAAACATAATGCCGCGCTTACAAAAGTTAAGACGGAGATTCGAATCCATGAATTCATAGTATTCTTAGTCTTTTTTCATCAGTCTATGAGGAAGTTTCACGCCGATTCCGCTAACTCGCGTGCATTTATAAAAGTAAAGGTTGAAGAAGATCGATTTAACATAGTAATCCGTCTGCACGTCGAAAAGAAGATCCGCCTTGTCTTGAATCGCGTTTTGGACCGCGGCCTCGTAACTTTCGTCGCCGGTATAAACAAGCCAAAGCCAACCTTCTCCGCACGCTTGACCGGTAAGTTTTCCAACCGGTTCCATTCCGCGAACGTCCGTGTAACTTTGTGAGTAGAACCAACCCGGAGTTTTTACATTCGTGTAAAGACAGTTGCCAATTGTAATAAATGTAATGCAAAGAATCAGATACGTTCTCATCGATAAAATCTTCATTGTGTGGTCCCGGGTTGTCTTAAAACTTTCGAAAACTTTGAATCTGAAAAATCAAAAGTCAAGGTAAAAGAATAGAGATCGAATTTTCATAACAAAAAAATCCGGTTTTGATCGGTGTAAAAAAATTTCCTTGTGTCGATCGAATCTTGTTCTTCAATAGGAAGTATGTCCCTCGTTAAAGATTCGTCCTATTACATTCAGTTGGAAAATACGTTCGGAGCTTCGAACTACGAACCTTTGCCCGTCGTTTTAGACAAAGGCGAAAGAATTTATTTATACGATGTGGAAGGAAAACGTTATTTCGATTTTTTATCCGCATATTCCGCGGTCAATCAAGGACATTGTCATCCGAAACTGATTGAAACTTTGATCGAACAATCGCGTAAGTTGACGCTGACTTCCAGAGCATTTTATAATTCTCAACTCGGAGAGTATGAGGAATACATCACAAAGCTTCTCGGTTATCAAAGAATTCTTCCCATGAACACGGGCGTGGAAGGTGCAGAGACCGCGGTTAAACTTTGCAGAAAGTGGGGATACAAGGTCAAAGGAATTCCGGAGAATCAAGCCAAGATTATTTTTGCGTCCGGTAATTTTTGGGGAAGAAGCATCGGAGCGATTTCCGCGTCCACCGATCCTTTGAGCAAAAGAGAATTTGGTCCCTTCGTTCCGGGATTCGAAATCATTCCGTTTAACGATATTAAAGCGTTGAAAAATTCTCTGCAAGATCAGAACGTCGCGGGTTTTATGGTCGAGCCGATTCAGGGAGAGGCTGGCGTGATCGTTCCCACACAAGGATATCTCGCGGAATGCAAACGACTTTGTTCGGAGGCGAACGTTCTATTGATCCTCGATGAAGTGCAAACCGGCTTGGGAAGAACCGGAAAACTTCTCGCGGGCGATCACGAATCCGTGAAACCGGATATTCTCGTTTTAGGAAAAGCTCTTTCGGGAGGAATTCTTCCCGTGTCCGCGGTATTGTCGAGCGACGAAGTGATGCTTACGATTCGGCCGGGAGAACACGGTTCGACCTATGGAGGAAATCCTTTGGCCTGCGCCGTAGCCAAACGCGCCTTACAGGTGTTAGTCGAAGAAAAGATGACCGAAAACTCCGAAGCGATGGGGGAGATTTTTCGAAAAAGAATGAATCTTCTAAAATCCAAATACGACGACATTGAAGACGTTCGCGGGAAAGGATTATTGAACGCTCTTCAGTTTAAGGAAAAAAACGAAAAGTCGGTCGCAAAGGACGTTTGTAAAAAACTTTTAGACTTGGGTCTTCTCGCGAAAACCACACACGATCATACGATTCGATTCGCGCCTCCTCTTGTGATCCGTTCCGAAGAGATGAACGAGGCCTGCGATATTATCGATCAAGCCGTCCAGTTTTGTCTTGACTAAGTGAAATTTCAAAATATCCAAATGTTACATGCAGACTGACGATAAAAAATACGTTCGTGTTTGGAAAAAGTTAAGCGTCTCCGAAGTTTCCTCTCAACTGATGTTGATCGACGATTTGTACGGAACTTGCGGAAACTGTAAACATCTCGGTTTGAATTATACGAAAGACAAAGATTGTCCCGAATGTAAAACGAAGTTTCGTTACTTGGCGACCAATTCCAAATCACCTTCGGAGATCGCAAAAATTCTCAACCGCATCGAAAAAGAAGGTTTGGATTTGATCCTGATCGATCGCGAAGACTTCAATCAGTCTAAGGCGAAAGACGCCGTAAAAGATTTATTCAAGCCGGTCGACTGATCGATTGGATTTCGGTTTACAAGCTGATTTTTTGAGGAGAATTGATTCTTCCGACAAACAGCTTCGTTAAAATTTCGATTGCTTTTTTAATTCCCGAAAACGGGTGACTCTATTCTTTTTTGGAATCGATCAAAGTTTTTAGACCTTGGATACTTCTTTCCAATTCCTCTACTTGTTCCTTCAAGAGACTTCGATCTAAAGGTTTTTTCGAATCGGAAGAACTCAATTCTCCGTACGCTTTTGCCATTAAATCGTGAAAGGATTTTTGAAGCTTGTTCAAACCACTTTCGAAATCTTTGGGATTGAGCGCGTTTCTTCTTTGATACGTCGTTTTCAAAAAGGAAAAAGACCAGCGAATCAAGAATACGGAATATGCGGGAATTAAAAGATACAAGGCCGTCCATAAAACGGGACCGAGATTCCAAGTTTGCGAAACCGCGTTATGAAAGAAAGCTCTCAGAGTAGAAACGATCAAAACAGCGAGAGTGTAATTCGATCGGCTCGTGCTCGGGGAAATCGTATTAAAAAGATAAACGATGAGCAAAGAAAAGATCAGAACCAAAAAGAGGTCCAAAGGTACGATGGAAAAAAGAATCTTTAAAAAAGACGTAATTACCCCGATCGTATCAAGAAATGATTGGATGGACTGGGATAGGCTGTCAAAACTCGTTTTCAGATCTGAAAAAAAACCGGTAATCTGACTCATGAAATGGCTCCAAAAAATTCCTGGTTGGAAGAAACTCCAATCTTTCCTTGGGAAACTGCAAGAACTTTCCTTTTTGAGAAAGCTGTATCTAATTTACTCGATCATTGGAATTTCGTTTCTCATTCTTCATGAAAATCATCTCCCGATATTTTTTATTCTTCTTTTGGTTTCGGGAGCGTTTCTCGTCGCTACCGGTTTTTTCTTTTTGATCTCGTTCGCTTTCGGAAAACTTCTCAAGGAAGAATCCGTTAAAAGATATAAGATCGGTCCGGATTCTACGAGCACTTACGAATCGGTTCGCGTTCTTTTAAATCCGATCGTGGAAGCGATCGTTTTTACTTCCTGCATAGCGCTTCTCTTCTTCACCGATTTTTATTCCAATCGTTCCGGCATTATTTTCATTTCCGTTTATTGTGTGATCGGACTCGTTTTACGCTTTTTGGAAAGCACCGTTTTTTATAGAATCACGTTGCTCGGTTTGATGGTTTTAACCGGAGGACTTTTAAGTTTTAAAGCGCTTCAACAAGCGGAGATATTGACTTCATACCTACTTTTTAAACCGACATGGGAACAAAAAGAACTGACCAATTGGAGTTACGATTCCGAATCGAGAATCTTGAAAAACTCGGATATCCAAGTTCAGCTGACTTTGCCCGAGGATTTTTACTTTCACAATCCGAAAAATCTTACCTTAAAGGATCAGACCGGAACCGGACAAATCGCGGGAATTATTTCTTCCAGCGAAACCGATCCGAATCGTTATCCTTCGATTCGAATTTTTTATTTTCCCGAACCTTTTCTGGAAATCGACAAGATCAAACCCGAGTTCGGAAAATATTTGGATCTTGCGGTCAATCAAGGCGAGATGGTAGAGGTTCACGAACTCGGAGAAGAGAATTTCGAAAAGAGAATGGACGGAGTTTTTTGGACGTATTACGATAATCTAAGACCGAGATACGCGAAGACCGGCTTTTTTATCGCCTCGGGAGATAAGCTTCCGGATTCGTTTTTGTTTCATATCTCCGAAAATTTAGTCAAAGGAAAAGCTCACGAAGAAGTCGTGGAAAAAATCCTGCAAAGTTTTAAACGAGAATAGAATATTCATAAATTCTAAATTATTATTTTTCATACGACGATCGATTCAAAATCGAACACAAAAAGGAATGAATCCGAATTCTTTTAAAATTCAATTTAAAGCAAAGGTTTGGATTTATCCCGGCAAAGGCGGTTGGCATTTTCTAACCTTGCCGTTGAACGTTTCCAAAAAGATTAAACTGCTTGCGGAACAATCGAAAGGATCTTGGGGAATGGTTCCCGTTCTCGCTCAAATCGGTCAAACAAGCTGGAATACTTCCATCTTCCCGGAAAAGAATTCTCCGAAGTATGTTTTACCTTTAAAGGCGGACGTCCGTAAACGGGAAAAAATTCTTTTGGATCGGAACGTAAGCGTTCTTCTTACGATTCAAATCTAATCGTGTCAACCGAGAATATTCAATTTTTCTAATTGAATAATTTTTGTCCGATTACGGAGAGCGGATTTACCATCGTTCCTTGAACGCGTAAACCCAAGTGAAGATGCGGACCGGTCGACATTCCAGTTGAACCGACTTTTCCGATCGGATCTCCTTTTTTGACTTTATCGCCGACCTTCACGTTTAATTCAGATTGGTGCATATAAAGAGAATAAACTTCCAAACCGTGATCGATGACCGTGAAGTTCCCTTCGTAATACATCGCTCTGGAAAGAATTACGGTTCCGTCGTTGATCGCGTAAATCGGCGTCCCGACTCCGCCTTTGAAGTCCACGCCGCCGTGCGGTTTGCCTTTCGTTTTATTGTAGATTCTTCTTTTGTAGAACGGACTCGTAAAATGAATTTCTTGAACCGGATACGCGAAATCGGAAGAAATCTGTAAGTCCGTCTTCGAATGAAATGCTTCCGCCTTTGCCTTGGAACAATCCGCTATAAAATCAAGGGTTTCCTGGGGAAGTTCTTCCGAAGTGTATTTTTTATCCATGGTCAAAGTGGAAACTTTCGTAACAGAAAACGCGGTTTTATGAATCGGAATTTCGTATTCCTTAAAATCGTTTTTTCGAAACAGATTTTTATCTTGAATTTCTAATATTCCACTTTTCTTATCAAACTCCGGAGAAATTGGGATCCAAGCGTAAAAAACGGAATCCTTCATCGTGTAAGGAACTTCTTTTTTTTCCCAAAGAATTTTGATTCTATCCAATTTGGAGAGAGTGGTTTTTTCGGGAGTCAATTTGAGAAATAGAAGTTCTCCCTGGGAAAATCTTCTGGTCTGAATCGAAAAGGAAAAGAGAGATTCTTTCTTTTTAATGATCTCGAATTCCGCAGGACTTTCTTTTTTAGAAATCTTTTTCGATTTTTCCTTAACTTCTTTTTCCTTTTTGGAACCGATCGGAAGAGTGGAAGCCAGTTTTACGTCCTTGTTTTTGGATTCCGTCTTGTCTTTGGAAAAAACGGAATCGAAACCGAGGAACTGAATTAAGAAAAGTATAACGTAAAAAATTCTCAGATAATTTTGCATCGTATCCTGCTATTTTTTTCGGAAGGTTTGGGAGTACAATTTAAAAACGTTTGGAAATAAATTGTGAACCTTCGATTCTCCGCTTGGACAACAAAAGAACTCAAGTAAATCAGACTCATTTTTTGGATCTTTTCCCGCTCGAAATCCCGAGTTCGCTTATGTCTTATGAGTAACCGCCGGGAGATTCGTCTTTTTCTTCGAAAATTACCTAAGCAAATTTCCGATTTTACCGATTCTTGATAGCAGGGATCGGATAAAACAGATGAAACAAGAGGAATGGTTGGAGCAACTTACGAAACTTTTTCAGGACGAGATCAATCTTTATTCTAACGTTCTGGAATTGGAGACTCAAAAATCGGCCGCAGTCGTTCAAGCCGACGGAAAGTCTCTCGAAGCGATTACTAAAAAGACATACGAGTTGCTCGTTATGGCCGCGGAGATCGAAAGAGTTCGTATGAAGTCGATCGAAGAAGTGTATCGCTCTAAGAATTTCGCTCTTCCGGAAACCGGAGCGCCGACCTTATCCGATTTTTTAAACCAACTCGATCGGGAATCCAATTTCCGTTTAAAAGAATACGGATCCTCTCTCAAAGCAGTTCTTCATCGTTTAAAAGAAAAAATCAAATCCAACGAAAAGCTGATCCTGACTCGTCAGGAAATTCTTTCTAGAACGATCGACGTCATGAAGGAAAAAGCGATGGAATCCGGCGTTAGCACGTACGGATCGGGAAAGAATCCGGAACGCAAACAAGCCAAAAGACAGGCTTTGATGCTGAACGCTTCGGCGTAAGTCGATCGAATATTTCGTAATAGGAGGAAGCCATGGGATCCACATTTTCAGGACTTGAAATCGGAAAGCGGGGTTTAACCGCGCACCAACAAGCGCTTCAAACGACAGGCCATAATATTTCCAATGCGGATAACAAGCATTATGCGAGACAGAGAGTCACGATGACTGCGATGGATCCTTTGTATGATCCTTCTCTCAACCGCGCCAATCTTCCGGGTCAAATCGGACAAGGAGTCGAGATTGCTTCTATCGAAAGAATCCGAGACAACTTCATCGATGATAGAATCATCGAAACCTCGGGAAACAAAGACTACTGGGCTGCACGCAACGAATATCTTTATCAATTAGAAACGGTTTTTAACGAACCGAACGGAACCACTCTTCGTACTTTGATGGATAAGTTTTGGTCTTCTTGGGAAGATCTCGCGAATTATCCCGAAGACAACGCGCATCGTTCCGTGGTTCTCGAAAAGGCAAACGGGCTCGGGAGTAGAACCGAAGACGTTTATCGCAAACTCGCTCAGCTTAGAGATCAAGCCAATCGCGAAATTGAAACCAAAGCGTATCATATGAATACGATCGCGGAAAATATCCGCACGTTGAACGAAAGAATCGGCAAGTCGGAAGCTCTCGGCGATCGACCGAACGATCTTTACGACAAACGCGACGCTCTTTTACAGGAACTTTCTTCCTTGGTCGACGTTACGATCGGTCGTTCCGACGAAGACGAATTGATGGTCTTTATCGGTCAGCAGATTCTCGTTCAAGGAAACAAAGCGAACAAGATCGACATTCTCGGGAATCCTTCCAAGGACGGACTCCTGGATCTTTATTGGTCCGCAACCGGCGATCCCGTTCTTTTGAGAAAGGGAAGATTGCAAGGTCTGATCGAAGTGCGCGATAAGATCATTCGCGAGAAGATCGATCAAGTGGATTCTCTTTCGATCAACGTAATGGATGCGGTTAACGAGATTCACAAAGACGGTTTCGGGATCAACGGAAACACCAATCAAGCTTTCTTTAATATTCGTTCCTTATCGATCAATACATTCGGCGAATATGATTCCAACGGAGACGGACAAAACGACGTTACCGCGATTTTTAGAGTGACCGGTAAAAACACGATCGATCCGGATCGTCCGATCGGAATCAACGGAACGCTTACGTTCAATCAATCGGATTCGAAAGAAGCTCCGGTGTTGATTCCTTATTCGACAAACGATACGTTGAACGGGATCATCAAAAAAATCAACGCTTCTCGTTCGGGTGTTGTGGCTTATATGAACCATGACAACCAACTCGCTTTAAAAGCTACCGTCGCGGACGATCATCCGAATAAGAATTTTATTCTCAGACATATGGAAGACTCCGGCGATCTTCTCGTGGGTATGACCGGAATCCTGATGGCGTCCGGTCCAAGCGGAGCCTACGACTACAAACGTCTCGGCGAGATCAACAAACTTCAGGCCCGTTCGGAAGACATCACCTTGACTCCGCACTTTCATCCGTCTTCGCATTTTAGGGTTGCGGATTCAATCGCGAATAACGTTTCGAACATAGCGGCCGCAAGAGGCAAGGACGTCGGCGGTACTGGAGATTATAATTCTCCGGGCGGTCATAAGGACGGACGCAACGCTTTGATGGTCGCTTCCGCTCTGAGAAACAGTCCCGTGATGGTGGATTATTCGAAAACGACGGACGACTTTTACAACACTTTGATTTCCAAGCTGGGAACCGAAGCGAGAGAAGCAAAACAGGAATTCGGAATCCAGAACGATCTGATGGGTGAACTCGAAAACATGAGGCAATCGGTCATGGGAGTCAACCTGGACGAAGAGATGGCAAACATGGTTCAGTTTCAGCATTCTTACAACGCGTCCGCAAAGATGATCAACACGATGAACGAAATTCTCGATACGATCATCAATCGATTAGGCGCTTAATCCCGGATAACAAGGACGGGTAAGGAGAGAAGTTTATGATGCGCATTACGAACATGATGCAAAACAACAGTCTGATTCATAATTTAAACAGACATCAGCTCAACATGGACGAGACGCAGAACCAGCTTTCGACGGGACAAAGAATCCGTCTTCCGTCCGACGAGCCGGGCCGCGCCACCAATCAGATGTTCTTTCGTTCGAGATTGAACGAGTTGGATACGTTTCAAAGAAACATCGACGACGGAAATTCCCGTCTTCAGCAAATCGACGGCGAATTGGATCGTATTGGTTCCTTGTTTCAAAGAGCGAGAGTTCTCGCGGTTCAAGCGTCCAACGGTATCTATCAAGGCGATAAGGGTTTCGAACTTGAGGTCGCGATCGGAAAAGAAATCGACGAAATCTTAAGAGCGTTAGTCGACATCGCGAACACAAGGGACGCAACCGGACGTCCTTTGTTCGGCGGACACGTGATCGAAAGACCTCCTTTCGAACCGATCGAATCCAAGATCAAAGGTTTGCAGGGAATCGAACTTAAGAATCAATACATCGGCGTCGAATATCGAGGCGATATCGGAGAACAACTTCGCGAAATCGAAAAGGGGGAATACGTTCCCGTAACGATTCCGGGAAACAAGGTTTTCTGGGGAACCAATATGAGTATCACAAGCAAGGTCGATAACTCGGGTTATATCGCTTCCTCGGATCAAAAGTTCAAGATCGACGGAGTTGAGATCCAAGTGTCGGCGGGCGATACGATCGACGATATCATCGATAAGATCAACAATTCTCCCTTGGAAGTGAAAGCCAATAAACTCGCGCAGGATAACATCAGCTTAAGTTCAACTGCTCCGCATCAGATTTGGATGGAGGATGTGGAAGGCGGAACGATCTTGAGAGATATCGGTCTTGTCGATTCGGCGACGTCCGAACCGCCTAACAACTATTCGAAGTCGGCGACCGTAACTGGTCTTTCCGTTTTCGACGTGATGATCCAGTTTAGAAACGATCTCATTCAAAAGGATCAGGAAAGAATTTCAGGACGCGATCTTCAGGATCTCGATTTGGCGATGGAGAATATTCTTCGTCATCGAGCCATCGTAGGCGCGAGAATGAATCGTATGGAAGAACACGCTCAAAGAGTGGACTTCGATAAATCATACATGACGGAACTTCTTTCCAAAAACGAAGGAATCGATTTTCCCGAGACCATCATGAATATGAAGTGGTTGGAAACCGTTCATCAATACGCGTTGAACGTCGGATCGAAAATCATTAAACCGACATTGATGGACTTTCTGAGATAAACGAAAAGTTAGAACGTTTTTAACGGAAACGTCGAAGGTAAATATTTAAAATGGGAATCGAGATTCATACAAAGCCCTTTGGAAAAATGCAAATTTCGGAAAAACAAATCCTGTCTTTTCCGGAAGGTTTGCTCGGATTCGAGGATTACAAAAAGTTCGCTCTCATCGAAGAAGAGGAAGAATCCGTTTTCAAATGGCTTCAATCCGTCGAGGAAGTGGATCTCGCCTTCGTGGTGATTCCGCCTTCTCTTTTTAAGAAAGAATATAAACCCTTGATTCCCGAACAGGAATTGCAGGGAATCGGGATCGCGGAGATCAAAGAGAGTCTAACGTTGGTGATCGTTACGATCCCCGGAGAAGATCCTGCTTTGATGACGGCCAACATGCAGGGACCGATTCTCATCAACAAGGAAACCCTTTTAGGAAAACAATTCATCTCGAGAAACGAATCTCATTCCGTTCGGGAAAAAATTCTCGAATCGGCCGCAGTGGAGACGGGTTAAGTGCTGGTCTTAGCAAGGCGAACGAACGAATCGATCATGATCGGCGACGATATTGAAATCGTCATCGTCGATATCAAAGGCGATCAGGTGAAGATCGGAGTGAAAGCTCCGAGAAACGTTTCCGTTCATAGGGCCGAAGTTTATAAAGACATTCAGGAAGAGAATAAAAAAGCCGCGGGCGCAAAAATCAAACCGGAAGATCTCGGTAAAATCGGGAACATTCTCAAAAAGAAAGATTCCGGAAAAAAAGAATAATTCTTACTTGAAGGAATCGAGTTTCGAATGAAATTCTTTCAAGCCTTCGTCATGAATCGATTTCGATTTTTCATTCTATCCTTTCTTATACTTTCCTGCTTTGCGGGAATCCGAAAAGAATTGAACTATTCGTCCGATTCGATCGCGTTTTATTCTTTTGAAAACGTGGCTGACTTGCCTCCCTGGTTGGATCGAAACGCATCTTATCTTCAAAACCAGGAAAGAAATAATTTCAAAACTCTGATCGCGGACGCTTTGTATCAAATGGGAAATCGAAACGATTCTCTCATCAACGATTCCGCGTTTCGAATTTTTCCGAAGGAACTGTGCCAGGAAATCGCAGAGCGTTCCATTCGAAATTTTGAAAGTTCGCCTTCGCATGTTTTTCAACTTTGGATTTTGAAAAAAGAAGATACGATCAATCCGGGAAGAAGAATCCGAAGAACCGTCTTCTTATTATACCCGACGATCGATTCGATTCACTTTGTCTTTTTCGAATTGAATCAATTCATAGACTTTCAAACGCCTTACGCGTTTCAAGATTGGTCGAATTATTCCTTATCCGAATCCAATCTCAAACCTTCTCTTGAAGTTTTTATTCCGGACTCGGCAATCGGAATATTGTCGTATTATAAAGATACGCAGGGCGAGTCGAAGAAGTTTCACGTGGTTCTAAAAACGGGTGCGACCAAGTCCCAGGATGTAGAAGTAAAAACTCCGCAAAAGGAAAAGACGATTCAGGATTCCGAGAAAAGATTGTTGGAACTGAAAAATCTATTCGATAAAAAATTAATTTCCGAAGAAGAATACAAAAGAAAGCGCGAAGAGATTCTAAAATCGTTATAATCGATTCGAGCGGCCGAGCGGATTTCAAAAAATCGGAGCGGCTCGGTGAAGAGCCACTCCGGAGAGAATAGTGAAGAGAATTGGATTTCTCCGCCACAAACTCTATGGGAAGTCCGAGACGGAAAAGTTTCCTATAATGAACATATCCGCTGGACTGGATCTAAAAGACAGAGAAAAACGGGTTGCCCCGTTATATTTTTGATTGAAACCCGCTTACGAATTGAATTCCGTAATAATTTATTGAGTAACTTGTATTCGATCTGACGCTTTTTTTATCAAATAGAACGAATTGTAGCAGTTTATAAAAAGTTAAGAATTTCAGCTCGCGGCCTTCCCCTCTTTTTCTTCGCGATCGGCTTCAAAGGCGGCTTCCAATTGGCGCATCGCGTTCTTGGAAAACTGAATGAATTCTTTCTCGTCGTTTCGAATTTGAAACTGGCCTTTCAGGGTCAATTCGTCGTGAGCTCTGAATTTTTTAACCTTCTGTTCCACTTCCGAATCCAGAAACCCGAGGTTTCTCAAGGTTTCTCCCGCGAGTTCTAGAGCCGAAGCGAACGTATCTCTTCGAATGATTTTTACTCCGAGTTCCATGAGCTTAAAAACGTGCTCCCGATTTCGAGCTCTCGCAATGATCGTTAAATTCGGAAAATGTTTCTTAATCAATTCCACGACCTTGATGGAAATTTCTATATCTTGAACCGCTAATATAAATAAATCTGCATATTCTGCGCCTGCGGATCTCAAAAGACTCAACTTGCTCGCGTCTCCGTAGTAGATCTTGTAACCGAATTTTCTTGCTAAGTTTACTTGGTCCGGATTTCGCTCCAATGCCGTAAAACCGATTCTGTGAACGAAAAGCATCCTTGCGATGATTTGTCCGAATCTTCCGAAACCGGCGACGATCACTCGATTTTGTTCTTCGATCGAGTCCGCTTCCTGTTCTTGTTCCTTTTTGAAAATCAAATCTGAAACTTTATCTTTTACGATTCCGAGGATCGGAGTTAAACCCATGGAAAGCGTTACTACAGCGATGACCAAGTCCGCTCTTTCTCGAGGAAGAATAGAAAGAGAAACACCGACTCCTAAGATTACGAATGCGAATTCTCCGCCTTGAGAAATCGTCACCGAAAGATTGAGAGAAGATTCTTCGTTGTGTTTGGAGATTCTTCCCAAAAGATAAAGAATGGTCGCTTTAACGAACATAAGCGTTAATGCGAATACCAACACGAGAATCGGATCTTTTAAAACTTCTCCGAGATTGATCGACATTCCCACCGCTAAAAAGAATAAACCCAAGAGAAGGCCTTTGAACGGTTCGAGATTGGATTCCAATTCGTGTCTGTATTCCGAGTCGGCAAGAATAACGCCGCCTAAAAAGGAACCGAGCGCCATGGATAAACCGACTTGATCCATCAACAACGAAACTCCGATTACGATCAGAAGAGAAAGAGCGGTGAAAATTTCGTGATTCCCTGTGGATGCGACAAGTCTGAACAAAGGACGGGCTAAAAATCTTCCCGCTAAAATCACGGCAAGAATCGTTCCGACCGCTAAAAGAATTTGTTTCATTCCTCCTTGCGAACCCGGATCGGCCGCGGATTCCGCTAAGAAGGGAAGCATCGCCATAATCGGAATTACCGCCAGATCCTGAAACAAAAGGATCGCAAACGCGCTTCTTCCGTGCGCTGTGTTGAGTTCGTTTTTTTCTCCCAGAACTTGAAGAGCAAACGCCGTAGAAGATAATGAAATGCTAATGCTGATTACGATGGCCTGCGATTTTTCCAAACCCAAAAATGATAATGCGACAAAGAATACGAGAGATGTTAAAACGACTTGCAGCCCGCCTAAACCGAACACAGGTCTTCTCAAAATCCAAAGTCTTTGCGGTTTCAATTCAAGACCGATCAAAAATAAAAGTAAAACGACTCCGAACTCGGACAAATGAAGAATACTATCCACGTCGGTTATCAAACCGATTCCCCACGGTCCTATGATCGTACCTCCGATCAAGTAACCGACGACAGAACCGAGTCCGATTCTTTTAAAAAGCGGAACCGAGATCACGGCCGCAGACAAAAATACGATAAGAGTTATGAGTAAGTTATGATCCTGCATTCTTTATCCTAGATTACTTAGACGATAAGACCTAAGCGCGTACGAATTAAAACAATTTCATAAAGGAAATTACGAACGAGTGCGCGTCGCCCGGCCATCTTGAAGAAACGTAATTTCCGTCCGTAAGCGAGTGACCTCTTTTTAACTTCTTATGATTGTCTCGGAAGATCGGTTTCGGTCCGAAGTGAAAGTCTTTCGGATCTTTCAGATTCGATTTAACTTCTTCCTCGACCGATTGCGGATAGGTTCGATAATAATTTCCCAACCACAATCTCGTTAAATTCCAAGCGGCCATCTCTTGCGATTTCAAAAGCGCGGTCGTTTTTTTTCCGTAAAGAATGGAACGATCCGTTCCGGGCAATTTACTACGAGCGGCCAAAACGACCCCGTGACAAATCGCACCCACGGGTTTGCCCGTCGCAAAGAACGACCCGACAAAGTTCTGAAGTTCTTTCGATTCCAAATATTCTTTCATTCCGGGAGCGTGACCGCCGGGAAGAATCAAACCTTCGTAATTCCCCGGTTTTAAATCCTTATACGAAAGAGGATTTTGAAACTGAGGATCGGAAATCATTTCGTCATAAGCCGCTCTCGCTTTTTTATGTGCGATCAAAAGAGGTTTCCAAATTCCGAGTCCTTTGCCTGTGAGCATTCTAAAATCCGCAACTCCGGGTTTGCCGTTCGGAGTCGCAAAAAAAACTTCGAAACCGTTCTCTTTGAGGGTTTTCCAAGGAATAGCGGCTTCGGAAGGATCGAAGTCAACGGAAGGAAGAGGAATGAGAATTTTATTCTTAGCGGCCATGGATCGATTCTATCCTTTCTCGAAAAAAATCAACACCTTAGAATGTTTCGATACGCGTTCGGTTAAAAATGTACTTATTCTCGGATTTCGAGAAAACGGGTAAAAATTTTCTTGACGAAAGGGAGAATTATGTATTTTGTAAAATTAAATTGTGCACAATCTAAATGGAGATTGAAATGAGCCAGACATTGTACGACCTCACCGCAACACTCAACAGCGGCAAAGATCAAAAATTGGAAGATTATAAAGGTAAGGTTCTCTTAATCGTGAACACCGCGAGCGAATGTGCTTTTACTCCTCAGTATGCGGGACTTCAAACGCTCTACAGCAAATACAAAACGAACGGACTCGAGGTTCTCGGGTTTCCGTGCGATCAGTTCAAACATCAGGAGCCCGGTTCCGATGAAACGATCAAAGCTTTCTGTCAAAGAAATTACGGAGTCGAATTTCCGATTTTCAAAAAGATCGACGTAAACGGAGACAATGCACACCCTGTGTTTCGTTTTTTGAAAAACGAGGCGTCCGGATTTTTCGGAAACTCGATCAAGTGGAACTTTACGAAATTCTTAGTCGACAAACAAGGAAAAGTCATCAAACGTTTTTCTCCGATGACAACTCCGGAAAAGATCGAAAAAGAAATACAGGAACTCCTAAAAAAATAAAAGACCGAACCGTCCCATGAAAATGGGACGGAATCTTATTATGACGACCGCGAAAGACCTCTATCTTGAAAATCAAATTTGTTTTCCGCTCTATGCGTGTTCAAGGGCGGTTACCGCTCTTTATCGTCCGATCTTGGACGAGCTGGGACTTACGTATCCTCAATATCTCGTTCTTCTCGTGCTTTGGCAAGAGGACGGATGTAGCGTAAAGGAAATCGGAAAAAAATTATATTTAGATTCGGGAACTTTAACACCGTTGTTAAAACGACTGGAAGATTCGGAACTTGTAATTCGAAAACGTTCCGAAGAAGACGAACGTTCGGTTCAAATCTTTCTTTCCGGCAAAGGTAAAAAGTTAAAGGACAAAGCGCTTTGCGTTCCGACTCGTCTTTTGGAAAATTTCGACGTGGATAAAAAAAGTCTCAACGATCTCAAAAACGATTTGGATCGTTTGCTTTCACTTCTTTCCGAAAAAGCGGAAGTTTAAATTTTTAAATTCTATTTTTGGATTTTAGAATTTCCGCGATTCCTTCCTCAAAATCCGTACGAAACCGAAATCCCAGTTCTTTTTGAATTCGATCCGAAACTACGATCGAAGATTCTTGGATGTATTCCAAATTGATTTTCTTTTTCGTAATCTTCGTCAAAACTCCGTTCGCAACGTTGAACAAGAATAGAATCAACCCTTTGAGTTTTAAGGTTAGAAAGAATTTTCCTGGCATCAGTTTTGAAAGAAGAATCCGAATGTCTTCGGAAGATAAGGCGCGGGGATACGCGACGTTGAAGGTTTTTCCGGAAGCTTTATTCCATTTTTCTAATACGAGTAAAATCGCAGCGATCACATCGGAAGAATGAACCATGGATTTTTTGAAATTCGGATTTCCTGAATAAAGAAGAATTCCGTACCGAAACAAAGTCAGAACCTTATTTAGAAAACTTTTATTCGTAGGTCCGTAAACCGATGCGATCCTCAGAATTACGAACTGGTTTTTCGATTTTTGGATCAAGGCTTCGCATTCTCTTTTGGAAATCGCGTAAAACGTATTTCCGTTTAACGAAGACGATTCGTTTACGGGTCGATCCGAAAATCCGTAAACGGAAGAAGAGCTTGAAAATAAGATTCCGGTTTTTTTATTCTTGGATGCGAACTTGAGAATCTTTCGCGTGGAAAGTTCGTTTCCTTTTCTGTATTCTTCCAAGGTGGAAGCTTCTCCGCTTACTTTGCCCGCAAGATGGATGATGAAATTCGAATTTTCTTCGATGGAAAAATCGGATTCGTTTTCAAGATCGACTTCGTAAAAAACGAAGTTCGAATGAAAACGAATCGTATCGGGAAAGGAAGAAAGTTTTCTTCCGATGCAAACGACTCGGTACTCTTTGAGTAATTCCGGAACGAGAATCAGACCTAAGGAACCGCTTCCTCCGGTCACGAAAACGGTTTTAACGGAATTTTCTTTCTCGTACATGCGGCCATCGTGATTCTTCCATAAGGATAAAGAAGAATTTTTTAAATTCCATTTCGATTTTTAATCTCGACAGAGCGAAAATAAAAACGATACTTGTGGTTCAAAATCCAAACTTAGAGAAGGATACGATGAAAAAGATTTTTTCAGCGCTTTTGATTTTAACTTGTATGTCCGTTCTTTCCTTTTGCCGTTCCGAGGAGAAAAAACAACCTCCAAAACAAGAGTTTCAACCCAATTCCGATATTAGAACTTTCGAAGTGGGAATGGTTAAGGAAGGTGACAAAAGAATCAAAGCGGAAGCGGTTTTAGGGACTCCATCCGTGGAACTCAACACGCAAGACGGCGCGGTTCTGGAATGGTATTTGGTTTCCACCGATTATCAAAAGAATTCTTATAAGACATTGGCGGAAAAACCCGCAGCGATCACGGAAGATACGAAGTTCATCAAACTCACGATCGATAAGAAAGGTGTGATTAAAAAAATGGAATATAAACTCTAAGAAAGGGTTTACTCCGCAGTATCGTCTTCCAGTAAATCCAATCCCGCGATTCCGACCAAAAAGTCGAGAAGCTCCGCGGGATTGAATCCGAGTCTGATTCCCGCATAAAGCCCCAAGTAAATTTCGATCTGATAAAGAAAACTTTTCGGATAGCCGTCTTTCTTTTTATTCAAAGCTTGTAATGCGTTTTGAATTGCCGGATCGTTTCGATCGAAACTTTGTTCTTCGATAAATCGTCTGTAGAATTCTTCCTTCTTTCTTTTTCTTCTTTCCGCAACTGGAATATTGTAAAAGGAAAGATATCGAAGTTTTTGACTTTTGATGTTGTATCGTTCGTTTAAAAATTCGGGAACCTTGTCGCCCGGAGTTTTTGAGTCTTGCAGATTTTTTAATTCTTCCGCGACTTCCGGAGAAATCTCTTCGGAAGATTCTTCCGTTTCGGTTGTTTGTGTTTCAACACCCAATGGAAAAAAAGTATCGCTTCCTAAAATTCCGAAGATCAATTGTTGGGATCGATAAGAACCGAAATAACCGCCGCGAAGACCGTAACCTTTTCCTAAATCCCGTTTACCCGGCGCGGTTTCACCGCCTTGAAAAACAAAACCTCCGGCTAAAGGACCGATTCTAAATCCGATTCCGTAACCGGGAGTTTCCACACCCGCGGTGAAAATATCTTTAAAATCGTTTTTTCTATTTTGAAGATAAGTCGCGCAATTTGTCGAACCGATGAAAAAACAAATCGAGAATATGAAAAAAAACAACCGGCGGTGTTTCTTTTTGGAATCGGATAAAATCACAAACCCACTCTGTTTTGATTTGTTCCTTACGCAACCCGGAAAAAGAAAACGAAAGAAGGTGTTTTCTGATTGTTTCCCGCATTCTTCGCTTCTCAATAGCAATCAGAATGGAAGAAATAAAACCATCCGCACTGATTTCCGCCAATATCGCCGTTTTGGGAGGAGGACCGATGGGAGTCTTTCTTTCCACTTATCTTTCACCGCAAGCGAAGGAAGTTTGTCTTTGGTATGACGATCGAAAAAGAGCCGCAAAGATCGAAAAGGAAAGAATCACAACCATACTCGAGGATTCGATCACTCTTCCCGAAAACATCCGCGTAAAGAGCGAGTTCGATTTTTTAAAAAACGGATCTTGGATTTTAATCATCGCGGTCCCGTCTCGGTTGATGGAAGGAATTTTGGACGAGTTGAGCAAGGTTCTGGATAAGAATTCTTCGCATTATATTTTTACGTTTACGAAAGGTCTTTTGTCCGCGGCCACGAGAAGAAAGACAAATTGCATTACATATTCTGAATATATTCAAAAACTTTCAAGCGCGGGAGAATTTAAGAATATCGAATATACCGCCGTCAACGGTCCGAATCTTTTAGGAGAACTCAAACGAGGTCATCATAGTTTTTATTGTCTCGCTTCTTCGGGTTCCGAATCCGTGGAAATTTTCGAAACCTTGTTCGGAGATTCGAGAAGTCATACGAAAACGTACGAGGACTTGGTCGGTCTGGAAGTGTTCGGAGTGATGAAAAATCCGATCGCGATCGCTTGCGGAATCGCGTCCGGCATTCCCGAATGCGGAAGCAACTTCGAAGGAGAATTGATCAGCCTCGGTTATTCGGAGATCATTTCCCTTTTGGAAGCTCTTGAAATTCCGACCAGACCCGTGCAAGACTACGGACTCGCCGATTTGATTGCGTCCTGCACTTCGCGTTTTAGTAGAAACAAAGCGTACGGACATAGATTCGTTCATAAGTTGATTTCCGGAGAAGATCAACCGAACCTAATCGAAAGAATCGAACTCTTTTTTAACCCAGCCGAGTTCATCCAAAAGGAAGTCAGTCAAAGCGAAAGTCACGTCGAAGGTGCGTTTGCTCTGGCGTCTATCACCGCTTTGGCGGAGGAAAAAAAGATCGAAATTCCTCTCTACAACACTTTGTTTCAAATTCTTACGAGAAGGGTTTCGCCGACCGAGTTGATCCGCTTCGTTTCCAAATCGACATCGGACGAGGTGCGTCATATTTCCAAAACGGCGACAAAACGTTCCGGTTTGGGAATGGCTTCCGGTAAAAAATTCCAAGAAGCTTTGGGTAAGAATGTTTTTCGTCATATCAACGGACAACCGGGAATGGCGGATCGAATCGTAAAACAATCTTCTCTACTCGTAAAAGCATTAGAAAAACGTTATAAAGAAGCGCAAGAATCGAACGATATCACGGATCTGATTCAAATTCCGAAAGAGATACAACTTTGGAAGGAACTCGAGCAGAAATTTCAGGAAAAGGGTAGCAAAGACATCACGAGAATTCTGGATTTTTACGTTTCGGAAATCGCCGACGATTATAAACCTTTTTTGAGGGATACGCTGATTCATTTGATCGCTCCGACTCGTTACGTCTTAAGCGGTTTTAAACCGGGCGCGGGATTGCCGAAGATCGGCGGTTGTGTCAAAGAGGTAAAGGCGCTCGCTTCGAGATACGATATTCTTTATACTCCGACTCATAGATCGCATTTGGATTCCGTCGAAGTCGCCTTCGGTTTAAAATGGCTAGGCCTTCCCGTGCCGAGATACGCCGCCGATAAAAAAGTGATGGCGACTCCGGGTTTGGCGAACGTTTTGAAATCCCTCGGCGCCTATATGGTGGATAGAAAACGAAATCGTAATATTCTATATTTAGAATGTTTAACGCAGTACTCCACGATGATGTTGGAGGCCGGAATTCCGACCTTGGTTTATCCGGAAGGAACGCGTTCGAGAACAGGCGGAATCATTCCGATTAAAACGGGAATTCTATCCACTTCGGTGGAAGCCTACAAACATACGGGTTCGGAAGTGATCGTGGTTCCGATCGCGTTGTCCTACGAAAACGTTCCCGAAGACGAAGAATTCTGCGGAAGCGATAAGAAGCCGGGCTTTAAGGATTTCTTTTATAAAAGAACGGAAGTTTATATGGATCTTTGCGAACCGATTCCGGTTTCAAGATACATACACGAAGAGGACCCGACCGGATCGATCGGATTCGAGATCACGCAGGGTTGGAGAAAATACAGAAGAATTCTTCCCAATCAATTGATCGCACGTTTGCTTGTAGAAAGCGGTTCCGATATTGCCGTCGGCGATCTGAAAAATCTGATCAAAGAAACCATTCTTACCAAAAAAGGAAATTATCTCACTCAGGATTCCGACGAAATCTTGAACCGAGGTCTTAAGGTTTTAAAACAAAGAAAGATCATCTCTTTGGAGAACGGAAACGCAAAAGTATTGGATCCGAATTTAATCCAATACTATGCGAATATGTGCACGGACGAATTTTCTTAATTCTTCAATCGACTTTGATTTTAGAAGCGAGAAGAATCGCTCGTTTGCGAAGTGAGGAAATTTCTTCTCCCTTTGTTGAATAAGAAAGCGTTACGCCCATTCTTCGATACGGTCTCGTAACCGGTTTACCGAAAATTCTAAAGTCGGACTCGGACATTCCCGATGCGATATCCAAACCTTTCACTTCGGGAGTTTTACCGTCCGTACCGGAAAGAATCACCGCGCTTGCGCCCTTTCTTTCGAGTGTGATTTCCTGAATCGGAATTCCTAAAATCGCGCGAAGATGAAGTTCGAACTCGTTGAAGTTTTGTGTTCCGGCTAACGTAACCATTCCCGTATCGTGCGGTCTTGGAGAAAGTTCCGAAAAATAAACGCGGTCCTTCGTTAAAAAGAATTCAACTCCCCAGATTCCCGAACCGGTCAGCTCTCTCGTAACCGCATCCGCCATTCTCTGAGCTTCTTTCAGTTGTGTTTCCGAAATCTCAGCGGGTTGCCAGCTTTCTTGATAATCGCCCCGTTCTTGTCTATGACCGATCGGAGGACAAAAAAGAGTTTTGCCGCTTTTTTGAGTAACGGTTAAAAGAGTGATCTCGGATTCGAAAGGAACGAATTCTTCTACGATCACTTCCGCGGCTCCGGCGCGGCCTTTCGTTTGCGAGGCTTCCCAGGCTTTGGAAATTTCTTCCTCGGACTTGATGACGGATTGTCCTTTGCCGGAGGAAGACATGAGAGGTTTTACAACACAAGGAAGTCCTAATGCTTCGATGGCCTTTCTCAATTCTTCTTCGGAGGACGCGTATAAATATTTTGCGGTGAGAAGGTTCAGATCCTTTGCGGCCAAGTCCCGAATCGCCTTACGATTCATCGTAAAGTTTGCGGCCTTTGCCGAAGGAACGACTTGATAACCTTGTTTTTCGTAATCGTAAAAACGTTCGGTTCGAATCGCTTCGATTTCGGGAACGATCAGATCCGGTTTGTGTTTTGCGACGACTTGATCCAGAAGATCTCCGTCCAACATGTTGATGATTTCTTTTTCGTGAGCGACTTGCATCGCAGGCGCGTTATCGTAAGAATCGACGGCGACAACGTATTGCCCCAATCTTTGAGCCGCGATCACGAATTCTTTGCCGAGTTCTCCCGATCCTAAGAGAAGAATTTTCTTTTTCATAGTCTTGCTGGCAGACTGAAAGAATTGTTCGAAAGATCAAAAAGAAAATCGAATCGAAATGTCAAATTTCGTTCGGCGCATTTCGATTCTTATTTGGTTTTCGTTTTGATTTGAAAGGTCTGATAGTCCACGTAGTTGACTTCGCTTTTATTGACGCGAACCACTCCGCTTGGAGTATGAAGAATCAATCGATCTCCGATTTGAGTCACGATCGCGCCGGAAAGTTTTGTGCCGTCTTCTTTTACGACGATCTCGAGAACGTTGTAGTATTCCCGGATTTTAGCCTCGTCTTTGAGTCCGCTTGCTTCCGCTTTGTTTTGGATATTTTCCAAGGCTTGATCCAGTTTAGAATTCTGATCGTTTTGAATCTCGGAAGAAATCGAAGAGATCACCGGTTGATTCGGATCGGGATTGGATTCGGTCAATGCTTTTGCGACCAGATTCGAATCCACCTGAACGAGAGTTTCGATCTCGGCCGTTTCTTGCGGAGATTCGGTAAAAGCCGCTTTTTCGGGAGAATGATTTTCCATCTTTCGAATCGCTTCGAATTCCTTGGCGATTTCCTCGTTTTGTTCCATTCTCGTCAAGATCAACTGAATCATATGATCGAGATCCGGCTTCACGTAAGAGGATTCTCCGTTTTCTAAAACGACTTCGTTCTTTTCCAAGAATGTTATGAATTCCTGATAGAGTTCTTTGTCCTTAGCTTCTTTGTCTTCCAAAATCTCCTTCGGAATTTTGAAACTGATCGCGACCGCGCCTTCGTAAACTTTTACCTTGGGAGGTTTTCCGTCGGTAAGTTCAAAGGAGAATGTAGTGCCTCTTACGCCCGCAACCGTTGTCGGAGTGGAAATGTAAAACGATTCGTTCGTTTTGAGTTTGTTGGTTTTGATCAACAATTCGCCGGCTTGTACATAGAGATTCGTTTCTCTTTTTTGCGGGTTGGAGATATTTTTTAGAACGAGTTTCGTATAGGATTTGATACGGATGATTTCGCCGTTTCCAGTTTGAATGTCGATCGATCCGGAAGAGGTTTGAAGTCGATCGTTCTCCTTAAGCAACAGACCGACCGAAGGTTTTAGTTTTTTTCCGTTCCGAAGAATTTCCGCGTCGCCGCTCTGAAAAACGACGATCATCCCGGTCGGAACGGGTTCGTCTTTGATCAACAAAGACGAAATAAAACGGCATGAAAAATTAGAACAGAAGATTAGAGTCGCGAGAAACAGCGCGGAAAGGATTTTAGTTCGCATCTTAATTTCCTAATGTGATGATATGAATCGTTCTATCGAATCTGTTAGAAACAACCGTCAGAAAATCGAAAATTTCCACATTGGAGAATATTTTATTTCCAAAGTCGGATAAATTCAAATCAATTTGAGAATTTAGATTCGTTTACCGAAGGCGGCTTCGCCTTTCATCTTCTTTCTGCGATATGCGTTCGGATTGGTTCCCGTGAACTTTTTGAATTCGAGATAAAAAGTGGATTTGGAACTGAATCCAGCGCGACTTCCGATTTCCGCGGTGGTTTCCTCGGGATGATCCAGAAGAAGTTTTTTGGATTCTTCGATTCTGTATTGATTGATCAGCGAAGGAAAATTATTTCCGAATTCTACGTTGATGATTTCGGAAAGTTGATGAAGACTTAAACCGAGTTCCTTGGCGATATTCTCCTCTTTCAGGGATTTCTGAAGATAGATCTTTTTCTTTTCCAAAAGATTCTTCACGTTTTGAACGATCTCGCTTACGTTGAGGGAACTCGTCGTCGACTTTCTCGTTTGCGCGGATTCTTTTTCTTCGGTTTGTTGCGCGGTTCTTCGATTGAAAAATTCGTTCAATGCAAAACTCGCCAAAACGGAATGGAACGGAAGAAACAGCACCACTCCGAAAACCGAAAAGGAATTAAACGGATAAAAATCGAAATGAAAGATCGTTTTATACGTATCCAAAAGCAGAAACGCCGTCCAAGACGCGGTATAAAGCAAACCGATCGGAGAGTTGGGACGAAAGAATTGATAATGAACTCGGATGAAGTAGTACGAGGAAAGTCCTACTGTAGCCACTAAAAGAAGAATTCTATGATCGTACCAGGATTGCAAAAGAGGAATCAAAGAATATAAAATTCCCAGGGCGCTCGCGATCCAAAAAAACATCGAACGATATACTTTTTTCTGATTGGCCCTATCGATCGTAAACAGATACAAAAACAGGAAAACGTGCGAGATCGCTAGGAATAGAAAATAACTGTGTCTGAATAAGTTGTTCGTGTTTCCTGCGATTTCCGCGAAACTTCGACCGTGTAAAAAATAAAACGTGATCAACACCGAAACGATATATAAAGGAAGCGTGATGAAGATCGGGCTTTTGAAGCGATAATAACCGAACAAAGAATAAAAAACCGCGATCGCTACGATTCCTATGATCGAATAGGGAATGATGGATCTGAGTCTTTTGTGAAGTTCGTATTCTTCCAGACCGAGCATTCGGATTCTGTAATTGATGTCCTCGTTGGATACTACGAAAAGATAATAGATCCTGGTCTCGTTCGGTTCCAGATCCAACCGGAAATGCGGTAAGGACGCGAGAATTTTTTCATCCGATGTCGAACCGGAATATCCGGAACTCGCCGAGACGAATTTTCCATTCTTATCAAAAAAACAAAGTTGCGTATCGGGAACGTTCAACCATCCCAATAAAAGAATTCTGCTTTGTACGATCGGCTCCGCGTTGTGTACGCTAAAACGAAGCCAGTTTCCAAAAGGAGTTCTTTTTACGCGAAGAACGTTGCTCGAAATCGGATGCCATTCGAGATCTTCCAAACCTACGATATGTTCGGGGGAACAACCCGCGAATTGCTGACCTCTATAACGATATTCGATCAAAGAACTGATGTTTTTAGAGGAAGTGTCCTGATCCAACAATACGGATTCGGGGTGGGCGAGGATCGGAGAAAAGGAAATAAAAACACCGAGAATCAGCGTAAAAATTTTAAAATTCGACGTTAGATTCTTATACATTCCGTTTCCGAGTCCTTGTTTCGCAATATTTACCGAAGGAGATATCATCGTTTTTGAAAACGTTTCTGAAGCAAATTGAGTTTTTATTTTTTTCCCCGGAAAACCGGACTGCTTCGATTTCTTTTTTTCCTTTCTCGCCCTCGATATTTTTAGGATGGATTTTTCCCGGAAAATGAAGTTTGCACCAGTACTTTTTTAAAATTCGTTTCTAAAAAAGAAAATTCTTCATTTTTAAACGTGAATTTTCATTTCTTAAAACGGGAACCCTTTTCACTTTCCAATTTTATAAAGTTAGACAGTTTTTTAGAAATCTTTCCCCCGCGGAAAAGACTTTCTTTTTTGCGAAAAACCGGTATAAATCCCGAGCAATTCTTTCATAAATTAACGATTTGAATTCTATTTTAAGCAAGGATGCGTGATTCAATCGGCATACGTTATATGCTTTAAGGTTTAATTTTCAGATTCTTTTTATGTCGCCCAAGAGAATTTGTACGGTTTGCTAAAATTTTCCAAGAAATCCGATTTTTCAAAAAGTGATTGTCCAATTTTATAATCCTGGAAAGTCTATTCCCTCAGTAGGGGATTGTAGAGAGTAGGTTTCAATTTCTTTTCCTTCCCTTGTAAATAGAGATTACCGCGGCTCAGTTTGAACTCTTAAATCGGGTTTCGGAATCTTAAAATCATGGAGTTAGCTGATTATGGATATGCACGCAGTTTTAGAAAATGTGCTGAACCCGCCGGTGTTGTTCTTCTTCCTCGGGATGGGAGTGGTCTTTTTCAAATCGGATTTGGTAATCCCCGAATCGTTGTCTAAATTCTTCTCAATGTATCTCCTTTTTGCCATCGGCTTTAAGGGAGGACACGAGCTTTCCAAGACCGCCTTCAGCCAAGAGCACCTTTTTACTCTGCTCGCTTGCTCGATCATGGCGCTTGCGGTACCGATTTACGCTTATTTCGTTCTTAAGATTAAGTTGGATAAGCACAACGCGGCGGCTTTGGCCGGTTCTTTCGGTTCCATCAGCGCGGTGACCTTCGTAACTGCGGGTGCATTCTTGCACAACCTCGGAGTTGAATACGGCGGGTTTATCGTTGCCGGTATGGCTTTGATGGAATCTCCGGCGATCGTAATCGCGGTGATTCTGGATCGTCTGAACAAGAACAAGATGAACGGCGGTGGAGCGATCAACTGGAAAGCGTTGTTTCACGAAGCTCTTTTCGGTTCTTCCATCTATCTTCTTGTGGGAGCTTTGATCGTTGGTTACATCACCGGTGATTCCGGTTGGAAAGCCGAGAAACCTTTTGCGGATGATCTTTTCAAAGGGATTTTAACTTTCTTCCTTTTGGATATGGGAATCTCCGCTGCTCGTAGATTTAAGGAATTGGCTCACGTAGGATTCTTCTTAATCGCGGCGGCAATCGGTTTGATGGTCGTGAACGCGGCTTTAGGTTTGGTTCTTACGAAAATTATCGGAATGCCGGTCGGCGACGCTCTGATGTTCGTAGTGCTTTGCGCTTCCGCATCTTACATCGCGGTTCCTGCCGCTATGAAGGATATGATCCCGGAGGCAAACCCGAGTATTTATCTCACGGTTGCGCTTTCGATCGTATTCCCGATCAACATCGTAGCGGGAATTCCTCTCTACTACTACTTGGTGACTCTGACCTAAGGAGAAGATGCCGGTTTTCTCGACGATTCTCCCCATTTTTTTTATGGAAAATCGTCGAGAACCGATTCATACTTTAGCATTCAATAATCTCGTACGAATCTCTTCCTTGCGGAGAGCTTCGTATCGAAGTATAAGATTCTTTTTTACTGAAATAAAAACGAAGGTTAAATCAAAATGACTTCGAACCAAAAAACAAACACATTCAAAATAGGTTTCATTCTGTTCTTTCTCCTTTCCTCCGGGACTGGAGCCGTTTTCGCTCAAGGCACTCCGACCGCGGAGATTAAACCCGCAACATCGGATCCAGCCACCGCCGCTAAACCAACAGAAACAAAAACGGACGACGCCGATTTTGTTTCTCCGATGAAAAAAGGCGGACTGAGCGCCGAATACAATCGACATATGTTTATCGAGCCCGAACTCGCTAAAACGGTTAACAAATACTCGAATAAACTTTGGGTAAACGATTGGATCAAATTGGGATTTTATCTGAGACCCAGATACGAATCCAGAAATAACTTAAACTTCGATAAATCCAATCACGCGTATACGGATCGGATCATGCAGACTTCTGCGTTTTACTTTCTGATCGATCCGAGTCCTTACGTGACTTTCAAGATCACGGTACAGGACACTCGAGTTTGGGGTGGAGAATCTCCCGCAAACGTCGGGGACATTCGTTCCGGTTTTTTCAACAACACACCTACTCTAAGTTCGGATCCGAACACTCCGGGTAAACCGAACAACTCAATCGCTCCGAACAGCACGAGCATTCGGGAAGCGTTCGTGATGATTAAAAAACTTCCTCTGGATGCAAAGGTTCAAGTCGGTAGACAGATTTGGGCTTACGGCGATCAGAGAATGCTCGGGGGCGCAAACTGGACGATCAACGGTTTGTCCTATGACGGCGCGCGCGTTATGTTCGATTACGAGAATTTCAGTTCTCACTTTTTTATGGCGAGACCGTATTGGACTCAAAGCGGTGTGAACGGGGTTCTTTCGGCGAACGACCCGAAAGTGAATTCCACTACGCCGAATACGAATCCGTCCGCTTCTCAGTCGGATACGACTCTTTTCGGTACCTACAATTCCATCAAAATTCTAAACGAAGCCGTATTAGACGTTTATAATATAGACGTCGTTAAGAAATGGATTCCTCAGACGACCCCCGCGTCCACGGCGGACGACGTTCTCGCGCAAAACCGGAAAAGACAAAGCGATATGCTTTACACGACCGGTTTTCGTCTTACGAACAGAACCAACAAGAACAACCTCCCCGAAGGAAAGTCTTGGGATTGGACGATTGAAAGTGCGTGGCAGAATGGTTATAACGGACAAAGAATTCATAAACAATATTTGGGTTACGATATTCCGGGCAACATCGAAGGAGCTCCTCTTGCGGATATGAAAACCGAAAGAGTGAAATACTCGGGACGTTTTCACGTGGTTCAAACCGGTTATACGTTTGCGGATAAATTGAGAGTGGGCGCGCAATATACGTATGCCTCAGGGGATAATAACCGCTCGGACGGAAGCGTGGGAACGTTTCAAACACTCGTTAACCCTCGTTTCGGCGTGATTCCTTATTGGAACAACGTAGCGGGTCTTTCCGAAAACATCGATACGAAGAACCTCAGTTCTTGGAACGCGAACATCACCTATAAACACGAAAAATGGGGTATGTTCCAAGTCGCTTATATCATCAACGATAAGGTTCAGAAAAACGACGCTTGGTACGCGATCAACGGAGGCGCCAACTCCATCGCGGGTTCCGCACTTTCTTCTCCCGTAGCAACGACGACTAACGCAACCGGCACGATTGCGGCTGCGGGTTCCACGGAAAACTACACAGGAAACGCTTACACGCAATCTTATTCGACAGGTAGAAACATTTATAACGAATTGGATTTAACGTGGATGTTTCAAGTGAACGACAACGTGTCCATCTGGACCGGAGCCGGATTCTTGATCGCGGGAAATTCGATTCGAAATTACAGAAACAGTCCTTTGCTCTACAACGGATCAACCGGTCAGTTTGAATTGAACCCGTCCGCGTTTATGAAGCAACATACTTCGGCGAACAACGCCAGCGTATTTTTCTTTCAAGTGAACGCCGCTCTTTAGAAAAAGGAGGCTTAATAAGCCGATGATCATTCTATCTTATCTGATAGTCGCAATGTCCCTTATCGCGCCTTTCCTTGTGGGAAAGGTGCTCGGTAAGAATTTTTTCGGACAGGACACGGCCATATTCATTGGTCTTACTCTTCAAGGAATCTTGGGGATTATCACCTCGATATATGTCTACGGGTACGAACACCGTAAGAGAACCACGGTCCTTTTGGGTTACGCGGTTTTCTTTCTCAGTACGGGACTTTGTTATTTAGTAGGAAAGACTTTGTGGTTGGTTCTCTTTTGGGAATTGTCCACGGTAAGCGCATTTCTTCTTTATCAAGGCGGTAAATGGACTCCGAACTCGATCAAAAGTTTTATCGCGTTAGTCGTCGCTGGCGGAGTCGGAGCGTTTTGTTTTACGTATTGGATCTATTCGCCGGAAAGCGAATTCGGAAACGTCTTTTTGGTGGCCGGTCTTTTGGTAAAAGCCGCGTTTTTCGGTTTTCACTTTTGGCTTCCCGAAGCTCACTCCGGTTCTCCGGCGCACGCGTCGGCCGCTTATTCGGGCGTATTGGTGAATCTTCCTTTGATTCTTTTTCATCAACTTGTGGCGCCCTGGCTCGGGAATACGATCTATATCAAGATCTTGATTCCACTTGCGGGATTCGGAGTTCTTTGGGCCGGACTTTCTTCCTTATTTTCAAGGGACGCGAAGAAGGCCATCGCTTACAGTACGGTGGAGAATATGAACTTTCTGTTTCTCTGCATTCTTCTTTCCGCGTTGTGGAAAGACAGCGAAGTGGAGAATCTAAGAGTGTTGAGCCGATCCTTTTCGTTTCTGTTCATTCTTTCCTTAATCCATCACAGTATCAGTAAAACGTTTCAGTTTCTTTCGATCGGATATCTCACAAAAATATCAGGTTTTTCTAATGTAGATCAGAACACGGGCGTGGGGAGAATTTCCGGAATTCCGACTTCTCTTTTGAGCTTGGGAACGATCAGCTTTCTCGCGATTCCGGGAACCACCGGGTTTCTTTCGGAAGCCACCTTCGTAAAGTTAGTCGCCGGAGTTTTGGAAATTCCGGGACAAAGCGCGATTCTCGTTTTGCCATTGCTGATTCTCGTTTCTTCCGGTTTGGTTTTGGGCGCGGCGGGTCACTTGAGAATTTTTCTCGGGATGGTAATATCAAGACCGAGAACGAACTGGCCCGAGCACAAACCTTCTCGTTCGGTTTATTATTCTTTGTTTTTGAGCGGGATTTTGATCCTCGTCGTTTCTTTGGGAATTTCAGCCTACACGGTTTATTATTCTCCGACAACCGAATGGTTGGATGAGAAATGGTACAAAGGTCTTGCGATCGTGAACTTTATCGGACTCGGTATGATCGTTTTCGTGGGACTTCTCGGATTCAGAACGAAAATTTCCAAAAGAAAACTTTGGGACTGCGGGGGTAACTACGGAGGAGCGGACGTTGCGATTCCTTCGGACGGTATCTCCGATCCGTTGTTTCCTTCGTTGGGAAGATATTTCACCAATGAGCAAGGAAATTCCCGTTTAGACGAAGGCATACTTCACGGAATTATAAAATTCTTAAATGCCTTTAAGACGCGCGTAAACGAGGCCGACGAAGAATCGATCTCGATCAACCTCGCGTTTTCTTCCGTGACGGTTGTGATTCTTCTGTTTTTGATTATCGGCTTGAAGTTGGTCGAGGGAGATTTATGGAAATTATTCTTAAGTACATTGACCCAGTAATCCGAGTTCTGGCGTTTATCACTCTTCCGTTTCTTTGCGGAGGACTCGTACAAAAAATACGATCCTATTCGCAGGGAAGAGTGGGCGCTCCCGTTCTTCAGATTTTCTACGATACTTTGCGGATGATTCGGAAAAAACCGGTGGACGGTCCGTTCTCCGGATTTTTCACCGAGGCTTCTCCTTTGATCGCGTGTTTATCGGGACTTGTCGTTTGGAGTTTGGCGAGTTTCGAATGGGGATCGTTTCTTCTGATTCCGTTTTTAATCGGTATCATGAGATTCGCGTTACTCGCTTATTCCGTCGAAAACGGAACTTCCTTTGCGGGAATGGGCGCCGCGAGAGAAGTGATTCTTTACGTATTCTGCGAGCCGATTATGATTTTGGTTCTCGTGGTGTTCGAATCGCACCTCGTTTTTAATGCGAACTTCGCGAGCCTTGCTTTCGGAGGACTTTTCCTTTTAGGGACTTCTCTTGTGATTCTCGCCGAACTCGCAAAACCGCCGTTTGACGATCCGAGAACCCACCTCGAACTTACGATGGTTCACGAAGCGATGTTGCTCGAAGCGTCAGGAAGTAGAAGGGCTCTTTTCGAAATGGCGCAACAGTTCAAAACGGCGGCGTTATTTCTCTTTGTCGCAAAGATGGGAGTTTATCACGGAGAATTTTTCATAAGTAGATCCGTGTCGCCTTTTTGGCTCGATCTCGTCGCGATTCTCGGAGCGCTTTTCGTTTCCGTTTGTGTCGGTTATATCGAAGCGAACAGCACGAGAAGAAAATGGCTCTGGGTTCCCGAGTTGCTCGGTTTGAACTTTATCTTCATGCTCTTCTTGGGCATTCTTCTCAAGCTAGGTTGATCCTAAGGAAAATTTTATGGGAACAGAATTCAGTTATTTAATTCTTCTTCTGCTCGGAGTAGTCATCCTTTTGGAGAACCGCTTGAAGAGACTCGTACTTCTTCTTGCGTTTCAAAGCGTGTTTCTTTTGGTTCCTCTTTTCGAAGAGGGAGGTTACGGAAATCACAGCTTGTTTTTGGCGGGAATGATCGTACTCTTTAAAGTGGTTTTGACTCCGTGGATCCTTTTTTGGACCGCGCGCAGAACCAACTCCGTCGAATCCACGTTTCCGAAAGTGGGTTATATTCCCACGTTTGCGCTCCTTTTGGTCGGAGCGATCGTGGGTTTTCTAATATTAGGTTTTACTAAATTTCGATTCGGTGAAGTGAATCAGATGTCCTTTCTTTACACGTTTTTGATTTTATACGTGGGAATGGTCGGTTTCGTGGTTCGACGTCATTGGGTCGGGGTGATCGCTTCGTTTGCGGTCTTTGAAAACGGAACGTTTCTTTTGACTCAGATTTTGAGAACGGAACTTCCGCTCGGGATCGAGTTCGGTTCCTTCTTAGACGCGGTGTTTATCATCGGTGCCGCGGCCACTTTGAGAATCAGCATGGAAGGTTCTTCCGAGAACGAAAAAGAAGAGGTGTCCGCATGAATCTTCTCGTTTTAAACGGAATCGGAATTGCGGTTCTATTCCTGATTCTTCTCGCTTATATTTTGGCGCCTACCAAGGGTCAAAGGCAGATCACGATGTGGTCTTTTTTGATGATCCTCTGCACGGGTTTAACCTTCGCGGCTTGGAACTTAGAAGGATTCGCGCTCCAATGGGTTTTGATCGAAGCGACAACCTTTACCGGGGCCTTGCTCGTATCTTCAAGCCGAACTTCGAAATCGTTTCCGATCGCTTGGAAATTTCTTTTGATCAATTCCTTCGGTCTTGGGATCGCGTTTTTGGGAATCATCATCGTAACCGCAACGTTACACGGAATCGATCATCCCGTAGAAGTTCTTGCCGGTAAGTTATCCGAACATCCCGAAAATCTCTGGATCGAAATCGGACTCTGGTTGGCGATCTTCGGTTATTCCGCAAAGCTCGGTTTGTTTCCGAATCACGTTTGGGTCGTCGATACATACGGCGAAAGTCCGAGTCAGATTTCCGCGTTGATCGCGTCCTTCGTTCCCGTTGCGGTGAGCTACGCGTTGCGTCCTTTCATTCACATGGATCATCAATTGTATCCGACCACGTTCAGCGCGGCGGACGGATTGTTGATCTTGGGAATCGTAACGATGTTGCAAAGTATCGTCGCGCTTTATCAACGAAACGACTTGAGAATGATGACCGCAAAGGTCGCATTATTTCACAGCGGCGCGATCGGAATCTTTCTTTGGATGGATTTGTCCGATTCGATCTTCAACTTCGTGATGGCCGGAAACATCGTATTGAAGTCCGTTCTTTTCTTAACGATGGGAATCGTGAGAATGGACGCGGGCAAAAGAGAATTGAGTAAGATCTTTCTTTCCGAATCGATCAACAAAAAAGCTCTGGCGCTTTACACGGCCTCTTTGTTCGTCGCGTTCGTTCTTCCCGGTTCTCCGATTTTCGTAAACGACCTTCTTCTTTTAAAGATGGGTTGGAATCAAGGACAGTGGTTCGTGATTACGGTTCCTTTCTTGGGACTGATCTTCTTCGGAGTTCTGCTCTACAAAACGGTTCCTCTTTTTAATCTGGAAGATCGACCTTTTGCGAAAGAGTTCGCCGGAACGTTGCAGATCCGTATGACCAACTCGCTTCTGCTTTTTATCATGGTGTTGGGTCTCGGTGTTTGGGGCTTTTATCACCTGCTTCAAGGAGAGTTTTAATGCGTAGCGTAACGGGTTTATACCCGAGAAAGGGCAAAAAAGGTTACAACCGTTTTTGGCTTTCCAGCGAAGGAGTGAGCCATGAAACCGTGGAATATTCCGAAAAGGAAGCCTTCGAAGATACCGCAAATCCGATTTGGATTTTGAGACATTCTTTGGGAACCGATCAGGGAGAAGAGGATTATTCTTCCTATGATTTCGAAAGATATCTCAACGCCGATCGTAAGACGGATCTCGAAAAGTTCGTAACGAAAAAAGGCATTAAGGATTTAGTATATAAGGGATTGAAGGTACCGATTCCAGCGAGTCATTATTCTCACGCGGTCGGACCGATCCATGCGGGCGTGATCGAACCAGGACATTTTCGTTTTATCGTAAAAGGCGAAGAGATCCGAAATCTCGACATTCGACTCGGATTTCAAAAACGCGGATTGATCGATCTGATCAAAGGAAAAGGACCGAAAGATTCTTTGCCTTATGCGGAAGCCGTTTCGGGCGACAGCACGATCTCTTATGCGATCGCGTTTTCGAGAATTTTCGAAGAAGCGCAAAAGATCGCAATTCCTCAAGAGTTGGATTTCGCGAGATTGGCTCTTTTGGAATTGGAAAGAATCGCGACCCATATCGGAGATATGGGGGCCATCGCGGGCGATATCGGTTATTATCCGTTGCAAGGAGTTTGTTCTTTGCAAAGAGGAATTCCTCTCGGAGTGATGGAAGCTCTTACCGGAAATCGTTTCGGAAGAGGCGCGTTGTCTCCGGGCAAGGTCGCGCTTCGAAAAGGACTCAACCGCGATAAGTTGAACGAACTCGCGGAAAGAATCCGTTCCGTAACGGAAGACGTCGCGGGACATTTCGAACGAGCGGCTGGAGCGTCCACAAATCGCGAACGACTTCAATCCTGCGGAGTGATTCGACAAAAACAAGTCAGACATCTCGGATTTATCGGGATGGTGGAGAAATGCACGGGACTTAGCAGAGATCTTCGTAATTTAGAAAAATCTTATACGTTTAGTTCTCCGATTTCTCTCGAATTGAACAGAGACCACATGAGAGGAGACGCTTGGGCTAGATTCTATCTTCGTTACGAAGAATTGAAGAACAGTAGCAAGTGGCTCGTGGAAGCGATTCCTAAATTGGAAGCGGCTTTGGATCCGAAACTCAACAAGTCCGTTTCCAAATCGGCCGTTAAAAAAGGAACGTATTATTCCGCGGTCGAAGGTTGGAGAGGACCGGTTCTCGTGTCCTTGGATTTGGATGCGGAAGGAACGATCGAAGAAGCCTATATCCGCGAGGCATCCGTTCCGAACTGGCACGCTCTTGAATTGGCGGTAAGGGGAGAATACATCGGAGACTTTCCGTTGAACAACAAATCCTTCAACCTGAGTTATGTGGGAGTCGACCTATGAAAATTATATTCGAGATATTGAATATTCTTCGTCCCGCAAAGACGATGAACTACAAAAAAGTTTCTCCTTTGAATCCGAACGCAAGAGGGATTCCGGTTCCAGTTTTATCGCCGACCGAATCCTGTCTTTCTTGTAAGTCTTGTGAGCAGGTTTGTCCTACACATTCTCTCAAAGTGATTTCCAAGGATAAGATCAGCTTCGATTACGGAGCTTGTTTGCAGTGTGGAAGATGTTCCGAATCCTGTTCCGATGGAAAGATCATCGATTCCGGATTTGTTCACGTGTATTCCATCGATCGTGAAGCGCTTAAGGTGACTTATACGAACGGAATGCCGGACGAAAGACAGGAAGTCGAAACCGAAGAAGTCAAACAATTCAGAAAGGCCACGAAGAAAACCGGATTTCAATTCAGAGAAGTCGCCGCGAGCGGTAACAATACAACCGAAGCGGAAATCAACGCGAGCTTCAACGCTCTATTCGACAGCGAAGCGAGCAAGATTCGTGTTGTCGCTTCTCCGAAACACGCGGATGCTCTTGTGTATTCGGGACCGGTCGGACCGAACATGGAAGGACCACTGGATACCGCTTGGGAAACCATGCCTTCTCCGAAAGCGCTCGTAGCTGCGGGATCGGAAGCGATTGCCGGAGGACTTTTTAAACTCGGCAAACTTCCGAAGGAACCGGATCTTTTTATCGGAGGAGACCCTCCTCGTCCGGACGTGATCGTATCGGCGTTTCGTTATCTGATGGGAACCAGAGAATTCTCCTTTAGAGCGGAACTCGCAAAATACGTTCAAGGCTTAAGAGAGAAAAAATAATATAAGAATTCTCTAAAATTCAAAAACCTGAATGTGTCGAAGTTCGAAAGAATTTCGGCCGTTCGGGTTTAAATGAATTTTCCCATCCTTTCCGTCGCGTAAAGCGCTTCCCTCGATTTTAAACCCATACTGGAAAACAAAGTTTCGGAGTTGATTCCGTTTAAAAGATCCACCGGGTAGGTGATCCGTTTGTCCTTTTTGGTATGAATCGGATAAAAACGTTTTTGATCCCGATAAGAATAGGTGGTCAACACGATCGTTTCCACGTCGTGAAAAACTTCTTCCAAGTTTCTTAGGAGAGTGTTCGTTTTGGAAGCGATGTTCTCGTTGATATCTTCCCAAGACGAAAGTTCCCCCGAAATTTCGACGTTGAGATGAATGAGAATCGGACCCGTCTCGGATTGTTTCGAACGATTCTTTTCCAATACTTTTCGGGCCACGTTCAATGCGTCCGTATCGTTTCCTCTTCCCGTTTTGACGAGAATCGCTTTGTTTCTTTGAAGAAGTTCGAAGCCGTCCCCGTAACAGATCAATTCTTCCGCGTGATCCAAAATCTTCCACTTTTCAGTATCGTTTAGAAAACTGATTTTGCGTCCGTGATACAAAGAATACGCGATATTCCAGAGGGATTGATACAAAAGCGCTGGAATCAAAAGAGGCGGAAGGTCCTTAACCGCAAAAAGTTTTTGAATCAACGCGTTGAATAGATCCGGTTGAATCAATTTTTGGGAAGCGAAGTCGTCCGAAACGACGATCGAAGTCACTTCGCGTATGAGATAGGACTTCATACAAAGCGCGGTTTGAAAGTCGTTGTAAAAAAGAAGTTCGGGTTCCGCGAGTAGTTCTTCGGGAGTTTTAAAATTAACGTATCTCGCCGTGGAAGGATCTTTGATCGGATATTTCAAAAACGCACGGTGAAAAATATCGGAAGAATGTTCGAATCCGAAATCTCGGATGATCTCCGTCGTATCCAAACTGTTTCCGTCTTCGAAGATCAGAGTTTCCGCCATCGTATCCGTGTTCGTAATTCCTTCCATAACATAGAGTCTGTCTTTGCGGAAAATTTTGCGAACGGCTTGTGTTTGTTCACGAATCGCTTTTCTCGCCGCGATATCGTCGTGGTTGTGGGCCGCACAACCGAGTCCGGGAAGATCGGATCGGTGCATATACGCGATAAAAAGAGCGGGAGTGTTCGGAGTGTTGCAGATCGCGTCGTTGATCAAACGATCGATCCGATTCCAAAACCAGAAGTTGTTGAGATTGGTGGAAACGATGTTTCCGTCCGTTCTACCGAAACGAATCGTAGTCACCGGATAACCTTTCAGCTTGCTTCCGTGAACGCGACCGTCGATACATTTTGTAACAAGAACCTTGGGAGCGCGACTGCTGAATTCATGAATGACATGTTGCATCCTATGAATGGTTTCCGATTGGAGAATATTCTCCTCCAAATATTGATCCAAATATCGATGAACTTCCTGCACAAAAAACCTCTTTGAAAAGAACGAAACCTGGCTCCAAGTTTAAAGGGGAGAAAAGAAATGTAAAATTGAATATTGGTTCCGAATCAAAAATCCGAACCCATTAAAAACCGATTCTCCAATAGGCGGTTCCTTTCAAACCGAAAGTTGAAAGGTATTTATTAAACATTTCTAATGTACTCGGATCGGAAATAAAACCGATTCCGTTCTCGTTTTTGAGAACGCTGAAACCGTCGGAGTCCGAAACGATTTGGGAATTCTCGCGAAACTTACGAAGGTCCTTCTGGGTGAGAATCCGAGTTTTACCGTTTCGATTCCAGAAGTAACCGTACAAAGGAAGTCCGAGCCAGAGTTTGGAACCGGGAATTCGTTCGGATAAGAATTCCAAATTTTTTTTTGTCAGAGAAAAAGAAGTCACCGGACCCGGAGCCGTTTGGGGAGAATGGAAATCGTAGCTCATCAGCACAAACTCGTCGATCGCTTCCTCGGTTAAAATATCCGCATGAACGACGGAATTTCGATTTGGAAAATCGATTTGAGGAAGGATCGCAACCGTAAGCACTTTTTCTTTCGCCAATTTATTCTTCAACGCCCTTAAGAATTTTCTAAAATTCGAAATCTCGGACGAAGGAAGAAATTCGATATCCAAATGCAAACCGGCGATCTCCGGATTTCGTATTAAATAATTTGAAAGTTCTAAAGTCGCGTTTTCGATCGTTCGATCCGATTTAAGAAATCCCGAACCCGCTTTCCCCGCCGCAGTGATCAAAGGAATCAATCGAGTTTTATAATTCTTACATAAATCCAAAAATCCTTTGGGCAACGCCGAGGATTTGAAATTGCCATTTGATAATATGACATTCCCCGTATAACTGATCGTGTGGGATTTGGAACAAACATCCACCCAATCGGAGTTAGATCCTTTTTCCAGCGAAACGAAGAGCGCGTAATTCCAATGTAACGTTTGTTCCGTCGCCCAAAGTGTGTGTCCGACAAACAACGATAGTATGGTAATAATTCTTAGGATGTTCACGTCTTACGGATTATAAAAGGATTTCATAAATTTCAATCAATCCGGGAACCTTTCAGACCGATTTTCTAATCAGATGAAAAGAACCGGAATCATCCGGGAGGAAGCGAATTTGTGGTCATCAAAGCGGGTTTAGAAGAAGCGATCTGCGACGGTTTGGAAAGACTTGGAATCGTAAATTCCGGGTCCAGACCCAAAGTACGTTTTCATTCCTCCAGTCTAAACGAAATCTATCTCGCAACCGTTCCTCATCATACCTTTGCCGTTAAGGTCATCGCAAACAAGGAGATGGCAGAAACCGAAAAAGAATCCTTGGAACAACTCTTTCGAATCGGCGCTCGTGTTCCAGAATGTTACGGGATCGTTCAGGCCGGAGTTTCCTGGCTTTTAGTAATGGATTATATCGAATCCGGCGCGACAACCTCCGGAGCTCGCGAAGATTTAATCCGAAGTCTGAAACTTCTCTATCGAAAGGATTCGAATTCTTGGGGATGGAAAAGGAATAATTTCATTGGAACGCTTCCGCAAAAGAATCGTTGGCATTCGAGTTTTCGGGAATTCTTTTGGGAAAGTCGCTTAACAACTCAATTGGATATGGCGATCGCAAGACGATTGATTACGGCCAAGGACGTGGAAAACGTTACGGAAGTATTTCAAAAGTTTACGGAAGAATGGTCCCTCGATCAAAGCAGACCGAGATTGATCCACGGAGATCTCTGGTCCGGAAATATTCTCACCGGAAAAAACGGACATTCCTATCTGATCGATCCTTCGATTTCGTTTTCTCATCCCGAACAGGATCTTGCGATGTTGAACTTATTTGGAAGTTCCTTAAATCTGGAAGAGATGCAACAAATTCTTTCCTCTTGCGGCATAGACGATCCGGAACATCTTAAGGATAGAATTCCTTTTTGGCAGATGTATCCCGTTTTGGTCCATATCAATCTGTTCGGTCCTTCTTATCTTTCTTCACTCAGACAAATTCTTCGCTATTACGGTAAAAGTTAATTCTTCCTCGTTCATGAATTGCTTGCTTGATCCGTTTGTAAAAAGAAGATAAGCGGATCATGAAACTTTCGGGCAATACGATTTTAATCACAGGCGCAACTTCCGGAATCGGTTTGGAACTTGCAAAAAGATTTGCGGGTCTGGGAAACACGGTCATCGCATTGGGAAGAAACAAGGAATCGCTTTCTCGTTTGTCTTCCGTTCCCGGAATCGAAACCGTTCGATGCGATCTTACAAAACCCGCCGATTTCGATAAGTTGATTACTTTAATACGGAAAAAATATCCTTCGCTTAACATTTTGATCAACAACGCTGGAATTCAATTCAATCCGGATTTTTCCAAGGACCCCGATCAAACGGATGCGATCGAAAAGGAAATCCAAACCAACTTGACGATTCCGATTCGTCTGATTTCCATTTTGATTCCCGTTTTAAAATCGAATTTCAATGCGGCGATCGTCAACGTAACCTCGGGTCTGGCGTTGGTTCCGAAACGTTCCGCACCTCTTTATTGCGGAACGAAAGCCGGGCTTCATATGTTTACGGAAGCGCTTCGTTATCAACTCGAAGGAACGAACGTAAAGGTGATCGAAATGCTTCCTCCTCAAGTCGATACGCCGATGACCGCAGGACGAGGAAAGAATAAGTTGACCACCGCCGCGCTTACGGACGAGTTTATCGCCGCGTTGGAAAAGGACAGGGAATATATCGGAATCGGAGTCGTAAAGTATCTCGGAGTAGCGCTTAGACTATTTCCTTCCTTGATTTACAGAATGATCAAAAATGCATAAACATGCGGAACCTTTCCGTTTCAAAATCGAATTCAAAATTTAGAATGTAGTGATCGAGGACTTCTCTTGAACCAAAACAGCCATTCGTTAAAACCCGAAGATTCGGTGATCGACGTTCGAAACGTAATCAAACGTTTTAAAAATACGGTCGCCGTAAACGATCTCAGTCTTCAGATTCAAAAGGGAGAATTTGTCGCCTTACTCGGACCGAACGGAGCGGGTAAAACAACTCTGATCGAAATGCTCGAAGGAATTCAAGAACCGAACGGAGGTTCCATTTCGATTTTGGGAACGACCTGGAAACAAAACGAAACGTTTTTACGTTCCAAGATCGGATTGGCTTTGCAGGAAACCCGTTTTATGGATCGAATCACGGTCCAGGAAACTTTGGATCTGTTCGGAACCTTTTACAAAAGTAAAAAGGAAAGACTGAACGAAATTCTCGAGCTGATCAATCTCGAAGAAAAACAAAAAACGTACGTGGGAAATCTTTCCGGCGGCCAAAGGCAACGGTTGGCGCTCGGCGTATCTATATTAAATTATCCTGAAATACTTTTTTTGGACGAGCCGACGACCGGATTGGATCCCGGCGCGAGAAGAGACGTTTGGAAAATTCTCGATCGTTTAAGACAAAATAAAACTACGATGATTCTCACCACACATTACATGGAAGAGGCGGAAACCCTTTGCGAAAGAATCATCATCATGGACAAGGGAAAAATTTTGGATCAGGGAACTCTTCCCGAACTTTTAGGAAGAACGGACGGAGGAGAAATCATTCGACTTTCCATGGAAGACGGTTCCAATCCCGAAAGTTGGATTCCTTCTTCGGGAATGTATAAATTCTTTTGGAATTCCGGAAAGTCGGAAGCGAGAATTTACGTTTCGGCGATCGCGGATTATTTGCCGGAGTTGATGAGGACGATTTCGAACTCAGGTAAAAAGTTAAACGCATTAGAATGTCATAAAAAAACGTTAGACGATCTTTTCCTCAGCATGACGGGAAGAGGACTGGAAGAATGAAACAGATATTTCAATTGGTCAGCATTCAACTCAAGGAATTTTATCGGGAACCGGGGATTCTGTTTTGGGCCTTTGTGTTTCCGATCGCGATGGCGGGCGTTCTCGGGATCGCATTTAAGAATCGAGGCTCGGAAGAAGTAAAAATCGCAATATTAGAAAATTCTTATCAAATCGAAGAACTCAAGAAGATTTTGGATTCTTCTTCGATCGAAAAGAGCGACTCGAACCAATCGAACGATAAAACGGCGACACCGAATCCGGGCTCTCTGCCTTCGCTTAAGTTTTTGATTCTTTCCAAACAGGATGCGATCCGAGATCTCAAACGAGGAAAACTCAACGTCATCGTGGAAAGAACCCACGACGGAAAAATTCATTTCTCTTTCGATTCGGACAATCCGAACGGTCAGAGAGATTATCTTTTGATTCTCGCAAAAATCCGATCGGGTAAAACCGATTTTGAATCGCAGGTGGATCGACTCGATTCCAAGGGAACGCGTTACATCGACTACTTGGTTCCGGGAATGCTCGCAATGGGAGTTATGAATTCCTGTCTTTGGGGCGTGGGTTGGAATCTGATCGAGATGAGAATGAAAAAACTTTTACGCAGAATGTCTGCGACTCCGATGAACAAGTTATATTTTCTTCTTTCGTTCTTCTTTACCCGTTTGATCGTAACGGCCGTCGAGTCCGCGATCTTGTTGGGTTTTACTCTTCTTACGTTTGAAAATTCTTTCGAAGGTTCGATCGGGGCCGCGCTTCTCGTTTATCTTGCGGGAAACTTTGCGTTTGCTTGTATCGGAATGTTCATAGGTTCCAGGGCGGCCGGTTCTCAAGTGGGGAACGGCCTCGTAAATGCAGTTACGTTTCCGATGATGGTCCTTTCGGGAATCTTTTTCTCGTATCAAAATTTTCCCGAAGTCGTACTTCCGTTTATCAGAAATCTTCCTTTGACGTTGATGGCCGATTCTTTACGCGCCGTTTTTATAGAAGGGGCCGGTTTGATGTTCGTAATTCCGACCGTCATTTCTTTGCTCGTATACGGGATCGTATTTCTTTTTATAGGAAGCAGAATTTTTCGCTGGTCTTGATTTGTGCGGATTAAATAGTTTCAGAGATGCTTTCTTCTTCTCTGAGACAAACCGCATATTCCGCTTTTCTAAAGCCTTTTTTTCTTTCTCTCGATCCCGAGACGGCGCACGAGCTTGCAAAGAATCTTCTCGGAGCGAGCCAAAAAATTCCCGGAGTTTTATCGGTCATCGACGCGATGACCTCTTATCGAAGCGATCGTTTAAAAACGAAAGTCGCCGGAATCGAATTCGAAAATCCGTTGGGAATGGGCGCGGGTTTTGATAAAACGGGCGAACTTTATCCTTTTCTTTCTCGAATGGGTTTCGGTCATATCGAAGTCGGAACGATCACCGGACAAGAACAACCCGGAAATCCCAAACCGAGAGTGTTTCGTTATCCCGAAAATCAGGCCTTGATCAATCGAATGGGTTTTAACAATCCCGGCGCGGACTTGGCGGAAAAAATTCTTTCTTCCCAAAAAAAAGGAAAGATTCGAGGGATCAATGCCGGAAAGACAAAAATCGTTCCCGAAGAAAAAGCGATCGAGGATTACGTCTATACTTTAAAAAAACTTTCACCTTACGCGGATTATACGGTCATCAATATCAGTTCGCCGAACACGCCCGGTTTGAGAAATTTTCAGAAGCAGGAAAACTTCGTTTCTTTGATCCAAGGAATTCGAAACGGATTAGGAAAGAATTTTAAAATTCCGATGTTCGTTAAATTTGCGCCGGACATGGAACACAAAGACCTCGAAGCGTTACTCGAAACATCCATAAATCTAAAGATCGACGGCGTGATCTTGACCAACACGACGATCGACAAATCTTCTCTGAAACGATATCCGAACGTGGAAAAAGAAGGCGGACTTTCCGGCGCTCCTCTTAGGGATCGTTCGACCGAATTCGTACGTGTAGCGTATCGAATTTTAAAGGGAAGAATTCCGATCATCGGAGTTGGCGGAATCGATTCGGGAAAAGCGGCCTTGGAAAAAATTCTCGCGGGCGCTGACTTAATCCAAATTTATACCGGTTATATTTATCAGGGCCCTTTTCTACCGTTGAGGATTCTGGAATTTTTGGATCGGTTCTTAAAAAAACAAGATCTAAAATCCGTATCCGAATTGGTTGGAAAAGAAAAGGATATAGGATTCAATCCTAAATAGTTTAGGATCATTTCGTTTTAAATTTTGAATTCGAATCGGAATGAGAAACGAATCGACTGCTTCGGAATATTATGGCTTTCTCAATGAAAGCTCGGGAAAATGGAAATATGTTGGGAAGATCTTTAGTTATAATTTGTATCTTATGTTCTTTCGTTTGGGGTTGTCCGATCCAACAAGGAAAAGACGACGACACTTCCAAAAACCTCCAGTTGTTGTTCGGACTTTATGCGATCAACGAAGCGCTCTATCATTGTGAAGCGGCCGAGAATGTTCGGACCAGCGGAAGCGCGCCGAACTTCAGCGTTTCCAATTCCACTTTAAGTCAGGTTCTTTTAACCGAAAGCGGCGCTTATGCGGACGGTGGAACCGCGTATCTTGTCGGAACAGTTCAGTTTGCCGGTCTTGGAAAAGACAATCCGATGGGAATCGTTTATACGGAACAAAATCACGCGTTCGCTTCCAATCCGAATCGTTTTATTTATCCTCTTTGGCAGACTTCTTTCGGAAATCTGATTCAAGACAATGGAAAGAGCGAATCGGCGGGTTATCGATCGACGACGACGGCCTTTCCGGTCGGTGCGACTTCTGGATATTACGCTCCGAGTTCCGGTTATAATAATTTCATCAGCAACGCGTTAGGCGCCGATTTCATCTTTCCGAGCGCACCGAGTCCTTCCGTAATTACGAGAAGAGTCACGAACAATACGGTTCAAACCTGCGAAGAATATAAGTTCCGTGCGGAACCGAACGGTGCATTCGGAAATTCTAATTCAGGTTTGAGCAAGGTTTGGCAATCCAGAAAAAAATTGAACATCAATTTGATCTTTATTCCGGGTGCGGTAACGACTCCGACCACTGCGGGAATGGCGACGATGATTCAAACGTTGAAGGATATATACGCGCAGAGTACGGTTAAGATCGACGTGACGGTAACAGCGAGCATCGCCGCGGCCGGAGCTTCTTACTTAACGATCGCAAATATCACGGACGATTACGGAGATGTAGTCAATTCTTTAGGTTCTCTTTATAGAAGTAATCCATCCGCGGTTCAAGACGCGAACTCTTTGAATATCTATGTAACGAGAGATTATACGGTATCGAGCAGCGCACCCGCTGGAATTTTAGGAATCTCTTCGGGCATTCCCGGAATTCCGGTAACGGGAACGCCGAAATCGGGAATGATCGTATTCATCGAAAATCATAGAACCGCTACGGGTTGCGGAACCACGGGACAGGATTTAACCTGCGCATCGGATCAGATATTTCTCGCAAAGACGATTGCGCACGAAGGCGGACATTATTTGGGATTGTATCATCCCGTCGAAAAAGACGTCGTGAAAGGACGTTATTCTTTGGATCCGTTACCCGAAACACCCGAATGTAGAGATCAAAACGGAAACAATCTCGTCGGTTTGGGAGAATGTTTAGGCGACGGGTTTTACAACAGTGGTGGACTCAATCTTATGTTTTGGGCGGGAAATCCGACCATCAATCAAATTCAGTTAACCGGAGAACAAGGTTGGGTGCTTCGTTCGCATCCTCTTGTATATTAACAAAATGGAATTTAATAAATATCTTATGAAATCTATGAATTCGAAAACGAATCTTACCCGAATTTTTGCGTTTACCGTTCTATTTATATCTCTTTTTTCGGTCGCGCAGGTTCAGGCCTTGGATCCGAATCAATATCAAAAGATCAAAGCGATCGTAACACAAACGGGACACGCGGATAAGGAAACTCTTATCCGTGAAATTTACGCGATTAATTCCGCTCCTCAGGAATATTTGATCGCGATCGCGAAAGATCCTGAATTGAGAGTGTATGCGATTTCTCAGATCAACGAACTGATCGCCGATTTCGGGGGAAACTCGGCGAAGAATTATTTGGAATCCACGATTTCAAACGAAAACGCACATCCGTCGATTCGAAGTTCGGCTGTGTTTTCTTACGGAAAATCGTTTTATTTTCAGGATAAGAATCAAACGGAGAATTTTCTAAAACAATATTCTTCTCATGATCGAATCGGAACTTCGATTCAAAATACTTTGAAAGAACTTCGTACCGGAAAAATCAATTCGGTTCGATTTTCGGATAGAATCAAAAAGGAAAACTTGGATAAGATCAAGGATAAGAATATAAAAAGATCCGAACCATCCAATCGAAATCCGGAATAAGATCGAATTACGGAGAAGCGGATTCGTTCGGGTTATTACCGGCGGCTTGTCTGCAGATTCCTTTTTCTTTCCAATCCAATTTCCATTCGGTTGCGGAAGAATCGTCCTTAAACAATCGCACGATCAAATTGGAACACGCATAACGCACATTATAGTCCACGACTTCGTATTCTCCCGAATAACGATACCAATGCGTTTCCATATCGCTTCCCGCCATCGGTTCGCCGATCTTCAGGTTTTCGATCGTTTTCCCCTTCCATCGATCTTGAAGAAGACCGTCTTCGATCAACTTCAGAGCGACTTCCTTATCCGGAGATTCTTTGCCGGGATCGGATAAGACTATATTCTTTCCGAAACCGAGTTCCGAAAAAAGCCAACCTTTTGTACGAACAAAAACATAGTTCGCCCCGACTTCGGTACGCGTTATGCTACCGTCCTTGCGTTTTGTTGTTACTAAAAATGGAAATTTGTATAATATATCCGCGTTCGATTTCGAGTTTTCGATGAGAACAGGTTCGCCGTTGCTTTCGATGGATTGAATTTTATCGCCGACGTTTTTTTTGAGCCAATGAATCTGAACGTCTTTTTTCGCCTTTTCTTCGTCGGGAGGACCTGCTAGTTGGGCGCCTAACACGGTGGGCATTAAAACGAGCAAAGCAATTCCTGCTAACGCAAAGACATTTTTCATAGCCCCATTATTAAAGTGCTCTTTTACATCTTGTCAATGAATTTAAAGTTGACCTGAGAACGGGAAAGCGAGAGACAAAGTTCGTTGAAACAAATTCATTTAATCAGGCATTCCAAATCGGACTGGGAATCGGAATTCAAATCCGATCACGAAAGACCTCTTTCGGAAAGAGGAAAGAAAAATGCTCGCTCTCTTCGTAAGTATTTAGCGAAGATAGAGTTCAAGACGGATCTATTTTTAGTTTCGGATTCTAAAAGGACCCTGGATACTTATAAGATTATATCAAAGAAAAGAGATTTGTCCTCCGAAATGATAGTTACAGAAGAATTGTATGAGTCGGACAGCGAAGACATTCTCGCAAAAATCAGAAAGCTCGATTCCAAAATATTGAGCACAACTTTATTAGGTCATAATCCCGGCATGGAAGAAATCGCAAACCGACTCATTCGAGGTAAAGAAGATTTGTCATCGTCCGAATCCGTGTTTTATAAGTTTCCGACTTCCGGTTTTTTAAGTATACAAATCGAAACCGAATCTTGGGAAGAATCGGGTAAGGTTCCCGGAAAAATAATTCGCTTTTGGATACCCGGATGAACAAAACCGTTTCCGACATTTTACATCCTCGTTTTACTCAGGAAGAAATTTCCCAAAAGGTGAAAGCCCTCGCTTCCGAAATCGCAAAGGATTATAAAAAACTAAATCCGGTATTGATCTGCGTATTGAAGGGCGGCGTTTATTTTTTTACGGATCTAACAAGAGCGATTCCTTTTTCGGTCGAGATCGACTTCGTTCAAGCGAAGTCCTATTCCGGAACCGTTTCCTTAGGAAAGGTCGATTTGATAAAAGACATCAACACGGATCTTTCGGACCGTCATGTGATCCTTGTGGAAGACATTTTAGACACCGGCTTTACTCTTCAATATCTCGTGCGTCATATCTTTACGCGAAATCCTGCGAGTCTCGAGATCGTTACTCTTCTTCTTAAGGAAAGAAAAAATATTCTAGAATTTCCGGTGAAGTACGTCGGCTGGAGAATTCCGGACGAGTTCGTGGTGGGTTACGGTTTGGATTTCGACGGAAAGTATAGAAATCTTCCGGATATTCACGTTTTGGAACCCGGAGACTACAACGTCTGATTTTTTCGGAATGCCTCGAATTTAAAAGAACCGATTCATTTTTCCGCCGATTTATTTCTTTATCAGCAACTTCGTTTTAATATCCGATCCTTGAAGCGAGTTCGATTCCGTTTCAGTTTTTACCGATTCCGTAAAAAAAATGTTTTTTACTCCGGGAAACTTTCATATTTTAGCATGCAGAGCGAATTATAAGAAACTACCGGCTCCGTTCTTGCATCGTTCAGAGAAGGTAAAAAAATAAATCAGTTTCAGGATACATTGTAAATGGAGCATCATTCCCTCTCCCTTTTAAACGATATTGCATTAAGCATCATTTTCGCTACGTTCTTTTCCCATATCGCAAGAGTCACAAAACAACCGTTGATTCTGGGTTATGTGGCCGGGGGACTTTTGCTCGGACCGAATTTGGGTCTGGGACTTGTGGTAAACGAAGAAAGCATCGAGTTGATTTCAGAGATCGGTTTGATTCTTCTTTTGTTCATCATCGGTCTTGAAATCGATTTGAAAGAATTGGCACGCATGGGTAAGTCCATGTTTATTCTCGGGATCAGTCAGTTCGTATTTTGCGTGTTGTTCGGACTTTTCTTTTTTAAGGGAATTCTTTCCGGTTCATCGGGTAAGTTCGATCTTTTATATTTCTCCATCGCGCTTGCGATCAGTTCGACGATGATCGTCGTCAAACTTCTGCACGATAAATTCGAAGTCAGTACGATCGCAGGTCGTCTGACGATCGGTGTTCTGGTCCTTCAGGATATTTGGGCGATCATCTTTATGGGAGTTCAACCGAACCTTCAAGATCCTCAGATTTTAAAAATCGCAGGTTCTCTCGGAATCGGTTTGGTTTTAATCTGCGTCGCATTCTTAATCAGTAGATTCTTTTTATCGAGATTGTTTCAAGCCGCCGCATCCAAACCGGAATTGATTCTGATCACATCGATCGCATGGTGTTTTTTACTCTGCGGTTTTGCGGAAAGAGCGGGACTTTCTAAAGAGATGGGGGCTTTGATCGCGGGTGTAAGTATCGCCGCGTTTCCGTACGGCGCCGATGTCATCGCAAAACTTTCCGGAATCCGAGACTTCTTTATCACTCTATTCTTCGTCGCGCTCGGAATGAAAATTCCGATTCCTTCGATTCAAATTATCACGGTTTCTTTGATTGCGGTCGTGTTCGTGATCTTCAGCAGAGTGATCACCGTCGCGACTCCGGTTTATTTTTCGGGTAAAGGTTTAAGAGCGGGAATCGTCACGGGTTTGAACCTGGCGCAAATCAGCGAGTTCTCGCTTGTGATTCTCGCGTTGGGAATGGGCTACGGACATATCAGCAAAGAATTGGAATCCACCGTTCTGACTTCGATGATTCTCGCGTCCGTGGTTTCGACTTACATCATTCTTTTCAACGATCCGATTTCAAGATTCATTCTTAAGTTGTTGGGAATGATCGGTCTGAAGGAAAAAGAAGAGGATAGAACCGAATCCGATATCACCGGCCAACCGAAAAGGGATATCGTCATTCTCGGTTATTTTAGAATCGCCCAAGGACTTTTGGAAGGAATCGAACGCGAAAAGCCGGAATGGCTCAATCGGATTTTGATCGTGGACTTCAATCCCGTTTTTCGTCAATCTCTCGAAGCCAAGGGAATCCGTTGGGCTTACGGCGACTTGGCGAACCCGGAAACGCTTCATCACCTCGGAATCGAAGATGCAAGATACGTAATATGCACGATTTCTGATATGATTCTCAAGGGAACCACAAATCGAAGACTTCTGGAATCCCTCAAAGGAATTTGTCATCATACTCAACCTTCGATCATTCTCACCACAGACGACGCTCAAGAAGCGGAAATTCTCGTTTCCAGCGGGGCCGCGCACGTGATCGTCCCGGGAAGAATCAGCGGTATGTCCCTCTTTAAAGAAATGAAAACGATCGTGGATCATACCAAAAACGGAGTTGAAAAATCCGTTTTGAAAACGTTGAACAACCCGTCTGCGACCTTACCCGATTCTAAGAAGAAAAAAGCCGTGAGGAAAAAGAAGGTTTCGAAGTCTAAAGTAAAAGGGAAGTAATTGTTTTGGTTCGTTCGCCTTGCAACAAAATTTGTACGATGGATTTCGAATCCGGTTATTGTGAAGGTTGTTTTAGAACCATCGAAGAAATCGGAAATTGGTCTCGTTATTCCGATGCGGAACGGGACGATCTTTTTTTAAAACTCAAGGTTCGTAAGGAAGAAGTTCTTTCCAAGAAAAAACAGTTTCGCTGATTTCTAAAGAAAGAAGGAAGGATCTTCTTCTTTGCGCTTCCGGTTTCAATCCAATCGAATTGCAAATCTTTTTTTCGAGATTCCTTTGTCGGAACAATTTTCGAAGCCGCAACGGAGAAAGGAGAAGTGTGGGAACTCATACAAAAAAGTTTGAGTTTAAAGTTGCGGCGTTGTAAAACGCATTTTTCATTTCAAAAGATTCTTATATACTTCCAAAGTTTCCTTTGCGGCCTTTTTCCAGGAGAATCGCGCTGAATTCTTTTTACCTTTTGCGATCCAAGATTTGCCGTAGTTCCGACCTTTTAAAAAATCTTTCAGAAGATTCTCCAACGAATCCGTTTTGTCCGGTGAAAAATAAGAAACGCTTTCGCCTAAAATTTCGGGCATAACCGTCGCGTCGGAAGAAATCACGGGACAACCGCAAGCCTGCGCTTCGAGAGGAGGAAAACCGAAACCTTCGTATCGGGACGGAAAAATCAAAACTCCCGCGCAGGAATACAAACAACGCAATTCGTCCAAGGACAATCTCGGCATCGGAAGAATTCGAGCTTCGCAATCGACGACGTCGGCTTGCATATAATCGGGGATTTTTCCGGAAGCCCCGCCTAACACCCATTTGGTTTTTAGGAGCCCGGATTCCCAAAGAGGTTTTAAAACCTTTGCGACTAAGTTTAGATTTTTGTGGCCCTTTCCGATTCCTACGGTGAGCAGATAACCTTCCTTGAGTCCGTATTTTTTTAAGAAGTTCTTTTTTTCGGAAGCGGAAGCCGGATAAAAAACCGAATCGTCGATTCCGTTGTGGATTACTCGTGTTTCTTTTTTCGAAAAACCGAAAACGGATTCCAAGTCTTTGGCCGTGTATTCGGAAACGGAAACGATTTTTTTGGCGAAAAGTTTCAACAAACGAAATACGACCTGCATATAAAGTCGCTTAACAAAACTCGAATGAAATTCCTTCATCCGAAACGGAATGATATCGTGAATCGTCACGATCGTCTTTTTGAGGTAAGGCAAGGGCGCGTTGAAATGGGGAATGTCGAGAAGGTCCATTCTCCCCATAAACGGATGACCTTTGAATTCGGAAAGAGAATAGATCGGAGAATGGTAATCGATAACCGGATACGAAAACTCGGAGGTCTTGTTAAGCGACGAAGTTTTTTTCTTCGGGGAAGAATCGGCTTTCTCGGATTTCGTTTCGAGATCGGTCGCTTCCGATTCTTTTCCAGCGAAGCCAGAAAATTTATGACAGGAAATTCCTTCGCTTTGAATCGTTTCGACATCTCCGAAAAGATAGACCCGGATGTTTTCCTTTTCCGCGGACGGACCGAGATATTTTAAAAGACCTCGGATTCTCATTCCGATTCCGGAATGTGCGATCATACGCGCGTCCAATCCGATCGCAAAATTGCCGTTCTTTTTTTTCGTCTCGTTTCGGGTCGTCATGATCGGACAGATTTACCCGGTCTTGGAAATCTGCAAGAAAATGAAAATCCGATGGAAGATTCGGGAGGCTCTTTAGAGAATGGGAATGTAGCCTTAGATTCAAAAAAAACGCTCCGAAATTTTTTGAAAGGAATCTAACAAAAAGACTCCCGACTCGAATCGGGAAAATCGAACGAAGAGAGTTTAACTTGGAAGACGAAATTGTAAATATTCTGAAATCGATCGGAGAAGATCCCACGAGAGAAGGTCTTCTCAATACTCCGAAACGCGTAAAAAAAGCCTACGATTTCCTGACTTCGGGTTATACGGCCGACATTACGAAGATCGTAAACGGCGCCATCTTCGAGGAGCCCACGGACGGAATGGTCCTGGTTCGTGATATAGAAATGTATTCCCTTTGCGAACATCATCTTTTGCCGTTTTACGGAAGGGCGCACGTGGCTTATCTTCCGAATAAAAAGATCATCGGTATCAGTAAAATTCCTAGAATCGTGGACGTATTTGCGAGAAGACTTCAAGTTCAGGAACGTCTTACGGAACAAATCGCGTACGCGATTCAAGACGTTCTCGAACCGCAAGGAGTCGCCGTCGTTATTAAAGCGAAACACCTTTGTATGATGATGAGAGGAGTTGAAAAACAAAACTCCGAACTTTTCACTTCCTGCATGTTGGGAGCCTTCAAAGAAAACATGGTAACCCGTTCCGAATTTTTAGATCTGATCCGCACAGGTTCCACCTGAGTAACGACTTCCTTCGGAAAATTCTCCGGAGGAAGCCTTTCACGATTTCATTTTCGCAATTTGGTAGACAGAGAAAAAAATAGAACCATTCTTTACCGAACCCGGAGGAAGTCATGGCAAAAGAAAGAGTCGTTCCGCCATCCGCAGAATTTAAAAAGAATACGAACATCTCCCTCAAAGATTATAAATCCCTTTATAAAGAATCCATAGAAAATCCGAATAAGTTCTGGGGAAGAGAAGCCAATCGTTTGACCTGGTTTAAAAAATGGACCAAGGTTCTTAGCCACGATTTTAAAAACGCAAAAGTAGAATGGTTTAAGGGCGGCAAACTCAACGTTTCTTATAACTGTTTGGATCGACATATAAATTCTCCCTTGAAAAACAAAGCGGCTTTGATCTGGGAGGGCGACAATCCCGCGGAATCTAAAGTTCTTACTTATTACGACGTTTATCGCGAAGTGAATCGTCTTGCGAACGTTCTTAAAAAATACGGAGTGAAAAAAGGCGATCGTGTTCTCGTTTATCTTCCGATGATCCCCGAATTAGCCATTACGATTCTTGCATGTACTCGGATCGGCGCGATTCATTCGGTAGTATTCGGCGGATTCTCCCCCGAAGCTCTCCAAAGCAGAATCGACGATTGCAAACCGAAGTTGATCATCACCGCTGACGGCGGTTTTCGCGGCGGCAAACCGGTGGAACTCAAAAAGAACGTGGACCTCGCTCTTGAAAAATCCAAAGAGACCGTAAAGACCGTAATCGTTGTTAGACGAACCGGCAACGAATCCGGCCTTACTTGGAAAGACGGTCAGGATCATTGGTATCATTTTTTGATGAACGATCCGAATCTTCCAGCGTATTGTAAACCGGAGGAGATGGACGCGGAAGATCCTCTCTTTATCCTTTATACTTCCGGTTCTACGGGAAAACCGAAAGGGGTTTTGCATACCACGGGCGGTTATCTTCTCGGCGCTAATTTAACGTTTCATTATGTATTCGATATCAAACCGGAAGACACGTATTGGTGTACCGCGGACATCGGATGGGTGACCGGACATTCTTATTTGGTTTACGGTCCTCTTTCCAACGGAGCTTCTTCCGTGATGTTTGAAGGAGTTCCTTCTTATCCCGATGCGGGAAGATTTTGGGACGTGATCGATAAGTACGGAGTAAACGTTTTTTATACTGCTCCGACAGCGATTCGCGCTTTGATGAGAGAAGGTTTGGATCCGATCAAAAAAAGAAATTTAAGTTCTCTTCGTCTTTTAGGTTCGGTCGGAGAACCGATCAATCCCGAAGCCTGGGAATGGTATTTTAAAAACATCGGAAAAGGAAACTGCCCGATCGTCGATACTTGGTGGCAGACGGAAACGGGATCGATCATGATCACCGCGTTGCCCGGTGCGATTCCGCAAAAGCCCGGTTCCGCGACGTTGCCGTTCTTCGGGGTTCAACCGGTTCTTGTCGACAACGGCGGAAAAGAAATCAACGATAAGGGAGAAGTTTCGGGAAATCTTTGTATCAAAGCTCCTTGGCCTTCGATGATGCGGGGAGTTTACGGAGATCCGAAACGATTCTTCGATACGTATTTTTCTCAATTCAAAGGGTATTATTTTACCGGCGACGGCGCGCGCAGAGATAAGGACGGCTACTATTGGATCACCGGTCGTGTCGACGATGTCATCAACGTTTCCGGTCATAGAATCGGAAGCGCGGAAGTGGAAAGCGCGCTCGTGGAAAACAAATCCGTCGCCGAAGCCGCCGTTGTCGGATTTCCGCACGACATCAAGGGCCAGGGAATTTACGCGTATGTCACAGTGAAAGAAGGCGTAACGACGAACGACGATCTGAAAAAAGAATTGATCGCGACCGTCGAAAAAGTCATCGGCAAAATTGCAAGGCCCGATGTGATCCATTGGGCGCCCGGTCTTCCGAAAACTCGTTCCGGTAAAATCATGAGAAGAATTTTGAGAAAGATCGCTTCGGGAGAATTTGAAGGTCTCGGCGATACGTCCACGCTTGCCGATCCTTCCGTGGTTCAGAAACTGATCGACGATAAAAAGGAATTCCATAGCTGAACATTTGAGGAAAGAATTTGATCGGTCCGAAAAGAATTATCTGTCTCACCGAGGAAACGACGGAACTTTTTTACTTGTTAGGCGAGGAAGAACGGATCGTGGGAATTTCCGCGTATACGGTTCGACCTCTTAAAGCCAAAGAAGAAAAACCGAAAGTCTCCGCGTTTATCAACGGCAACGTAAAACGAATCAAAGAATTAAAACCCGATCTTGTGATCGGGTTTTCGGACATTCAAGCGAATCTCGCCAAGGATCTGATCGCAGAAGGATTGAACGTTCTTGTTACGAATCAACGAACGATTCCCGAAATTTTCGAGACCTTGCTTCTTTTCGGAAGTATCGTCGGAAAGGGAAACGAAACGCAAACTTTGATCGAAGGTTGGAAAAGAAAGTTAGACGAAATCGGAAAGAAATATTCTTCCGGAAACCGACCCTCCGTTTTTTTTCAAGAATGGGACGAACCGATCATCACGGGAATTTCTTGGGTTTCGGAATTGATCGATCTCGCGGGTGGAAAAGATTGTTTCGATCATCTCAAAACGAAGTCTTTGGCAAAGGATAGAATCATCACGGCAAACGACGTAGCCGCCGCGAATCCCGATGTTTACATCGGATCTTGGTGCGGAAAGCCGATGAACTTCGAATGGGTACAAAAACATCCCGATTGGCAAAAGACCGGGGCGATTCAAAACGGAAAGGTTTACGAGTTGGATCCTTCGATCATTCTTCAGCCCGGCCCGGCGCTTTTTGTGGAAGGAATCGATCAACTCGCGAAGTTGATTCATTCTTGAGAATATTTTCGGAATTTTGAGAGAACTGAAAATTTTGTTTTGAAAAACAAGTTTTGTAGGAACTCATACAAATCAAAGTTTCACTGCAATTTTACGAACTGGAACAAAACAAAATTCTTCCCAAAAAAAGGAAAAACAGCAAGGATCGGGTTTTAAAAAAACCAAGATTCGATTAGCATTTCCGGCATGGACCATTACAAAAAAATCGCCAGCGCCATTCAATTCATAGAACAACACGCGTTGTCCCAACCCGAATTGGATGAAATCGCACAATCCGTCGATCTAAGCCCGTTTCATTTTCAAAGATTATTTACCGAATGGGCCGGGGTCAGCCCGAAACAATTTCTTCAATATCTTACTTTGCAAAACGCGAAGTCGATTCTCAACCAACCCCGAGCGACCTTGTTCGACGCGGCGTACGAAACCGGACTTTCCGGAACCGGTCGCTTACACGATCTATTCGTAAAGATCGAAGGAATGACACCGGGAGAATTTAAAAATGGAGGAGAAAAACTCAAAATCCGATACAGCTTTCGGAAAAGTAATTTCGGAGACTACGTGATCGCATCGACCGAAAAAGGAATTTGTAATTTATTCTTTTATGATATTCCCCAAGAAAGAATCGTTTCGGAATTGAAGGAACAATGGAACCAAGCCGAGCTCGTTTTTCAATCGGATGAGAATCAAGAGAGAGTCGTAAAATTTTTTGATCAAACGTCGACGCAAAAGGAAAAGATCAAACTTCATCTCAAAGGAACCGATTTTCAAATCAAGGTTTGGGAAGCGTTGTTAAAAATTCCAGAAGGGAGATTGTCTTCTTATTCCGATATCGCGGATTCCATCGGACAAGAAAGCGCGTCGAGGGCGGTCGGAAGCGCGATCGGAAAAAATCCGATCGGTTATCTGATTCCTTGTCACCGTGTGATTAAAAGCACCGGCGGCATCGGAGAATACCGCTGGGGTTCCGAAAGAAAGAGGGCGATGATCGGCTGGGAAGCAAGCCAAACGAACCTCCGTTCCTAAATTTTTAGAATTCTTTTCGAACGGTTCGGATATATAGTTTTGGACAAACGATAAGAATCGCAAAATCGTTGATTCAAGACCGATTGTTCTTAGGACGTTTTATGAATCGTTTGTTCGTTGTGTTTCTCATTTTAACCGTTACGTTTTGCAAAGTCGATTTTAACGAGAAGCCGAAGAAAGACGTTCTTGATTCTTGGATGGAAACTCTTTTGATTTTGAGTTATCCGTATTTGATCGATACTTGCGCGGTCACTCCGGTCTTTCGCAGCGGATCGATTCCTCCCATCTCGCAAGGTTACGGCGCGAGAGGTACGCATACCGTATCCGTTGCCGCTTTACCGAATCCGAGCGCGCCTCGAAACGTTTGTGTTTATTACCCGAGCGATCAAAAGACCAAGGCCCCCGTTTTATTTTTAATTCACGGATTCAGTTCTCCTTCCGCAGAAGCGTATTATCCTTTGATCGACTTTTATGTTTCGAAAGGATACGTGGTCGTATTTCCGATTTATATCTCCGATACTCGAAACCCGACGGAGAATTATAAATATATGTTGGATGGAATCAACTTTGCCGTGAGTCAGTTTTCCAACATCATCGATACGACTCGGGTCGGTTATATGGGCCATTCTTACGGCGGCGGTGCTACTCCGTATTTGGCGCACCAAGGAATCGTTCAAAAAGGTTGGGGAGGAAACGGATCCTTTATCTTTCTCGTCGCACCTTGGTATTCTTTCTCGATGACAAACGCACAGCTCGCGCAATTTACGAGTGCGACCAAAATGATCGCGCAGATTTACGACAACGATGACGTGGTCGACAACAGAATGGCGATCGACATTTTCAATCAGATCGGAATCGGAACCGCCGAAAAGGATTTTGAAATCGTTTATTCCGAGTCATACAACGGTAACATTCTCAATGCGGACCATTATACTCCGATCAAAAACACCGTGATCGGCTTGGGCGCGTTAGACGTTTTGGATTACTACGGAGTTTGGAGACAACTCGACGCGCTTACGGATTATTCTTATACGGGTTCTGCGGCCGCAAAGGACGTTGCTTTGGGAAACGGATCTACCAATCAAAAGAATATGGGGACATATCCGGACGGACATGCGGTGAAAACGATGACCGTGACCGATTCTCCATCACCTTTACATCCTGAAAATTTTTTCTCCCAACCGTTTTCGAACGCAAACAACCCAAGATTTTAAACAAAGAATTCGAATCAGTGTAAAAATTTCATTCTTCTGAAATCGCAAATTGTCCTTTTATAATACGGCGATTGGATTTTGGTAAGAGTTCCTACTTTTCATTTACTTAAATCAAAATCTGTACACGTTTGGTCTATGTCCAAGCAGTCTATAGAATCCATTCGTAAGAAAGGAGAAGCCCTCACTTATTATTCCCGAATGGGAATTATGATCATGATGTTGCTTTCTCTGGTCACGAGTTTTAAGGCCCTTCATCCCGAAATCAAAGTTATTCATTCTTCGGCCGCGTTATTTATGCTTATCTACGCGGTTTTCGGATTCACACTGTATAAAAAATTCAACATAAAGCCGTGGGTTCATTCCGTTTTTATTATATTCGATTCTCTTTTACTCAGTTCTACGATCTTTTTGGACAGCATGGTTTCGGCGGAAATCATAGCGCCCGTTCTTAAAAACGCGATTTTATACTCGGTTTACTTTTTTATCATCGCTTATTCCGGTCTGCTGGGAAGACCGAATTTCGTGCTCGTAACCGGTTTGTGTTGTTCCATAGGTTATACGATCGGATTGAGCAACGCGGCTTTACACGGTCTTAAATTTTCGGAAGACAACGTAGTCAATATGACTCCGGGTTATCTCAAACTGAGCGCGGAGATCACGAAGATCATCTTTATGGCGAGCGTAAGTTTCATTCTTTATCGTTTGATGAATCTGTTCGATAGCCTTTATAAGGAAGCTTCTTCTTATTTTCAGGAGAATAAGAATTTTCTAAACAGGTTGGAAAGCAACAGAAAGGTGATTCATTCTTCCGCGGAAACGTTGGAAATTTCGGTAACGAATTTTTCGGAGTTTACCAGTTTGACCAGCGCGAAAATGGAATCGCAAGCCGCTTCTTTGGAAGAAGTAAACGCTGTGATTACTTCCCTTTCCAAGTCTTCCGAAAACAACGTAAACTCGATTCGAATTCAGAATGAAAATCTGATCGAGTTAAATCAGAAAGCGCAGATTCTTTTGGATGTGATTCATAAAATTTCGGAACATTCCAAAGGTTTGGATATCAACGCGAAAGAAAGTAAAATGGAAATGGAAGTCGTAAAGGATTCCGTAGAAAAAACGAGCGGGTATCTTAAGAACATTTCGAATTCTTTTCAAAGAGTCGATGAAATCAACCGCATCTTAGGCGAGATCGCGGATAAAACGAATCTTCTTTCCTTGAACGCTTCGATCGAGGCCGCACGCGCAGGAGCGGCGGGAAGAGGATTTGCGGTCGTCGCACAAGAAGTGAGTAAACTCGCGGAATTCACCGCCACAAACGCGAAGATGATTTCCAAGGTCGTGGAAGAATCCCTCGAATATATCAGGAACGCGAACTACGCTTCGACCGGAACCAGCCAACTTACCGAAAGCCAAGGAATCAAAATCAACGCGACCGTTTATAAGATCGAGGAAATGAACCGTCTTTATGAAAGAGGAACCGCAATCATAAACGATTTCGTAAAGAATCTGGAAAAAGTAAAAAGACTATCGGACGAGTTGTTCTATTCCACGGAAGAACAGATGACCGGACAAAAAGAAATGATGAAAGCCATGTTCGAACTGGAACGGGAAGTCAACGAGATCACTCAGGAATCCGGAAAGATCCAAGACGGAGTATTACAAATCAAAACTCAGTCCAGGGATTTGAAAGCCTTAAGTATCGTTTAAGGAGTATAAGAAATTCATTGTAGAGGAGAAATCTCTTCGTTTTACTTTGTGTCTTCTTGAAACAAATTTGATATATTAAAACTTATTTCCTAAATCGGATTCTGTTTGAAAAACGAACTTTCAGACTTCTTATAGGAATATGAGTCAATCTTCTTTGGAACTAATTCAAAGGAACGGAGCGGTTCTGATCAATCGCATTCGTTTGGGTCTGGTCATTCTGTTTACGCTTTCCATTCTCGGCGCCTATAAAACGTTCAATCCCTCGCAGTTGATCGTTCATTCCGGAGGAACGTTTGCGATGGCGGTTTATTGCACCGCCATTTTTATTTGGAATCGTTTCAGCGAAGTTCCGAAATGGGCTCATAAGGCTTCGGTAATATTAGATTCTTTGATTTTAAGTTCCACTTTGATTTTCGACGCGATGATTTCTCCCGCGGTCGCGTCCGGCGTTTTGAAGAACGTGATTCTATTCTTCATTTATTTTTACATAAACATCTATTCCGGTCTTTTGGGTGAAAAGAGATTCGTCATCTTCATCGGATTTCTAGGAGCCTTGGGTTCGGCGACCGCTCTTTTTGTCGCGGTTCAGTTTGGAGTCGTTTTAACCGAAGATCCCAATGTCGCCAATAAGCCGGGTCTTTTAACCACAAGCGTGGAAGTCATCAAAATCATTTTCGTTTTCACGGCGGGAATCATTCTCGCGCAACTGATGAACCTTTTTATGAAACTCGCCGATCAAGCCGGAAAACTTTCGGAAGAAAGCAAACGGTTTTTGGAAAAGTTGGAAACCAACCAAAAAGCGATTCACGTTTCCGCGGAAAGTCTGGAAGAATCGATTCAAAACTTCGCGGCGTTTATCAACACGACCGGTGAAAAGATGGAATCACAAGCGGCGTCTTTGGAACAAGTAAACGCGGTGATCGAAGAATTGTCCGCGGCTTCTCAAAATACCGCGAGTTCGATCGAAACACAAAATCACAGTTTGGTGGATCTCGATCAAAAATCCAAAAGTCTCGGAGAGATCGTGGAAAGTATCGCGCAGTTTTCAAAGGATCTCGGCTCGTACGCGAACGAAAACAGAAACGATATGGAAAACGTGACCGAAGCCGCGGGCAAGACGAATCACTTTCTGAAAAACATATCAAATTCTTTTAATAGAGTCGACGAGATCAATCAGATCATGGGAGAGATCGCGGATAAAACGAATCTTCTCGCGCTCAACGCTTCGATCGAAGCGGCCCGCGCGGGAACGGCCGGCAGAGGATTTGCGGTTGTTGCAAACGAGGTCAGTAAACTTGCGGAGTTCACTTCCGAAAACGCGAAGAATATTTCCGATATCGTAAAACAATCCAGATCGTTTATCGAGGAAGCGAACAAGGCTTCCACGGACACGGGAGATCTTACGAGCAGACAAAAACATAAGATTTCCGAAACCGTAAACCGAATCGAAGAGATGGGAAAACTCTATCAGGAACAAAGAGGAATCATACGCGATTTCGTTTCGGAAGTGGAAAGAATCAAACAACTTTCGAGCGAGATCTTCGAATCCACGAAGGAACAGATGGTCGGTCAGGAAGAGATGGTCAAGACGATGGTCCATTTGGAAAAAGAAATCAACATCATCAATCAGGAATCCGGCAAACTTCAATACGAGGTCGAAAAAATCAGAACCCAATCCTCGGAGTTGAAAAATCTAAGCGTGGCTTAAATCGTTCCGTTTGAAACACTTCCGATTTACAATTTAGATCCGTTTTCCAAAACTGTCCTTGAAGAAATTCAGATTTTCTTTTAGGAGAACGGACTCATGTCTCATAATGTAAAAGCGGCGATCATCGGCGGAACGGGACTCTACAGTTTGGATGGAATGGAGCTGATCGAAGAAATTTATCCCGATACTCCCTGGGGCAAACCCTCCGATAAAATCAAAATCGGAAAGTATAAAGGAAAGCTCATCGCATTCTTACCTAGACACGGAATCGGACATTTTCTTTCTCCTCCCGAAGTTCCGAACCACGCGAACATCTGCGCTCTGAAACAACTCGGAGTGGAAGAAATCGTTGCGTTCAGTTCCGTTGGAAGTTTGAGAGAAGAAATCAAACCGCTCGATTTCGTTTTACCTTCTCAGATCATCGATCGAACTCGTTTTAGAAATTCCACATACTTCGGAAACGGAGTCGTCGCACACGCGCCTTTCGCGGAACCTTTTTCTCATAATCTCGCGAAAAGAATCGAACAAACCGCAAAGAAGATCGGTTTGGAAATTCATGTGGGTAAAACCCTCGTTTGTATGGAAGGTCCTTTGTTTTCCACAAAAGCCGAATCGCATTTGTATCGTTCTTGGGGCGCGGACATCATCAATATGACCGTTCTTCCCGAAGCGAAACTCGCGCGCGAAGCGGAGATTGCATATCAAATGATCTGTATGTCGACCGATTATGATTGTTGGAGAGAAGGGGAAGAATCCGTTACCGTCGAAATGGTGATCGCAAATCTTTCTAAGAACGCTGAAACCGCAAAAAAACTTCTTTCGGAATTGATTCACGTGATCGGAAACGGGGACGACGTAAGTTTGAAAAACAGCACGAAGTATTCTTTGATCACCGCTCCCGAAAAAAGAAATCCGGAAACCGTAAAAAAACTGAAGGTTCTTTTTCCGGAATATTTCTAATCGTTCGAAACGAAGCGGGGTTGGAAATATCTTTCCGCCCCGGCTTTTAATTTTCCTTACTTTCTTTCTTTTCTCAAGGTTTGTTTTTCTATTCGCGAAATTTTCTTTTGAAAGCGCGTTTCACCGAATTTCATCCAAACTTTTTTTCAAAGCCTGATGATATTCAGGATACGCCGTTAGATTGTTATGAGATCCGTTCGGAATCGTATAAAGAATCGCGTCCTTATTTTGTTCTTTCAGTTTTCTGTATATACTTTGCGAGTGAAAATACGGAATGATTTCGTCGTCCGTTCCATGGAAAATTCTGATCCTGGAATTCGTGTTTTCCAGTTTATCCGAATTCGGAAATCGAAAACGCAACATCCAAGGCTTTAGAAAAGGATAATATTCTTTTGCAAGAGTGGGAAGATCGGTAAAAGGAGTTTCCAAAAATAGATTCAGATCCGGGTTTTTGGACGAAAGATCGCAGGCGACTCCGCTTCCGATCGAGCGACCGTAAATCACGATTCGATTTCTCGGAACCTTCAAATCGTTCAAAACGTAATCGAGCCACATGGCCGCGTCCGCGTTCATGGAATTTTCCGAAAGACTACCCGAGTTTTTTCCGTAGCCCCTGTAATCCACAACGAGAATATTCCAACCTAAGGGAAGAAAGTCTTCGTAAATTCCTCCCCAGGTTCTTAAACTTCCGGCGTTTCCATGAAAGTATAAAATCGTTTTTCGGGATTCGTTTCCTTTCGCTGGAAAGAAAAGACCGTAAGAGGTTTCTCCGTCGGGGGTCTCCAGTTTGATTTCCCGAAATTCATTCGGAAAATTGAATATAAAGTTTTTCGAAAGTTGTTCCGGAAAAAAAATCAGCTTATCCTGATTCCACCAGGCCAAAAACAAAACGAAAAGAACGAAAAAGACGAATAACGTAAGAATCAAGTTTACCAACCGTTTCATAGTTTAAGGTACGGGAAGAATTTCCTTCTTCCAAACCTCTTTTCCGTTTACGTCGAAAATTTGTAAAACGAGTTTTCTTTCGCCCCGTTTCCCGCTGACGGAAACCATTCCGAAATTTCTTTTATCGACGAGAGTTCCTTCCACGCGCAAAGGATTTTTTTCCGTGATCGGAGAATAGTAACCCGAGGTCAACGGAGAAACTGTAAAGTCGTAGATCGGTTCGGCTCCTTCTTCTTTGAGAAGATTCAACTCAGTATGATGGCGATCGCCCGTTAAAAAAAACAGATTTTTGATTTTAAGATCTCGAATCGCCGAAAGAATTTTATTTCTTTCTTCCGGATACGTCGCGTAATTTTCAAAAACCGCGTTCGGGTTTAAGAATTGTCCTCCGATTGCGACGAACTTAAAAGTCGCTTTGGAAAACGCCAAAGAATTTACGAGCCACTGAAATTGTTTCTCGCCGAGAATCTGTCTCGGACCAACCGCCTTATTGTTGTTAGCCGTTCTAAACGTTCGATCGTCCAAAAGAAAAAACTGAGAATCTCCCCAAGTAAAAGAACCGTAGATTCCCTCCTTCGCATACTGGAGATTTCCCCAATGAAGTTTGAACATTTCCTCGGCCGTATCCTTCATCCAAAAAGAAGCGTCCCCGTCGTTCGGACCAAAATCATGATCGTCCCAAATCGCGTAGTGGTGAACGGACGCAAAGAGCGGAGCGAGCTCCGCGATTCCCCGTTGATGTTTGTAACGATGAAAGAATCCGGTTCTCGAATCCCAATCCGTTTCCCGCAAATAAATATTATCGCCGAGCCAAAGCATAAAGTCCGGCTTTTTGGAAAGAATGGAATTGTAGATAAAGTATTCTCCGCCGTACGGTTTTCCCGGAACGTCGAACTCGGTTTCGTTGACGTAAGCACAACTTCCGAGCGCGAAGGAAAAAGAAGGAGGATCTTGACCGGCCGCAAAGAAGGATTGCGCTTGAAAGACTTGCGCGTGTCGGCTTTCGATCTTCTTGCCGTCTATTAGAATATTATAATTGTATTTTTTACCCGGGTGAACTTTGTTCGCGATCAACTTCGCGATAAAACCCGTCTTGGAATCCGTTTTGATTTCCTCGGAAAAAAACCTGTTTTTAGGATTTTCAATTTCAGAATATTCTAATATTACTTGCGCCTTGCGGTCGGTCTGAACCCAGACCAAGACCTCTTTTAGCGTGGAATATCCCAAGATCGGGCCGGAAACGAGATTTGCGGATTCGGCGTTGAGTTGAAGACTAAAAACAAAACAAAAAGAACAAAAAAGAATTCTTTTTTTAAGAACTTGGAATTTCATAACGGATCACCTTTCAGAATCCATTACGTTGTACTTACGCTTTAAAAATTCAAGAGAAAGATTCGGTAAATCGGATCATTCTCCCTTAAAATCCGGGAATTCCGATTCAAAAACTATTTTGTAACGAATCCGTCTTTGATAAACGAAACGATTTCGTTCAAGGCTTTCTTCGCTTCCGGAATGACTCCTGCAAAATTAAAATAACCATGCACTAAACTTTCATGCAGATTGAACACAACGGGGATCTTCGCCTTTTTTAAGAAATCGATAAATTCCATCGCTTCGTCTTGAAGCGGATCGAAACCGGCCAACTGTAAGTAGGTTTTCGGAAAGTCGGACGCTTTTTTATGAAGAATTGGAGAAGCCGAAACATTCTTCCCTTCGATCGGAGAATTCAAGTAGTGAAGATTGAAGTAGCCCAATAGCTTATTGGTGAGCGCGTATCCTCTTCCGAATTCGTTTCTGCTTTCGCTCATTCTAAAAAGATCCAAATACGGATAGATTAATAATTGAAACAAAGGAGAACTTACTTTTTTCTTTTTGGCGAGAATACAAACGTTCGCCGCTAAGTTTCCTCCCGCGCTGTCTCCTGCGACCGCGATTTTTTTGGGAAGAATTCCCAACGTTTTCGAGTTCTGAATCACGTATTGATAAGTGACAAAGGCGTCTTCCACTGCGGTTGGAAATTTATGTTCGGGTCCGAGTCGATAATCCAAGGATACGATGATCGCTCCGCTTTGTTTGGAAAGGTAACGCAAGGGACGATCGTGCGTTTCGATGTCGCCGATTACGAATCCGCCTCCGTGAAAATAAACGATCGCCGGTAAAAGTTCGTCGCTTTCAAAAGGACGATACAATCGTAGATCGATTCTTCCGTCGGACGCGGGGATCGAAAAGTTTTCGACCTTGTGAAGTTTTTCCGGTTCGAGATCGAAAAGAAACATCGAGTTTTTAAACATGATTCTTGCTTCTTTCGGTGAAAGAGATTCGATTCTCGGTTTGGTTCTTGCGAGATACAAAGACATTTGCAACTTTGCGTCCAAAATTCTTCCCCGTTTGGAAACGGTTCCGCCGGAAATTCTCCGCAACAGATTTTCCGGTAAGGTAAGAATCAGCCGTAAAAGAATTCTTTCAAACTTTTGCAAGAGCACGAGTTTTCTTTTTGAATCCGTTTGCGGAAAAACCGTTTTTAGAAACGGTTTTGTTTTGTGCGAGCGCCGGTACGGCAGGTTTGTTTCCGTTTTTTGCCGCGCGTTTTTTTCCTTTTTTGAGTTCGGACTTCATGTCGTACAGAAAATCCTCGAAGTCGACTTGCATCGTATGTCTTGTCGATGCCACATAACGTTTCCTCATTTTGGATTCGTATTTTTCGATGGAAGCATTCATTTCTTCTTCCGAAGGCATTTGATAGTTTCCGGTTAAATATTCGGAAATCCATTTTCCTTGAAACTCTGCGAGAGGCATGATCGCTCCCAAAGGCTGATACAAACCGACGAAGAATAGGTTATTGTATTCCGGTTTGATCATACGATAGAACAAAGGAAGATGATTGTCCTTCGCGGAGATAAAATTCTCCTCAAAAAACGGAAACTTCACGTCGTATCCGGTGCAGTAAATGACCGCGTCGATTTCCTCTTCGGTTCCGTCCGTGAATCTCACCTTATTCCCGTTATACGATTCTATGTTCGGTTTCGGCGTTACATCGCCGCGTCCCAAACGGACTAAAATATCCTGAGAGATCGTAGGATGTGCGGCTCCGGGTTTGTGATCCGGTTTTTGAAGACCGAAGTCTTGAACGTTTCCGACTCCGAATTTCAAAACGAGACTCATGATAAAACTTTTTAACCAGAACGGAGTGTGAACCGGAATGAGTTCCGTGGATTTGTCCAAGGGTTTCCCGAAAAGATAATTCGGAATGATATACGCCCCTCTTCGAGCCGCTAAGAAAACTTTGGAAGCTACTCCGGGACGACAGAGTTCGACGGTGATATCCATCGCGCTGTTTCCCATCCCCAACACGACGACTCGTTTGCCGGTGAGTTTGATCGGATTTTCGGGATCCACATAAGAATGAGAATGGATGATCTTTCCCGTGAACTTTCCTGGGAACGCGGGGTTGGGCCATCGTTGCGACCAGTGATGACCGTTCGATACTACGAGTGCGTCGTAGTATTTTTGTTTGCCGTCTCCGGTTTGAACGAGCCAAGTTCCGTCTTGCTGACGTTCAACGTGAACGACGGGATTTTTAAAATGTATGTTCTTACGAAATCCGAAATGATTCACGTAGTCGATGAAGTATTCCAAAATCTTTTGATGCCCGGGATAATCGGCGTACGTCTTCGGCATCGGATAATCTCTGTATTCCATTCTATCCCTGTGAGTGTTGATATGCAGAGACTTATAGATGTTGCTCATCTTATTATCGTTATTGAATCTCCAATTGCCTCCGACTTCGCTACCGGCTTCGTAACAATCGAACGGAATTCCCTTATCTTTCAAAGCCTTACATACTGCGATTCCGCTCGATCCGGCTCCAATCACACAAACACTTGGTAACGAAGACATATCTCACTCCTATTTTTATAAACGATACGTTAGGAAATATGATACAGCTTTTAAATTATAACACAGTCAATTAAAAAAAGTTTTGAATTTATAATTCATCCGATTATTACTGAATACTTATGGAACAAAAAAAGAGAACAAATGTTCACTATGATTTCGATTTCATCGTAGTCGGAAGCGGCTTTGGTGGAAGCGTATCCGCGATGCGTTTGAGTCAAAAGGGTTATTCCGTCGCTGTGATCGAATCCGGTAAACGATGGAAGTCCGAAGATTTTCCGAAATCGAATTGGTCGCTTAACAAATATCTATGGATGCCTCGCATCGGTTTTTACGGAATTCAAAGACTGAATCTTTTGAAGGATTTTTTTCTCGTAAGCGGCGCGGGAGTGGGCGGAGGAAGTTTGGTTTATGCGAACACGCTTTATGTTCCGGGCGATAAGGTTCTCAATTCCGCTACGTTTAAGAAACTGGGAGGAAAAGATAAGATTCTTCCCTATTATTCGATCGCCTCAAGAATGTTAGGCGTTACACAAAACCCTCAATTGTACGAATCGGATTTTATACTCAAGGAAATCGCCGAGGATATGAATCGAGGAGATACGTTTCGTCCCACACCGGTCGGCGTTTTTTTCGGCGAGAAGCCCGGTAAACTTACGAAAGATCCGTACTTTTTGGGTGAAGGACCCGATCGAGTCGCTTGCAATCATTGCGGCGGTTGTATGGTCGGTTGTAGATTCAATTCCAAAAACACGTTGGATAAGAATTATCTGTTCTTTGCCGAAAAGATGGGAACCGAGATCATTCCCGAAAACAAAGTCGTTTCTCTGATTCCTCTGGACGAAAACGGAAAACCCGATTCTTCTTCCACCGGAGAATTCGGTTATCAAATCCGAACCCGGTCCACGACGGGCTTTTTCGGTTTTCCAAGAAAAACTTTATATGCAAAAAACGTAATTCTTTCCGCGGCGGTGATGGGAACCGTAGGACTTCTTTTAAAGATGAAACAAAAAGGAAAAATGCCGCGTATTTCGGAAACCTTGGGAGACAGCGTAAGAACGAACAGCGAAACCGTATTAGCAATTACTAATTTTAAGAAGGACGCGGATTATTCCAAAGGGATTGCGATCACTTCTTCGATTCATCCCGACGAACATACGCATATGGAACCGGTTCGTTATCCGAAAGGCTCCGATTTTTTCGGAACGATCGCTTCGGTTCTTACGGACGGCGGAGGAAAGTTTCCGAGACCTTTGAAATATTTTCTGACCCTGTTCACCGATCCGATTTATTTCTTTAAGGCTTCTTGGCCTTTCGGATTCGCACAGAAGTCCTTGATTCTTTTGGTGATGCAGACCTTGGACAATAAAATCCGTTTGGTTCGTATGAGAAGATTCGTTTGGCCCTTTGAGAAGACGATGAGTTCCGCTTTGACCGAAGGAGAAAAAACTCCCTCTTACATTCCGATCGCAAACGAAACCGCGCGTAAGATCGCCGAAAAAACCGGAGGAGTTCCGAGAAGTTCGATCAACGACGTCTTGTTAAACGCTCCGATTACGGGGCATATCATGGGCGGTTGTATCATGGGAGATTCCGAAAAAGAAGGAGTGATCGATTTTCAAAACCGGGTCTTCGGTTATCAAAATCTGAGAGTTTGCGACAGTTCGATGATCACCGTCAATTTGGGAGTCAATCCGAGTCTTTCGATTACGGCTTTGACCGAAAGGGCGATGTCCTTGATTCCACCTAAAGAAGGATTCAAACCGATTGAATTTCAGTTCGAGAAAAAATTCGGAGTCTCTTCGATTCTTAAATTTCAAAACGGCAAGAAAGATACGAAGAAAATCGAAGATTCAAAAAGTTTAAAAAAGAAATCCGCAAAAACCGGAAAACAAAGTTCGGTCCGAGCAAAAAAATCTTCCCGATAAAACGGATTCTTCTTTCTTTTCCTAATTTTGAGGTTAAACAAGAGGGCGAGGTTCGTTCTCTTGAGTTTAGAATTACTTCATAGAAAAGATTTGTTTAAAGAAGACGCGTTTTGGGGAGGATCTTGGAGATCCGGAAACTCGGATCGAAGAATTTCCGTTTCCGATCCCGCGACGTTGAAGGTCATAGGTTCCGTTCCATCCTTGGGTCAAAAAGAGACCTTGGAAGCGATCCGAACTTCGGTGGACGCGTTTCAAGATTGGTCGAGAAGAACCGCAAAGGAACGTTCGATTCTCATCCGAAAATGGGCTGACCTCATGCAAAAGAATCGGGAAGACCTCGCGATTCTCATGACCTTGGAACAAGGAAAACCTTTGAACGAATCGAGAGGAGAAATCGATTACGCGTCCTCTTTTTTAGAATGGTTTTCGGAAGAATCCAAACGCACATACGGAGATATCATTCCCAGTCATCGAAAAGATACGAAGATAGAAGTTTTAAAACAACCCGTCGGAGTCTGCGGGATTTTAACTCCTTGGAATTTTCCATCTTCGATGATCACTCGTAAGGCGGGCGCGGCCTTGGCCGCGGGTTGTACGGTAATCAGTAAACCTTCGGAGCTGACCCCATTCTCCGCTTTAGCGTTAGTCGCGCTTGCTCTGGAAGCCGGAATTCCGGAAGGAGTGTTTCAAGTTTTAACCGGTTATCCCGAAGAAATCGCAAACACTTTGGTCGATCATCCCGATGTTCGCAAGATCAGTTTTACCGGTTCCACCCGAGTCGGAAAGCTCATCATGGAAAGAAGTTCCAAAACCTTAAAACGATTGTCCCTCGAGTTGGGAGGGAACGCGCCGTTTTTGATCTTCGACGACGCGGACTTGGAAGCCGCGGTACGCGGAGCCATTCTTTCCAAATTTAGAAACGCAGGACAAACCTGCGTTTGTGCGAATCGATTTTTGGTTCAGAAAGGAATTTATAACGAGTTTATAAGTTTATTTTCGGAGGCCGTCTTACAATTAAAAGTCGGCAACGGATTTGATAAGGACGTAAACATCGGACCCTTGATCTCCGAAGCCGCGATCGGTAAAATGGAAACCCATATCGAAAACGCAAAATCGACGGGGGCAAAGGCGGTCGTCGGCGGGAGCAGAATCGAAGCCGGGAAATTATTTTTTTCGCCGACTGTTCTTTCGGATATAAAAGAAGAATCGCTTTCGATGAAAGAGGAAGTCTTCGGTCCGATCGCGCCCGTCTTCGCGTTCGATTCGATCGAAGAAGGGATTCGAGTGGCGAATTCTACACCTTCGGGCTTAGCGTCCTACGTTTATACGCAGGATTATCGAAAGATTCGAACTCTTTCGGAAAGAATCGAATCGGGAATTTTGGGAATCAACGAAGGTCTCATATCAAGCGAACAAGTTCCGTTTGGAGGCGTTAAGGAATCCGGTTTCGGAAGAGAAGGATCGAAGTATGGGATTCAGGAATATCTTAACGTCAAATATGTCTGTATCGGTGGTTTTTAAGTAGCAAACAATCACAGTTAGCTTATTTGAATTTTAAATCGTTTGGAGCGTATAACAGTCGATACATTCCTTAAATTTCCTTTTTGCTTGACGATAATAATTTTAAGAAGTTTATAGAGCGCCTGCGTTATGATGGATTTAATTTACCTGAATTACTTTTCCTTAGCTTCGTTGATCGGAGTTCTTTTTATCGGGTTCACTACGTTCTTTTTCTTTTCGATTCAAGAAAAGTCGTCCGGCACGATCTATCTTAGCATCGGGCTCTTTTGTCTCGGAATATTCCACCTCGGCTACATGGTGGGATTTCCGTTTTACGGACCTTGGTCCGTGTTTCACAGATGGATCGTAATTCCTTCTCCGTTTTTAGGTTTCTTATTTTTGATCATGTTCTTTCTCCACTACCCGGAACCGATTTCCAGGAAGGTGGTGATCCCGGTTTTTTCAACCGCGCTTTTCGGCGTTCTCGTGATCTGCGTTTGGTATTTTTACGAATCTCTTTCCGCCAAACGGGTCTTCTACTTTTCGGGGCACTACTGGGATTTTCAGATCAATCTTTTTTATAAGATTTATTCGGCGATCATTCTCCTTTACACCGCGTTCTTCATGATCATAGGCGCATGGAGAATGATCAAACTCAAGGGTAAGGACAGAATCATCACGGGAATCATTCTAATTCCGTTGACGTTAGTCACGCTTGTGCCCGGGGTTTTTAACGCGATGAGCCGCGACGGAGCGGTTTCCAGAGAATTGTACCAAACCGTTTTGGACATTTCTCTCGTGATCGGTTTGTTCGTGATTCTCGTGGGTTATATCAACTACACGAGTGAAAAGACCTCCATTCTTTCCAGAATCACCGGGATCACTTTGGCGACTTTCTTTTTGATCCTTCAGATCGTGAGTATATTCATCTTCAACAAATACGAAGAATCGTACGACTTGATCAAAAGAAAGGAAGTCCGTTTATCGGTCGCAGGTTTGGAGATTTCCAAAGACGCCGAATACGTTTTCGAATACGATCCCGATGCGGATTCGGTCCAAACTCGATTCTCGAAAAACTCCGAACAACCGAACGAGTTCATGTTGAGAGAATTCCGTTTTTTTAAAGTGGCTCATAATCTTTTCGAATTGCCGTCCCTTTCCAACCGCGAACTCGCCGACAAAGCCGAAAGTATATTAAAGAATTCTCCTGCGGGTTTCGAAGCGTATAAGGCCGGAGTGAAGGAATATCTTTCTTCGCGAAAAGAAGAACGTCTTTCCGGTAAGGAAATCGAATCGTATTTCGACGATTTGGAAAAGAAGCTGGTCGTACTCAGAAATAAATACTTTCATTTGCCTCCCAAGGAGAAAAACGATCCGGCTTCTCTGGAGAAGTTGTTTCAGTCCGAGGTTCCGGGAATCGCAGGATATCTGAAAGAACTGAAAAAGTCCGCGTTGAATCCGAACATTACGGATTCTGCAAAGAGGGAAAAGATCATCAATACTCTTCTCACTCAGGTAAGAAGACTCGATGAAAGAACTTACAAAGGAGAACGCATCTACGAAATCGGCGGTGCGGTTCCTAAACATTATATTTCCTACTTTTACGTCGCGGAATCCGGAGCAAAAATCTACGAGGTAGGTTTTCGTTACGAATCCTTACGCGAATATCTTCATTCCACGGGAAAGATTCTTTACATATCCGCGATTTGTATTCTTCTTCTCGTCCTTTTCGGGTTCCGTTTTTTCTTTCAAGGAGCCTTACTCAATCCTCTCGAAGAAGTCGTGATCGGTTTGCGAGAAGCCAATTCCGGAAACTTGGAATATCGTCTTCAAGTGAAGGTCGAGGACGAAATCGGTTTTATCGCGCGTTCGTTTAACAGAATGGCGAGATCGATCCAAGCCGCTAAAAAACGTTTGGAACAATACGCGGACGAACTCGAAGAGAAGGTAAAGGAAAGAACGAAGGAACTTCAACAAACGCTCGAAGAAGTTCAGGAGTTAAAACAACAACAGGACGGGGATTATTTCTTAACCTCTCTTTTGATCAAACCTCTCGGTTCCAACAAGGCTCGTCAGGAAAACGTAAAAGTGGATTTTCTGATCGAACAAAAAAAGAAATTCTCCTTTAGAAGATTCAACGATGAGATCGGCGGGGACATCAACATCTCCAACGGAATCGAATTACAGGATCGATATTATACCGTATTCTTAAACGCCGATGCGATGGGAAAATCCATGCAAGGGGCGGGAGGCGCTCTCGTACTCGGAGCCGTGTTCGAATCGATCATCGAAAGAACGCGCATGGCCGCTACGATGAAGGAACAATCTCCCGAACGTTGGTTGAAGAACGCGTTCTTGGAATTGCACAAAGTGTTCGAAAGTTTCGACGGTTCCATGCTCGTATCACTCGTGTTAGGCGTAGTCGACGACGAAGCGGGTTTGTTGTATTTTATCAACGCGGAACACCCGTGGACCGTTTTATACCGGGACGGAATCGCGAGTTTTATCGAAGACGATCTTATGTTTAGAAAACTGGGAACGACCGGAATGGAAGGGACCGTTTTTATCAAAACCTTTCAGATGGAACCGGGCGATATTATCATCGCCGGATCGGACGGAAGGGACGATCTTCTCGTGGGAACGGATCGGGACGGCGGAAGAATCATCAACGACGACGAAAAATTATTCCTAAGACAAGTGGAAGAAGCGAACGGAGAACTCCAATCGATCTACGAGGGAATTCATAAACACGGATCTCTTACCGACGACCTTTCATTGGTTCGTGTTTCGTTTAAGGAGAATTTGAGTCAGTCGAAGATCGCGCTTGCACACGAACGAGAACAGATCCGCGAACTTTTGAAAAAAGCGAAGGAAGGCGCGGGCAACAAAGAAATCGAAGAAGCGATTTCTTATCTGGAACAAGCGGAGACTTTGAACAATCAGATTCCCGAAGTGAAGAAATTATTCGTAAGTCTGTTCTTGAAAAAGAAGGATTATAAAAACGCCGCGCTCTACGCGGAAGATTATCTGAACTTAAAACCGGTCGATAAGGAAATTCTTTACATCGCTTCGACCGCGGCTCGTAAGTCCGGAAGTTTTCAAAAGGCTTTGGATTTCGGAGAACGGTTGAAGCTGAGAGAACCGAATCATATTAAGAATCTTGTGAATCTCGCTCAGATTTATATCGCGTTAAAGAATTACAAACGCGCTATGGAAATGGTGGACGTGGCCTTGTCCGTGGATCCTAAACACGAAGTGATCTTAAAGATCCAAGACGTGCTTAGGAAGTATTCCCACAATATGGCGGAAACGGAATCCTAATCGTTTTTACGATTGAGGATGAATCGTAACCTCGGAACGGATCGAGTTTGAAATGAAACAATTCTTATGCGCCTTTTCGTGAAGACCGACTAACGTTTCCGAATCGGGAATTTTTTCGCCCTCGAACGTTACTTTAGGGTGGAGATCGATTTTCGTTACGACCATCTTTCCTTCCGCGGTCTTTTCTAGAGTTGCGATCGCATTGTCGCTGTAATCCGAAACCGTAAAACGGCTTTTAGCCGCCACCGCGAGAAAAGTCAAGAAGTGACAACTGCACACGGAAGAAGCCAATAGTTCCTCCGGGTTCGCATGTTCCGCTTTTCCGTACGTATCCGGAGTGGACGAGCCGAATATTTTTTGACCGCCGCCGTACTGAATCGTATGCGTTCTGTCATAAGAGTCATATTTGAAATCTTCGGGTCCTTTTTTCCAATATAAGCCAATTTTATGTTCAGACATGTTCATTCCTTCTAATTATAAAAAATTAATGTAGTTCGAATCCGACTTAGAAACGATCCGCCCGGGAAAGGCTTCTGTCAAAAAGAAACTTCATTCGGATGTTCTCGAAATCGGACGGAGTCATTTTGTTATCTCGTTATAATTCAGCAGATAATCCGATCAAAATCAAGAATATTAGTAAAATCAAAAATCGAAATACGACAAAGACGGAACGTTATCGTTTTCGAATCGGAAATTCTTAAGAAAGAGGAATTGGAAATTATAAATTTCTCTTTTCGGAAAAACCATTGCTTTTTCGAACTAAATGTTCGTCATTTGTTACATGTCCTTAAAGAAAGAATCAAAAAGAAAAACAGACGAAGAAATCATAGCGTCCGGTCCGGCGTATATCAACTGGATCCGTCTCGGTTTGATTCTTCTTTATTATTCATCGATCGCGATCGGTTGGAAGCGGAGTAACGTGGTTCAGAACACGTTGTATCTGAGCGGAACGACCACGATGCTTCTTTATTTTTTATACAGCTTTTTTCAGATTCGAAGAACCGGAAATCTTTCCCATACCTTAAGTAAGGCCTTTATCGTTACGGACGTTGTGGTTTTGTTTTTGGTGATGTTAGGAGCGGCCATGGATCATCCCGATTATACTTCGGGCGTGGTTAAAAGTTCCGTGTTGTACGGGATCAGTTATCTTTATATCATATCCGCGGGACTTTTGCTTTCTCCGAACTTCGTTCTTTGGGTGGGAATTTCCTCGGCGATCGCACAAACGGCCGTCGTTTATACCGCGACTTTATACGGTTTGGTTTTGGCGGAAGAACCGAAACTCGCGAACTCATTGGGACACGCGGCCTTTTCGGAACAGATTACCAAAATTCTTTTTATCTTCGCTTGCGCTTTGATCGTGAGAATTCTCGTGAATCTTTTTATAAAACTTCGGGAAAACTCCGCGTATCGTCAGGAAGAATTGGAAGAATCTCATAAGATGATCGCACAAAGAAGCAACAAGATGCACGACTCCGCTCGATATCTGAAGGATTCTTCCAAAAACCTGAAAAACTTTATGGATGATTTTTCACTTTTGGTTTCGACACACGCTTCCTCTTTCGAAGAGATCAGTTCGACCATGGAGGAGTTTCAATCGCAAACGGAGAATTCTTCCGATAACGTAAAAAATCAGTTTAGCAATATTGAAAGTTTAATCGGACACAGTAGCAATCTGAAATCGATCATCGAAAAGATTTCCGTATTCAACGAGGCTTTGGATCAAAGCATCGACAAGGTTCGAAAGTCCGGTTCGATGGTCACCGGATTTGTGGAAGAACTTTCGGGATCTCTTTCATCTTTGGGAGATTCTTTCCGAAGCGTGGGCGAAGTGAACCGGATCATGTCCGAGGTCGCGGATCGGACCAATCTTCTTTCCTTGAACGCGTCCATCGAAGCGGCGAGAGCCGGTGAGGCCGGAAAAGGTTTTGCGGTGGTCGCTCAAGAAGTTTCCAAACTTGCGGAAAGTAGCGCGGGGAACGCAGATCTGATTTCCAAAATCATCCGTGATTCTTCCAATCACGTCGTGACCGGACAAAAATCCGCGGAAACAACCGCCGGTCACGTTAAGGATCAGGACGTTCTCTTTCAGGATTTATTTTTGAGATTCGACGAGTTCTCGAAGTTGTTCGAGGAACAGAAGAAGATCAATTCTCAATTTTTTTCAACACTCGATCGTTTACGCGCGCTATCCTCGGAGATCGAACTCGCGTCTTCGGAACAAAGTATCGGTTTGAAAGGAATCGTTCAAGCGATCGCTTCACTGCAAAATTCCATGGAATCCCTCGTGGAAAAAAGCGATACCTTGAGCGTGATCGTACGAGAACTTGAAACCCAATCGGACGCTCTTCTTCAAGCGGAATCGATTTAATCCTAAATGTTACATAATCCTCGGGTCGTAAGCGTGACGTTTATTTCAGTTGTCATTCTACCCTTTTTCAAATGTTTAGTAAAAAGGAACACTCGAGGAAAGGGAAAATGGCAAACATCTATTACGACGCCGACTGTGATTTAAACTCGCTCAAAGGTAAGACCATTGCAGTGATCGGCTACGGAAGCCAGGGACATGCCCAGGCTCAAAACATGAAGGATTCCGGACTCAAAGTTATCATCGGTCTGAAAGAAGGATCCAAATCAGTTCAAGACGCTAAGAATGCGGGTTTCGAAGTGTACAGCGTCGCTGAAGCTTCTCAAAAAGCAGACATCATTCAAATTCTTGCACCCGATACGATTCAAGCGGATCTTTACAAAAAAGATATCGAACCGAATCTTAAAAAAGGCGACGCGCTCGTTTTTTCTCACGGGTTCAACATTCATTACGATTTCATTCAACCTCCGAAAGACGTGGACGTTTATATGGTCGCTCCAAAAGGACCGGGTCATCTCGTACGCAGAGTTTATACTGAAGGCGGCGGGGTTCCCTGTCTGATCGCGATCTATCAGGATTCCACCGGCGAAGCGAAGAAAAGAGCTCTCGCTCACGCGGCCGGAGTAGGCGGAGGACGTGCGGGAATTCTGGAAACTTCTTTCCGTGAAGAAACCGAAACGGATCTTTTCGGAGAACAAGTCGTTCTTTGCGGCGGTCTTTCCAATCTGATCATGGCCGGTTTCGAAACGTTAACCGAAGCAGGTTACGATCCCGAGATCGCTTACTTCGAGTGTCTTCACGAAGTGAAACTCATCACCGATCTTATTTACGAAGGCGGATTGGCGAGAATGAGATTCTCCATTTCCGACACCGCGGAATACGGCGACTACGTGAGCGGTCCTCGCGTGATCGACGCAGGCGTTAAACAAAGAATGAAAGAAGTTTTGAACGACATTCAAAAGGATAAGGGAGCGAAATTCGCAACCAACTGGATGGCGGAAACAAAAGCGGGATATCCGAACTTCAAAAACATGAGAGAAAAGAATGCGGCTCACCCGATCGAATCGGTCGGTAAAAAACTGAGAAGCATGATGAAATGGTTATCTAAGTAATCTTTAAACCGTTTCAAATTTTTCGAAAGAAAAACCCGGTCGATGAAAGTCCTCCGGGTTTTTTGTTTTATAGAGACAACTTGACGTATGATACGAAGCAATAGTTTTCAAATCCTAAATCCAAGCGCAGTTGGCTGGATACGTAACTTTAGATCATGCCAGGTTATAATTGGAATATACCTGGGTTATAATCGGATTAGCAAAAGGAATGAAAAATTCAACTTCTAAATAGAATGATCTTTCTTTTTAAGCATTCGAAAATTATGATATTTTAATGTTATTTTAAAGATAGGAATTCTTTGTTTCGATTTTCATAGGAATCCGATTTGACAGTTCTCGATGAACTCGTTTATATACCCTGTCAGGGTTAAAGTGGGAATTCTATTCCACAAAGGGCCCTGAAAAAAGTTGAAAACAGGAGTTTTTATGTTTCGCAAACCGGTTGTAGCCATTTGTATTCTTTTCCTACTTCTTTCGCTGAATTCACTCAGCGCAAAGTCGTACGCATTCGGAAGTCTCGGTCTTCAATTCGATCTCGCCCAGATGGGTGGAACGATTACGAAAGACGGTTTGGATTCCGCAAACTATTACGACGTAGCCTCGGGTGGAACAGGCGGAAATGCAAACTCCGGTGTAGCGACGAGAAGGGCGGTAATCCCTGAAAATCGTTTGCAAACCCTCGAGAACACGACCGTGGGATTGATTAACGTGAAGGCCAACGGAGCCATGTCCGGACTTGTTTTTTCAGCCGGTTACGAAAAAGATTTCGCTAAGAATTTTTTTATGAGAGTCGCCGTAAATTATACGAGAAAATATTTCGGAGGAGATACGGAAGCCAAGGCGCTCGGATTCAAATTTTATGATATTACTTGGGATTACAACGCGGTCCAAATCCCGATCAACGTAGGACTCAAAATTTCCGTTTCCGAAGATAACGCACTTTATATCGGAGGCGGGGTTCATTATTTCAAAGGTGGGTGGAGTTTGGCGGGTTCCAATCTTTCCAATCTGGTTCACGACGCGGTAATGCCCTTAAGTCCCGCGGTTGCCGGTTTGATTTCGGATGGAACCAATCCTCCGGCGATTTGGGAGAATGCGAGATTCAGCGTTTCCGGTATCGCACCGAACTGGATCATCGGCGCTCAATCTAGAATCACGGAAAAAGGTTTTATCTACATGGAAGCGGAAACGCTTTTCTCTTATAAATTAGGATCGGGTCATACGCAGTCCGCAGGAGGAATTCTCGGATTATCACCTTCTCCTTCGTATCCTATTGTGCTCGGCGGAACACAATATCGAGTCGGTTACAAACACGAACTCTGATTTAAGATCGATTCTAAAATTTTTAAAAGGCTTTCTTACGAAGGCCTTTTTATTTTTAAGATCGAACGCTGAATAATATCCGTTTCCTCAAGAACACGGACAAACAAAGTTTCGGAAAATTCTTTCCTAAATTCTGAACTCCCGATTCTTCCCCCAAAAAAATAATGACAAAAGGATTTCTTTTGTTACCCTGATTCCATTCTGAATCATCCTAGGAGGCCAGGTTTGAAAACCAAGCTATCGGCAATCAGCGTCTGTTTGATTTTATTTTTTGCGACGGACGCATTTGCACAAAAGAGATACGGGCTTATCTTCGGTTCCAACTATACCGGTAATAAAGCCGGAATTCCGGAACTGAATCTTTGCGAGGCGGACGCAACTTACTTGAACGACGAAATTCGAAGAGTCGGAAATTTCGACGAAGTCAAAATCGTTCTCGGAAAAGACGTAACAAAAGACAACATAGAAAAAGAGATTAAGGCCTTAGCAAAAAAAGCGGGTGATAACGATACCGTGTTACTTTACTTTTCCGGTCACGGTGCGTTTCAGAGAGACGCGTCCGCAAAGAATGGAATGAGAAACCTGATCATTTGTTATGACAGACCTCACCTTCCGGACGACGAACTGAATAAGTATTTAGAAAAAGTAAAATCGCCTAAGACGGTTTTTATCTTCGACTGTTGTTTTTCCGGCGGTATCGCTAAAAAAGGAAAAGCGACTCGCGGTTCTGCGGACGTTCCGATTCCGGAAGGAAGCGACGGAACCGTTAAACAGGATTCGGAAGATTTTTTCTTTCAAGATAAAGCGATCATTTCTTCCGCGGACGACAATCAAACCGCGATTGAAGTCGGCGGCAGTATCAATCACGGGATTTTTACGTATAACTTCGGTAAGGCGCTCAGCACGGCCGACTTAAACAAGGACAACGTCGTAACGGCTTTGGAAGCGTTCTTTAAGTCCAGAGAAGAAACCGTTCAGATGGCTAAGAAGTTTCAGCATGAGCAGGTTCCTCAAATTTCGGGAAACGCTTCCGGAATCTTTTTATCCGGTAAAAAAAATCCAGAACCTCCGAAACCGGTGGATCCTCCGAAACCTCCCGCTCCTTCCGTCGATCCTGAACCCGATCCCGTAAAACCCGATCCGGTTCAACCCGTCGTAACTCCTCAAGAACCTCCCGTCGTACCTACGAACGAAAGAGGGGATCTTGTTTTGAAAACTACGATCATCCAAGATCGAGCGTACGGACTTTCGGATCTTCCGCCCGATATTCTTATCTTTGCTAAAAAGAAAAGAAAGGGAAATCGAAACGTTAAAGTTTATATCGACGATCAGGAATTTACTTCTTCGGTTACCGCTTCTTCTTCCAATTTCTGGGGTGCGGTGAAAAGACAAGGCCAGCTGATTCCTGGAAATATCTACACGATCACGTTGAGCAAGGTTCCTGCCGGAGTTCATAAGATTACGATCAAAGCTGACGATTATCCTGAAATTCAGGAAACGTTTGCGGTTCTTCCGAATAAGAAGAACGAACTTCCGATCAACGTTTCTATGAGCGGATTCGGAGCGATTCAAGGAAAAGTTTTTTACAAAACCTTGGATAACCCTGTGATCAATCAGCCGATCTTCATGCCGACGATTTCCAGCGTAACCGGAATTCAAAAACTGAATACGGACAGCGAAGGAAACTTTTGGTTTACGAACCTCAAGCCGGGTGATTACGAAATTAAAGCTTCTTTTGCGGAGGATTTGAATCTTAACAATTCGATGATCAACGTAAGAGAAGGCGATGTAACGAAAGTGGACGTTATCCTCAACGTGAAGATGCCTTCCACAAAAACGAAATACTAAATCGTATTTCGTTTTAACAAGTTACGAGTTAAACAAAAAAGCCTGCTAATTTAGCAGGCTTTTTTTATTTCTAAGAATTCTTTTGAAAGTAAGAATTCAAAAAAATCCTCAAAGGTTTTTTACGATGGGAAGAAGACGTTTAGTCTTTCAGAAAATTCTTCCATTCGCTCGATCTAAATCTGCGTTTGCGGATTTCTTTTAGTTTTTTCATTTGTTCGGCGTTGAGAAGGTTGCCCGCTTTTAGGCCTGATTGAGGAAGAATCGTGTTGTTTACGAGGTTTGCGACGGTTTTGTCGATCGAAAGAAAGGAACTTTTCAAGTCTGGATCCATTTCTGGGTAAAACATTTTGCGCCTCCATGCGACTTTCTGGTTTGGTTCGAGATCTATTTATTAGGAATCCTGCCCCATTCTCATCCTTGAGAAAGCAATTGACTCCCTGAACTTACTATCGAAGAAATTGGAAAATCCTTGAGTATTTTTTTTCTTGTACGAATTTTCCCAAAACGGTAAAATTGCAAAAAAATGCAGATCCGGCTCATCAACAACACGGGTAAAAGAACGGGAAGATTCGTCGCGTACGAGTACGGCACGGATCTGTTCGGTTACGTGTACGTGGATAAAATCAAAGGTAAGGAACGCGGAAAATTGGTTTCGCGTTGGGTGATGCCTGATCTCGGATCCTTGGTTCGTTTGTTGGATTTTGAGATTTATAAACGAGAAAACGAACACTACGAAAATATAAACTCCCTCACAGGATGACTTCCTCGCTTCGGATCGATCGGCTTCGAAACAGAGCTGAGAAATTAAAACGATTTCACGATCGAATTTCCGTTCTTCTTTCCAGACTTTCCTTATTCCGCCTTATTTTCTTTTCGGCCTTTGTCCTTTGGATTTCGGTTTTTTACTATCTGCGTTCTCAGGCGCTTTCTTATCTTCCTTCTTTGATTCTTCTTTCGGTTTTTTTCTTTTTCGTCGGGCGTTATAAAAGAACGGTTTTAACACGAGAAAGAATCCGGCTTTGGCTTTTTGTCTTGGAAAGGGAATCCGCAAGAATCACAATCAAAGGATTCGGAAAAAAATTCGGAACACGAGTTTCTATGGAAACGATTTCTCCTTTGGCGAGAGATTTGGATCTATTTCGGGACAACGGATTGTTTCTTTGGTTGGATGCGACGTTCACTTCGAACGCCGAACAGAAATTGATTTCGCTTTTGGATCCGAAAGACGAGGATTTTTCCTCGGATTTTAAAAGGGAGAATGTTCTTTTCCGTCAATCCGTAGTTCGTTCGATTTCCGAAAAAACATTAGCAATTCCTAAAATACAAAGACTTGCCTCGTATATCGGCGAAAACCGGGATTCTTCCGTTTCAAAAACGAAAACGGAGATGAAGCTGATTCAGAACGACGATACTTCCAAACTCTGGGATCGTTACCCTTGGCTGAAAAAGATCTACAGACCGGTTACGATTCTCGTTTTGGCGTTTGTTCCCGCGAATATTCTTTTGGGACTTCCTTTTCCGGCTTCGGTTTTATTCTTAAATCTGATTCTTTTCGGATTGTATCGTTCCAGTTCTTTGGAGATTTTTCGGCAATACTATTCTCTTTCTGGTAGCATCGGCGGACTTCAGAAAATTCTAATATACTTAAAGGGACTGAACGTTCAGGGAAGGGACGGAGGATTTCTTTTAAAGGACACTTCCAAGGAAGAATTAAGTTCCGCTTATCAGGATCTGGATCGGATTCTCAAACGTGTCGCATTAACGGAAGCCCCGCTTTTACATCTGATCCTGAATAATCTGTTTCTTTACGATCTTTGGATCTTACAAAGAATTTCCAAGTGGAGGGAAAAACATTCCGTTCTTTTGGAAAAGTCGATCGAGGATCTTACGGTTTTCGATTCTCTGTTTTCTTTTGCAAATTTGAAATGGATGTTTCCCGAATATTGTTTTCCGGAAATTCTTCCCGAAAATTCCAAGAGCGGAGTTTCGGGAAAAGATATTTTTCACCCTTTGATTTCTAAGGAATCAAGAGTCGCCAATCCTCTGGATCCGATCGAGGAAAGTGATGTCGTATTAATCACAGGTTCGAATATGTCCGGTAAGACTACGTATTTAAGAACGATCGGTGTAGCTTCCATTCTTTCTTTGGCCGGAGGTCTTGCGCCTGCGTCGAGTTTTTCTTTGCCGGTTTTAAAAGTTCATACAAGTATGAGAAACGAAGACAACTTGGAAGAGGGGATTTCCTTTTTTTATGCGGAAGTAAGAAGACTTTCGGAGATCGTTCAAAAAATCAAAAATCCGAATTTGCCTCATCTCGTTTTGCTCGATGAAATTTTAAAGGGAACAAACACACGGGAACGTTCCCTTGCGTGCAAAGGAATCTTAAAAGAGCTCAAGAAGAATCGTGCGATCGGCTTGGTGACGAGTCACGATCTCGAACTCGCAAAAGTTCCAGGAGTGATTTTAAAACACTTTCAAGAGGAAGTTTTAAACGGAACCATGCACTTCGATTATAAAATCCGCGAAGGTTTGGTGGAAACGAGCAACGCTTTGAGAATTCTAATCCAAGAAGGAATGGATTTGGATTTTAGTTGAGGTTAGGGTTTGCGGAGCCGTGTTTGGGGTTTTCAAGAACTTTTTAGAGGCGCTGTCGGAGGTACGACAACGAAACTTTTTTGTTGAGAATATTCGATTCTTCTGATATGTGAGAATTTTGAAATTTTTCCCGCCACCGCTCCCCACCGCCCAAATGCGGGTGGGGCCGAAATCAGTTCACGGAAATTTGTCGTAGATCCGACAAGTCCCACCTCAATCTAATCTTTTCGTAAAAGAAAAATTCCTATTAAAAGACAAAGAGCGCCTAACGTGGAAATCGCGGCCGGTGCGATGAAAAAATAAATAAAACCCGTAACCGCAAAACAGGCAATACAAAAGAAAACCGGAATCAAAAGTTTCAAAGCGGCTCGCGGATTTGATTCGGAAAGATCCGCTAAGAACCAAAGAAGAACAACTAAAGAAATCAAAACGATGCTCAGATTCAGGCTCATTCCCGTATAAAACTGATCGTAAGAACGGTCGACTCCTTCCATAGGAATTTTCGTTTGTTGCATCGCGGAGATCGTACTCAAAGCCCGAGCGTCGACGGTATTGTATCTTGTAAAGTGTCCGGTGGAATGTCCCGCAACGAATACGAGCATCAACGCCGATGCGATTCGAATCAATAACCTTGCTTTCATACGTTCTCCTAAATCTTATTATTTCTTTTTGTTCTCTTCTTTGGATGAAAACAATCCTTTGAAACCTTCCCAAGCGTCTCGAACGTATTCGGAAACGACCGAGCCCGCGATTCCCCCTCCGTACGGTCCCCCCACCGGAGTAAAGAACGGCGCGAGAATGGTACTTCCCGCAAAAACGGAACCGAGCCAGATCGGATCTATATAAGGAATCGATTGTTTAAAAACTCCTTTATAGATGATCGGAATTTTCAATGCGCGACCTACGATGTTACCGCCCAATCTTAAGTTTAAAAGAACGTCCACATTCTTTTCAAAACTGATACTTCCTTTTCCGTCCGCTTCCAATCCGTTGCCTTGTACTTTGAGGTTTTGAAAGTAGAAACGATTGTTTTCGATTTTAAAATCCGATTTTAAGGAGGAGAATTCCACCTTTCTTCCATCGATTCCGTTTAAGGAAAGAATCTTTCCAAGCGTGTTCAAAACCGGAATCATAAAGTTCGCGTAACCGAGCAATTCTCCGTTGAGAATTTGAAGATTACCCGAGCCTTCCATGTTTCTAAAAAAATCCGCGACAAAATCCGTGGATCGTTCGGAAACTTCAGTAACGAAGTTGAACTTGCTGAACATATTTCCGTTGATGATCTGTTCAGTTACGTACGGCATAAGAATCCGATCCGATTGGATTCTATACGCTTCTCCTTGAACTTCGAAACGCGGTTTAAACGGATTAATTTTAGATTTTCCTAATATTTCTCCGTTGTAAATATAAGCGTGGAAACTAGGAATATGAATCCAAGGATAAGTGTATTTTACTTCCGCTTTTAAAACGGGAAATCTGTGTTTTAAAGCGTACACGTTTTTAAGATCCGCGCTGAAATAAAAAACTCCGTCGGGTCGAGTGGGATCGTCGAACTTCTTCGTGAACTCGAAAAGTCTCCCGAGTCGAAGAACGCTGTGATAATCCAGATAATTGGAAGTGACTTGAAAGGACGCGTTCGTTTTGTAATTCCAAAGAACCGTTCCCTTTGCGCTTCCTTCCGCGACTCCGGGCCAAATCGCGGTGATGTACGGAAACTCCAGTTTTTTACTCGGAATGTCCAATCTCATTTCCATACTGATCTTGAGATCGCCGAACGGGGTCCCGCCTTTGTACGCGAAGTTCTTCGCTTGTGCGATCACGTTAAAATTAATCGTGCTGTTGACCGCTTTGGTGATCTTAACCGTTCCGTTAAAGATCGTTTTGGAGAAATCCGCGTTCGGAAATATAAACAGAAGATCTCTAAAAATCGAAAGAGAACAGTTATCAAAGATGACCGTAAGTTGAAATTGCAGTTTTTCAAGAGTGGTGGGGAATTCATCCAAACCCGCGTTGCCGTAAATCTGAAAACTTTGACCGTCGAGTTTTCCTTGTAAGGTCAGATCCAAAGTATTTCCGTAAAAAGAAATACCGAGCGAAGAATTCCAAAGATAAATTCCGTACGTGCGATCGTGGACGTCGTCTTGATAGTGAACGTAAAAATTCTCCACTTGAACGTTCTTCAATCCTATCTTTAGAATTTCTTTCGGGTTGAGAGAAGCGCCGTTCGACGGAGAATCGGGATCGAAAATACGGATCGTTTGCGATTTATGTTCTTCTTCGTTTTCCTTTCCCTTTTGAAGAAATTCGATTACGTCGATCGAACCATCTTTATGTTTGTGAAGATTGATTTTTCCGCCCGAGATATAAATATCGCGGATCTCCACTTTTTGTCCAAGCAAACCGAACCAGGAAATATCGATCTTAATCTGATCGCTGATTCCTACGATCAAATCTCCCTTTTGAACTTGAACCCGGTTGAGTTCGATTCCGGGAAACGGAAAGAGAATGAGATCCGAAGATTCCACCTGAACCTCAAGACCGGTTTCCTTTTCGATTTCGGTAAGAATGAAGTCCTTATAAAAATCCTGACGGGAAAGAATCGGAAGCAAAGTAAAAAGAGCGAGCGCGAGAACCTGAAACAAAAGGATCGCAAGAAACTTGATGCGGTTGCTATATAAGAATTCTTGAATGCTTTTCAGGGATTTCATTTTTACCGATCCAACGGAAAATGACAGAGTACCTTTTGGCCGGCTCCGACTTCTTTCCAAACCGGAACCTCGGATTTGCAGAGATCCTGCGCGATCGGGCATCGGGTATGGAAATGACAACCGGAAGGTTTGTTTACTACGCTCGGGATTTCTCCTTTGAGCGGGATTCTTACCTTTTTTCTGTCGTAGACGTCGAACGTGGATTGAAAAAGGGCTCTCGTATACGGGTGGGCCGGTTTGGAAATAATTTCTTTAGTAGCGCCGAGTTCGACGATTTTACCCAAATACATAACGGCGATCCTATCCGAGATAGATTTTACCACACCGAGATCGTGCGAGATAAACAAATATGAAAGACCGAATTCGTTTTTTAATTCGACCAAAAGTTTTAAAACTTGAGTTCCCGTGGAAACGTCGAGAGCCGAAACCGATTCGTCGCAGATGACGAACTTAGGTTTTAAAATCAAGGCCCGCGCGATCGCGATTCTTTGTCTTTGTCCTCCGGAAAATTCGTGCGGAAATCGCGTAAGAATATCCGCGGATAAATTCACTCGTTCCAAGATTTCTTTGATCTTTTTTTCCGCTTCTTCGATGGAAAGTTTTTCGTGAATTTCCAAACCTTCCATCAGAATTTCCGCGATCGTCATTCTCGGGTTTAGGGAAGAATACGGATCTTGAAAGATGATCTGAAGATTCTTTCTAAACGGAAAAAATTCCGAGGAGGAAAGGGATGTGATTTCGCGGTCTTCAAAGTGAATCGATCCCGATTCCGGTTTTAATAGTTTTACGAGACCTCTTCCCAACGTGGATTTGCCGCAACCGGATTCTCCCACTAAACCGAGAATCTCGTTGCTTCCGATTTCAAGATTGATTCCGTCCACTGCGGCGATCCGATTTTTTTTAAATCCGAATCCGGATTTCGTATAATAACTGATTGTTAAATCTTGAATGCGGATCATGTCGTATTAAATTGATTCCCGATTTTTTGCGAGGAAACACGCCGAAAGATGCGGTTCTCCTTCGGACTTTATAGTAAACAGTTCCGGTTTACTTTCTTTGCAAGAATTGAATACGGATTTGCAACGAGTAGAATAATGACATCCGATCGGATATTGATCGGGCGAAGGTACGATTCCGTGAATCGGTTGTAAATCCTCGACGGTTTTCGCAAGAGAAGGAATGGATCGAAGCAAATCTACCGTATAAGGATGATTCGGCGAATCGATCACCGAATCCGTATCTCCGAGTTCGGCGATTCTTCCGGCGTACATCACCGCGATTCGATCCGCGATCGTTCCCACTAAACCGAAGTCGTGCGATATAAAAAGAATGGACATCCCGTTTTGTTTTTGCAGATTCAAAAGAAGTTCGACCAACTGCGCTTGAATCGTCACGTCGATCGCGCTCGTAGGTTCGTCGGCAATCAGAAGACTCGGATCGCACATCAGAGCCATCGCGATGCTGATTCTTTGCAGAATTCCTCCGCTCATCTGATTCGGATAAGAATATAATCTTTCTTTAATATCCGTGATGCCGACCGAGGAAAGAAGAAACTCCGCCTTTTCGATCGCCTCCTTACGGTTTTGAGAAACGTGCATCAGATACGCTTCGATCATTTGTTCCTGGATTTTCAGCAACGGATTGAGAGCCGCGAACGGTTCCTGAAAGATATAAGCGATTTCTTTTCCTCGGACCTTTCTCAATTCTTCCGAAGAAAGTTTTAGAAGATCCTTTCCTTGATATAAGATTTCTCCGGACTTTACTTTGGATATATTCGATGGAATCAATCGCGTCAACGCGAGAGAAGTAAGGGATTTGCCGCATCCCGATTCTCCGATCAAAGAAAGAATTTCACCCTTTCTGATTTCGAAGTTTAAGTTCTGCAAAACTGGAAGCCATTTACTTTCGGAATGAAGATCCAACGAAAAATTCTTAACCTGAAGAAGAGGCGCGTTCATTCATACACCGCCTTTTCTCTGGAATCGAAAGAATCGCGCAGACCTTCTCCGATAAACGAAGTCAACAAGATCGTAAGAAACAAAGCGCTCGAAGGAAACGTGATCAACCACCACGCGCTGAGACGTTCTCTTCCTTGTCCGATCATTTCTCCCCAAGAAGGATTCGGCGCGGGAATTCCGTAACCGAGAAAGTCCAACGCGCTTAAAATCGAAATCGATCCGATCAAAGTAAAAGGTAAGAATGTAACGAGCGGTGTGATCGCGTTGGGAAGAATATGACGAAGCATGATTCGAAACGAACTGACTCCCAAGGCCTTCGCGGAATCGACGTAAGTAAGTTGTTTGAGTTTGTAGAATTCTCCGCGCATATAATACGAAATTCCGATCCAACTCAAAGCGCCGTACGTGATCAAAAGAACCGTAAATCCTCTTCCGAAAAACGCGCCCACGATCAGGATCAAATATAAAAACGGAATCGCGGAAAGAATTTCTATGATTCTCTGCATGAGAATATCCGTCTTTCCTCCGAAATAACCCTGAACTCCTCCGATCAAGGTTCCCATAGCTAATTCAAGAAATACTAATATAAGCCCGAAGCTGAGAGCGTTTCGATACGCGTAAAAAACTCTCGTGAAAACGTCGCGACCCCGATCGTCGGTTCCGAGCCAGTGTTTGCGATTGGGAGAAGAAGGAGGCGTTTCGCCTTCTTCCAAACTTTCGAGATTATCCTCGTTGTATCCGTACGGAACGGGAGCGAAAAGCATCCAGTTGGAACCGGAAACGAAGTCTTCTCTTTGCGCTAATTTTTTGTAATTCGGCGGAGTTAAATTCTCCCCTCCGAACTCGGATTCGGGATAAAACGAAAAAATGGGAAACCGCCATTTGTCTTGATAACTTACGATCAAAGGTTGGTTGGTGGCGATCAAAGGAGCGAAAAGTGAAATCGAATAAGAAATCAATAATATGATTAACGAGTACCAAGCCCTTTTGTTGGCTTTGAACTTTTGAAACCGTTTTACAAAAATCGGACTGAGAATCATTCGAACTGAATCCTCGGATCGATGAGAACGTAACAAAAATCGGAGAGAATATTTCCGGTTAAGGACAAAAGACTTTGTACGAGTAAAAGTCCCATCATCAAATCCGTATCTCTTTCGGTCACGGCTTGAAAACTCAAGAGCCCCATTCCGTCGATGTTGAATACGAGTTCGATCACGAGCGAACCCGCAAAGATCAAACTTAAATTGCTGCCGAACCCGGTCGCGATCGGAATCAAAGAATTTCGAAACGCATGTTTGAAGATCGCTTCCTTAAAACTGAATCCTTTCGAAAGCGCGGTGCGAACGTATTCTTTCGAGATCTGATCCAAGAGAGAATTTTTCATCAACAAGGTAAGAACGGCAAAGGAACCGGAAACGTAACAGATCACGGGAAGAAACATATGTTCGATTCGATCGACTACTTTTTCCCAAGAAGACAAGGATTCGTATTCGTCCGAAACTTCGTGGCCCAACGGAAAGATCGAAAGCAATTCTCCCGAAGCGAACGTATAAAGAAGTAAAACGGAAAGTGCGAATACCGGAATCGAATACGTGATCAAGATGATTCCGCTCGAAGCGATGTCGAACCGTTCTCCGTTTTTTAAAGCCTTTGAAATTCCGAGCGGAATACAGATGAGATAAGAAAGTAAAAATCCGGAAAGTCCGAAGGTCAATGATACCGGAAGTTTTTCCAGAATCAGATCGGATACTTCTCTTGTGTGAAGTCTGGATTCTCCCAAGTTGAAGGTGAGAATTTCTTTAAGCCAATAAAGATATGCGATTCCTACCGGCTTGTCCAAGTGTAATCTTTTTTTGATGAGGTCGATTTCCTCTTCCGAAATCGTTTTCGCGCTTCCGCCCTGCGAATTTGCGTAACCTCGAATTTTTGCGATTTCCGTTTCCAGCGGACCGCCCGGCGCGAAGTGAGAAATTAAAAAAACTATGAACGTCATGCCCAACAGCGTGGGTATGATGAGAAGAAATCGTTTTAGGAAATATTTTTTCATCTCGTTCAGAGTTCTCGGAAAACAGTTTCAAGGAAACGAATCCTAAGACAAAGTCTTTTTCAAAAAAGAATCTTAATTGTTAAGAGAATTGAATCGAATCGTTCTTAAAATTTAATTTCGATTTCCCTTCAGTTCTAAATATCCCGTTCCTTGAACCGTTTTTCCGGCGCGTGTTCCCCGAACTTTTACGGCCCCTTCCCAATAACTGAATCCGGTCGTCGCTCTGGAATCGAATTCTTGGTCTTCAAAAAACGGTTCGATGATAAGTTGAAGTTCGGATTCTTTCTCCGATGATTTGAAGTCCAGATTCCAAACGAGTGGATATTTTTTATTCGTCCTTTCGCTTTTCCAAAAGGAAGAATCGTGAATGAAATTCACTTCTCCTTCTTTCTCAAAGATGATTTTTCGGCCCGTTGCTAAACGAAGTGTTCCGAAACTTTCGGACGTTGATTCAGGTGATTCCCGAAAATTAAACGCCATGATTTCGCTTCCGTCTTCGAGTTGAATGCAGATCCAATCCCAAGAATTAGAACCGTCCGAAAGTTCGGCTTGTCGCGTGGAACCGAAGGGGCTGCTCCATTCGTGATCCATCCAAGAACTTCCGTTTTCGATCTTGATTTTTTTTCCGTTTAAAACGATTTCACCCTTTGTGGAAAGTCCGGGGACGCTGTAATAATAAGAATAGAAATCCGGATTCTTTCTGCTTTTGATCGATCTACCTCGATCTCCGTGCAAGAGTAGGTTCGATTCTTTTCCGTTTAAAAATAAATCCAAGGAAAGTTCGGGAGAATGTTTCGGCTTTGCCACAAGATGAAATTTGGTTTTGCCTTCTATGTGCAGAACGAAATCGCCGCTGAAGATTTTTTTGGAATCGTAACCCGCCATTCCGCCTAACTTACGTTCTACGGTCTGAGCTGTGGCGTGTTTTTTCGTTTCCAAATCCGAGATCGCAAAATGAACCGGAAACGCTTCCCTGTTTTTTCCGAAAATTCCCTTAAAGAAACTCAGTTCGTATCCGTATTTTTTTCCATCGGAAGATTGTATGATTCCCACGAAGTAACACCATTCCACTTTGTGTTCCGGATGAAAAGAATGGTCCTTCGGAAATGTGAAAGGTCTTTCGTCCGCGTGCAAAGAGAATGCGAAAAAAAGCGGGAATAAAAAACGGATTCCGATTAGAAGATTGACCGTGAGTCGAAAGAAGTTGTAATGATTCATCTGAGAGATCATGCGATTTTTTGATAACACCCGCTCTTCCCTTTTAATTTCTCTGGGACTTTTTTTACCGCAGTTCGTTATTTTAGGAATCTATTTCCAAAAACTTTATTCGAAATTTGTATCCTTTTGTCCCAATCAAAATTTTTTAACCTGGGACCCCGACGCGAGATTGATCACCTCGATCCGTCTCGCGGAAGCGTTTCGATCCTTCGATCCGATCACGGTTCTACGTTTGACTTTCGATTCTCCGACTTGGCCCGTGCTGAGAAATTTTCCGGAGGCGATCGCGGTTTTGATGTTCGGCGCGGGAGGAACGCCCGTTTCTCTTTTTACGTTCGTTGAATTGATCGTTTTGTTTTTAATCGTTCCTTGGATTTTATTTCGGTTTAACGAATCGAAAGATTGGATCGGCGTTTCGCTTTTGTTTCCTTTGATCTGGGCCGGTTTGTTGCAAAACCCGGGTTTTATGCACTATTCCTTTTCGGGAATGTTGGAAATCCAAGGCGGACTTTTTTATCTTCCTGCGGTTCTTTCGTTTTGGGAATTACAACGTAGTTCTGACGAAAGGAAGAATTCTTACTCGCCTTGGTTTTTGTGTATCAGCGCGAATCTTTTGTTTCACACGAAATATCCGTACGGTTATATTTTTATTTTTTTCGGATGTTTGTTTTTGTTCGTTTTCCGTTTCGAGGAAACAAAAACTATAATATTCAAAATTTTGAATTCGTACGGGTTGTTTCGAGGCGCCCGCTCTTTTGCCTCCGTTCCGATTTTGATTTCGATCTTTTTCGTCCTTCTTTCGTTTGTTCTTTCCAAAGAAACGTTACCCGGTAAATCCAAAGCGTTTTTAAGATATGCGGGAGCGCTCGTCTTTTGGATCAGCATCAGCGTTGCCTTTTGGAAAATTTTTTACGCATCGAAACTCGGGAAAAACGACAACGAAAATTCTTTGAGGGAAGCTCTTTCTTCGGACGGAAACTTTTTCGTGTGGAAAAATTTTTGGACGTATGTGATTCTTCCCATCGGTTCTTGGGTGTTGTTACATCCCGATCGTTTTTCAAGTTCGAGTAGCACGATCCAACACGCACAAGGAGCGGGTTTGTTGCCCGGTCAAGGCGACGATTCGATTTTTAGTCTTACGTATTTTTATGAGATTGTGGAGAATTCTTCTTACGCGCCGTTCGGCGGTTGGATTCTTGGATTCGGTTTGGTCCTGGGGATTTTGCTCGGAAGTTTTCGGTATCAAAAAACGAAGAAGGTGGCCGCTTCCTTTTTTATATTCTTATCCGTTTTGATTTCGATCGTCGGTTTGACCTTGATGACCCCGAACCATCAACCGAGACATATCTATCATTTGTATCCGGCTTTATCGATCGCGATCGCTTTGTTTTGTTACGAAGAATTCTTTTCCGAAAGAAATCGGATTTTTTCAGTTTTAGTATATTCTATATTTTTAATATTTACTTTGGGTCATTGGACCTGGAAGAACCATTCCCTTTGGGAAAGAACGAATCTTTGTTTTTCGGGAGTGGATCGAGGTTTGTTTTTTACGGCGGACGACGCCGAAGAAGTATTTAAAAAATCCGTGGATCGTCCTTCTGTTTTATGGAATCAGCTTCCTTTGGAACATCACAATCGGCCCGATGTGACCCTTTCTTTTTATCGCGCGGGATTTGAAAACCGTCGGGAAGTTCGGGAAAAAAGAAAAAAGGAAGAACTGGACTTTTTGAAATCGGATTTTTTTCAGACTACTTCGTCTTCGGAAATAAAACCGGATTGGTTTTTAGTCGCGAAAACTTGTGAAGAAATCGAAGGCGGATCTTATAAAAATTCTTCGGAAAAAGAATCCAAGTTTTCCAAGAACGCAATTTCTTTTCCGATTCGAGGCGCTTGTATCGTGAAGTTCAGTCGATGATTTCGACGATTCAGCTCACAACAGTTGTTTCCAAAGATAAATTCCCGCAAAAAATTCCATGCCCGCCGCGAGCGCGATATGCGCGTAAAGTCCGCCTTTGATGGAATGAGTTCTTACGCTCAACGCTCCCATGAGCAAGCCGCCGAAAAAAGAACTGAGAATTTCTCCTCTCGGTTTTTCAAAATGAACCATTCCGTAAATCTACGCACTCATGCCGACCGCGTGATACTTTCCGACTTCTCCCAAATATCGAATCGTAAACTTTCTAAAAAAGAATTCTGTAAAGTAGAATGTACTTAAGTAGAAGATTTCAAATCCGAGAGTTGTGTACCAGGTCGCCTTATAGATCAAGTGTTCGTTTGTGAGCGGAGCTCTTGGATAGAATTCTTTAAAGCCCGGAACCATAGAACCGAGCCCCGCGATTAATAAACCTAAAATGAGAATCGGAACATAGGAAGGATTCTTTCTCGTTTCAAGCGGAATCGGTTTCGTTTTGTTTCGATAAAGATCGTATAACGACGGTAATACGAATAAAGGAAGCGCGTGAATCAGTTGTTGAGAAACTCTCCAGGTCCAAAAGATCCATTCTTTTGGAAGATGGATGAGAAGATTTTCGATCGGAAGTTTTTGGAGATGCAATACGATCATACAAATCCAAAAAACGAAAAGAAAGCCGATCAGTTTTTGTTTTTTGGATCGATTCTTTCTTCTTTCGGAAAGTTGAATGTAGAATAGCAACATCGGAAATCCATACAACATGCAGGATGAAATCGCTTTGATCGAAAACGTCTTGGACGTGAGGAGTGGGAATCCGAATTCTTCGTTTAAAAAGAGGATCAGAAAAAGACTTCCGTAATATCCGAAAAGGAGAATGTAGATTTTCGGATTCTTTCTAAAAAATCCTTTGAGGACTTGGATGATTTCCATCGGAAATCCGATTGGGCGACGATTGCTGAAATGTTGCAATTCTTTCCGGCTCGAATGTTTTTTCGGGATTTTGTATGAGATCCTACATTTTTGAGGACATAAGAAGAGGTTTGTAAGAGTTCCCACAAATTCCGGAAAAGAGCGGATTCTTAACCGGCGCTTCCGTGCGAGCTCGTTCGATTTCGTTGTAGTTCCTACAATTTCAAAAAATTCAAAAAGAATTCCCCAAATTTCCAGTAAGACTGAGAAAATGCCGTCTGACAAGACTCTATATCAAATATAGTTTACAAAAAATCCAATATATAAAAATTTGGCAAATAAATAGCTCCACTTTTTCTTAAATCTGGACTATTTCTTGGATAAATAATAAAATCAAGCTGGATGCGTGAGCCTCCAATTCAAGACTTAGATTATCACGAACATGAACCCGCAAGAGTTGGAACAAAAACTTGCGCCTTTTAGCCTGGAAGACGCTTTAGAATGGATCAGCAACGAGTACGGGGAAACTGCGGCTTTCTCCACGAGCTTGGGTCTGGAAGACCAAGTGATTACTCACGTTATATTCTCCCGAAACCTTAAAATCAGAGTTTTTACTTTGGATACGGGTCGTCTTTTTAACGAGACTTACGACCTTCATAAACTTACCAACGCAAGTTACGGTAAAAAAATCGAAACGTATTTCCCGGAAACGACCGCGATTCAAAATCTCATCAACACAAAAGGTCCCGACAGCTTTTACGATTCCGTAGAGAACAGAAAAGAATGTTGTTTTATTCGTAAGGTCGAACCTTTGAACCGCGCCCTGGTCGGAACAAAACTTTGGATCACCGGAATCCGGTCGGAACAATCGGATTCGAGACATTCACTAACAAAAGTAGAACTCGATTCTTCCCGAAACATTTTAAAATATCATCCGATCTTGGATTGGTCCTTGGAAAAAACTCAGGACTACATCGATACGTATCGGATTCCGACGAACGTGCTTCATAAAAAGGGATTTCCTTCCATCGGATGCGCTCCTTGCACAAGAGCAATTCAACCCGGCGAAGACATTCGCGCCGGAAGATGGTGGTGGGAAGAATCCAATCAAGAATGCGGACTTCACGTCGTGGACGGCAAGTTAGTCCGTCAGAAAGCCGGTCCTAAAAGAGCAATATGAATTCAACTATGAATAGATCTAGACTTACACATCTCGAACAACTGGAAGCGGAATCGATTTACATTCTTCGCGAAACGGCTTCTCAGTTTGAAAGACCCGCTCTTCTTTTTTCGGGCGGGAAAGATTCCATCACGCTCGTACATCTTGCGTTGAAAGCGTTTCGTCCCGGGAAATTTCCGTTTCCTTTGGTTCACATCGACACGGGTCATAACTTTCAAGAAGCTCTTGATTTCAGGGACGAACTCGCTTCCAAAATCGGCGAGAAGTTGATCGTTCGTTACGTTCAAGATTCCATCGATCAAGGCAAAGCGGTGGAAGAAAAAGGAAAGTTCCCGAGCAGAAACGGAATTCAAACCGTGACTCTTTTGGATACGATCGCAGAGTTTAAATTCGACGCTTGTATCGGCGGAGCGCGCCGCGACGAGGAAAAAGCCAGAGCGAAAGAACGAGTTTTTTCCGTTCGCGACGAGTTCGGTCAATGGGATCCGAAACTGCAAAGACCCGAACTTTGGAATATCTATAACGGTAAAATCAGTCCGGGGGAGAATGTCCGCGTTTTTCCGATTTCCAATTGGACCGAGTTGGACGTTTGGGAATACATTCGCAAAGAAAATATCGCGCTTCCTTCCTTATATTTTTCTCATAAAAGAGAAGTGATCTATCGCGAGAATCTTCTCTTTCCGGTTTCGAAATTCATCACGATCGACTCGAACGATCGAGTGGAAGACAAGATCGTTCGTTTCCGCACGGTGGGCGATATGACTTGTACCGCGGCCGTCGATTCTCAAGCGGACAATATAGACGATATCATCCTCGAGATCCAAACGACTCGGACGACCGAAAGAGGTTCCAGACTCGACGACAAACGTTCCGAAGCCGCGATGGAAGACAGAAAAAGAGGAGGATATTTCTGATGGATTTATTACGTTTTATCACTGCGGGAAGCGTGGACGACGGAAAGTCCACTTTGATCGGAAGACTTCTCTACGACAGCAAATCGATCTTCGAGGATCAACTCGAAGCGATCGAAAAAACCGCGCGCGGAAACAACGGTCAGATCAACTTGGCTCTTCTTACCGACGGTCTTAAGGCCGAAAGAGAACAAGGAATCACGATCGACGTCGCTTATAAGTATTTTTCCACACCGAAAAGAAAGTTCATCATCGCCGACGCTCCGGGGCACGTTCAATACACACGGAACATGGTTACGGGAGCATCTAACTCCAATTTGGCGATCATTCTGATCGACGCTCGTAAGGGCGTGATCGAACAAACGTATCGTCATTCTTATATCGCATCGATGTTAAGAATTCCCCATCTTGTGGTTTGTATCAATAAGATGGATTTGGTGGAATTCTCCCAATCTCGTTACGAAGAAATCAAAGCCGAATATTTGAACTTCGCTTCCCGATTGGACATTAAGGATATTGAATTTATTCCGATCAGCGCGCTCAACGGAGACAACGTAGTCGATAAATCCGAAAACCTTTCCTGGTATGACGGGCGAACGCTTTTAAATCATCTCGAAGAAGTTTATATCGAAAGCGACGAGAACATAGAAGACGCTCGTTTTCCGGTTCAATACGTGATTCGTCCTCTTTCGGACGAACATCACGATTACAGAGGTTACGCGGGTCAGGTCCGCAGCGGAGTTTTTCGAAAGGGCGATTCGATCACCGTTCTTCCGAGCGGATTTACGAGTTCCATCGAAGCCATCGATACGTTCGAAGGCGAAGTGGAAGAAGCGTTTCCTCCGATGTCGGTTACGATCCGTCTGAAGGACGAGATCGACATATCCCGCGGCGATATGATCGTGAAGTCCGATAATCTTCCGGTCGTTTCCCAAGACTTGGAAGCGAACATCTGTTGGATGGATTCCAAATCCTTGTTATCCGGAAATAAATATCTTCTTCGCCAAACCACGAACTCGGTAAAGGCGATCGTAAAAGAAATCGAATTCAAGGTTGCACCCGATACGCACGAAAAACAGGACGCTTCCAAAGGTCTTACGTTAAACGAAATCGGAAAGATCAAAATCCGAACCGCGAAACCCGTAAGTTTCGACGAATATAGAATCAATCGTTCCACCGGAAGTTTTATCCTAGTCGACGAAGGAACCAATTCCACGGTCGGCGCGGGAATGATCACCGGAGTCGGAGCCTAATCGATGTTAAACGCCGACGCAAACGCGGATCTTCGTCGCACCGGTAAAGTATATCTTGTCGGAGCGGGCCCGGGAAATCCGGAAGATCTCACTTTGCGCGCTTATCGAATTCTTACCAAAGCGGAAGTTATTTTATACGACGCCCTTCTGGATCCTTCCTTTCTGGAGATTTTTCCGAAGGACGCGATCGTTCACTACGTGGGAAAAAGATCGGGCGCGCATTCCGCGACTCAGGAAGAGATCAACGAGCTTCTTCTTTCCTACGCTCTTCAAGGGAAGAATGTGGTTCGTCTGAAAGGCGGAGATCCTTTCGTCTTCGGAAGAGGCGGGGAAGAATTAATCGCATTAATCAATCATAATATAGAATACGAGATCGTTCCGGGAGTCAGCTCCTTGAACGCCGGTTCTTCCTTTGCGGGATTTCCTTTGACTCATAGAGGACTATCACGCCAGGTTCTGATTATGGACGGCCACACCGTTTTGAACGAAGCGACCGATTGGGAATGGTTTGCGAAATTTAAGGGAACGATAGCACTTTTTATGGGAACCTCTTCCCTTCCGAAGATCGCGGATCTCCTTTTAAAAAACGGAAGCCCGGCCGACCTTCCCGTCGCTCTTGTTGAAAATGCTTCATTAGAAACTTGTAATGTTCAAACCTGCACGTTGCGGGAAGCGGCGAATTCTTACTTTGAAAAAAAGACGAAGGGTCCCGGGATCATCTATATCGGACAAGTGGTTCGATTTTTGGAAAAAACGCGGTTCGCGCAAGCCTCCTTTGAAATTCGGGGAGGGGAAGAATGAGTCGCAAATACCCCGCCTTTTTAAATTTAGAAAATAAGAATATTCTGTTGATCGGCGGCGGGAAGGTCGCTCTTGAAAAATTGCCGCATCTGATCGAGTCCGGCGCCAAGATCACTTTGATTTCGTTGGAAGTTTGCGGCCAAGTCGCTCGCATATTGGAAAAACATCCCGAGATCAAAGTCGAATACAGATCCGTGGAATTTTCCGATCTTCAAGGAAGAGCCCTCGTTTTTTCCGCGACCAACGATTCGGATCTGAATCGAAGACTCAGCGATTACGCGCATTCCTGGAAAATATGGATCAACTGCGCGGACGATCCTTCCAACTGCGATTTTTATTCCGCGGCCGTTTTGGATCGAGGTCCGATTCGAGTCGCGATTTCCACGGAAGGAAGTTTTGCGGGACTTTCCGGAATCGTTAAAACGACATTGGAAGAATTGATCCCGGACGAACACGAGGACGAGCTTCAGGAACTGATGCGGATCAGAAAAGAATTGAAGTCGATTCTCCCCGATTCCGAAAAAAGAAGAAAGGTTCTCAAAGACCTTTTGCAAACCCTCAAAGAGGACTACTTCAAAGTTCCGAACGATTTAAAAAGAATTTAGAATATAACGAAATCATAAACTGAAAAAGGAAAAGATCCAGGCCATGTCAGAAACAAAAGAATTATCGCCCGTCGAAGAAATAAAACTGAACTCAAAGAACCTCCGAGGAAAAATCGCCGAGGGTATCGATCAGAACATCGATTCCTACGAAGAGGACGAAAAACAACTTCTGAAGTTTCACGGGCTTTATCAGCAAAAGGATAGAGATCGTAAAAAGGACGAAAACGGAAACGATATCGAGGCTCCTACGAGTTTTATGATTCGAGGCAGAATTCCCGGAGGAAGGCTTACCGCGGAACAATACTTGGTTTGGGACGCTTTGGGAGACAAGTTCGGAGGCGGAGCGATCCGTTTAACCACAAGACAATCCGTTCAGCTTCATACATTAAGAATCTTTCATCTACGCGATGTGATGAAGGCGATTCACGAAGTGAATCTTTCGAGCATGGGAGCCTGCGGCGACGTTGTGCGTAACGTGACTCAGGCGGTGAACCCTCTCGGAAAAAAAGAACTTCAACTTCTCGACGGAGTTTCTCAGGTTTTATCCGATCATTTTAAGTATAAGACGAACGCTTACGCCGAAGTATGGTTAGGCGATAAACAACTCAACAAGGACGAAGAGGATCCGATTTACGGAAAAACGTATCTTCCGAGAAAGTTCAAAATCGCGGTGACTCTTGCGGGAAACAACACCGTGGATCTTTACGCAAACGACATGGGTTTTGCGGCGACTCTTTCGGCGGACGGAAGTAAGATCGACGGATATTTCGTGTTTGCGGGCGGCGGTTTCGGAATGACTCACAACAAACCGGAGACGTTCGCACGTGCGGCGAGTTTGCTCGGTTGGATTCCTGAAAGCGCATTGATCCCCGTTGCGGAAGCGATCGTAACCGCTCACAGAGACTTCGGAGATAGAACCAATCGTAAACACGCTCGTTTGAAATACGTTCTCGCTGAAAAAGGTGTGGAATGGTTTAGAACCGAAGTGGAATCTCGTTCCAACGTAAAACTCGATACGAACAAACCTTTACCGAGCTGGGAAACTCCTTCTTATTTAGGATGGCATGAAAGAGAGGACGGAACTCTGTCTCTCGGTTTCCACACGCTTGCGGGAAGAATCAAAGACTTTCCCGGAAAACCGTTGAAATCCGCTCTGAGAGAAATCATCGGAGTCTATAAACTTAACGTTCAAGTAACCGCGGATCAGGATTTGATTCTGATCGGAATTCAAAAGTCCGATCGCGAAAAGATCGAAAACAGATTCAAAGAATTGAATGTAGCTTGGGAAAGCCCTTCTCCTCTTTTTGACCGCGCGCTCGCTTGTCCCGCGCTTCCGACTTGTGCGTTGGCTTTGACGGAATCCGAAAGATCCTTTCCGGAACTTCTAAACGGAGTTCAAAAAGTTTTAGACAAACTCGGATTGAGCGAAAGGGCTCCCGTGATTCGTATGACCGGATGTCCGAACGGATGTGCGAGACCGTATTCCGCGGAAGTCGGAATCGTAGGTCAGATGGCCGGCGGAAAGTATTCCATCTTTTTCGGAGCGGATTCGGAAGGAACCAAAGTAGGAGATTACGTGGCTAAAAAAGTTCCGTTCGCCGAAATTCCGAACCAACTCGAGAAGGCTTTCGTTCTCTGGAAAAACGAAGGAAATCCGGGTGAAAAATTCGGAGATTTCGTAAACAGATTCCCGCTCGAAAGATTCAGAGAAGCGTTAGGATCTATGTAAGGAATTTGCGGCGCGATCCCGACGGGACGCGCCTTCAATTCTTCTAATATTAGAAAAATTGAATTTCTTCGACTATTGGTTTCATCTTTGCGATCTTTCCTTTGGTCGAAGAAACTAAGTAAATATTCCCGCCGTGATTCAAAGCGGCGGTGATCCCGCCGATCGAAGAACCCGAAAAATCCTGATAGTTCGCGGTAATATCTCCGAAATCGTTCAACCCAAAGACCAAACCTCTCGGAGTGTTTTTTGCAAAAAGAAGCTCCGGCAAACCGGTGAGAAGATTTTTGATCTCCGGATATTCCTGAACTTTGTCCAAAATTTCGTTTCTATGATACGGAATTCCGACCCAGAAAGAACCGCCCTTTCCCGAAATCAAAGCGGGAATACCCGGAATGTTGGTAAGAAAGAATTTTTCAACGCCCTTTTTAGGACCGAACAAAGGAACCGAAGAAACTCGGTGACGGAACGGCTCGGAAACGAGAAGGAATTGTTCGTTGGACGAAAGCGCGAGGCCGGTCGGGTAAAACAAATCTTCATTCAAAATTTCTAATGAACTGAGACTCTTATCGAATATGAGAATCATTCCTTCGGGAGAGGAGGAAAGTTCCTCCAAAAAGGAATTCTTGAGAGAATGCGATCTGCTGGAAACTGTGAAAAAGATCCTTCCGTTTTTCGTGACGTCGATCGCATGAGGAAAACGTAATGGAGTTCCGTCGGGAAGTTTCGAAACGAGAATTTTTTGAGAACCGTCCTTACGGATTTCTACGATTCCCACTTCCTCCACACAAACCAAAAGATTTCCGGATGAATCGAAAATCATTCCCAAGGGTCTTCCTTCGACGGTTGCGAACGTTTCGACTTTTTCGTTGGTTCTGATTCTTATAATTTTATGATCCGCGGTTCCTGTATAAACGTGACCGGAAGTATCGACCGCGATTCCGTAGGGTTGATTTAGACTTTCCTTATGAATCCATTCGGATTCCAAGAGAAAATTATTCTTACCCGGATCAAAGGGAGAATCGGCCAAATATTCTTCCGTGTTTTTGCCGGAGCGCAGAAATAAAAAGCCGAGGAAGATCGCCGAAATCGAAACGAATACTAAAATAAAGAGCGAGATTTTTTTAAGCATGATCTTTAAAGACCGGTCTTTGTCTCTGATTGAATCTTCGGACCTCGAAGTGCAAATGATTTCCGGTGGCTCTTCCGGTTTGACCGACTTCTCCGATCTTCTGACCCTTGCGGACTTTTTCACCGGGGCGCACAGAGATAGAACTCAGATGTCCGTATAAAGTTTCATAGCCGAGTCTATGACCGAGAATGATTAGGTTTCCATATCCGCCCTTCTTATCCGAAAAGGAAACTTCTCCGTCGGCGGAAGCGTAAACCGGAGTTCCTTCGTCCGCGGCGATATCCAATCCGCCGTGAAACGTTTCCTTTCGCGTAAAAGGATCTTTTCTTTTTCCGAATCGAGACGAAATGATTCCTTCTTCGCCTAAGGGTCGATAAAAAGCCATTCCGTAAAAAAAGGAACGTTCCTCTTTCGGAAGTCCTTTGCCGGGAATAAACCAGAAACCTTTGCTTTCGTCGAAGGAAATAAATTTCTCCGCAAGATTGTATTTCTTGGAAAGTTTTTTCTGAACGGATGGAGAATTCTCCCTTTCATCCGAATCGTAAATTCCGCGCATGTTCGGAATCAGAAGTTCCATTCCCGGATAAATATCATAGGGAGAAGAAAGGCTGTTGACCGAGGAGATCGTGTCGATGTCCATTCCGGTCCGGGCCATGATCTTGAAGAAGTTGTCCTCTTTTTTGACCACGTAACGATAGAATTCGAGAGATGTGAGTTCCGATCTTTCCAAATTGGAAACGGATACTTTCAAATTGTTCTTCACATCCTCTCGGAGACGTTTTACGGATTGGTTGTTGTAATCTAAGTTTTTCAGAAGTTCCGTTTTTTGCCGGGAATCGATCGGACTTTTAAAAAAAAGAACCGAGAAAAGAACGGCGAACATTCCGATTGGATACTTGAGAGAACGTTTCATGGTCTTATACGTGTAGAATCGGCCGATTCTAAAAAAACAATGACGCAAAAAAAGAGACAGAAATGCTTGTAACCGAGACTCACGATCCGATGGAATCCTTAGAAAATACCGGTAATCCGCAAAAGAAGCCGTTCGAACCGATCTTGATCGCGTTTCAACAGCTTCTGGTTTTGATACTGGGAACTTATATTCTTCTTCCCTTAATCGCCACTTCGATCGTTCTTACGGTTTTGATTTCTAAGGAACTGCCGAGCGATTTTCCGTATTTGGACGGAGATACGAGAGCGCAGATTTACAAGGAAACAACGGAGAAATTTCAGAAGGAAATTCAATCCGATACGAAGCAGATCTATCAGCGTTATATCGAGGTGATGGTAAAGGAAAAACCTTGGCTTCTAATCGTGGATCGATTGATCTGGGCCCTTTGTTTTATTCTTCCCGCTTATTTTATTTTGGTGAAGTTCTTCAAGGCGGAATACGCCAATCTCAGCGATCCGTTTGATTTAAAGACGATGTTCACGGGCGTCGGGCTCGGAGCCTTGGTGTTTTTGTTCGTGATCGTTTTCGGTTTTTTCCTGACTAAGATTTTCGGAAAACAAACACCGAACGAATTTCAAGAAGCCCTTTTTAAGGAGATGAAAGGGAACCGCTCCTTATTGCTCTGGTCTCTTTACAGCGTGGGTTTGATCACCGGAATCGTGGAAGAGGTTTTCTTCCGCGGCTTTTGTCTAAAACAGTTTCAAGGAAGAGGTTTGGAAATGCCCGGACTTCTTTTTACGTCGGTGGTTTTCGGATTGGTGCATTACAGCGGCCAAACCTCGGTAAGTGTTCCGATTCTCCTGAGTTTTGTGGGAATGTTTTTCGGACTTTTTTATCTGAGAACGGGAAATATCTGGTATTCCATTTCGGCTCACGTTAGTTACAATTCCATCATGCTCTTGATCGCGTATTTCAAAGGAGGAGAAATTCAGTGAGCCGCATTCAGAAACTGCTTACGATCTTCGTTCCGTTTCTCCTAACGTTCCATTCTTTATCCGCCTCCGAAGTCATCGAATTGGACGGAAACATAGAAGAGAATAATATGAAAGTCTCCGCGGCTTTGAACAAGTTTGCGGAAGGTTCCGTCAAGTTCAGCAAGAAGACGAAAGGTTTCAAATATCATTATACGAATCCTTGGTATTCCAGATATTCTTTCGATATTTATTTGGGAGAATTCGCAAAGCGTGATAACGTAAGTATCATGCGGATCGAAGCTCCTAAAAACGGTATGGAAAAGGTGTTTCGAAATTACTTTCGGGACGAATTGCAGAAGAAGGACGCGACCGGAATCGGATCCGCTTCCGGAACGACTCCGGACGATCGAATCGAAAAACTCGAAAAAAAATCGCATCTCGTATCTCAGGGATTGAATTTGATTTCACCAGCGTTTTCCGTACTTTATAATTCCCGCAAGTCTCCGGTGTATACGTATTCCGATACGTTCTCGAGAACTTCCTTTTATATTCTTACCGACTTGTTGATCGGGGGGCTTGCGTATTACTTTGCGATGAACAATCTTCCCAAAAAGAGTATGGTGGACAACCTTCTCAATAAGGAAGGACCGAGCGGAAACGTATTCGAATCGCAATACGGCGGTGTCGTGATCGCGGCGTTGGTAATTCCGAGATTGTATCGGATGACGGGTGCCATAGAGGACACGACGACTCACAACCGTCTCGTAGAATTGTCTTATACCTATAAATATTAATAATTTAGAATATAGATTTCAAAAATAAATCCGTCCTCGTTTCTCGAAGACGATTCTCGGTCATGAAAACGGAAACAGTGAAACAACCGATTTTTCGAATCAGTGGAAGAAGGTCCTTATACTTCTATTGTATTCTTACGGGAATCGTTTCGGGTTTGGGCGCGTTCGTATTCTCGAGAATTCTTGCCGTTTGCGAATATATATTCTTAGATCGGGCCGCGGGCCTTTCGCTTCCTCACGCTTCGGGAGAATTTTTGATCGATTCGAACGATGCGATCCATTGGGGACTTCCTTTCTCGGACGAATATCGTCCTTGGATCTTATTCTTTCTTCCGATCATGGGCGGACTTCTTACCGGTTGGATCGTAAATCGTTTTTCACCCGAGTCGGGCGGAACCGGATCGGATGCGATGATCGACGCCTTTCATAATCAAGAAGGAAAGATGAATCCTGTCGTTTCGCTTATCAAATCCATCGCCACGATTTTTACGTTGGCCAGCGGAGGAAGCGGCGGTAAGGAAGGACCGATTTCGCAAATCGGCGCCGGTTTCGGTTCCTTGCTTGCCACGATTTTAAAAGCCGGAGCCAGAGCGCGACGAACTCTTTTGTTGGCGGGAACAGCGGGAGGATTGGGCGCGATCTTTCACGCTCCGCTCGGGGGAGCGCTTACTTCGGTGGAAATGATCTACCGGGAAGACATCGAAAGTGATTCTTTGATTCCATGTATTATCTCGTCGGTTTCCGCTTATTTGGTTTATTGTTCTCTCAACGGATTCAACACGGTTTATCGAGTTGCGGATACGGAGTTTTCCAGATATACGGATCTGATTTTTTATTTGGGATTGGGCGTGCTCTGTTTCGTATGCGGCGACGTTTTTATTCGGATTTTCAGAAAGGTTCAAAATTTTTCCTTTCGGTTGAGAATTTCACCCATCGTTAAACCCGCGTTAGGTGGTGTTCTGATCGGAACCGTCGGACTTTTTTTACCGGAGACGATCGGAACCGGCGCCGGAGTTCTTCAAGTGGCTTTGGACGGAAAAGATCCGGTGGGAACCCAAGGTTTATTATCCGCTTCGTTTCAAACGAAAGGACTTTGGTTGGTCGCCGTGTTTTTTATCTTAGCGGGAATCAAAATTCTCACCACGTCGTTTACGATCGGAACCGGCGGGTCCGCGGGTATGTTCGGTCCTTCTCTTTTTATCGGAGGAATGTTGGGCGGGGGAGTGGGAACTCTTGCCAAGGTGCTCGTGTATCCCGAACTTTCCGTGGCTTCTTTTATCTTGGTGGGAATGGGAGCGTTTTACGCGGGCGTTGCGAGCGCGCCGATCGCGGGGATGATAATGATCTGCGAGATGATCGGAAGTTATACGCTCTTACCTCCTTTGATGGTCGTTTCGATTTTAACGTTCGTGCTCAGTCATAAGTTGAGTTTGTATAAGGCGCAAAAGGAAACCAGATTTCAATCGCCCGCGCATTTCTGGGATATGAACCGGGATTTTTTGGAGGAGATTCAAGTGAAAACTTGGAAGAATCGACTTCGAACGATCGCGGTTGCCAGAGAAGATATGTTGCTTTCCGCGTTGGAGGAAGAGGCCCTAAAAATTCAGGCGAGCGACTACGTGGTCTTGGATCGAGAGGATCAATATCTGGGAATTCTTTCTCTCCGAAAAGCCAGACATACGCTTGAATCCAGAAACGTCGCCGGAAATCTCATAACGGTGGGAGACGTTACCGATACTTCGGCTCCTTACGGAAAACCCGAGGATTCTTTGGCGAGTTTATTGAAGATTCTTATAGATCAGGATTTGGATAAAATCGCGATCGTGGATCAGAATCGGTTTATCGGTTATCTTAGATTTGCGGATCTTATGAAAATCTATTTCGAAAATACGTTTCCGAAAAGCGTCAAATCAAACCTTTCCCCTACGAAAAACGGAACATAACCTACGGGTTGTAGCGTACGCTCCAATTTTTTTCTCGACTTTTTAAGTATCGACCTATAAAATAATCAGAACTTTTTAAAAATAACTGATATTTAATAATAATATCAGTAAGCGATATAAGTCATAAGGTATCTTTGCATCCTTGGAGAGGGATGAGGAAGAGGGCGGGCGAAATTGAAAATTCTCAAGTTGAAAAGAACATTCGGGATAGGATTACTCATCGGGATCGGCTTTGCAAAAGAAATTAAGGCCGGAAGTTACGGGGACATTTACGGGGCGCATCCGGCCGCCGCGGGGATGGGAAGTGCGGTAACGGCAATCGTCAATAATTCTTCGGCGGTATTTTATAATCCTGCGGGACTCGGAAGACTTTCCGAGGGAGATTTGATTCTTGCTTCGATCGAAAAAGAAGCGAGAACCAACGGAGCGGAAAATCCGGAGAATAAGGACGCGGCTCCTCCGCCTCCACCGGCGGATCCGAACGATCCTGCAAATCAACAACCCACCGTTGTCGGGCCTTGGTACAAACGTTTTTGGGCCGATACGAAAGAAGGTTTCACAAAGGAAGTTTTTAAATACAAACCGGCCAATCGACCCGAACGAAGCGTTCACGAGGTAAGCTTTCAATATCATTACGCGAATCCGGATTCGCATACGACAGCGCCGCGAAATCAGAATATTACAAAAATTAGAGATAGTTTCGTAGGTCTCGGTCTAACCCTCAACTTGAACGATATGTTCGATATGGGAAGAGGTCTTCGTTTCGGAATCAACGCCCTCGTTCCGGGAAGTGGAAATCTTCTTACACTCAACGATCAAAACCCCACCGTTCCACGTTATCTGCAACAGGGGATCAGTAACGAAAGACCGACGATCATGGGCGGTCTCGGTTTGGAAATTTGGAAGGATCGTTTGTTTGCCGGGGTCGGTTTTACCGCGACCGCGGGTGGAACCGGAAGTATCTTGATGAAGGACGTTCCGATTTCCCCCGATCCCGTTTCAGCCAATTCTCAGGTGATTCTTACCGTAAAACCTTTGGTCAATCCGACGTACGGTCTTCAATTCTCTTACGGAAAGTTCAGCTTAGGTGCTTCTTACAAACGTGAAACCGTGACTCAGATCGATCCGGTTCCCGCGAGAGCGCAGACGACTCTTCTCGGAATTCAATTGGATTTCGATCTCGCGATTCTGGACGGATTCAATCCGAGAGTTTTTTCATACGGGGTTGCGTTCCGACCGAACGACCGATTGGTTCTCAGTTTCGATATGAACCGGGAACTCTGGAGTCAGTTTAAGATGTCCCGTATCAAGGAAAAATATTCAGAAGCGTTTTATCTTCACGACACGACCAACTTCCGGATCGGAGCGGAGTATTCTCTGTTTAAATTCTTAAAAACGAGAATCGGATTTGCGACAAGACCGACTCCGTTGCCCGCGATGCCGGGAGCGAACAACTGGATGGATTCGGATCGAAACATCTATAGTTTAGGTTTTTCTTATATATTCAGCCCGACCACGTTTAAATTTATGAACCGCTTGAGAAAGCCGGTGATCTTCGACATCGTTTTCGAAAACCACCAGTTGAAAGCTATGGAAGTGAATAAATACCATCCTACGGAAAGAAATCCGAATTATTCTTACGGCGGATATATCTGGACGGTGGGCGTTTCTATGACCATCTTCTTCTGAAATACGACGATCGAGTCGTTTGAGAAGTTCTATCCATAACACGTGTTATCTTACGGTCGGAACTCCGATTTCGGCCGTTTCCCTTTTTTCTTGACAGTAGCGATCGCTACAGAGTTCACTTTGAGCTGAAACTCAAGTACAATTAAACCGATTTCGTTTCGATCTCGGCGGCTTTGCGGTTTCAGAGTGAAGAAGAAAGAGGAAGCGAACGATTATGGAAAAGAATCTCATCGAGTTGATCACTCCCGTATTTTTTGTTCTGCTGGTTGTGGAACTGATCGTCGGATACGCGGTAAAAAAACCGGTATATCGATTTAAGGATTCCGTAAGCAATCTGACGGCGGGAATTTATATGCAGGTATTTACGGTGTTCGTCACCGTCGGTCTTTTGTCGATTTACGCGTGGGTATATAAGAATTTTGGAATGTTCAAAATTTCCGATACTTCCGTCTGGGGATGGATCGCTTGTTACGTGCTCGCGGATTTTTGCTACTACTGGTATCATCGTCTCGGCCACGAAATCAACGTGTTCTGGGCGTCCCACGTCGCGCATCATCAAAGCGAGGACTACAATTATACGGTCGCCTTAAGACAGGGAATTTTTCAGAATTTATTCTCTCTTCCGTTTTATCTTCCGCTTGCTGTGATCGGATTTTCTCCGTTGATGTTCGTGCTTTGTATCCAAGTGAACTTCGCTTATCAATTTTGGATTCATACGCGATTGATCGGAAAATTGGGAATTCTCGAATACATACTCAACACGCCTTCTCAACATAGAGTACATCACGCCCGCAATCCCAAATACATCGATAAAAATTACGCTGGAACTTTTGCGATTTGGGATAGAATGCTCGGAACTTATATCGAAGAGGAAGACGAACCGATTTTCGGAATCGTAAAACCGCTTCAGACTTGGAGCCCGGTTCACGCGCAGATTCATCACTTCGAAGATCTTTTTAAAATGGCTTGGAAAACCAAAAACTGGAAGGATAAGTTTCTGGTTTGGTTCAAGCCTCCCGGTTGGCAACCTTCCGATATCGGGGAATTCATCTCACCTCCCGAAATCGATAAAAAGACATACAAAAAGTTTAATACTCATATTCCGGCGACTTTGATGACCTATTCGGCGGTTCAATTCGCGTTGGGAATCGGAGCTTCCATGATCTACATCGAATTCAAGAAGGAGCTTCCTTTGTTCGAAATGTTGATCCTCGGATTCTACGTTCTTTGGACTTTCTGGAACATCAGCGCGATTTTCGAAACCAAAACGAGCGGAATGATTTCCGAAATCGTAAGAATGAGTTCGATCGCGGCAATTTCTTTCCTATTTCCGATGGATTTTACCGGGGTGGAAAAACTGAGAATGTTGTTAAGCGAAGAATGGATTCTCGCTTTGCCGAGAATTCTCCAGATCGGATCGCTCGTTTCCTTAACCGTTCTCGGAAGTTTTTTAATCAGTCAGAAACGATTCTTTTCGGTTCGAGGTCAAAAGGCCCAAGCCCAGAGTACTTTCTGAAACCTCCTTCTATCCTTAGGGAAAACGGTTGACCCGTCTCGGGAACCGGTGTTTCTTTTCGTGAAGAAGAAACACTGGTTTCTCGGAGAAAAACCGTATGCGACAATCCTTTCAAACGTTGCGGATTGAAAAAAAATTATTTCCAATTTTGATCCTTATCTTTTTGATTTTAACGGCTCCGGCCGTTAAAGGTCAGGACGAGAGCGATTCCGCGGAAACCGACGAACGGTCCGTAGGCGAACGAATCGCGGCCACCACGCCGGAAAAAGTCGATTCTTCCCGAATTCAATCCGTCGTTTTGTATTCGAGCTTCGCTTATGTTACGAGAAATCTAAGAACCAAGATCAAAGCGGGAAGTTCCGAAATTTATCTCGGTGAGATTCCCGATCACGTTTCGGAAAGAACGATATCGGTTCGTTTTCCGGATTCTTCCAAGAAGATCAAGATCCGTGGAATTCGAGCAAGAATCCGCGTGGAAAGAAAGGCGAGAACGAAGGAAATCGCCTCCTTGCTAAAGCGACAAGAAGCCCTCAACGATCAGATAGAACTTTTGAGTTCCGAAATTCAGGAATTGATCGAAGAGGAAAAGACGATCGTAAAAATTTCTCCAACGATCAAAAAGGATCCGGCTCCGCAAGAGGAGATCGCCGATCCGGAATTCTTATCCGGTTTTCAAAAACAATATCAGGAACATCTCAATCAGTTGTCTTTGATCCGTCAGAAAAAACTCGAAGCGCTCGATCAGGTTCGTGAAGAAGGTCTGGTCGCGGACGCGCGTTTGGATCATCTCGGAAGACTCGAAGCGAAACAGAAAAAGGAAATTTATCTCGAAACGGAAACATCGGACGATTCCGAAACGTTGATCGAATATAAGTATTTGATTCCGGGTGCGAGTTGGTTTCCGAGATATTCTCTTCAACTAACGGATGAATCCAGAAGCGGAGATCTCAGTTGGTTCGCCCTCGTTCGAAACGATACGGGTGAAGATTGGGATAAGGTAAAACTTTTTTTCACCGCTTCCAATCCGGACTTGGACATCGATCTTCCGATCGTAAGAGAATGGAGAATTCAAACTCAGTCTTCCGTCGAAGACATGAAACAACAAGCGTACAACGACAACGAAGAAAGCGTCGCTTTTGAAGCGAGAGACGAAGCGCCGTCTCCTTCCGCTGGAGCCGCGAGGGAAAAGAAAAAAGAGGAATATAAGGTCTCGGGAAAAATCAGCAAACGCGCCGCTTCGAAATCGGACGGTTACGCGCAGAGTAACGCACCTGCAAAGAATGCGCCGGCTCCGATGGAACAATCGCGTCAGATCATTCAGCAAAATTATTCCAACCGGGCGAATTCTCTTAGAACCGAAGACAATCTCAATCAACTGAAGAACGATCTCGCGAATCAGCAATACAACTTCAACAGCGGACAATACGATCAGGCGAATTACTACGGACAGGAAGCTCTGAAAAAATTCTCACAACTTTCGGATTTTTCCCGTAAAGAATTGAACTCGATCGAAACGTATACGGAAGAATTACTTCGTAAAGGAAGTCTGATTCTTTCTTCTCAAAAAGTTCCGGGAGGTTTGATTCCTCCTTCTCCTTTGGAAGGTTTTGATTATCAGTACGCTTCCGGAATTTCGGAAACGATTCCTTCGGATCGTTCTCTCAATAAGGTTTTTCTAAAGAAGAAAAACTTATCCTTAACGCCGGGTTATTCCACTTCTCCGCTCGCAGGTCCGGGCGCGTATCTTACCGTCGAAGCGTCGAACTCGGAAGGGGAACCCTTGCTCGCAGGACCGATGGAAGTTTTTTCGGGTAATACGCTTTTGGGCAACACGGTTCTCAGCGTAAGCAAGCCCGGAGAAGCGATTCGAATGGAACTCGGTCAGGATCGGGACATTCTCGTAAATCGACGCGAGACATCCTTTGAACAAAAGGAAGGCGTGATTTCGTCCCGAACAAAGATCAAATACAAGGTCAGCATAGAAATCAAAAACCGCAAAAAAAGAAGCGCGGCGGTCACTTTGATCGATCGCGTTCCTTACACCGTGGACGACAGCGTGGAAATCAAATTCGATTTCGGTAAGGACGTTCCGACTAAAAACGAGGAAGGAATTTTGACTTACAAGATGGAACTTCCTCCCGGCGGAAAAAGAATTATAGAATTTGAATATTCAGTAAGTCATCCGGCCGACAATCGTCTGATTAGAACCCCGGGTTCCGGAGGATACTAAGATGAAAAATTCAAATTTTGGAATATTCTCTATGTTTAAAGTTTTTGCTTTTAGGTTTGAGGATCGCAAGGCGAAATCGGGGAAGGAAATCGCAGGATTTTTATTCTTTCTTGCGATCGGATTTTTATTTTTCCCCTTAAACGCAAGAGAAGTGGAACTCAAGGTTCAAGACGTAACCTTATACGAATCTTCCGCCGGAGTTTTGAGAAGCGGAAGAATCAATTTGGAACCGGGACTCAACGAACTTCTCATTCGAAATCTTCCCGTTGCGCTTCAGGACGAATCCCTCGTCGCATCCGTGGAAGCGCCCGGGGCGTCCGTAGTCGGTTCGAGCACTTGGATCGAAACCGGCGCGATCATTCACAACGAAGAGGCGTTGGATCTTCAAAAGAAAATCCGGGTTTTGGAAAAGGAAATCGAAGGTTACGAAGGAAAGGATTCGAACCTGAAGAATCTGAAAAAAATTCTCGTGGATACGAGACTCAAACTTTCGGAAATGATTTCCAAAAATCTTTTCTATAAAAAGAACGAGGCCGATTCCAAAAAATGGTTTCAATCCCTTTCCGGAAATCGTCAGGCCATTCAGAACGCATTGAATTCCAATCAGGAAGTCACACGTTCGATTCGGGATCTTCGGAAAAAACTTTCCGAACTCAGGGATAAACTCGGCGTGATTCTTTCCTTGTCCGAAAAATCCTCTCGAATCACGAAGGTTCTGATCAGTTTCAACGGCGCGGAAAAAAAAGAAGCCAAGCTGAATCTTACGTATCAATCCGGCGGAGTTTCTTGGAAACCTTTCTATTCGGTGCGCATGGACGGAAGGGAGAAGATCGAACTCGAATATCTCGCGGAGATCAATCAGGAAAGCGGAGAAGATTGGAACAATATTAATCTTTTATTATCTACTTCCAGCCCCGACGTAAGCGGAAGAAGACCCCGTCTTTCCAGTCAAAAGTTATACGATCAGAAAAAACAAACGAACAAAGACGGGCTGGTCGCCGTACAAAATCAAAGTTCGACCGCGGGAGAAGCGAACATCGCTCCCGAAGTGGAATCACCCGAAGCGGGAACCGATCCGACCACGGGAAGTAGCGAAGAATCGGGTAGCGGATTTTTGTTTCGTTATTCGAAACCGGTGACTCTTCTATCCAGAAAAGAATCCAAAAAATTATCGCTCGCTTCGTTCTCGACGGACGCGGCGTTTACTGCATTGTATGTTCCCGCGTTGAAACGTTATCCGCTCATTAAAGGAAGTTTTAAAAATCTTTCCGGATTTCCGCTTCTTCCGGGAGAGGCGGCGGTGTTTCGCCAAGCGGGTATGGTGGGAACATCCAGCTTCGGTTATGTAAGTCCGGGCGAAAAAGCGGATATATCTTTCGGATCCGAAAACGAAATCCGCGCGATCTATAGAAAAGAATCGAATCAAACCAAAGAAGGTCTTCTTTCGGGAACGAAGGTGATCGAAAAATTGATTCGAGTGGAGCTTGAAAATTTCGGAAAAGAATCCAGATCGATTTCGTTTCAGGAATCGATTCCGGTTTCGGGCGTGGAAAGCGTGAAAATTACGATCGATTCGGAAACGACTCAGGGTTACGCGGAAGTTAGAAAGGATTCCGGAATTCTCGAATGGAAATTGGATCTAAAACCGAATCAAAAAAAGGAAATCAGACTGAAGTATAAGGTCAGTTTTCCGGCGGAATTCGATCTACATCTGTGACGTCTAACGTTCTTAACGGAGTTCCTCTTCCTCGGAAAGCCCGAGCGCGGACGGAACTCCGGTCATGTCCCACAACTCAAGAATTCCGGTTAACGAAGATTGCGCCGGAATTTCGATCGCAATCGATCCCTTACCTTCCGGAAGATCGAAACAAACGCTTTTGCTTAGGATTAAATTCTCGGGCGAAGAGATTCTTTTCGGACCCAAACTTTGACCGGAAGAAGATTCCGTATTTCGTTTTACGTTGAAGATAACGCAATTCGTAGGATTGTTTTTGGTTTTGAAGCCGAAGTCGATCGTATATAAAACCTTGGAATCGGATTCGCGGTTTCGATGAATTTTTTCAAACCAAACCATTAAATCGTTGTTAGGTTTTGTAGTCGGAATCGTGTTCCTCTGCGGTTCTTTGACCGCAGTTTCCGATTGGGTTTTCAGGGAATCGAGCGCGGTGTAAAAGGAAGAATCGTCTTCGATTCCGAAATACTTTCCGTTTCCTTCTTCCGTAAGAATTTTCATCTGTTGTTCTTCGTTCGCTTTTAAACCGAGGCCGAAGATATGAAATTTAAACGGAATTCCTTTTTGTTTAAGAACTTGAAGTTCCTTTTTGGGATCTCCGTAACAACTTTCCACCCCGTCCGTTACGAGAATGATTTCCGTTTCTTTTTTTCTTTGAGAGATCAACGTTCCGGCGATTCGAATCGATTCCGCGAGCGGGGTCGCGCCGGAAGGTGTTAAACCGAAAAGACGATTTTTAAAAGCGTCGTGATTGCCCGCTTCCAAGGGTTGATACAACCGGGAAGAGGAACAACCGGGAACCCGATTTCCGTACGCCATAAATCCGACGTCCGTTTCCGAAGGAAGAGTGGAGATGTAACGGCTAACGTGTTTTTTCGCGAGATGGATTTTCTGATAAATTCCTAAATATTCGTTCATCGATCCCGAAGCGTCTATGATGAACAGTTTGGATCGTTCCGCGTTTTCGGATAAGACTTCGGTCGCGGAGGATAAGAAAAACAAGGTCAACGCGAACGTATATGCGATCCTTTGAATCCGAATAAAAAGAGACTGAGCAAAAAATCGCATGTTAAGAATTCTATCGGAAATTCGCGTAAAAACTATAGCGCTTAGGCCGTATCAAAGATTCCAAAAAATCAATTTGGAAAAAAATTCTGTCCCATTCTTTTGGATTTGAATCTTATTCAAGGAACCGTAGTTCAACTCGAAAGAAAAAGCTCGTTCCAAGGGAATTTCCAAAAGTTTACAAAGAACGATTCGAATCACTCCCGCGTGGGTCACGATTCCGATTTTGCCGTCTTCGTTCGATTTTAAAATTCCGTCCAAAAACTCGGAAACCCTTCCGAACATTTCAAAATAACTTTCACCGCCCGGAGTTCTTTCGTTTACGAAGTCTTTTGTCCAAAAGCCGGATTCCTCTTCGGAAATCGAAGACCATAGTTTTCCTTCCCAGGTTCCGAAGTTCAGCTCCATCAAAGAATTTGAATATTCTAATGTAGATTTCGGACTTTTTTCGATTAAGAATTCGGCGAGAAGTTTACAACGGGAGCTCGGACTTGTGTAGATTTTTTCAGGAACGTTTTCAAATTTTTCAAAAACGGAATCGAACTCGGATCGATGGTTTGAAAGTAAGGGAACGTCCATTCTTCCGTAGCAGGTTCCTTTCGGAACGTCCGGAGTCGTATGTCGGATTAAATAAAGTTCCAAGAAACGATCATTCCCAAATAAAGAAGGAGTTCGGCGCCTTGTTGCGTGAACCCGAGACAATCTCCCGTAAAACCTTCGATCCATTTTTTGAAATAATTTCGAAAGTAGAGAACGAATCCGATACAAAGAAAAAATCCCAAAAGAATATTCGGCAATCGATCCTTATACTGAAACGCGAAGTAAACTGCGGGAAAACATCCGAAGAATACAGAAAGAACAAAATCGGGCAACGGCAACTTCTTTACCATCGGTTTCGATTTGGAAAGATCGTTGTCCCTCGCGTAAGGAATCAACATCATCATAACCAAAGCGAACCATCGGCTCGCCGCATGTGCGAACCAGGATGTGAATAAAAAAATCCAAGGAGAAATTTGAAACAACTTCACGAGCAAAAGATATTTCAAGCCCAAAGAAAGAATTAATCCCAAGGATCCGAAGGTTCCGATTCGACTGTCCTTCATGATCTCGAGAATTTTTTCCTTACTCCATCCACCGCCGAACGCGTCGCATACGTCCGCAAGTCCGTCCTCATGAAATCCACCAGTAATCAAAACGCTTGCGATCATTCCGAGAATTACGGAAATCTCGACGGGCAAAATCCAGGAAAGAAAGTATGTGAAAAAAGAAGCGCCGGAGGAAACGATCCAACCGATCAAAGGAAAATAACGCGAGGATCTCGAAACGGAAGCTTCGGAATAAACGTAAAACGGAGGAACGGGAAGTCTTGTGTTGAACATCCAAGAAGCGCAGAATCGATTCCACTCTTCTCGGATCATATTCAAATTTTCTGATCCACTTTTGCGGATTCGAAAGAAGCCATGTCCTTTAAAAAAGTCACGGCGGACAAAAGAATCGGAAACGCGACGGCGCATCCGGTTCCTTCGCCGAGTCTAAGGCCCAAGTCGAGAATGGGTTTCGCATTCCATTCTTCTAATAGATATGTGTGCCCCGGTTCTACGGACTTGTGACAAAAAACCGCGTTTTTGATGATGACGGGTTCCATTCTTTGTGCGATTAAGAACGCCGATGTCGCTATAAATCCGTCGACCAGAATGATTCTTCCCTTCTTAGCGGAATCGATCATAGCGCCGACCATCATCGCAATTTCGAAACCTCCGAAGATTTGCAAAACGTCGAAAGGAGACTTTATAGAATTTTGATATTTACGAAGACATTCCTCTAAGATCACGATTTTTTTCTGAAAACCCTGATCGTTCAATCCGGTTCCTCTTCCGGTTACTTCCTTGAGGTCCTTGTTCAGAACGCTTGCGGTGATCAGACTCGCGGAGGAAGTGTTTCCGATTCCCATTTCTCCGAATCCGATTACATTACAATTCTTTGATACGGATTCGGTGGAAACCCAAGCTCCTCTTTCTATGGCCTGGGTACATTCTTCCTTGGTCATAGCGGGTTCCATAAGAATATTCTTGGTTCCGAATCCCACCTTGGCGCCGATAAAATCAGGATTGATGGAAACCGAATCGAGAGGAAACGCGAAATCGACCCCCGCGTCCACGACCTTGAGTTTGATCGAGTTCTGTTTGCAGAACGCGTTGATCGCCGCGCCTCCATTCAAAAAATTGAATACCATTTGATAGGTGACTTCTTTCGGATAAGCGCTTACACCCGAGTTGGCAAGACCGTGATCTCCGGCAAAAACAAGAATATGAGGATCGGAAAGTTGGGGAGAATCGGTGTTTTGAACAAGACCGATTTGAAGCGCAAGAGATTCCAAAGTTCCCAGCGAACCGGGAGGTTTCGTTTTTAGATCGATCTTGCTTTGTAATTTGGTAAGAAGTTCATTCGGATTCAAACAGAAAGTTCCTTCTCCGTCTCGTCGATAGGGTTCGTAAAATTCTTTTTTACTTTGATTTCGACTCGATCCAAAATTCCGAAAAGAATCGGAGTGTAGATCAAGTCACCGAGCAGAGTACCACCAAAATAGGGGATAGCCGCGATATAGCAAGTCAATAAACCTTCGGAAGTTTTCGGATAGATGGAAGAGAAGGCCCAAACCGAAAAATTGGAAAGAATAAAAAATTGTAAACTCGCGACCAAAGCCACAAGAAACACGGACGTCATCTTCGTGTTGTCTTTGAGAAAAATTCTTCCCAAAGCCACGCAGATCATGTGAGCCGCATAAACGACTGGAAGACCTTCGTAAAACCAATCGTAACCGTGAACCTTGGAAAGAATCAAATCGGTAACAACAAGCATTAACAACGGATAGGCGAAGGCCTTCCAACCTCGAACTCTCGCTCCGGAGTATACTGTCATCGCGCCAACCGAAGTGAAGTTCGACGGATGCGGTAAAAAACGGGAAACTCCGGACAAGATAACTCCGATGGATGAAATCGTATCGTTGGCAGCGAGTTTCGATTTCAGATTTTTAAAAATACGATCGAGATTTAACATTCCATTCTCCTAATATTACGGACCGAGTTGTTTTGCGATGACTCCGTCTATGTCCGGATTTTCGTTTGCGCCCGGAATCGGAAGAGAAGTGAGAATCGCTTTTGCGGAAGTCATCTTTACGTAAAGAAATCCGTTCGTTTGGAGTTCCGTTTTTAAAGCGCCGCTACAACCGGTTCCGGAGTTTCCGAAATTCGCATCGCCGAGATCGAAGCCGTCTCCGCCGCCGGAAGCAAACAAAGTTGTAGAGTTCATCGGATTGGTGATTTGATTGTAGTCCACGTAACGAAGTCCCGCAAATCGAAGCCAACTCGCTGGATTATTGGAGAAAGTACCGCCTCCGGTATAAGTCGGATTCCATCCGCACCAATTCGTTTGATCGTTCCCGACTTCGACGATGACCGGTTCGAGAAAAACCGTTGTGGAACTTCCGCCCTGTTGAAACGGATTTTCAAAAACGATAAAATCGTTCCCGGTTACATTCTGCGCTTTTTTTCCGTTCCAACCAACGATCAAAGAGGCTCCTGCACCGTTCGTATCCAAGGTGAAAACGTCGAGAGAACCGTTCACACTTCCAAGCCCTAATACGCCGTCGACCGCGCAAATGGAATCTTGAAAGCCGGTTCCGGTGTTTGCGGGCGCGCTTACGATTTCTTTCGCGTTGTAAACGCCGATTTGATCGATCGCGATTCGATCCTTGCAAGGTCTCGAAGCGTTATTCGAACTTCCCGTTTGAACTAAAAAGAGCAAGGCGGCCAAGGATGAATCGTCTTTCGATTCTTCCTTACAGTAAGGTAATGATAAAATAAGAACGAGGATTAGAAGGACTCGCATATTGCTGAAAATTTTATGTTTCATAAAGTTGCTCGAAACGAGTAAGACAAAATTTCTTTTATCTTACTCGTATATTCATGTGATTATCTAGATTCGAAACGGTTCCAAACGAATCCCGTTCCCGGAGTGAACGTGTTGTTCGTATAACAACCCGAGTTCATGTTCGTTTTATCGTTTGATTGCGTGCTCGCTTTGATCGCGTCCAAAGTGTTTTTATTTCCGGTAAGATCGCCGCAAAGATAGAATTTATTATCCGAAAAACGATTCCAATAATAAGCCGAAAATTTTCCCGCCGCTCCGAAAGGATGAACGGTAAACTGAACATACATAACTTGTGTTGTGTTGTTGTATTCTACGATGTTCGCTTCGTAAGTGGAAGAACCGCTTACTTGTTTAAACGTATAATTTGTGATCGTATATTCTCCGGTTTTAACGGTTCCCGCAGAGTTGAATGCGTCTCCCGCATAGGAAGTAGTTCCGTTATATGCGCTCCAATTACCGGCGACTTGTAAGTTCGATGCGTTGACGACCGCTAAGATCGTATTGATCTGATCGTTGTTATCTTCCTTCTTCGTTTCAAAACAATTCACCGTTCCTAAAATCAGAAGGGTTGCCGCTAAAAGTTTCCAATGAGCTGTACGTTTCATGTTGTTACCTGCAAAAGTTTTCCTTTGTCAGGGTAGAATAGATTCTAAATTTTGAATGTATTGAATTCGATTTAGAATCCTTTCTATGCGAATGGATTGTAGAAGTTGAATTTTCCACTCGGGTCCCCCGACGTTCGTCTTTCGGGACCCCATCGCGGACGCATAAAACATGCAAAGGCGAGTTTCGAACTGTCCCTACCTCGAGGACGTTGTTCGCGGGGAAGATCTGGCTTTTCGAAACTCATCGGAGAATCGAAATCACAGTTGCGGGTCAGCGTGGGAATTTCACCCAACTTCCTCCCTGAAAGCTTATGGACAGGTGAAAATTGGAACCTTTTCCGCGCAAGGGTTTTTCTAAGAATCGAATGCGACAGATTTCAGACGGAACCCGATCAAATTCTTTCCAAGAACGCAAGATTTTGACCGAAAATAAAGAAAGGAATCTAACTTTCCCAAATTCAAATCGGACAATTCAATGAAACTAAGCAGATCGGAGTTTATCAAACTTGGAATTTTGACCGCTACGGGCATTTCCGGCCTTCCTGGAATGAAATTATCGGCTCAAGGGACTTCTTCCCCGCAAAAGACCGTGATCGTGCTGGGTGGAGGAATTTCCGGTCTTTACGCTTCTTACCTTTTGGGAAAAACGGGAATCAAGGTGAAACTCATCGAAGCCACCGATCGTTTGGGAGGAAGAATCCGCACGGTGACCGACGGAAGCGGAAACTTTTTGGATCTGGGAGCGGAATGGATTCAAGCGGAACATAGAACCGCGAGAAGTTTAATCCGAGAATTGGGATTGAAGACGACCGACTTCGAAGTTCAATCGGATTTGTTTTTCGGATCGTATCAGAAGTTCGGAACCTGGGACATATCCGCAAAATCCCAAGAGATTTTGAACAAACTCGTTCAGATGAATTCCAAAATCAATTCCACACAACAACAGGAATTGGATAGAATCAGTTTTTATAATTTTCTAATATACCAGGGGATGACTCCGGAAGATCTGAGCATATTGAACTTTAAATATTCCTTATATTACGGGGATTCTTTGCGTTCTTTATCCGCTCAAAAAGTTCTTTCGGATCTCGTCAACTTTCCGAAATACAATACACGTTTGGAAGGGGGAATGGAAGCGCTCGCAAAAGCTCTCGTATTCTCCTTGGAAAATACGGAAACGATTTTCGCAGATCCGGTCGTATCCGTAGTTCAAGGTGAAGGAAGGGTTTCCGTTACGACCGCTTCCGGAAAAAGAATCGAGGGAAACGCTTGTATTTCCACGCTTCCCGCAAACCAGCTAACGTCGATTCAGTGGGACCCGGAGTTGGACAAGGAAAAGAAATTGTCCGCGCTTAGAATCCGTTATTCCAGAATCTATAAGACTTTTCTAATGTTACGAGAAGCTCCTTGGTCGAGGGAGAATTTTTCGGCCTATTCGGATTCCGCCGCCGGTTTTATCTACGACGCGGGAACCAAGACGAACTCCGAAGATAAGATTTTAGGAATGATTTCCACCGGAGATCGATACGACGTATTGGCTTCTTCCACGGACGCTATGAAAGTGGAATATATTCGTCTCGCACTCGAACGTCTGGGACAAAAGAAAGATCTGCAGGTTTTGAGAATTCAAAGCAGTGAAGTTTCTCAATCTAAATATGTTCCATCGGGAATCGCGACGTTTCCACCGGGAAGTTACGGATCCATCATATCCCTTTTAAAACCGATGGATCGAATTTTCTTCGCGGGAGAACATACGGCCGAAATCAACGGGACCGTGGAAGGCGCGTTGACTTCGGCGATCCGCGCGGTGAATCAGGTTTGATCGAGTCGTAGGAGTTCACACATTCGTCGTGAAACGCCGGGCCCCCACCCGAATCGGGTGGAGGTGGCGGGCTTCGTGGGAACGTTCCCGCAAATCTGCTTATATCAGAAAATTCTTAATATGTCAACTCAACCTTTGCCCATCATTTTGTAGGAACTCCCACAAAATAAAAAAGGGACCGAAGTCCCTTTTTAAAAAAAAGAATATTCTTTATTCTTAATATTCTATCGTAAAAAAATCAATCCTCGATCACGCTCATCGCGTATTCGGAAATCGCGTCCCTTCTTTGTTCCGCAAAATCCTTGTGGAACCAAAGGCTTTGAACTTTCGAAGCTTCTTTCTTGTTCCCGATCGTAATCTTGGTCATACATTCTTCGACGGCGAACTTCATAGCTTCTTTTCCGGTTTCCCCGAGCCCTTTGTTCCGTTTTTTACGAGTAATTTCTCCGCCGTTTTTTTCGACGCGTTTGATCAATTCATCGTAATCCTTGTCGTCGATGCAGAATACCGTTTCCTTTTTCTTATCGCCGAACTTCACATCCACTTCGTAAAGGGGCGCGCTCGAAATATGAATAAAACCCAACTCGAAAAGTTCGGGCCAATATTCGTAAAAGAAGGAAAGCATCAAAGAACGAATCGCATATCCGTCGAAGTCCGCATCCGTGATGATGCTGATCTTTTCGTAATTGAGTTCGTCGATCGACTTCACTTTTTGATCCAAAGGCAAACCTACGATCGCGACGATGTTTTTTAATTCTTCGTTTGCGATGGCTTTTGCGATGCTCATTCCTTTGCAATTCAGAGGTTTACCGCGCAAAGGAAACAGACCGTGCAGTTTCGGATTTCTTGCAGGACGTAAACCCGCGATCGCGGAATCCCCTTCCGCTACGAACAACACTCGTCCGGGATCGCCCGGTTTTCCGGTCGGAGGCATAAGCTTAGGAATATTCATCCGGCTCGCTTTTTTAAGACCTTTCTGCGCGTCTTCAAACGCTTTGAGCTGAGTCCGTTTTTCCATCTGAAGTTTGATTTCTTCGAGAAGTCCGGTTTTCTTAATGAATTTTTCAAGATGTTTATCGACCGCGTTACGAATGTCTTCGTTCAAATCGTTGATCAGATAAGACTTATCCTGGGATTTAAAACGAGGATTTAAAAGTCTCGCGTTGACATACATGTGAAAACAGTTTCTTACGTCGTTTCGAGTCGAACTTGTTTTCAGTTTTTTCTCAAGCGCTGTGATCTGACTTTTTTTACGAACCTCGTCGCAGATTCTATTTTCCAGATATTCAATCGCCGAACCGCCTTGCGGCGCGAAGATGGAATTCACCCAAGTCAGGTTTTTATTTTGCCCGATGACTAAGTAAGTTTCCAGATGCAACTGAGAAGCGGAGCCCGGAGCGGAATAATCCATCTTGTAGTAAACGAGATCGGAATGGGAAAAAATCTCGTCCAGACCTTTCTTAAACTTATACTTTTCCTTCTTTCCTTTAAAAACGAACTGAACTTCCAGACCCGGATTGGTCATCGCGATGTCCTGCAGATACTGTTTCATCAGATCCACGTTGAACGAAATGTCCAGTTTGTTGAAATACTGAGGATTGAGTTCGAATTCCACGGTGGTTCCGTGTTCTTCTTTCGAAGCCTTTTCGATCAATTCCTGCATATTCGTTTTCTTTAATAAAGGTCCGAGTTTGTCGATCTGGTCCTTGGTAAGAAGATTACAATCCGTGAACTTTCCGTGTTCGTCGAAGTAAAGAAACACACGATCGGTGTCTTCCTTGGAAAGTTTATAGGAACGGATTTGTTTTTTTACGTCGTCGTGAACGGTAAAAAGTTTTTTGAAAGAAGTTCCGTTGTTTACGGTTTTTACTTTGAAGTAGTTGGAAACCATTCTCACGAGAGAAATCCCGACTCCGTTTTGACCCGCGACGTGATCCTGTTTTACGTGATCGTCGAAATTCTCCCCATACATCAAATGGAGATAAACTCCTTCCGCGTTGGCCGCCGGAATTCCGCGTCCGTTGTCCGTGATCGTTACACATTTACGATCGGAAGAAAGTTGGATGATCAACTTGGACATCTTATCCTTTTCGGGAATCGTTTTGTCCTTTTGATTTTTGCGGTATTCGTCCACCGCGTTCATACAAGCCTCGTCCAAACATTTCAGTTTTGCGGGAACGTCTTCGAGTTCCTCGTGAACGATTTCGTATTTTCCTTCGTTGTTTTTGCGGAAGAAATGCTGTTCGAACGTGGAAGCGGAGTTTTGTCCCAACCACATACCGGTTCTCATCCGAACGTGTTCCACGTTGGATAACTTTTTAAAATTTCTTTCTTGGGACGTTTTTTCTTTTACTTTGTTCTTATCGGCGCTCATACTTTATCCCATTTGTTTTGAAGTTCGTCCAACTCTGTGATCATGTAATCGGTCAATTTTTTATCCTCTTTGACCAATCCCTGATAACGGGCCAGGGTCGTTTTTGCTTCTACGATCGCTTCTTCGCATTTACGGACTTCGTCGATCGTCATTCTATACACGGGAATCGTGGACAACCACTCGAAGTATTTGAACTTGGAAGCCTTGAGTTTGTCTTCGAAGTCCTTTTTGGATTTGATTCCGATCACTTTCTCGTTCCATTTCTCTTTAATAAAACGGATCAGTTCGGAGTTTCTTTCGATCTTCTCCTCTTCCAAACCGGAAAGACGTTTGAATCTTCGGATCAAATGCGTTTTACGGAAATCGCAGAAACGTTTGATGATTTCCTCGGGTTTAAAATTCTTCAGTTTACCGTCGAAGGTGATCACGTTCATCGCTAAGGTCTGAACGTCTTCCTTATTGAAGAGAGCCATGATTTCTTTTTGAGTCGGCTTTTCTCCCTTCTTATACTGAAGTTCGATCTTGAAAGTCTGGCTGGAATAATCCACGTAATCCTTTAACCAGGAATCCTTTCTCTCTAAAATATCGTCGAGCAGCGAAACCACTTTCTCGCGGTTCCAGTTCATCGGAGAATCGGTAAGATAAAGAACATCACCTTCCCATTTGAACGCGAACGTAGTGGACATCGTGATATTGCCCGTTTCCGTTTCCGCCATCTTCACTTCTCCACCGAAGTCCTTATACCAAGGTTTCAACGGAAGAGGTTTTTTGGTTTTGAGATAATTCATCTGAGACTTAACGATGTCCGCAAGTCTGTGGCCCGGAATAAAACAACGGAATCCGGTCGCGATCCCTTGGATGTTATTCAAAAGAACGATCGGAACTTTTCCGACAAAGTGAATCGGTTCTTCTTCGGTTTCGTCGTAGTTCTTAACGTAGTCGATGTCCGGTAAACTTTCAAAGAATCCCAAATCTTTTGCAAAGTCGGACAATTTAACTTCGGTATAACGGGGAGAAGCGATCGCACTCGGATCCAAAACGTCTCCGAAGGTTCCTTCTCCCGAAACTAAGGGAATATTATTAGCAAAAGTGAAGTCTTGAGCCATTTGCGAAAGCGCATCCTGAATGGATTTATCGCCGTGAGGGTGATATCCCATCGCAAGACCTGCGACTTTTACGGTTTTTGTATAACGGTTTCTTGCGTCGGAGTTCCACATTGCCCAGAGAATTCTTCTCTGGACGGGTTTCAGACCGTCGATTTCGTGCGGAATCGCACGAGAATCACATACATAGCGAGAATATTTTCTCTGATCGTCATTGACTTGATCTTCAAAAGGTCGTTTTGGAAACGATTCTTTTGATTTTGGTGGATTGGAATTCTTCATACGGTTTTGGCCAACGAAATTCTAGAAGACTATCCTGTCAAATGTAAAAAGTTGACTGGCTTAAATACAGTGTTTTGAAAGCGAAGATTAGAACAATCCGCTTTCGGCCACTTTGCATATCAGACCCCCCGTTTTTGTAAAGAAAGTTTAAATTTTGGCTTTTTCCTTGCAGGTTTTTTGGAAAATCAAGATCTACAATTCAATGAAAACCGTTTTCAGACATTTGCAAGTATTTCCGTTCCGATTCGAGAATATTAGAATTTCGAGTTTTGTACTCTTTCTTTCCCTCCTTTTGTTTCATTGCGGAAGCATCGACGAGATTCTATGGAAAGTTTCCAAACCCGTTTCCGAAAACTACGCTTCGCAAATTTTCTTCGTTTCGTCTCCGATCGTTTCTCCATACTACGAATCTTCCAGCTTTCAAACGCGTTACGTGATTTGGAAAAACCGCCAAGGTAAGGAGGAGATGGTTCAAGGAATTCTAAAATACTTGGAGTTATCCGGAAAGACCGAACAACGGGAAAGAATTCTTTTTGAAGTTTCGGAATGGATCGGACCTATGGAAAAAAATCCGAACGATCCGCGGAGAATTCAATTCTCCCCGAAATTTATTATAAAACGTTCCGAAGTTTCGAACGTAAAATCCCTGCCGGATGTTTTGAATTTCGAACCCAAAAAGGAAGTTTTCGAAGACGTTAAAAAAGAATTCTCCGTTACCGACGAAGGAGGTTTGAGAGAAACCGAAGAAACCAGAATCGTTCCCGGAATCGGAATTCTCAAATGGAAACACAGCTTGCGCGGAATTTTGGTGAAGATCATGCAAACCGAATTCGTATCCGCAAACGGAACCGTAACTTCTTCCCGAGATTACGATTACGATTCTCTCGAATATCCTCCGGCGATCGGATTGACCGGGTCGATACCGATTCTTCCTCTAAGAAAAACGGAAACCTATGTCGAATATTATTGTTTGGATTTTCCTTCCGAGATCGACTTATCCGCTCTTCGAAAGAAAGAAGGAAAAAAATCCGTTTCATTTTACGATCTGATCGCAAATAAACCATTTACCACAACGGCCAATTTCAAAAATTATCCTATCATAAGAATTTCCAACGAGAAGAACCAATCCCCATGAATCAAAGCAAAGAAGTTCGCACCCGATTTGCTCCGTCTCCGAGCGGATTTTTACACGTAGGCGGAGCGAGAACCGCACTTTTCAATTATCTATACGCGAAGTCCCAAGGCGGAAAGTTCATCTTAAGAATCGAGGACACGGATCAAAACAGATCCACAGAAGATTCCTTCAAAATCATATTAGAATCTTTGAAATGGTTGGGAGTTCATTGGGACGAGGGTCCCGAGGTCGGTGGAGAATTCGGTCCTTACATTCAAAGTCAACGTCTCGGAATTTATAAGGAATACACCGAAAAACTTCTGAAGGAAAAAAAGGCCTATCGTTGTTTTTGTACTCAGGAAGAATTAGAGGCCAAAAAGAAACAAGCCGAAGCGATGGGAGTTCCGTACGTCTACGACGGTCTTCATGCGAACATGTCCGACGAAGAAGTGGAAGAAAAACTCAAACAAGGAATTCCGTATTCGGTTCGATTTAAAACTCCTTCCAAAACTCTCATCATCAACGATATCATTCAAGGCAAAGTAAAATTCGAAACCAAGTTGATCGGCGATTTTATCATCGTGAAGTCGGACGGTTTTCCGTCTTACAACTACGCGGTCGTAGTCGACGACGCGTTGATGAAGATCTCGCACGTCATCCGCGGAGTGGGACATCTTTCCAATACTCCGAGACAGATTTTGTTATACGAGGCGCTCGGCTACGAGGTTCCCGAGTTTGCGCACGCTTCCGAGATCGTAGGGATGGACGGTAAAAAACTTTCCAAACGTGCGGGTGCGACGTCGATCCTTGCGTTCCGTGATTTGGGTTATCTTCCCGAAACGTTTCGAAATTATATGGCGCTTCTCGGATGGACTTCTTCGGACGGACGAGAATTCTTACCCGGAGACGAACTCGAAAGAATCTTCGACGTTCATCGTTGTTCGAAATCGCCTTCGACATTCGACGTATTCAAAAAACCGAAAACAGAAGACGAGGTTGTGACGAACTTTTCTGACCTCGCTCAAATCGCGGAAGCGATGAACCCGAAATCCAAACTGAATTGGTTATCGAATCGAACGATCCGGGATTTGAATATATCCAAAGTATTAGAAAATCTTCTTCCTTTTCTCAAAGATAGAAACGATATTCCCGCAGACGTAAAAAATGTAAGTAACCCTGTACTTACTTCTATCGTCGAATCTGTTAGAGTATATCTGGACAACCTGACTCAGGCTCCCGATTACATCGCGGAATTCTTTGTTACCGATCTTAAGATTCAGTCGCCCGAAGCGGCCGGATTTATGAAAGACGGGGACGGACCCAAGGTGGTTCGAGAATTCTACGGAATGCTGAAGAATAGCGATCCGAAAACCGATGAGGACTATAAGAACTTAATGTCCAAAGTCGGTGAAACGACCGGCCAAAAAGGAAAAACACTCTATATGCCGATCCGGGCCACAACCACCGGAAAATCGGCTGGATTGGAGTTACCGATTCTATTTCCGCTTTTGGGGAAGGAAAAACTCCTACAGAGAATTGAAAAAACTGCCGGTGAAGCAGGAATTTCGTTGTCGTCCTGAAAAAAAACGGTATATTTTGCTCAAATCGCCTGCTTTAGGCTGTTAATCTGGAAGGCGGGCCCGGGAACGGAAATGAGAGATTCCGAAGAGTCATTACTGGTTAAACACAACGGGGGATCGTACGTCATGTTTCTCCCGACCGACTTAACCAGTATCAAAGAACTCCGATCCGCACTTAGAAATTCCCTGTCGGAGAATTGTTTTTCATCCAAGGACATTCTCAATATCGAACTGGCCGCCGACGAGGCGATCACCAACTCGATTTCGGCTAACGTGAAAGTCAGCTCCGACGAAACGATCATCTGTCGTTGGGTCATCAAGGATTGTAAGTTCACGATGTGGATCATGGACTACGGTTCCGGACTTAAATCCGAAAAGTTGGAATGTATCCCCGCCGACATCCGAGTATCGAACCTCAAAGACTATCTCACCTGCGTTAAAAACCATCAAGAAAAGAAATCCGAAATTCTCCCCTGGAAAGGGTCACAGGTCCCGCACCGAAATATCGGAAGAGGTCTTCAGATCATTCAATCCTTGATGGATACGTTTAAGATCATGTACCACTGCGGAGAAGGTAAAATCTCCTCGAACCCGGACGAAAAAAACATCCAGGGTTCCATCATCGAACTCAGTTTCGACGCATCCAAACACACAGCTTAAACGATGACCCTCAACGAGTTCGCCAGACAGGTGCTTCTCGGCCCAAGCCTCGAAGATAAATTATTCATACCCATCATTCCTCCGGTCGACGTCGTTTCATTAGAATCTTCTGATATTCCCTCCTTGCCGATTCGGGAGAAAAAAATCCAGACCTCCGAACACAAAAGCAAGATCCCGAGACTCGAACAACTATTCAACGAGGAGAATCGTTACGTCACGCTCCACCATTTTGCGAATCACGAGTTGATGGCCATCGAACTTTTCGCTTGGGCGATTCTTAAGTTTCAAGACGCGCCTCCCTCGGTGCGATTCGGTTTGTATCGAACTCTTCTCGAAGAACAGACCCATCTGAGAATGTATCTTTCCGAAATGAAAAAGGGAGGAATGGAACTCGGAGATCGTCCTCTCAATTCCATCTTCTGGAAACAAGTCCCGAGAATGCAGACCCTCGAAAAGTTTTATGCGGTTATGGCGATTTCTTTCGAAGGCGCCAATCTGGATTTTTCAAAAATTTATACGATGGCCTTCGAACGGTTCGGAGATTCGGAAAAGGCAGGGATCATGCAAAAGGTTTACGACGACGAGGTCAAACACGTGCGTCGCGGTTATCACTATATCAAAAAGCGGATTCCCGATTCGAGAAGCGAATGGGATCACTATCTTTCCTTGATCGAGTTCCCGTTCACACCGAGACGGGCCAAAGGATATCATTACTTTCCCGAAACGAGGATTCAGGCCGGATTTTCCGAGGAATTTGTAACCGAATTGGAACGATACGAAGACGAATTCACCGGACGGGTAAATTCTCGGATCTTAAAGGAAGTTTTGGATATATAACCCGTCCTTAAAAAACTCAGGCCTTCGCTTTCTAAGGATCGCTCGGCAGGTTTTGGATCTGAATTAGAAGCCCCGGAAAATCATAGACAGACTATTTTCCCTCCCGGATTCTGTAATCGAACCATGAATCCATTCTCATTTCGTTTTTTGAAAATTCTTTTCAGCCTAATCGTACTTTTACTTTCAGTCGGTTGTTCTTCCAAGACGCCTTCGGATTCTCAAATCGTGGAACTTTTGTTTTCCGCGACGGATAAAAAGAATCCCGATGTCCTATTAAAAAAAGTCGGAAACTTGGACGAGGATCCCGAACTCGAATCCTTCGCTTTGGTTCGCAACGGAACCGAGGAAGTTCTCGGCGTTTTTAAAAAGAAAGGGGGAGAATGGTCCCTACTCGGCAAATTCTCCTTTTCATTGTTAAACATCGGTCCTCTTCATTACGACGCGAGTAAGTCCGCTTGGCTTCCCGGCGAATCGGACAAACAGACGAAAGAAGCAGGTTACGTAGTTAAGAGAATTCTAATGGAAGAACTTCCCGGAGACGGATTCAATACTCTCTTTTTGGAAGTGTTAAGCGAAGAACCTCCTCTCGGTCTTTTTTCGGTTCCGTACGCGATTCGAAAAGGCCAAAAGATTTTGGACGGTCTTCTTTCATTAAAAGATCATGAATTTCTAATTAAGTCGAAACGAATCGATTTCGATTACAACAAGACCGAAAAGAATATCACTATCTTTCCTTCCAATCGGAGTTACGCTCAGAATTTTATCTTCAACGGATGGGAAATGGTTCCCGATATTCCGAGGGTCGCCGTTCCTTCCATTCTTTCTTTGGAAGCTCCTAAAGAATGGAAAAAAGGAGTCGCTGGCGAAGCGATTCTCTGGTTGAAGAATCGCGGCTCTTACGCGGGTGTTACGTATCTTTCCCTTTCGTTTCCGGGCGGAGGTAAGGTGACCGTCGATACGACCAAGGAAGGACAAAGATTTTATTCTCCCGGTTCGAGCGTTTTTTCGGCGGCGGGTAAATATATAAATTCTTCCGTTCCACTGATTGAGATCACGAAAGAGGGTTGGGGAAGAAATCATAAATACGGAATTCGCTTCTCCTTAACACCGGATCAGGACGGAACTCCGCACGTGTTGTTTCGTTCCTCTACAAGAATGGGAAGAGAAGTCATCAACCTTCCGAACCAGTTCGGATCGATTCAAAAACAAACCGATCAACAGGGTTTTGTTTCCTATAAATTGGAATTGGTTTCTAAACAAGAATGAGCGATCTCGCGGCTAAAAAACTGAAAGCGGCAAGAGCGGAAGTCGTTCGCGCGCAGGTCGAACGGTTCCGGGTTTTTTACGCGAGCTACTTTCATTTGGAAGAAACGATTCCCATGGTGGAATATTTTTTCGAAAAGATTTATAATCTCGAAGGCCGAGAAGTTTGGCTTCATCTTGCGATGGACACATATCAAAAAGTGAAAGGGATGATGAAGGAATCTTCACGCGAGAATATAGAGTTCCTCATCGAACTCAACAATCTCACCGAAGAGATGGATACGATTCTCGCCAAAAATCTAGTCGATTCGGGTTGGGACGGAAAACGTCTCAGCAGGGAAGAATACGATCTTCACTACGGTCAGATGGGTCATTACAAGGAAAGACTGAGACAGTTGGAAATCGTTTTGAGAAACTTGAAGGTTTTTTACGAACTCGCGCACAAACCCATCAGCGCTTACCTAATCAAACCCGCGCGTTTTATGGCTTCCCTTTTGGGAGTTTCCGCGTTGTTTCAAAGCGTGGAAGAGGCGTATAACGCGACGCTTCCCGTCTCTTCGAATATATTCAATTCTTTTTATGAAGAAGTGGAGAAACGAGAAACCGAATACATTCATTCCTTACTCGGGGAGAATCGGAAGGAAGCATGAGCCGACTTCGAAGACAACTTCTGGAAAGAGGTCGCCGCAAGGAAGAATCTCACGAAAACAGAGAGCGCTGGCTCTTGACTTACGCGGATATGATCACACTTCTTTTGGGTTTGTTCATTATCATGTATTCCATCTCACAGGTCGATCAGGCGAAGTTAAAACAGGTCGCCGACGTGATCCGAGGCGGTTTCGGTTTGGGAGAATCTTTTTTTCAAGGGAGCACGGTCACCATCGAAGACGATCCGTTGCTTCAACCCAGGACTCAGCTCTACCGTTTTTGGGAACGCGTTAGTTACGCTTTAAAACGTCTAAAGGAAAAAGCAAAGTTAAACATAGGCATTCAAGAAACCGAGGAAATCAAGATCGTTCTTTTCGGTTCTTCTTTGGGAGAAGGACAGTTTCAACCCGACGAGGATATGATCTTCGCGTTTCAAAAAATTTCGGAAATGTCCGCCGCGATGGATGTGGATATTTCATTGAAGGTCCAGATTCCGTACGGAAACGAGGCCGCACAAAAAGGTTTTAGAAACGCTTGGGAATACAACGCGTATCGGGCCGAACTCATCGCGGATTCCTTATCGAAGAATTATAAAATTCCCAAGGAAAGAATTTCCATCGAAGCCTCAAGTTCTTATAAACCCGTGGAAACGGCCGCAGCCACTCCGGAAGGAAAAGCTTCCGGAGAAAGAGTCGAGATATTCATTCGCAAAAAATCGGAACATTGATCGGAAAAATCATGGAACAGAAAAAGTTAGGTCTTGTATATTTTATTTTTGGAATATTCTTTTTTTTGAATTTTTTAGATTGTAAAAAAGCGAAAATTCCGCAGGGGATTCAGGACGATCCTTGGAGGGAAGAATCTTCCGAACTCGTTTCCGCTTATTGTCAAAAACTCGCGACCTGCGCGGAAAAAAACTCGGGCGCGTTGAAGGATTCTTCCAAAGCTTTGATTCAGGAAAGGTTGAATCCGGCGAACTGCGCTGAGAAATTCCGTAAGTCGAACGCGTATTTACTCGCAAACGAAAATCCCGATACGATCAAAAAGGCCGTTCGTGGTTGTTTTAAAACCGTGGCAGAGGAGACCTGTGAGAAAATCGAAACGGGAGTTTTAAAACTTTCCGAAGATTGCAATCAACTGCAAGCGATTCAGGCGAAACGTTCATAGGATTCGAAATGCTTCGGGGTTATAAAAGACTCAATCGATACGACAAAAAGATTCTGAAGATCTTAAAATTGGGAGGCAAACTCGCGTCTCTCAATCAGATCGGATTTTCCAGAAAGACTTCGGAAGGTTTTCGTTTTCCGCTTCATTCTTTAAAAATCGGAACGGAAAAGGGATTAAAGAAGCATCCGGTTGGAATCGTCGCTGGCGTTCACGGATTGGAAACGATCGGCATTCTGATCCTTTTGGATTTTTTGGAATATATTCTTCATCCCGACTCGGCGGGTTATCTGCCCGAATTAAAAAAAGGTAAATTAGGAATCGTTGTTTTACCGATCGTAAATCCCGGCGGAGTCGTTTTAAAACAAAGATCCAATCCGGCCGGTGTGGACTTGATGAGAAACTCCGGAATCGAAGCGGTGAAAGCCCTTCCGTTTTTCGGTGGTCAAAAAATTTCCAAACGTCTTCCGTATTTTCGCGGAAACGGATTGGAGCCGGAATCACGCGCGTTGTTTCGTCTGATTCAGGAATCTTTTTTCGGAGTCGAAGACGCGATCATTCCCGTTTTGGATTTACATTCCGGTTTCGGAACGATCGACAACGTTTGGTGGCCTTACGCTTATACGAAAGAACCCTGTCCCGATCATTCTCTCTATGAAAAAATCGGAGATCACTTGAAAACTCATTGCGGACATATTCATTTTCAATACGGTCCTCAGAGCGAAACCTACACGACTCACGGAGATCTTTGGGATCGGTTCTACGATCATTATAGAAATTTTCACGGCGAGAATTCAACGAACTGGAATTCCAAAATGTTGCCCTTAACTTTGGAAGTGGGAACCTGGTCCGATATCAAGGAAGATCCTTCGAAGTTGTTTCGCAAACGAGGAATCTTCAATCCTGCTTCGTTTAACAAAATCGAGACTGTGGGAAGATACAGAGGATTTTTAAGAGATTTCGTTCGTTTGGGACTTACTAAGCCTAAAGACTGGCTTTAAAATTTCGTTTTTATCCTTCGTGCGATAAATTCAAAAAATCTAAAATACTTTTTACTCCGGATTCGAATTCATCGGGTTCGGTCAACAAACTCAAAACGATCGTTCCGAGATTCTTTCTTTCCGGAAAACCGAACATTTCTCCGGGATGAACGTAAACCTTCTTTTCCTGCAGTAAACTTAGGGAGAATTTTTCTTCGGGATAAAAACGCTCACTTTCCAAAACGCAGTACCATCCCGCGTTCGGGAAATCACAATTGATCTTAGAAACAAGATTCGGATCGCTGAAAGCCGTTCTTAAAAGGAAAAGATTTCTTTGAATCCGTTTGAGGATTTGGGATTGGATGAGATTTTTCCATCGCAACAAATCGGAAAGAATGTTTTGAACCGGAGTGTTTACGGATAAATACGTATCGGAGATCAACTCCAAATATTCCTTTGCCTTTCGTTTCCAAGTTTCGGGTCCGCTGAGCAAAATCCAGGAAAGTTTCATTCCGGGTAATCCGAGAATTTTGGAAAGACCGTTTACGGTGATTACCGGGATTTCGAAATCGATCAGCGTTCTATGAGATTCTTCCCCGTAAACGTAATCCGAAAAAACTTCGTCGATGACTACGGGTAAATTATAATTTTTGAATGTTCCTTTTAAGGAATTGAAATCGGATTCGGTGAGGATCGAGCCGGTCGGATTGTTCGGGCTCACCACGAGAATCAGTTTGGATTTTTCCAAATCCTTTCGACGAAGATCGGATTCTTTCAGCTTCCATCCGTTTTCTTTTTTAGTAAAATAAGAAACGGTTTCAAGACCTTCCATCACGGAAAGAAATTCGAACAAAGGATAACCCGGCGCCGGGATCAGAATGGAATCTCCCGGATTACAAAGTAACTTAAACAAATACGAATACGCTTCCGAAGAGGAGGAGGTTAAGAATAAATCTTCCGGATCGATTTCCAATCCTTTGGAACGATAGTATTCAGCGATCGATTTACGAGCTTCGATGTTTCCCCGAGGATCGGGGTTGTATGTGATCAGGTCCGCGGTTTCAAAGCTGTGGCGAATCGCCTCGACCGGATATTGAAACGCTGCTTGGGTCGGATTGGAACTCGTGAGATCGTGATACTGAATTCCATTTTTCTTATATTCAGATAAAACCGCGGCGAATTCGTTTTCTCCGTCTTGAAACGAAAAACGAGAGCTGAAGGAATCCGATTCTTTCATGGAGAACCGTTTTTGAATTTCTGAATCAGAAACAGAATCAACGAAATGAGAACGCTTACCAAGATGGAAGTCGTCAAAGGAAAGTAGAATCGAAAATTTTCCCTTTCGATGCGAATGTCTCCCGGAAGTTTTCCCAAATATTCGAGAAACGAAAATTTACTCCCGTAGAGAAAAAAGAAACCGATCAACAAAAACAAAACGCCTAAAATCAGAAAGGGTTTGGCAAAGTTTTCCATGTACGATTTCGATTTTAAGGAACGGATCGACAAAGTCAAGAAGCATTCTATTCCGCGTTCGGGAAGTATATTCAAAATGTTTGATATATTATTTTCGAATCGGAACCGCGTCGATCGTCTCGATATGAATCCGAGTGTCCTTTTCGGGACTCAAAAAAGGAATGTATGTTTTTACGAAAATGTCCCCCGATTTTACGATCGCCACGTTCTCTTTGGTGACGCTCATAAAAATCTTGAAGTACATATCCTTCACTCCGAACTTCCATTTGGACGTACTGCCTTCTATGTAAAACGGATGCAGAGAATTCTTCTCGTAATAGATTTTTCCCTTAAAATGTCTCGGTGAAAGTTGAAGAGGACTGATCTCGACCACGTAACACGGACGGTTTTGAAACACGATCGGACCGTCTATGTTGAATAAGTAATGATCGTCTGATTGATTGTCGAAGATCGGATAGGTAGGAGACGATTTTTCGGGTTCGAAATCCTTGGGAGGAAGATTGACTCCGTTTTTTACGTAACTCAATACGACGACGACCGGTCTTTCGTAATAATACTCCACTCTTCTCGTGGAAACTTTCGAAACGGAAATTTCTTTACCGGTTTGCGGATCGGTTTCCGTGATCGTTAAATCCCGTTTGTAATCGATTCCCTTATAAGTGTAGATTGAATTTCTGGAATTCTCCCGAATCTTTTCCAAAATCGGTTTTAAATTCTCCTTTGGAGATACCGTTTGTGTTTGAAGACTCGCGGATAAAAAAAATAAGAATAGAATTGCGACTTTCGTCCGTTTAAAGTAGCAAAAAATTTTCATGATCTTTTTCGGATAACGGAGCAAGATATTAAGCATTCCGTATCCAAATGCAAGAAATTATTTTCTAAAGATCGGATTCTTTCGGAAAAGATTTTTAGGATTCGTTTTCGAGAATGAACTTCGCCGCGTGTTTGCTGAAAGCCATGATCGTATAACTCGGATCGACCGATACTCCGGTCGGAAACACGCTCGAATCGGAAACGTATAAATTTTTTAAACCGTGAACCTTGTGTTTCCAATCCACAACGGATCTGGAAGGATCCTGTCCCATTCTACAACCTCCGGCGGGATGAGGAGCGGCCATCATCATCGAAGCGGGACTGAGTTCGAGACGATCGACTTTGTCGATTTCCTTTTCGGAAATAAGTTTTGTACGTTTTAAATCGGGCAAAAGAATCCATTTTGCACCGGCCTTAAAGTTCAGTTGAACCTGTTTGCGAATACAGTCCTTTAGGAATTCTTTTGTCAGCTTACCGAAGTTATACGTCACCGTACGTTTTCCGGATGAACTTACGGAAATATTTCCGAGTTCGGAAGGAACGTCGTCGATCCATCCGATCGTACCTCCGACATGCGGAAGTCGTTTCATAATTTCCCTGTGCTCCGCGCCGAAACCGGGAATCAAAGCCGCGAGACTTCCCGGTTGAAGCTGATTGGCCATGATTAAAAAGCCGCCTTCGATATAACTTCCGTCTTCTCGATAACGAGCTAAACGAAATTGTTCCACTCCGAATGCGGAAGGAATATTTCTCCATTGAACGATCGGTTCGTCATAGAACGCGTGAACGAAAGGAGAAGGATTGATTGCGAGATATTCTCCGAGCGCCGGAAGTTTTTTCTTCCATCCGTTTCTAAGTAAGAATGTGGAACTTCCGAATCCGCCCGCGGCGATCGCGAACACCGGAGCTTCGAATTTTAAAGAGATCTCGGATTCTTTTCCGGAAGGGCGATCGATCATAACCGCTTCCAAATATTCGACACGATCGCCTTTGAGTTCCAGGCGAACCGCTTTACAATCCGCGTATATATCGGCGCCTAACGCCATCGCTTTGGGAATATGAGTGACCAGCTGACTTTGTTTTGCGCCGAACATACATCCCTGCATACAATGTCCGGACTTCTGACAATTCTTCCTTGCTTGCGGAACGGGGTTTCCTTCCCAACCGAGAGACTTGCAAGCCTTTCGGACAAGCTGATTCATTTTATTATGATATTCTTCTTTAGCGGGATGAACGTTTAAGGTCTCGTCCAATTCTTTCCAATAAGGACTTAGGTCTTCGGGAGAATGTCCGTGAACTCCGTATGTTTCTTTCCAGAGATCGAGTCTATCGTCGGGAGTTCTATAACTATCGGCCCAATAGTGAACCGAAGCGCCGCCTACGTTTTTTCCGTATACGAGATTGATCGTACCGGTCGCGTCCGTTGCCATGTTTCTTTCCGCGGAAACCTTACCGGCCATATTGAGTTCGTGATTGTCGAAGGTTCCGGTGTGATAGTAGCCGCCTTCTTCGATCATCACGACCTTCTTTCCGTTTTTAGAAAGTTCGTAAGCGAGAGTCGCGCCTCCGCAACCCGTTCCTATTATGACCACGTCCGCCTTAACGGTTCTCGAATCTCCGAGATTCTTCCATTCGTAGACGCGACCGCTCATAGTTCCCCCAGCATTTTTTTATAATAGATTCTGGATTCGCTTAATCTTTCGGGAGGATTTCCGAAAGGACCGTCATACGAAATCGCCTTAAAGGAGGATTCGTGTCCGTAGTAAACCAAGTAAACGGGTAGTTTAAGATTTGCTAATGCGGCCCGGATCGTATCCGAATCCGTTCCTTCTTGGGAAAGTAAAAAGTTTTTTCGATCCTCTTCGTTGAGTTTTGAAAAACGGCTCCAATAACCGCTGACTAAAGGAAGATATTCCAAAATGAGAATGAGGGATTTAAAATCGTCCGTGATTCCGGGATCGACAAAATAGAATTCTTCGTCCAATCTGCGGATCACTTCGGCCTTTTCAAGATCGGGAAAACCCGGTTCCTGAGGTAAAAGAGTTTGCGCGTATGCGTATAAAAATTCGACTTCGGATGCAGAGAAGAATAACGTTTTCGGAAGCGATTCGTTTTTGGAACGAGCGAAAAATAACGATCCGATTCCTATACTCAACAAACCGCCCAACCCGAAACCGAAGAGCTTGCGTCTCGATATTTTTTCCGTCCATACGCTCATAACTTCGGTGAGTATCCTCGGATCGGAATGTGTGTCAATTCTGAAAAGGGGATTGACGAAACAATCGTTCGATAAACTTTGTTAAGCATGGCTGATAAAAACGATAAAGTCAAACAGAACGCGGCCGGTCGGTATTACATCGATAACAGTTGTGTTCCTTGCAATGACTGTGTGGAAGAAGCTCCTATGCTTCTCAAATATACGGATGACGAATCCAAAGTTTATTTTCATAGACAACCCGCAAATCCCGAGGAAGAAATAGCCGCTAAGAAGGCGATGGAAATCTGTCCCGTTGAAGCGCTCGGAAACGACGGAGAATAAATTCGAATACTTGTCGGATTCGTTTTTTCAATCCGACAAGGTTTTCCTTTTTTCGATCGTTTTTTAATTTCCATTCTCCCCTTTTTCTTCCGTTCATTTCCTTTTAGCAAAATCTTTCGTTTCGCGATAAATCCGTAAAAATGTATGTTTTAAATTCGTAATGGATTGTCTTTTATGAAATAGGAACTATTTTAAGGAAAACAAACGGGGCGTATTTTGAAAGAATCGGATATTCAATCGAACGAATTCTATAAATTCCTGTTGGAAAGAAGCCCCGAATTGGTTTGTTATCACGATCCGGATGGAACTTATCGTTATGTAAGTCCTTCCGTGACTCCTATGTTGGGTTATCGACCCGAAGACTTAATCGGAAAAAATCCGTACGATTATTTCAATCCCCTGGATCGGGAAAGAATTTTCAATCAATCTCATAAGCCGGTTCGAGACGGAAAAGAAATCGAACACGTCGAGTATCAATTCTTAAAAAAAGACGGCAAATACGTTTGGTTGCAGACGATCGCGAAACCGATTCGGGACGAGAAAGGAAACGTCGCCGCGCTTCTTACGAGTTCTAGAGAATACAAAGGTCTCAATACGATTCTGGATGAAACCGAAAGAAAACAAGTTCTCGATGAAATCCGTCTTTCGGAAGAAAAGTTTTTCAACGCGTTTTATTATTCCGGCGTAGGTATGGCACTCGTTTCTTTGGAAGGGAAGTGGCTAGAAGTCAATCCGAGCATTTCCGATATCATCGGTTATTCTCGCGAAGAAATATTAAAACTTACGTTTCAAGATATAACTCATCCCGACGATCTTATGGCGGATCTGACCTTGCTTCAGGAAACCCTGGACGGAAAACGCGATACGTATAAGATGGAGAAGAGATACTTTCATAAAAACGGAAGCGTCATCTGGGTTCTTTTGATCGTGTCGCTCGTAAGAAACATTCAAAAAAAACCGCTATTCTTCATCTCACAAATTCAAGACATCACCGATCGGAAGAATATGCTTTCCGCTTTGATAGAAAAAAACGAAGCCTTGCAGGCTCTGAGTAATCACCTGACCGAAAGAAACGCGCAGTTGGAGGAATTCAACCAGATCGTGTCGCACAATCTCCGCGCGCCGATCGGAAATATATTCACGCTTTCCACGATGTTGCGCGAAAAGGACGGCACCGATAAGGACAAACTTCTCGAGTCCTTGGAAATCAGCGCCAAGGATTTGATGACTACGTTAAACGACATTGTGGAAGTGATCAAAATCCGCAGAAATCGGAATATAGACAAACAACAGGTTCTTTTTAAAGACGCCTTGAGTAAGGTGCAGAATCTACTTTCCGCGCAGATCAAAGAGATGGACGCGGAGATTCGGATGGAATTCGACGCGGCACCCGAAATTCTTTATCCGCGCGTGTATTTGGAAAGTATTCTTCTAAATTTATTGAGTAATGCGTTAAAATATTCCGAACCGAGCAGAAAACCGGAAATTTCGTTCGTCTCATTCTTGGAGGATAAAAGGGTCTTTTTGATCGTGCGAGATAACGGTCTTGGAATCGATCTCAGAAAGTACGGTCATCAAATCTTTAAAATGAACAAGACGTTTCATCGGGAAAGGGAAGGTCAAGGAATCGGGTTGTTCATGACCAAGAATCAAATTGAGTCCCTCGGCGGCGAAATAACGGTTGAAAGTTCTCCCGGAAAGGGTACTTCTTTCATCATCAATTTCAATAAGTATAATGATTTTGAACAACGGTAATATGAACTTCTGGTTGATCGATGATGATTCCATTTATATCATGATCGCAAAGCGATTCCTGGAAAAAGACGGGAGAGCGACAAAGCTCCGTGATTTCCAAGACGGAGAAGTAGCTCTTCAGGAACTTCAAACCTTAAGTTCCGAAAGTGAAGAATTACCGGACGCGATCTTATTGGATATCAACATGCCCTTTATGGACGGTTGGCAATTTCTCGACGAATTCAAAAAGATCCAAGGGGATCTCGCAAAAAAGATCACGATTTTTATGGTCAGTTCTTCCGTGGATGAAAGGGATATCGTAAAGGCGAATTCTTTTCCCGAAGTCAAAGGTTATCTTTCCAAACCCCTCACTCAAGATCATATTCAAAAACTCTACAGCGAACTTGCGTAGAGTTTGATCCAATCCGAAGTTTTTTTCAAAGCCTCTTCCGTAGTTATCTTCGGTCGATAACCCAATTCTTTTTTCGCCTTTTCGATCGATACGGGATGTTCCCGAAGAATGAAGTTCACTCCTTCCTTCGTGGCGGGCGGCTCTTTTCCGATCGATTTGTAAGCTGCGCTCATCAAAACGATCAGACATTTTAAAAGCCAAGCGGGCGCGGAAATCGGTTTTGAAATTCCTGCGGAGTCCGCGAGTTTGTAAAAGTATTCTTTCCAAGTCATCGTGGTTCCGTCGGTGATGTTAAAGGCCTCTCCCCAGGCTTCTTTTTCAAGAGCGAGTAACGTTCCTTCGACGAGATTGTCGACGTAGGTTAGGTTGATTCTTCCCTTGCCTCCGTTCGGAAGGGAGAATAATCCCTTTTTCATCAGTTGAATCGGTCGTACGACCCAAGGTCCCGAACCCGGTCCGTAAACGTCTCCGGGACGGATGAACAACACTCCGAACTTAGGCGGATCGTTGAGTTGGATGAGGACGGATTCTCCCTCGATCTTGGTGATACAATAAGGATTGTTTTCTCCTCGGAACGGGCCTTCTTCCGTGATAAAAGGAGGATACGAAAATCCGTAAACCATTACGGAAGAATAATGAACCATTCCCTTTGCGCCCGCCGCTTTTGCGATTTCCGCAAGTTCTAGGGAAGAATGTACATTCACTTTTCTGAATTCTTCCAAGGAGCCGCCTTCACGAACAATGGCCGCGGTATGCAAAACGTAGTCCGATCCTTGAACGGCTTCCTGTAAGGCTTTGCGATCGGACGTACTTCCGACCACTACGGTAAAACCTAGTTTCCGAAGTTCCTCGGCGCGATTGGAATCCAGTTCGATTCCTCGAACATGAATTCCTTTTTCCTTTGCGATTTCGGCGAGACGTCTTCCGATAAAACCGCCGATGCCCGTGATACAAACGGTTTTACCTTTTAATTTCAATTCATTCTCCTTGGCCTAAGGAGAACGCTCTTTTTCCGTCGAAGTAATACAGGTTTTCGGTTTTGATCGTATCGAAACCCGCCGCGTCCAATTTTAAAAGAAGTTCCGCGACTTGTTTGTGGGAGATCGGATGATACGAAGGATCTTCCTGTTTTACGAGGGCGTTTTTACTTACGAACCTGCATCTCCAGTGATCGATCAGAAACGTTTCCGGTTGACCCTCGGGAAAAACCTTCACCCCTCGGTTGGTAATGATCTTCAGCGTCAGATCGTTCGAAAGGGATTTGAGTTTGTTTCCGAGTTCGTTCGGATCGTTTCCGATCCAGTCGAGAAAAACGTCCACGCCTACGAGTTCTTTCTTTTGTATGGTTCTCTTATATTCAGGAATTATAATTTTCTTCGCTTTTCCGAAGGAAACGGGTTTGAACTTTTCCGGAAGATGTCCCAGATTTCCGATCACCGCTTCGGCGAATTCTTTCGTGCCGACTTTGATGCGGCTCACTCCGGGTTTGAAAATATCTCCGGTGTGAATTCCTTCCTCGATCGTCAAAAGCCACGCGTTGTTGATCTTTGCGGCGATGTCGGGTTGTCCGATATGTACGAGCATCATCACGGCGGCGTTGAGTAGACCGGAAGGGTTTGCGAGATTCTTCCCTGCGATGTCCGGGGCCGATCCGTGAATCGCTTCGAACATGGAAACGATTTCGCCGATATTGGACGAACCGGCCATTCCCACCGAACCCGCGATCTGTGCCACGATATCGGAGATGATATCCCCGTATAAGTTGAGCGTTACGACGACGTCGAAATTCTGAGGTCTGTCCGCGAGGTTGGCCGCGCCTATGTCGATGATCTGAGAATTCGCTTCGAGCTCGGGATATTCTTTCGCAACTTCCTTAAAGATATCGTGGAACAAACCGTCTGTCTGTTTCATGATATTGTCCTTCACCATGGCGGTTACTTTTTTTCTTCCATAGGCGCGCGCGTATTCGAAAGCGTAACGGATGATTTTTTCGGAACCGGGACGGGAGATCAGTTTGAGACATTGAACGGTGTCGTTGGTTTGTCTGTGTTCGATTCCCGTATAAAGGTCTTCTTCGTTTTCACGGATGATGACGATGTCGAGAGAGGGATGTTTCGTTTCTACATATGGATAAAGGGAGAAGCAGGGTCTAACGTTGGCGAACAATCCGAGCGTGGTTCGAACGGTTACGTTTAAACTTTTATATCCTCCTCCTTGAGGAGTGGTGATCGGAGCTTTTAAGAAAACCTTTGTTTGTCTGAGAACGTCCCAAGCCTCGGGTTTGATTCCGGAAGAATGTCCGTCCTTATATACTTTTTCGCCGATTTCGATTTCGATCGGATCGATTTTGGCTCCCGCCGCGTTTAAAATTTTGAGAGTCGCGTCCATGATTTCAGGACCGATTCCGTCGCCGTGTGCGATTGCGATTTTGGTTTTTTCGGACATTCTCGTCTCCTAATACTTCTAATAGAGCGGGAGCGGAGAGGGAGGTCAATTCCCTTACATCTTACGAAGAATGGAACCCGAAGAAAAATGTGGGAACTCCTTCAAAATCTTTGTGTGTCACGGAAGCGATGTAAAGTAGGAACTCCTCAGAGAAGAAGTAGGAACTCCCGCAACTTGCGCCTTGTTTTAAAAAATGTAGGAACTACCACATTCTTAATCATTCTGAAAAATCGGGAAAAGGAGAATTCAGCTCCTCTGAAAATCGGAAAAGATCGGATGTGAAACGGCTTTTAAAGGAAGGGGAAAAGAAAATTTTTAGAAACGGAAGCGATTTGAATCTCGGATCGCACGAGATCGAAAGTCATTCGATCTCGAAATCCGATTCGGAATCCACAAGAAATTCTTCTCTGGAATAGATCAGCTCCATCACGTCGTCCATCCAATCAGGGGTTCCGTGATTCGGATCTCCGAAAGGATCGTTTGTTCTATATTGTCTCATGATCTCGCTGTGCTTTTGAAGTTGTTCTCTTGTGCTTGCGTTCATATTAGAATTGTCGGTTTAAAGAACCTTTTAATAACAGATTTTGGTAAGAATTAATAATTTCTTTCCAAAAGTACAACCAAAAATTCGCTTATTTTTGAATCGGTTTAATCCGAAATCGCGAAAAGATTCGGAATTTTTAAAAAAAGGTAAGAAATCGGAGCCTAACGGACGTCAGACTGAATCGTTCGTGCGGCTCCGGGAAGGCAAAGTTTAGAACAATTCGTTTCCTTTAAAGAAGAAGGAAACTTCGAGAGCCGCGTTATCGTCCGAATCGGAACCGTGAACCGCGTTTGCTTCTTTGCTTTCCGCATAAAGAGCGCGGATCGTTCCAGCAGCCGCTTCTTTCGGATCGGTCGCTCCGATCACGTCTCTCCAATGAAGAACCGCGTTGTCTCTTTCGAGAGCGGCCGCTACGATCGGACCGGAAGACATATAGTTGCAAAGGTCGTTGTAAAACGGACGAGCGGAATGCACTTTATAGAATTGTTTCGCGTCTTCGAGAGAAAGTTTGAGGTATTTTAAACCGAGGATCTTGAATCCCTCTTTTTCGATTCTCGCGAGAATGTTTCCGACGTGTTTGTTTTTTACTCCGTCGGGTTTGATCATGATAAACGTTCTGGACATTTTTTTTCCTTTATTGAGAGAGTTTTTTAAGTAATGCTTTGCTGACGATTTCGGGAACCTGATTGCTCACGTCTCTTCCGTGTCTCGCGACTTCCTTTACGATCGTGGAAGAGATGAAGGAATATTCGCTTGAGGACATGAGAAACACGGTCTCCACATCGGGAGCCAATTTTTTGTTCATTAGAGAAATTGCATATTCGTAATCGAAGTCGGTTACGGCTCGGAGCCCGCGAATGATACTTTTCGCTCCCACTTTGGCGCAATAATCGACCGTAAGACCTTGAAACGTGTCGATCTCAAGACCTTTGATGCCCTTGGTGACTTCGCGGATAAATCCGAGTCTTTCTTCGACGGAGAACAACGTGGACTTATTCGAATTTACGGCGATCGCAATGATCACCTTATCGAAAAGTCCGATCGATCTTTGAAGAATATCCAAATGTCCGTTTGTCAACGGATCAAAGGAACCCGGATAAATCGCTAAGTGTTTCATTTTTTACGAAGCCTAGCCGTTTCTTGAGCGGGCAATCCGTAGATATTGATGAATCCTTCCGCGTCTTTTTGATTATACAATTCTTCTTTTTCGAAAGTCGCCATCTCCGGGTTGTAAAGAGAAACCGAGGACTTTCTTCCCACAACCGAACAAGTTCCTTTGTAGAGTTTTACCTTTACGGTTCCGGTTACGTATCTTTGTGTTTCGGTGATAAAAGCGCGAACCGCCTTCATTCTGGATGAAAACCAATGACCGTTGTAGATAAGTTCCGCGAACTCGATGGACAATTTGTCTTTGTGATGTTGTGTATCGCGGTCGATCGTGATCGATTCTAAATCGCGGTGCGCGACGAACAACACGGTTCCGCCCGGTGTTTCGTAAACGCCTCTGGATTTGATCCCGACGAGACGGTTTTCCACGATGTCCACTCTTCCCACGCCGTGTTTGCCCGCGATCGTGTTCAGTGCATCCATCACTTCGAGAGGATTCATCTTTTTGCCGTTGATCGCGACGCAGTTTCCTTCTTGGAAATCGAGTTCCAGATATTCGGGAGCGTCCGGAGCCTTTTCGGGAGAAGTCGTCAAGAGAAACATTTTCTCATCGGGTTCTCTATAAGGATCTTCTAATATTCCACCTTCGTAAGATATATGCATGAGATTGCGGTCCATGGAATAGGGCTTTTCCGCGGTGACCGGAACCGGAATTCCTTTGGATTTCGCGTATTCGATCAGATCCGAACGGCCGCCGAATTCCCAGACTCTCCAGGGAGCGATGATCGTTTTTTCGGGAGCCAAGGATTTAACTCCGAGTTCGAAACGAACCTGATCGTTTCCTTTCCCGGTCGCGCCGTGAGCGAACGCGTCCGCTCCTTCTTTTTCGGCGACTTCCACCATCGCTTTTGCGATCAGAGGTCTTGCTAAGGATGTGCCGAGAAGATAACGCATTTCATAAAGTGCGTTCCCCTGAATCGCGGGGAAAATAAAATCGCGCGCAAATTCCAAACGAAGGTCTTGGATATAAACTTTGGAAGCTCCGGTTTTGATTCCTTTTTCTTCCAAACCGGAAAGTTCTTCCTTTTGACCCACGTCCGCGGTAAATGCGATTACTTCGCAACCGTATGTTTCTTTCAACCAGGTGAGAATTACGGACGTATCCAATCCACCCGAATAAGCCAGGACGATTTTTTTGACAGGTTTGCTTTGCGCCATTCTGAGAACACTGAAAATCGGTCCAGGTCTGTGGACAACCGGATTTTCCTGATTCCGAAACGGGATTTAAGGATCTAAGAAAGTTTAAGGATAAAAAGGGGAAGAATCTACATTTGAAAACGATTCTTCAACTGCCGGAAGAACCGGCAATTGAATGATTCGAAAAGTCAATAACACCCTCTTCCAAGAGACGTAATCTCAACGGTCCAATCGGCGTTCGCATTTTGTTTTTGAATCGTAAAATCCGAATCGTTACAGGTACTTGCGGAACCGTCGGCGGCTTTTCGTTTCATATCTCCTTGGTATCGATACCAAAATCTTTCACCGGAATTTCCGAATTCTCCGTCGTCGATTTTGAGATCGGAAAAAGTATATTCTCCCGAATATTTATCGTTCAGCGCTTTGAGAATGATTTCTTTCACTTTCGGTTTTGCAGGCGCGGCTTGATCTCCGCCGGCCATCTTCTCGACGTTGCCTATGCCCACTTCCGAAAAATTCCACTGGTTGGTTTTCGTAAGAACGTAATTTGCGCCGGCCTCGAATTTTGTTTTGGAGTTTCCTTTTTTGGAAACGACGATAAAAGGAATTTTATATTTCGTTTCGACGACCTTTCCTTTTGCGTCGGTCTTTTCTAAGATCACCGGTTCTCCGCCGCTTTCAATGGACTCGATCGTTTCCCCTTTGTATTTTTTTGCCCAATGAGAACGAAGATCCGATTTTGCTTTTTCCTCACTCGGCGGCGCCGGAGTTTCCGAATAAACCGAAGTCGTGAATAAAGCGAAGGTCAAACAAAACACTAAAATTTTTTTCATAGTTTCTCCAAAGAATGATCTGTTTCGGAAAGTTTTCCGCAATGAGAAAGAATAGACGAATTATTTTAGATTTCAATCCGGGAATCGAAAGAAAAAAAATATTTATTAAAGAAAGAAGGGATCTTTTGCAGGAGCGATTTCGAAGATCGGTTTTCCCGAAACGAATCGAAAACGGACTTTAAGTCCGATGAAAGCCGTTTTTGTGCAAACGCCATTTCCGGAGAAACGCAGAATCGACTCGGAAAATTAAAAACGATCGGGCGTATAAAAAAGCAAAACTATCTCATTCGACAAGGACGGTTTTTTCTTCCGATCTGAGATTCAGGATTCGTTTCGGTTTAAAATCCACCCAGGAATTTTGATAATAGATCAGGAAGAATGTATATTCTCCCGAACGCGGAAGAAGAATCAAATCGTTCATTAGGATTCTTTCATGCGTCCGGGTTCGGATGACTTCTGACCCATTCCTGAATTTTGCGAAGAATGAGAACCATCGCATACGTATCGAGTTTGCAGTATTCGATGAGATTCTTTTCGATCGCCGATTTTTCGGATTCAGTCATCGGTTCGGTTTTGGCTCTGAGAAACTCGGAGTTGGCCATTTGACCCGATTGGATTCTGAGATTCTTATAAGTCTGACCTGTGATCACGGGAAGAATGGTCTTTAAGGAAGTGCTTCCTTTTTGATCCGGATGATAGTAATCGTATTCCCAGAACGGTTTTGCAAGATCCACAAAATCGTCCTGAATCGATTTGAGCCAGCCTTTGAATTCGGGAAAGGCCGCGGCGGATTCTTCCAAACATCTTCTTTCGAACTTATCGTTGAAACAAAGAATCGATCCTCCGGGGAGAATCCATTCTTGCAATTTTTCTAATATTCCTTTTCTGGGATCTACGATTCCGTCCTCGATGTAATAAAAACTTTCAGGTTCTTCGGAAACGTCCTTTCGGATTACGTGAAGCGAGAACAAAAACGGAACGTGTTGAAACGGATAAGAATTTTGATACACCGGAATCGGCGGATTGATGGATTCGAAATCCAGAAAATACATCGGATATTCGAGTTTTCCGAAAAATTCCTGAAACACTTTTTGATTCGTGTAGGGAAGTCCGGTCCGCATCGTTTGAATCTGAATTTTTTGACGAGGAGTTAAACTTTCGATTTCTTGAATGTCTTTTAAATGGAGAATTCCCTTTTCGTAAAGTTTGCCGGATTCTTCCTTGCCTTCTCGAAGCGTAAAAATATCGCCGGGAACTTTCGGATTTAAACAGATTCCCGGATAAGAACAATTTCTCGGATGAGAACAAAGACGACTCACGTAACGGGACGGCAGATTCTTTCGTGAAAGAAGATCGTATAAGGAATACGCGGATTCTTTCGTTTCCTTATCCTTGAGGGCGACCTCTTCGGTTACGTCCTTGCGGACGAAAAAGGATTCGATTTTGATTTCGCCTTGAAAGAGAAATTTGGAATTCACGAAAAGTAAAGTGCATTTGGAAACCGGAAAGCCCGATTCTTCCGTTACGAATTTTTGAAATGCAATTTCCGTTATATGCTGTTTTTTGAATGAACTCGAAGCCTTGAGGACGACGATCTCGAAGGTTCCCGGTTTTTCCTCGTTGGGGAGAATGTATTCGGTTTTGATCGAGAATTTATCGGTTTCCAAACAGGCGGATCGAACTCCCTTTCCGGATCTAAGGATTCTTCTCGTTTCCGATTCCGAATAACGCACGTTCTTCGAATCCGGATAAAAGGAATGCGAAAGTTCCCGCAGAAGCGATTTTTGTTTGGGGGAAATGTATTGGTGTTCGTAAGGATCGAAGTCGGGACGAGGTTGATACGTGTTCAACCAGAGATGGTATTCGCAATGAAGTCCGGTCGTGTAATCCGCTTTTGTAAGTTTGGGAATTTCTCCCTCGGGTCGTTTGAGGGAAAGGAGCGTGGAAACCCATTCCGGAAGAAATTTCCGAAATGGGTAAATCGTTTTTAGAATCGAGAATCCTCGGTTTTTCAGGCCAATAGAACCTTGATATCCTTAGGGCTGGAAACCGCGTAGATTTTATTCTCGGAGGTTCCCAAGTTCGCTTGAGTCAGTTTTTGGCTCACAACGCTCGGCCCAAAGTCGATACCGGTGACGTTCGTTCCCGTAACGAAAGCTTTAATCGCCTTATCCCAGTAGAGGGTTTTGATCAACATCTCTCTGAAAAGTGGAAGGCCGATTCCGTCGTCCGACTGCATGTTTCTTCCGTCGAAGATCGAGTAAACCGGAACCTTCAGATCGGAACCTTTAAAATTGAAACCGATTCTTTCCATATCGAGAGGAACGGTTTTGTTCGTATCTTCCATATGAGGAGAATGGAAAGGCGCGGTCGTTCTTAAATAAACGAACTTCACTTTCTTTTCGTCCATCTCTGCTTTGAACTTTTTACGAAGTTCAAGAAGAGATTCCGGACTTCCGGAAACGATGTTGGAATCGGGAGTGTTAAAAAGACTTACGTAGATCGCCTTGCTTCCGCTTAAACCGAGAGCGTCGTTGGTTTGTTTCACTCTGTCTTCGAGTTCTTTCTGAGTATAACCGATCACGGCAACCATAGGAGCGGGTTGTTTATCGCCGACTTCTTCGTTGGCCTTGAGTAACGCTTCGGAAGGATTGTAAGGTCCCACGAGTTCTTGCGCTCTGTATCCGATATACAATACGAACTTTAAAAATTTAACGTAAGCGGCGTAGAAATCCGCGCCGTCTTTACCGAGGGCGATTAACGCGGAGGAGATGACTCCCTGGCTATGTCCGGTGACTCCGATGGAGTTGGAGATCAATTCCGAAACGGGAAAACCTTTGTTCGTGAACGCGACGTAGTTTCCGATTTGTGCGAGAAAGATTCCCACGATGGAAACGGGAGCGCTACAGAGATAATTTTCGTCGGGAGCGGAATCCGGGTTTTTTACCCAGCTTTCGAAATCGTAACCGCCTGGGATGATCTTTTTATCGAGATTGGGAACTTCCTCGGCGATGGCTTTGAAAGAAATATCGAAGAATTCTTTGAGAGAAGGTTCGGATTCATAAAGTTTGGAGAGTTCTTTCAAGAACGGAGATCCTTGTCCTCCGAATTGCAGGAAGAGTTTTCCCCCACTAGTCTTGACTTGATTCAGAAAGTTTGCGATTGCCATGAACTTTTGTTTTCCTTAGGTGTTTAAGGATGGATCGCGTTTCATAGTTGGTTCCGCAATTCTTTTTTGAGGGTTGAGGTTCCCGAGTCTTCGAATTGACATAAAAAAGATGCTATTGGCAGAATTAAACGGAACTCTAATCTAAAGAATCGGAAACCCAATGTGGATTGAATTATACGGATATTCGAGCGCCCTTTGTTCCGCCTTGATCGGAATCATGTTGGGATCCAATCGGAAAAAATCCCCGACGTTTAAGATCGGAGCCTTTTTATTTTTGGCGATTTCCATCTGGCTCGCGCAACTTCATCTTTTCACATCGGGAAAGTTATTCGAGTTTCCCGAACTCGTTTTTTGGCATATCCCGTTTGCGATCGCGACCGGGCCCTTGTTTTATCTGTTTATCCAATCCATATTCAAAACGGAATATCTCTGGAATCGGGTTCAATGGTTTCACGTTCTTCTTGTTGTCGCATTAACGATTTCTTTTTTACCGGTGGGTCTTCTGTCGACGGAACAAAAGATGGAACTTTTTAAAAAGAATCCCGAAGCGGTTTCGCCCTGGTTCCGAAACTATATTCTATTTTTCTTAAATATGAGTTATGTGATTCCGGGGATTTACATCGCTTTTTCGTTTCGGTTTCTTTTTAACGCGAGAATTCTTTTCAACGCCGGTCAGGAAAAATCACTTTCCGTTTTTTACCTCATACTCGGTTGGTTCGGCGTTTCCAAGCTCGTAACATTTACCGGATTTCTTTGGGGAGAATTTCATTTTTTAAAGACGTTAGGCGCGCTTGGTTTTTCGACCGGTGTTTTTTTGATCTTCGTTCTTCTTTCCCGTTATCCCGACTTTTTGGAATTGTTGAGAAGGGGAATCCGAGAAATCCGAAGAAAACAAAGTAGAATCAATTCCGATCTCAAGGACGAAACCGTGAAAAAAATCCGCCGTCTTTTCGAAGAGGAAAAGATTTATCTCAACGAGGAACTTTCTTTGAAGTCGCTCGGAAATCAACTTTCTCTTCGGCCCGATCAATTGTCGCAAGTGGTCAACGATTCGTACGGCATGAATTTCAATCGATTCTTAAATTATCATAGAATCCGGGAAGCGATTCGTATTCTCGAAAAAGATCCGAACGCGAAAATCATTCACGTCGCGATGAGTTGCGGTTTCAACAGTAAGAGTTCGTTTAACGAATCCTTTCGCAGGGAAACGGGAACGACGCCGACCGAATATCTCCGAAAAAAGAGTAGGGAATCATGAATCCCGTCGACCCGAGACTTTTTACGGGTTATCGTTGGGACCATGTCCAATGCAAACTTTAAGAACTATAAAAACTTAGCTCAGTTATTTCGAGATTCCGTTCAGAAAAACCGAAACGAAAAATCCTTTTTAACGAAGAATTCGAAAGGCGTTTTCGACGGACCCACCTATCAAGAGTTATACGAAGACGCTCTTTCTCTTGCGTCCTATTTGATCGAAAAGTGCGGTTTAAAACCGCAGGAAAACGTCGCGATCATCGCCGACAATCGTTTGGAATGGATCCTTACCGATCTCGCGGTTTTGTTTTCGGGGGCCGCCGACGTTCCGAGAGGAAGCGACGCGACCGTTCAGGATATGGAATACATTCTTTCCCACGCGGATTGTAGAATCGTATTTATCGAAAACGCAAACGTATTCAAAAAATTGAATTCGATCCGCGAAAAACTGACCGGTTTGGAATATCTGATCCTCATGGACGGAACTCCGGAAATTTTCAAAGAAGGAAAGGTTTTGAATTTCAGAAAGGTTTTGGAAGAGGGAAGAACCTTGTCGAAAGAAATGGTTCTGGCCCGAGCGGATCGTATCGAGCCGAACGATTTGTTGACTCTCATTTATACTTCGGGAACGACCGGGAATCCGAAAGGCGTGATGTTGACGCACGAGAATATTCTATCACAAATTCGGAATATACCTTTGGGACTTCAAAAGGAGGATCGGATTCTTTCCATTCTTCCCGTTTGGCATATCTTCGAAAGAATTTTCGAAATCGTATCGTTCACGTTCGGTTGTAAAACGTATTACACGAATATCCGCTCCTTAAAGGAGGATATGCAGATCGTAAAGCCGACCTTTATGGCTTCGGCTCCTAGACTTTGGGAAAGCATCTTTCAGGGAATTCAAACCAAACTCCAAGGTATGAAAGGGATTTCCAAAATTCTTTTTCAAGGCGCGCTCAAAACGAATCGAATCCGTTATCGTCATCTTGCGGTTCTAAAAAACCGAGAATTAAAACTCAATCCCGAGTTTTGGCCCGTAACTATATTCAAAAAATTGATTTCGTTTATCATTCTTACCTGGATCGTATTGCCCGCAAAACTTCTGGACTTGATCGTTTTAAAAAAGGTGAGAATGGCTACCGGAGGAAATCTAAAGGCGAGCGTTTCCGGCGGGGGCGCGCTTCCGTTGCACGTGGACGAACTTTTTAACGCGATCGGAATTCCCGTATTGGAAGGTTACGGTTTAACTGAAACGAGTCCGATTCTTTCCATGAGAACTCCCGAAGAATTGATCGTAGGAACGGTCGGAAAGATTTTTCCCGAAACTCAGGTTCGTATCGTGGACGTCGCAACCGGAAAAAACATTTATCCGAGTTCAAATCCCTTCGGCAAAAAAGGGGAACTGATCGTAAAAGGTCCGCAAGTGATGAAGGGTTATTACAAAAACGCCGAAGCGACCGAGAAGGTTCTGCAGGACGGTTGGTTTAAGACCGGGGATCTCGCGGTGCTTACAGCGAATTCTTATTTGAAAATCGTGGGAAGAATCAAGGAGACGATCGTACTTTCCAACGGTGAAAACTTGGAACCGGTTCCGATCGAAGCGAAACTTCAGGAATCTCCTTTGATCGAAGCTTGTATGGTGGTCGGTCAGGATAAAAAATTTCCGGGCGTTCTCGTCGTGCCGAACTTGGAAAATCTAAAAGATTACGGTTCCGATTTGAAAACGATTAGTTCTCATCCCGAGGTCAAGGCGTTGATTCGTTCCGAAATTTCCAAGATGATCAGCGATCAGAACGGCTTTAAGTCCTTCGAAAGAATCGGAGGTTTTAGTCTTCTGGATCGTCAATGGGAAAAAGGGGAGGAACTGACCGCCAAACTTTCCCTCAAACGGTTTTTGATCGCCGAAAAATATTCGAAAGAAATCGAACAGATCTACGGTCCTTCTCAAAACTAAGTTTTCGCTCTTCGCTATCCGAATCCATTTTTCGGTAGAGGCACTTTTTTGGAACGCGTTCTCCACGGGGCGCGTTTTTTTTGCTTCCTTGAAACGCCTACGTTAACGGTTCTTCGGAAAAGGGTTGACCCGAGCTCGTAAAATTTTTTCCATTTTGTCTTGAATCCTACGTTCGAGTAGAATTCGAAAATCCACCGTGTCGGACCTCGAAATATCTTAGAAACTTCGAATGTCCCGATAACAGTTTTAACAAAGATGATCAAAGTCAAAAATCTATCCAAATTCTATGGCAAGAAACTCGCTATAGACCGTCTGAATTTTGAGTTGGGAGAAGGCGAGATCGTCGGACTTCTCGGTTTGAACGGGGCCGGAAAAACGACCACGATTCGAATTCTTACCGGATATCTGATCGCGTCCGACGGGATCTGCGAGATCGACGGAATCAACACTTTCGAAAATCCTCTCGAAGTAAAAAAGAAGATCGGTTATCTTCCCGAAACTCCTCCGTTATATCCCGAACTTTCCGTCGAGGATTATCTCAAGTTCGCTGCGAGAATCAAACAGGTTCCCGCCGAATCGATCGACTCGGAAATTTCGAGAGTTTGCGAAAGAACGTTTCTCACCGACGTTCGCAAAAGTAATATCGAAACTCTTTCGCTGGGATTTCGCAAAAGAGTCGGAATCGCGCAGGCTCTTCTCGGAAATCCGAGAATCATCATTCTCGACGAACCAGTTTCGGGACTCGATCCGAAACAAATCGTCGAGATCAGAAATCTCATTCACTCTTTGAGGGAAGGACATACGATTCTTTTATCGAGTCATATTCTTCCCGAAGTTTATAAAACCTGCAACCGTTTCCTATTCTTACACAAGGGGAGAATGGTTTATCAAAGAGATAGAAAACAACTCGAAGAGGAAATGGAAAAACTTTCCGGTTTGGAAGTCACTCTTTCGGGAGCCGACGCGGATTCCGGTAAAAAATTTCTTTCCTCTTTTCCCGGAGTCGATGCGAACAAGATCCAATCCATCGGAGAAGATTCGAGAGGAAACACGTTCTTGGTTTCCACTTCGACCGAACGGGAATTTAAGGAAAAACTTTTCGCGTCCGCTTCTTCTTCTCCGCGTTTGGAATACATCCGCAAACAGGAAGTCACCTTAGAACAGATTTTTATGAATCAGGTTTAGAAACTATGTTTCAAAATATTAAATGGATTTTTTTCAAAGAAGTCAAAGTGTTCTTCGGAACCTTTATGGCTCCCTTGGTTTTCGGCGGAACCGCCTTTTTAAATTCTCTCTTCGTGTTGATTCTGAATTTTAACTCAGGCACGAACTACGTCGATACGACCGTGATCACGTTTCTTTCCTTTATGTCCACGATCATCATAGCGATGTTGATTCTCGCGATGGGAAGTATCACGGAAGAAAGAAACCGCGGAACTCTGGAGTTTTTATTTACGGCTCCGATCACGGATCTGGAAATCGTCGCGGGTAAGTTCGCGTTCGGAACCTTGATCTGTTTTTTGATTTCGGTTTTCGTAAACGGATTGTTTCCGATCTTCTTATATTCTTTTTGGAAGGCCCCGCTTTATATCGTAGTTTCGGGAACGATCGGAGTTTTTCTTTTGGGAATTTTTTCCTTTGCGATCGGACTTTTCGGAAGTAGTCTCGGTAAGAATCAGATGACTTCTCTTCTGATTTCGATCGTGATCGTTTTGACCCTTTGGGTTTCGGGATATTTTTCGTATCTGTTCGATTCGGTAACGAGAAAGATCCTCTATCACCTCCATATTTTTTCGCACTTCATCGCGTTTTGTAAAGGAGTTCTGCCTTTGAACGGAATCGTTTTCTTTGTGAGTGGAGCGTTGTTCTTTCTTTATCTCACCGTGAAAGTTTTGGAATCTAGGAGATGGAGAGGATGAAAGAATCCGTTTTGTTGAGAATTTTTCCCTGGGTTTCGCTCGCTTCCCTGTTTTTGTATTTTCCGGTTCGCGACAGCATTCAATTGCCGGCCAATCGTTGGCTCTGGATGGGTTTCGTATTAACGGTTTTGATATTCGAACCCGTTTATCGCTGGTTTCAAAAAAAGAATATTAAAGAAGAATGGAATTCTTATATAGCCGCGGGCCTCGGTCTTGTTTCGTTCGGAATCTATCACCTTCGCGTGTTTCTCGAGGAACTCGCGCTTAAGTCGAATTCCACCGGTTCCGGCAACGAAAGAATCCGTGAAATCCTTTTGGTGTTTCTCGTTTTGTCAGTGTTCGGATTTTTAATTCTTACCCTTTTAAAGGAATTGGGAAAGGATTCGGCCGGAGCGCAGAGCGTTTTAAAAACTTCCAAACAGGCGCTCGTCCGTTACTTCATTCTGAATCTCGCGATCGTATTCGTGGCGCTCGTGATCGTAAATTACGTTTCCGTAATGCGAAATCACAACTTCGATCTGAGTTCAAAAGGTCAATATTCTTTCAGTTCTTCCGGAGCCAAAATTCTCAAAAGCGTCAACAAAGAAGTCGAAGTGATCGCTTTTTATCCGAGACCTCTGGAGAATTCTTCCTCGAGCGATAAGGCGAATTCTTTTTCCCTCCGGAGAATCCGTCCCGATCTGGAAATTTATTTGGATCAACTCAAATCCTTGAGTCCGCAGTTTAAGGTTCGTTTTATCAACGCGGACGTGGAACTGGACGATCTTGCGGAGTTCGGTCAGGTTTCGAACGGGATCATTCTTCTTAGGACCAAAAAACCTTTGACCGAAGACGGAAAACAATACGCGGAACAAAAACTTTCGATTCGTGAAAAAACGGATTTGGAAGATTTGGAACGCAAGCTCATACAAGCGGTCGTAAACATCACAACCGAAGAAAAGAACGTTTACTTCACGCAATCCAACGGAGAAAGATTTTCTCCGATCTTCCAAAATCTTCCGAACGAAAAAGTGGGAATTCTTTCCAACTCGTTGAGTTTCTTAAACTTCAAAGTGAAAGGGCTCGGAATCGCGGAAGGTTGGCCGGGAAGAATTCCCGAAGACACGGACGTATTGATGATCACCGGACCGACGGTCGCGTTTTCCAAAGAAGCGCAGAACGCGATCCTCGATTTTATCGAAAAGAAAAAGGGAAAGGTGTTCATCACGGTCGATCCGAAGGGAACCGAAAACTTTCAATGGCTTTTGGAAAAATCCGGTTATGAATTTTTGAAAGGACCTCTTTCTCAAATTCAAGGACAAGCGGGAATGGTTCTCGCAAAATCGTTTCGAAAACATCCGATCGAGGAAACTCTGACGCGCAAAGATATGGGTTCCATGTTTCCGTTCGCGGGATTTTTCGTTCCGTTGGCCGCGCTCGGTCCGGGCGGAAAAATTTTCGAGGCGTTTACTCTGATGGAATCGGGCGGAGATTCTATATTAGATAAGAATAATAATGGAAAACAGGATGCGGGCGAGGAAAAGAGAAACGTAATCTTGGGAATGATTTTAAAAACGGTTCCGAAGATTCAAAACGCACAAAACACTTCTTCCGAAAACAAAAAGGAATCTCCGATCAATCTCGGAGCTTCCGATGCAAACGCGCAAAACGATTCCAATCCTTTGGCGATTCCCGGAACAAAACCGGAGAACGGATCGGATTCTCAAAACGCAAATACAAGCGCACAAAACAACGACGCAAACTCGAAAGAAGAAGGGAGAGTCGTAATCTTTTCGGGAACTTCTTGGATCACGGATCAATTCATTTCCTACGGAGCGAATTACGAACTCGCGACTTCGGCGATCACTTGGATGTATCAGGATCTTTCCTTGTCTTCGATTCAACCTAAGAAAGAAGAAGTGAACACCGTGTCTTTGACGGACGTTCAAAAAAGAACGGTTTGGATTTTGGGAATGTTCATCTTTCCGGGTTTGATCGCTCTGGTTTCCTCGGCGGTTCTGATTCAAAAACGCAGAAGGGAAGGAGAAGAATCTTGAAACGAATTCTTCCTTTAGTTTTCGCGTTAGTCGCTCTTGTTGGAATCTTTTTCTTTTTGGACGAAAGAAAAGAGGACCAAACCGAAATTTCCGTTTGGGAAATCGACATAGACGAAATCGAATATCAACCTCCAAAGGAAGCCTGGGAGGGAGACGACGCTTCCGCGTTTTATCGCGCGCCGATCATTCTCAAGAAACAAAAAGGAATCAGCGAAAGCGGAACTTTTTTGACCGTCGAATCCAAGGATTTGGAAACCGGAGAATCCGTAATCTTCGAAGGCGGTTACAACACGGACAATATCTTTCGCGAACTTTCCGTTCTCAAATCGAAAGGTGTGGAACCGATCGTAGACGGAAAGATTTCCGCCTCACTGCAGTTAAACGAAAATTCTCCCCGAGTTCGTTTAAAAAATTCCGGTCGACTTCTGAAAGAAATTCGCATCGGAAAAAAGAAACCTTCGGATTCGACGAGAATCATAAACGTCGATAACGATATTCTTATCATGCAGGGAAATACCGCGGAACGTTTTACGAGGGGCATCGGAGAATTCAGACAAAAACAACTCGTCAATCTTAAGGACGAATTCGCGGCCGAAACGATTTGGGAGGAAGAGGGAAGAACGCTTCGTCTCGACAATCATCCGTTTAAAGAGAATACGGTTCGTAAAAATTTCTGGAGAAGGCTTTCCGGAAAACTCATCGTTTTGGAACAACATCTCGGCGATTCTTGGAACAATCAACTCGTGGGTCAACTTGTGGAATTGTATCCCGATGATCCGAACGGCGCGGGTTACGCGGTCGCAAAAAGTCTGATCGGAGTTCCGGCGGACGCGTCTTTAAAGATCAAAATCTCAAACGGAGATTGGATCACGTTGCGCTATTATCCGAAGACCAATATCAATTCCGTGGATTACAGACCAGCGATTCGGATCGTAAACGGGAAATTTTCCGAACCCCCTTTTTATATCCGTGAAGATAGTTTCTTGCGGTTAAAAGAAATCGCGGGGAATTTGGACAAAGCGGAACAAAGAAAGGAACCTTTAAATCCAGACCAGATTCCTAAGAATCAAAATTCCGTTCTCCCCAAAAAATGATCGTAGATAAAGAACAAGACTTCTCCGAAATAAGAACCGGACTTCTGCAAAAAGTTTTTCAATCGCCCGAAACCGCTTTCGATCTTTATCAAAAGACGAACGGATTCGGTTATTCGGAAATCATAAGAACCCATTTTTTACTTTGGCTTCTTGCTCCGGCCGCAAAGATCGTTTCCAATCTCGTCTTTTCCCTTCTTTCTTTCGTACGTTACGACGAGGGAGAATGGAGTTTGTTTTCCGGAGTCGTGTTCTCGTTTTTGATTTATCCGGTCGTTTTGTTTTTGGTCGCACAGTTCGACGTCTTTCGAATTTTTATGAAGAAGGCCGATCGAACCAAAGGGGAAACTCTTCCGCCCGCGAACATTCTTTTGATTTCGTTTATTCCTTTCAGCGCGTCTTCCGTTTTTTGGATTTTACCCTCTCCGTTGCAGGCGGTTTTTATCGCGATTTCGTTTTTTCTTTCCTGCGCCCTTTCCGTTCGGAGTTTGAAAAAAATTCTCGGATGGGAAGATAAGGAAGTTCTAATGTTCTTTTTGTCCGGTTCCGCGTATTTTTTGACCGGCGTTTTATTTTTAACAGTGATCTATAATATATTTAGGACCATTCTCAATTGAAGATTTTTCTGATCGGAATCGGCGGCATCGCTATGGGTAACCTCGCTCATATGCTTCAGAAAAGCGGACACGAGGTTTCCGGTTCGGACGCAGGCGTTTATCCGCCCATGTCCGATAAATTAAAAGAATGGAATATTCCATATTTTGAAGGTTTTAAAGCCGAGAATATCAAAGGTCAGGATCTGATCGTCGTCGGAAACGCGATCTCGCGCGGAAATCCGGAAGTCGAGGAGATGCTCAACTCCGGGATGAACTATCTTTCCATGCCCGCCGCGATCAGCGAGTTTTTTCTCAAAGGAAAAAAGGTGATCGTAGTCGCCGGAACGCACGGTAAAACGACGACTACATTCTTAATTCATCATATACTCAAAGAGAACGGAGTCGAACCCGGGTTGTTTGTCGGAGGAATTCGTAAGGACGGTTTTCCGGGGTTCGAACTCGGAAACGGACAGTATTTCGTCATCGAAGGCGACGAATACGACACTGCGTTTTTCGATAAGTCCTCCAAGTTTCTGCATTACAGACCCACCTACGCGGTGTTAAACGCTTTGGATTTCGATCACGCCGATATTTTTCCGGACATCGCGGCGATCGAAACCATGTTCAAACGTTTGATCAACTTGGTTCCCGGAAACGGTAAGATCTTTTTTTGGAACGGTTCGGGTTCTTTGAAAAAACTCGTGCAACACGTTAAGTTCACCAAAACCGAAGGTTTTGAATGGAACCGTAAGGATTCTTCCCTTACTTGGAAAAAACACGAGCTCGTGTGGGACGATCAAAAATTGAATCCCGCGCTTTTCGGAGATCATAACTATAGAAACATCGAAGTTGCGATCCGTGTTTGTTCCGAGATTCTAAAGGAAAAAAATCCGAGCGGTTATAAACAAGGAATCGCAAAGGCGATCGATTCTTTTCCGGGCGTTAAAAGAAGACAGGATATTCTATTCCAATCTCAGACCGCGCTCGTAATGGAGGATTTTGCCCATCACCCGGTTGCGGTTCACGAAACGATTCACGCGGTCAAAAAAAGATTTCACGGTTATAAGATCATTTCCCTTTTCGAACCGAGAAGCGCGACTTCCCATCGTAACGTTTTTCAGAAGGAATATTCGTATTCTTTTCTCGGTTCCGATCTGACCATTCTTACAGAAATCCATAATTTGAAAAAGGTTTCCAAGGACATTCGTCTGGACGTGAAAAAACTCGTTCAGAAGCTCTTAAAGAATTCAAAAACCATTCCGGTTTATGCGAAGGATCCGGCGGAGTTGCTTGCAAAACTTGAGAAAATGATTCCCCAATTTACGGGACAGAAAATTCTGATCTTAGCCATGTCCAACGGCTCCTTTGGCGGTATTTATCCGGGGTTGGTCGAATTGGCTCGGAAACACGTATGAACTTATCTCAGGAACTCGATTCCATTTATCAAGAAGCGATCCAAAAAATCGGAGCGTCCGTTTCCGAAGAGGATTTAGATAAGAATAAAAACGATTTTATCGGCAAAAAAGGAAAGCTGACCGCGGTTCTTAAGAATGTCGCGTCTCTTTCCATCGAGGAAAAAAAGACGGTCGGTCAAAAAGCGAACGAGCTTTCGAAGAAGCTCGAAATTTTCGTAGCCGAAACCAAAACCTCTCTTAAGAAAAAACTTTTTGAAACGCAGGCCGCTTCCGAATTTTTCGACGCGCTTAGGCCGCTTCCGGGACCTTCCAACGGAAGTTTGCATCCGATCACTCAGATTCAATACGAGATCGAGGACATCTTCGCGTCCATGGGCTTCAGCGTTATGGACGGACCGGAGATCGAAACGGATACGAATAACTTCGGCGCATTGAACTTTACCGAAGATCATCCCGCGAGAGAAATGCAGGATACGTTTTATCTTGAAAACGGAAACCTTTTAAGAACTCATACATCCGCGATCCAAGTAAGAACATTAAGAAAATTGAAACCTCCGTTTCGTATCATCGCGCCCGGAAGAGTTTTTCGTTACGAGGAAGTCGACGCTTCCCACGAACACACGTTTTATCAGATCGAAGGAATGGTCGTTGGTAAGAATATTTCCGCCGCGAACCTGATCGACACGATGCAGGTTTTGTTATCGAGAATTTTCGAAAAAGAAATTAAAACCAGGCTTCGTCCCGGATATTTTCCGTTCGTCGAGCCGGGTTTCGAGTTGGACATCAACTGTCTTGTTTGTGAAGGAAAGGGTTGTCCCGTTTGTAAACATTCGGGTTGGCTGGAACTTTTACCCTGCGGTTTGATTCATCCGAACGTTCTTTCCCACGCGGGACTCGATCCGAAAGAATGGACCGGCTTCGCGTTCGGTCTCGGTTTGGATCGACTCGTTATGATGAGATACGGAATTCACGACATTCGTTATTTCCAATCCGGCAATCTGAGATTCTTAAAACAATTCTAATATGATTTCCACTCCGATTCAGACCCGATGGATGGACATGGACGCGTTCGCTCATGTGAGCAATTCCGTTTTCGTTTCTTATCTCGAAATTGGAAGAGTGGATTACTGCAAACGTCGCTTTAACGTGAAGGAAGTTTTCGAAGTTCCTTTTATTCTCGCGAGAATCGAAATCGATCTTAAAAAATCCATCGAGATGCATCATGTCGTCGAAGTGCAGACGAGCGTGACTCGGATCGGGAACAGTTCTTGGGATTTTCAATCTAGAATTTTAGAATCCAATACGAAGGAAGTTTTTGCGGTCGCAAGAACGGTCCAAGTCACGTTTGATCACGTCACCAAGTCGAGTGTTCCGATTCCTCCCAAGGTTCGCGCCGTTTTGGAAGAGGACCTTAAGATTTTCCAACGGCAAAGTAAAGAAGGCTGAAAGGCGGTCAAAACCTTTTCCTGAATCCGTGCTGTGGGAACTATTACATGATTCTTTGTAAAACAAAGAATGTAGGAACTACTACTTTTTCAAAAATCTCCTACAAAGCCCGTTTCTCCTAAGACGCGTTCAACGACCTTCAGCCCAGGATTCTTTTCTTGGATCGGTGCCACCGTAAAGTTTTCCGTTTGCAGGGTCTTTGAGAGAAATACAAGGCGCTCCGAAATCGTATTCCCAAACGTCTCGACCCACAACGTCGTAACCTAGATCCTTCAGCGCCTTGCCGCTTCGATCAAAGATATCTTTTTCCAGTTCGATTCTCCCCGGATAATAAGCGTGCGGAGAAAAAGAATCCGGCCAATTCAAAGAACGAAATCGAGGCGCGTTGACCGCTTCCTGAGGATTCATGCCGAATACGATCATATTCAAAAAAACTTGTATAGTCGCCTGAGTCTGCATGTCTCCGCCCGGCGTTCCAAGACTCATAAGAAATTTTCCGTTTTTAAAAACCATGGACGCGTTAGGCGTAATCGTAGGACGTTTTCCGGGAACAAGCGCCGAAGGATGATCCGGATCGAGTCTGAATTGAGTCATACGAATTCCGAGTGTGATGTCCCCTTCGATCATCGGAGATTGAGGAAAGTCGCTCGGTGTGAGCGATAAAGAATTTCCCTGCGGATCGATGATGCTGAGATAAGTCGTATCTCTTCCAACCTTTCCGTTTTTTTCCCAAAAGGAAGGTTCTTGATTTTCGTTCAACGCAAGCGTGTTTTCGTTTGTTCTTGATTTCGATCTTATCGAAAGCGGTTTCGTATTTCCCGTTTCCGTTCGCCGAATCAACGCGGTTGAATTCTTCAGCCCGGTAGGATTTCCATGAGCCGGAGTTTTTCCGAACGCACGCGGTTGTAAAAGTTTTCTTCGTTCCGCGGCGTAGGATTTGCTCAAAAGTCCGTCGATCGGAACGGAAACAAACGAAGGATCTCCGAAGAATTTTTCACGATCCGCCATCGCAAGTTCGATCGCTTGGATCACGGTATGAACATATTGAGGAGAATTGTGTCCCAAAGACTTTAAATCGATTCCGTCCAAAATCTGAAGTACGATCGGAACAACCGCGCCTTGATTCCAAGTTTGATTTGCGAAGATGGTATAATCACCGTATTCTCCTTGAAGAGGTTTTTCCCATCCGCCTTCGTAAGCGGACAAATCTTTTTGAGTGAACGTCCCGTCGTGTTCTTCGTGCGCTTTTACGATTTTTTGTGCGATCGGTCCTTCATAAAAAAATTTTCTCAAGGCTTCCAAGGATTGGTTTCGATCGGCGCCCGAACGTTTCGCTTGTGCTTCGGCGTTTGCAAGTTCTCGAAGGGTTTTACCTAAGAATGGACGTTTGAAAATTTCCTTGTGATAAAGCGGTTTCCACCATCGGTTTTCCAAATAAATTTCGGAGTTATACGGAAGAAGAAACGTGAAGCCGATTCTTTTGAAGATGTTCATATTCAGATTTCGCATTAATATCCGATGAACGGGAAACCCTTCCTCCGCGATGCGAATTGCGGGCGCGCTGACTTCCTCGAAACTCATCGTTCCGTATTTTTTCAAAAGCGCCACGATTACGTCGGGCGATGCCGGAACGAGTTGGGAAGAATATTTCAAAGTCGGAATATACTTATGACCTCGGGATTGAAAGTATTCGATCGTCGCTTTGCTCGGAGCCTTTCCTGCTCCGATATAACTTTCCACTTTTTGAGTCTTTGCATCGTGATAAAGCAAAGGCGCCACTCCCGGAAACGACGCTTCTTCTCCTTGCGTGACGTTTAATACGAGTAAGGCGGCGATTCCCGCGTCGGCCGCGTTTCCCCCGCGTTCTAAAATATCGATCGCGACTTTTGTGGCGAACGGATGTCCCGTCGCGACCATGATTTTGGAACCTTCCGCGACGGGTCTGTCTTCGTGATAAGGATCATAAAATTCTAATATTTCTTTCGGTCTGGAAAATAAGAAATATAAGACGTAGAGTAACGCGGCTCCGATGCCGACGCTAAGGGTGAAGTATTTTAGAATCCGATTCATCCGTTTTTTCCCTTTGAATTTCCCGTTGTGAGGTCGCTTGCGAGAATCGATTTTCCGATTTATGCAAGCATTTTTCGGTCAAAGTATAATTCTTCCGACAAATGAATCCAGTGAAAAAACGGCGTAGAAAAGAAAGACGAATGAACGCCTAATGTATGAGTTCCTACATTTACGGTTCTTATGTTTAAAATAAAAATATTCATTCTATTTTGTTTTAGCTTTGTCTCCATTCTTTCCTAAGCCCGATCCGTAAAGAGTTGTTTATCCGGAAATTGTCGAAATGGAAAAGGGGTTTCAATCGATTCTTTCGAGAAAACCGAAAAGCCGGGAAAGGGCGGTTACACTTGTGTAAACGGAGAAAGTTTTGACGGAATCTACGCGAACGATTTAGCGAATGGATACGGAAAATTAAAATATTTCGATGGAATCGTTTTCGAGGGAGAATTTAAAAACGGTCGTCCGGTTTCGAATTAAATCTCTTCGTCGGTCGTATAAGCCAAGATCAAAGAAGAAATCAGCGTTAACAAAAACTGCGAAAAAACCCAAAGCCAAACGATCAAACTCGGAAGAACGTTGATGAAGTTAAGAATGGAAATTGTCGGACCTACGTAAGCCGCGAGGGAAAAACAAATCGCGACGATCAAACCGCCAACGATTCCAGTCGGAAGAGAATCCTTAGCAAGACGAATCAGAATTCCTAAAAAGAAAACCTGAATGAGATCGGCCACGATCGGCCCCACCCAAAGGATCATTCCAACGGATTGAAAAAATCCTTTATAGGTAGGGTCGTAGTAAAAACGGGAAAAGAGCAGACTGCGAAGCGGTACGGAGATTACTTCCCAAAAACCGAAGGCGATAAATAGCCTTAATAGAAATTGATTCCAATCTTTCGCAGTTCTTAAACTCATTCTTATTTTCCTACGATGAAAACCACGTTCGTCGTTGCGGACCCGCCGATATTCAGCATCAGTCCGTTCTTAGCGCCTTCTACTTGGTAGTTACCTGCGGTTCCGGTAACTTGTTTGTAGAGGTCGAGCATCATACGAACTCCGGAAGCTCCGACCGGGTGTCCCACTCCGATGAGTCCACCGGATGGGTTGATCGGTTTTTTACCGTTGATGTCGATCACGCCGTCTTCGATCGCTTCGTGTTCTTTACCGGGTTGTGTGATTCCGAAAGCGGAAATCGCGGCATACTCGGAAGAAGTGAAACAGTCGTGAGTTTCAAAAACGTCGATGTCTTTCACTCCGAGTTCCGCTCTGTCGTAAGCGTCTTTTACGGTCTGTCTGGTCCAAGGGAGAATGTATTTGTCTCCTTTGGATTCCGCAACCTTTGCGTCAAAAGTGATCGGAGCCACTCTGTGTCCCCAACCTTTCAGTCTTGGGATGGAAGTGATCTTCTTTCCTCTTTTTTTCGCGTATTCTTCGGTATAAGATTTATTCGCGAGAACGACCATAGCAGCGCCGTCGGTTACTTGAGAACAATCGGTGATGCAAAGTCTTCCACCCACGGCCATATTGTATTCTCCGCCGCGTGCGTTTGCGTGTTCTTTGTTCATGAACCAAGAACGAGTTTGCGCCTTAGGGTTTCTCTTTGCGTTGTCGTAGTTGATTCTGGAAATTTCGGCAAGAGCTCCCATGAATCTTTGTTCCGGAAGTTTGTATCTTTCAAGAATTACGTCCGCGAGTTTTCCGAAAAGTTTCGGGAAAGGAAATTGAACTCCTTTCGCTTCTTTTTCATAATAAGCGGCCGTTCCTAAAAAGTCACCGCCTACGGAAGAACTTACGGTTTTCATGATCTCGATTCCGAGAACGATGGCAACGTCGTAATCTTTCGCGCGAATTTTCGTAGCGGCCGCGTCGAGTGCGATCGAGCCGGAAGCGCAAGCGGCTTCAAAACGTCCGCCGGGAATTCCGTAGAACGCAGGATCGACTTCGGTTAAGAATGCGCCCAAGTGACCTTGAGTTGCATACTGTTCCGCGTCGAAGTTTCCTACGAAAATTCCGATTCGATTTTGTTTATTAAGTTTTTTAATTTCATCGGGAGTAATTCCGACGGAAGCGAGTCCGTCTTGAACGGCTTCGCGCATTAAGGACATGAAGGTCTTTCCTTCTTTGGTCCAGTTTCTTTGAAAATCGGTTTGTTCCCCGCCGAGGACGTAAATTTTATCGCTCATGGTGATCCTGCCTCCGTAAATTATCCTTTGAAAAGTGAACGAGCGTCAAGCTTTTCCTTCAGCTCGTAAAACGGCTTCCCTGGTTTCGCTTTTGTTAATACTTCAGGAACCGGAAGTTTTGCTTTTTCGATCAGTTGAATCGCGTCTTTAGGTCCGCCTAAGAAATCGACGAATGCGGAAGCGGGAGCCCAGTTGAATCCTGTTCCCATCGCGAGATCCGCCATTTCTTTTGTGTCCACCACTTCGCCAACGATCGAAAGAGAGTAACTAACGTATCTTGCAATGAAATATCTCGCTAAGTCCGCTTCGAAACCTTTTGCTTCTTTTACGATGTTCATCGCGCCGATGTAGTCCGCTTCGGAAATTCTTCGGTTCGCCTGACGAATAAAATCGATGTCGAACTTAGGAACCGGCTCGTACAGATCCGCGCCTATATTATAGACTAACTTTTCTTTCTTACCGTCCGGAGTTTTGGACATCTTGTAAAGACCGCCGCCCGCTTTTCTACCGAGATCGCCTTTATCGATGAGCTTTTGGAAGTAACCCGGCATTTTAAAAGTAGAATGAGCCGCGTCCTTAGTCATTTCGTAGAGGTTGTCGACGATCGCTTTGTGAACGTCGAGACCTACGAAGTCCGCAGTGTCCAGAGGAGCCATCGCTCTTCCGGTGTATCCGCTCATGATCGCGTCCATAAGAGCGATCCCGCCTTTATCGGAATATTTTTCCGCGATTTGAGCGACTTCGTTGATGAGCTGAAATCCGATTCTGTTTCCGGCAAACGCGGGAGTATCGTTCGTATAAACGACCGCGCGGCCTAAAACCTTATCCAGATATTCGCCGAGTTGTTTGAGAACTTTCTTATCCGATCCTTTGTGAGAAACGAGTTCGCAAAGAATCATTTTGTAAGGAGGGTTAAAGAAGTGAGTCCCGAAATAATGCTTTTGTCCGTCTTCATCGAACGCTTTGGAAAGTCTTTCGATGGAAAGTCCGGAAGAAACCGTGGAAACGATTGTGCCCGGTCTTCTTGAACTTGCGATTCTTTTGTTGATCGGTTCTTTTACTTCGTAGCTTTCCGCAACGAGTTCGAAAACCCAATCGGATTCCGCGACCGCTTTTTCCAAATCCGCATCATACGAACCCGGAATCAGTCTTGGACGAATCGTATCGGTCTTAACAGAGCCGATTGCTTTCTCAATACCTTCTTTCGCTTTGCTTATGTCCCGTGCAAGCATGTGGACTTTTGCCTTTCCGAACGAGGCAACGATTGCCGCTGAACCGGCGCCCATAGTACCGTTCGCGCCTAATACTGTAACTGTTTTTATCTCTCTCATGAAACTATACCAATTCTTGGATTTTCAATGGAATAGGACCTGTTTAAAACAGCCGGGCGGGGAGGAAAGGTTTTTTTCACGCAAAATGGATATAGAATTGTTCTAAAACAGAACATTCGTTCTGTATAAACGGCTGTAAAACGTAAAAAGCCCTTATCAGAACGACTCGAAAAAGGCCATACTCACATTCTATGGCTTTCTAAAAGAATTTATCGATACCGATGATTCGGGAAAAAATAGTTTAGAAATCGGAAAGAAGGGTTTTATAAATCTCGAAATTTTCGGAATCGAAACAAACAAAGAATACGGTTCGAATCGAATTTTCCGTTTTTAAAAAATCCGAAACGGATTCGATCGCGATCTTTGCGGCTCGTTCTTTCGGAAAATGAAAAATGCCCGTACTGATATTCGGAAACGCGATCGTGGTTAAGGAATGTTCCGTTGCGATCCGCAAACTGTTTTTGTAAGCGTTTGCAAGAAGTTGATCTTCGTTTTTATTTCCGCCGTTCCATACCGGCCCGACCGTATGAATCACGAATCGGGAAGGCATTTTTCCGGCGGTTGTGATCACCGCTTCGCCGACTTTACAGCCGCCTTGTTTGTCTCGGATTTTATAACATTCTTCTAAGATTGCCGGACCGCCGGCTCTGTGAATCGCTCCGTCCACTCCACCGCCGCCTAACAGAGAACTGTTGGCGGCGTTTACGATCGCATCAACTTCTAGTTTCGTGATGTCGTCTTGGAGCAGTCGAATCACTGAAGAATGATCTGATCCACTTTATTCTTTCTGTATTTAACGAAAGCGTTTCCGTTTTGAGAATATCCTAAATAAGGACCGTTCTTTTGGAATTGTTTCCCGAAAACTTTTTCGGCGGCGCCGCGCTCCGCTCCGATCGGAACTCCTTTGTCAATGCCCGGACTGTTGTTTCCATACGCGTTGACTTGAAGAACGGAACCGATGCTCAGAAGGAATGAAGTTTCCTTCTTCGTATAAATATAAAATTCGCTTCCCGAAGATTTATCGACTTGGATCTTGTCCGGTTTTCCCCAAAGTTTAAGAAGGTCTTCGAGTTTATCGCCGGGACCGACTCCGCCCACCTTAAAGAAGTTTTGTTTCGCGTTTTGAGAAGGATCGGGCAATGTGATTCCGTGAAGTTCGGAAAGATATTTAGCCCAACCGGAGGAAGAATCGTAATTCTCCAGATAATACGTCGCGAGTTGTTTCGTTTTCGGAGTTTTTTCCTTATAAGATTCGAGCAGAACGTAATTTAAAATCGGTGTGAAGTTTTCATAAACGTAATCCGGATCGAGTTGCGTTTTTTGACGGATCGAATTGCCGATTCCCTGAAGATAGGCTTGGATGTCCGCATTCGATTTCGCTTTTTCACCGAACGATTGAACTCTTTTATCGACCATCGTTGCGACGGATTTAAAAACTTCAAGGGCCTTATCCTGATCGTCCGTCCAATACAAAACCACTCCGAAGTTGTTTGCAAGAGGAATGGAATTCTCCGCTCTTACCGTGTTTCCCGCCAAGGACTTCGCTACGTTCATATCGTTTTCTTCGGTTGAATAGGAAAGAAGAACCGCGTAATTCGAAATGAAATATGGATCTTCGGTCTTAACGATCACCTTTTGATAGGCTTCTTTCGCTTTGGAATAAGCGGCTTGATTTCCGGGAATCGCTCGCATAACGGCCCTTTTGCGAAGCCCACCCGGAAACACCATGGAATCCCGGAAAGAAGGCATGTCGATCACCGGTTTGATTTTAAGATCGTCGTTGCTCGCAGTCGCCATCCAAATCTTATGAAGACAAATCGCATAAGATTTTTCTAAATGAGTGTTTCCCGGAAATTTGGAAAGAGCCTTTTCGAGATTCGACTTCGCTTGGTCCAAATTTTTACCGAACTGAATGTCGTCGTACGTTTTTTCCAAGGTCGCAAGCAAAGAATAAAGTTCCTGTTTGTCACCGCTGAATCTGGAAAGACGATCGTTCGGAGAAGGATGACTCGTAAAATACAAAGAAGTCATGGATTCCGGACTTACCTTATCCAATTTTTTGCTTACGATATATTCCTTATACTGATTGTCGATGTCGCTCATCAATTCCAGAGTGCGGATCATATATTCTCCGCCGTATCCGGCTTTGTTAAGAAGTTGAAACCCCGTTTGATCCGCGTCGACTTCCTGTTCTTGGGAAAACTTTACGTTGTCCAACACGGCTTCGCCCGTTGGATTCTCCTTCAATTGATAGAATTTCTTAACAGCGTTAAACGTATGTTTGTTGTAATAGTGCGAAAGCTCGTGCGATAAAACGCCCGCGATGTATCGTTCCCGATAAAAACTCATCTTATCTTTTGCGTCGGGTTCCGAGTTCGCGATCACTTGATCCAAGATGTCCAAGGTTCCCGAGTTGATGCAAAACTGACCGCCCGCCATCGCGAACGCGTTAAACGAATTGTCCTGAATCAAATTGTAAACGATCGGAAAGGAAGGATTTCCCGAAGAATCGGCGAGTTTTCGAAACGCGGTATCGATCGGTTTTTTCCAACTGTTATGATCTTTCAGAACTTTTCTCGATTTGAGAATCGCTCCGTATTGATAGGCGCTTTGTCGAACGATTTGCGCGTAAAGTTCCGCGTCAAAATTAATCGTATTGCTCTTTTGAGCGCCGATCGAAAAGCAGAACGTCAGCAATGTAACGAAAAAGAAAACGGATTTTAAGGATCTTTGCATAATTCTCGCAACCTTTAGAAATTATTTATGGATTGGGAAAACAAAATCGTTTAAAAAATTCGATTGTCAAGCTGGATTCCGCTTTCTTGTTAATGCGAAAAACTGCGCGGAGAATGTTTCTTGTGTGCCGATTATTTATCCGGATTTGAAAAGAACTCGGACGAAAAAACGAGATTTCTTAAGTCTTGATCGGAAAAAAGACGCATATCGTATAATGCGTGATAGGGGTCTCCCTGAATTCCAAGGAGATATGCGAATGCAGGTTCAGTTTTCCATCCTTCGTTTTTCAGAAAACGAATTCTATTCTTAAAATTTTCTCCCGCGATGGAAAGAATTTTATGTTCGATTTGAAGATGAACGAATCCCATCTGTTCGAAGATCGGAACATTCTGTCCGAATATTTCATAAGAAAATTGTTTTGTTTGAAAACGGGCTAAAACGGAGGTAATCCCTTGATGCGAACCTTCCTTGAGTTCGAAATTTAAGAAATCGGAAAACGCGGATTTTAAAACGGAGGAGAATTCTTCGGACGTTCCAAAACAACAGAGAATATCCGCGTCGCTTAAGGAATGATCGATGTCCAACGGAATCGTTCCGGCGAGAACCGGATCGAATTTTGAAATTCTTTCCAAAATTTTATGCTCGGAAAGATCTTGAAAGAGACGTTTTTGTCGGAGATTTCCATTCTCCAGAGAATCCGAGGATAAAAAATAAGTTTCAAAATCCATAATATGAATTTTAGCGCGATGTAAGTCGGTTTTTCAACGGCGTGATACGTAGATCAAACCGAAATCAATCCTCTTCAGGTAAAAGAGGCGATATAAAATACGCGATGAATTCGAGTTTTCCGGTCGTTCCCGATTTTTGATAGATGGAGAAGGTTTGATTTTCGATGGTCTTTAAACTTTTTCCCCGTATAGCGGCGATTTGGTGATTGGACATTCCTCGAAGAAGGAGTAGAGCGATTTCCTTTTCCTTGTCGGAGAGATCCCATTCCTCCAATTGTCTTTGAAGGGATTCCCAAAAGGATTGATTGGTATGAACCAAAAGTTGATTTTTATTTTTGAGTCCTTCGATCGCGACCTTTGCGGATTCTATATCGGCTTGCGTATGTCTGATTTCTTGGAATAAGAAATAAATTCCCACGATGGATAAAAAACCGAACGCGGCTTCGATCGTCGTGAAGTAGGCTTGGGATCTTTCGATCCAGTTTATATCGAACGCGAACGTTAGGATCTCTTCTATAATCCAGAGAAAAATTAGAAAAACATAAACAGAAAAAAAGTAGAATCGTTTTTCTTGGGGAAACCAGAGTCTCATTTTTACCTTCTCGGAAGAATCCAATGAAAATTAGAAATTCTTCCCTTACCGAGTCAAGTCGTATAAGGACCGCCGAAAATTCTTAGGTAAAAACCACTAACCTAAAAAACGTTTCTGAGTACTTTCCGCAATTGCAGGGAACACCTATTGCGACGAACTTCGAAATCGATACACTGAACGCGTATTCGAGGAAGAATTCGATGAAACGTTCACTTTTTGTTTTCGAGAAAGCTGGAAAAAACTTTTTTCATAAAATTATCGAAACGACGATCGTTCCGGTTTTCGTTTCGAGCCTATTCTTTACGGGATGTATTTTTCCACAGGAAAGATACGCTTCTTATCCCGGTTTAAGTCCGACCGACTACGTTTATAAAGGCGATCTGCAAGGTTTGGAAAATGCTCTTCGATCCGGTCAAGGCATCAATCAAAGAGATCCTTTTTTTAGAAATTATACTCCGTTGATGGTTGCGGCTCGCGAAGGAGAATATCTGATCGCGGAATATCTCATACAACAAGGAGCGGACGTCAACGCAAGGACAAGAGACGGTCATACAGCTTTGATGATGGCGGCTTTCAATCGTTATCCCGAAATCGTAAAACTTCTGATTCGTTCCGGCGCAGATCTGCACGCGACGACCACCCAAGGACATACGGCTTGGTCCGAAACTACATTAGAAGATTCTAAAAGAGTTCAGGAGATTCTTCTCCAAGCGGGGGCCGGTAAAAGATAATGAAACGAATTCGATATTTTTTACCGGGAATTCTCGTTTTGTTTTTCGAATCCTGTACGATCGACACTTCCGGTTGCGAAAAGAATTGCGACAATCAGTTGTCCACTTGTCTTCTTGTCGCGGTCAATACGGGAACGGCCAATCAATCCCTCGCGGTTCCGTTTCTCTGTTATCAGATTTGCGATAACTGCAAGGACAATTGCAGGGTAAGAACTTCTTCGGGAAGCTCGGGTGGACCGAGTGCGAGAACCGGAGGCGGGAGCGGAGGAAGAGGCGGTGGTGGCGGACATAGTAGCAGCGGAGGAGGGGGAGGTCATAGCGGCGGCGGAAGCGGAGGAGGAAGCGGTGGTGGTCACGGAGGCGGCGGTCATGGCGGAGGTGGAATTTTGACCCTTTGACGTCCTCGAAAAAAAGCGCGATCGATTCGTTCTCGTTCGTTTAAAAAAATGCGGTCGAATGTTCCGTCGATTTGTAGAAAAATAATTTCTCTTTGGGTCTCATTGTATAAAATAAACAAGGGCGGAGCTTTTCGGCAATCGCCTCGGGAACTCGAATGGAACTTTCAGGATGGATCCGAAAAATCTATAAGGACAGGGATTACCTCACCCGTAAAAAAGCGCTTCATCTTTTCGTATTCAACGTCGCTTCCATAATGCTCGGTATTTCGTCTAACTTCTTTCTTTGGTTTGCCAAAGGACATATGATTCGCGTCGGATTTTCGATCATGACGTTGGCGTCCGTCGTTTCCCTGATCCTTTTGTTGAAAAAGAAATTCGATTGGGCGGTTCATATCATTTTACTTTCGAGCTTCGGGGCCGTTACGATCGGCTGGTATTTCGGTTTATCTCGATTGAACGTCAGCGTGGACATGGGAAATAAGAATATCGTTCTCGCGATACTCATTATGATTTTCTTATATTTCGCAAACGTAAAACGTACTCTTTTGATCGCGGGATATTGTTTCATCCTGATCATAATCGACGAGGTTTTGATGACGGATCATCAGGACTTGATTCATATCGCGGATCGGATCGGACTTTTTGCGATGTTCGTCGTGATCTCCATTCTCGCCGTACAAACGTTACACGGATCCGTTGAGGAAAAGAACGAACTGATTCAGGAAATTCATCATAGAGTGCGGAACAATCTGCAGGTTTTATCGGGTTTGGTGGAAATTCACAGCGGCTCGGATAAGGATAAGGTCGAAAACATCCTTTCCGATTTTCAGGATAGAATTCTCGCCATTTCTCAGGTTCACAATTATCTTTATAAGTCCGAGAATTATTTCGACATCGACTTCTCGGAGGTGATCGACGAAATCATTAAAAACCTTTCGGATAAATTCGATAAAAAGGCGATTCAGGTGCGCGTGGAAAATTCAGCGGAGCCGGTCTTTTTAAGAATCGAAAGCGCGCTTCCTTGTGCGATGATTTTCAGCGAACTTCTTTCCAACTCCCTCAAACACGCGTTTCCGAGTGAAACGGATCGGGGAAACGTAAACGTCCTTTTTCAAAGGGAAGGAAACAAATATCGACTTGAGATCAAAGACAACGGCGCTGGAATTTCGGATTCCAATCTATGGATGAAACCGAAAACTTCCGGTTTTACTTTGATTCAGATTCTCACGAAACAGATTAAGGGAAGTTTTAAGATTTTATCCGCGTCCGGCTCCACGGCGATTCTCGAATTCGGAAATTGATTCACGTCGAGCGCGTTACGAACTCAAAGAACGACTTACGCAAGAATGCGAGCGGTCGGCCGACGAATCAAGAACGTTTAACGCGCGTTTGATCGATTCTTTTAGAGAAGATGATCGATTACGATGGTGATGTTTACCGCGAAAAGATGAAGAATCGAAAAGAAGAAGAACTTTCTTGCGGATTGACGTTCCGGGTTTTGGATCAGACGATAGGAAAGAATTCCCATCCAAATACAAACCAGTAAGGTCGTGACCAAATACAAAGGTCCCATCGAAGGTTCTAAAAAGTAAAAACTAATGCAGGAAATTGAATATAGAATCGTATAAAAGAAGATCGATTTGGCGGTTTGTTCGATCCCTTTTACGACCGGAAGCATCGGAAAGTCCGCGTCCGAATAATCTTCCTTTAGAAAAATCGCAAGAGCCCAGAAATGCGCCGGGGTCCATAAGAAAATCATTGTGAACAAAATCCAGGCTTGGATCGGCAGAGAATTTCCGATCGCCGCGTACCCAATCAAAGGTCCCACACAACCCGCAACGCCTCCGATCACGATATTCTGGGTCGTTCTCGGTTTTAAAAGAATCGTATAAAGAAAAACGTAGGAAAGTAGGGCCGCAAACGCGCACAAAGCCGTAAGAAGATTTACGTAAACCGTAAGAAGATAAAAAGACAAACCCGTCATCGCAAAGCCGACTAACGTTGCTTGGGCGATTCCGATTCTTCCGGAAGGAATCGGGCGGTTGGAAGTCCGTTTCATTTTCGCGTCCCGATCCTTTTCGATCACCTGATTGAAGATAAAGGAAGCGGAAGACATCAAAAACGTTCCGAAAAGAGTCACTGCGATCAAAAATCCGGAAGGGGATTGTTCTCCCGCGAGATACAAACCCGGAATGATCGTCGCCAATACGAGAGAAGTCACTCTCGGTTTAATCATCTGATTCCAATCGGAAAAGAAAGTGGAACTTACCATCATACTATCCTGAAATTATCTTTCAGGCCTCCGTTCGTTCTCCGAAGTCAATGTCACGGCTCTGGAAATTAGGGAAAGATAAGAAGTCGTCAAAAGAAGAACCGCAAATCCGGTGTGAAGAGCGGTCACCAATTTCGGAAGTCCGAAAAATACATTCAAAATTCCTAAAATGATTTGAGCGACTAAAAGATACATGGAAATCTGAAGAAATCGTTTCGCGTTGGACGGAAAATTCTTCCAAATCGCAAAGCCGAGCGCAATCGAAAGAAGAATCGCCACCGAATACGCCCCGAATCTGTGAATGACTTGAATTTTAACGATTTCTAATGGATGATTCGGGATCCATTCTCCCCAACAAGTGGGAAAGTCGGGGCAGGCAAGGCCCGCATAATGGGAACTAACGCGTCCTCCGAGGACGATCTGCGTCACGATTCCGATCAAAAGAAGAAAATAAAAAACATTATCTTTTCTGAATATGGAATCCGCTTTGACGAAAATCTCCCTTTGGTGAACCGATTTCTCTCTCGAGTCGATCGACACGGTAAGAATCACCAAAAAGAACGCGATCGCATTGAGCAAATGAAGATTCACGGAAGTCGGATCGAGTTTTAAGGTTACGGTCAATCTTCCCAAGTTGATTTGAGAAATCAAAAGTAGAATCGCAAGCCCCAAGTAGATTCCGAATTCTTTTCGAAGGGTTTTATCCGCAAAAGTCCAAACGGTAAGTCCTAAAAGAATCAATCCTAAAAAGCCGGAATAATAACGATGAGAGACTTCCATAAAAATCTGAAAGTCGAACGTTGGAAATATTTTGCCGAAACAAAAAGGCCAATCGGGACAGGCAAGCCCGGAGCCGGTCGCTCTCACCAAAGGTCCGTAGAGCAGATTCAAAAAGATGAGAATGCTCAAGAACAAAGAGATTTTATAAAACAGGCGAAATTTAGATGAAAGGTCCAAGTTAGAGTTCATTCTTTCCCGTGAACCCTCGCAAGAGGTTCTCAAATACCATACTCGGAAAACGGTCCTTAAGGGCAATGAAAGTAAAAATTAAATATTACTTCCAAAAAAACAGATTCATCCAATCCTGTCCTTGAATCTTTCAAGATTCCATTCTTCAAGAGAATGAGAATCAATTACAGGAGCCTTTCTTCCATGGCACAACACGACTATAATAAACCGGGATTCTGGACTTTCATCGTTGTTCTCGTAGGAAACTTAGTATTCTTTACCTACATTTCTTTTCTTCATCCGGGAGTGAAAGAACATTCTCTCAACCTACCTGCGAACACTCAGGCGAAGTAATATCGGGAGTTCACTCCGGAGTTAAGAATCTTGATTTTCAAAAATTCCCTGATTTCAGGGATCGTTCTCTGCTTTTTTGCAACTTCTCTTTACGCGTACGATCCCGCGGCTCGGTTTGATAAGAATGAAAAACCGAAAGAACTCGAAGGGGTCGGAGTGAAAGAGAGGTTGGGAAACCAACTCGACCTTTCTCTTTCTTTCCGCGACGAAACGGGAAGACCCATTCTTTTAAGTTCCTTCTTTAAAAAAGACAAACCGGTTTTACTTTCTCTCGTTTATTACAAGTGTCCCACCTTGTGCAACTTTCATCTCAACGGAATTACGGATACTCTCAAAAAATTAAATTGGGAAGTGGGAAACGAATTCGAATACGTAGCCGTTTCCTTTGATCCGAAAGAAACCGCGGATCTCGCGCAAGCGAAGAAGAACGCTTACATCAAAGAATATTCTCGCGGCAATGGAAGAGGTTGGCATTTTCTTACGGGAGATCAAAAAGAGATCACGGCTCTTGCCGAGTCGGTCGGATTTTCTTATAAATGGAATCCGGACAACGAACAATGGATCCATTCTTCGGTTGCTTATGTCATCACACCTTCCGGAAAGATTTCCCGTTATCTTCACGGCATCACGTTCGATGAAAGAACGTTGAAACTTTCTCTTTTAGAAGCTTCGGGCGGTAAAATAGGGGATTTCACGGATCAATTCGCCCTTTTTTGCTTTCAATTTGACCCAGGCAAAAATACATATACTTTGTACGCTTATAATATGATGAAGTTGGGTGGTTTCTTCACTCTTCTCATTCTGGCGGCGTTCTTGATCCCATTCTGGATCAGGCATAACAGAAATTCCGAACTCATTAGGAAGGAGTAACTTCAAAAAAATGACCTGGTTGAACCTCATTACGGCAACAAGTTTCATGCCGGTTCAGGCTTCCGAAGTAGCAAAGAATGTAGATAATCTCTATCTCTTTCTACTCGTATCCAGTCTGATCTCCTTTGTCATTCTCATCGGGGGAATGACTTGGTTTATTTTTAAATACAGGAGAAAGACCGACAACGATAAGACTGCCTATATCACTCACAATACTCTGGCAGAATTTCTTTGGTCCTTTATCCCCTTAGTAATCATGATCGTGATTTTCTGGTGGGGCTGGGTGATTTTCGCAGACCTCAGAAGAGTTCACGATAAAGGCGATATCGAAATTCACGTAACCGCGAGACAGTGGCAGTGGACTTTCAAATATCCGAACGGTGTGACCGTTGTTTCTCCTAACGCGACTGAAAAGTTGGACACTCTTTTTCAGCCGAACGGAATTTACGTTCCCGTTGGAAAAACGGTTCGTCTTGTTTTGACTTCTCAGGATGTTCTTCACTCTTTCTACGTTCCTGCCTTCCGGAATAAGATGGATGCGATCCCTGGACGTTATACTACTTTGACGTTTACTCCGACCGAAAAGGGAGACTTCGTAGTTTATTGTACGGAATTTTGCGGAACTTCTCACTCCAATATGCTTTCCGCGATTCGTGTTGTGGATTCCGAAACTTTTGATAAATGGTATGCGGCTGCCGGTAACGTGGATCTTTCCAAAGTTCCTCCTGCCGAACTCGGTAAAAAACTCTACGCTGAAAAAGCTTGTGCGGGTTGTCACTCGATCGACGGTTCTCGTCTGGTCGGTCCTTCCTACAAGGGTCTTTTCGGAAGCGCGAGAGAATTTGAAGCCGGTCCGGGCGCGACCGCGGATGAGAATTACATTCGTAAATCCATTCTTCAACCGACCGCTCAAGTCGTAAAAGGTTATCCGCCTGCGATGCCTTCTTATCAGGGACAGCTTTCGGACGACGAAATCAACGCTCTGATCGAGTATATTAAAACCCTTAAATAGGAGAGGACATGTCTACAGCAACTGCAAGTCATACTGACAACTACCTCAACCACGAAAAGGGAATCTGGTCCTGGCTCACTACGATCGATCATAAACGGATCGGGATCATGTATTTCTTTGCGATTATGTCATTCTTCCTTTTGGGAGGAATTTTCGCTCTTCTGGTTCGTATCGAACTTTTTACTCCGGGACAAACTCTCGGTTTCGTAACTCCGGATATTTACAATAGAATGATGACTTATCACGGCGCCATTATGGTGTTCATGGTAATCGTTCCCGGAATTCCTGCGATCTTCGGAAACTTCATTCTCCCGATTCAACTCGGTGCAAAGGACGTTGCGTTCCCAAGATTGAACCTCGCAAGCTGGTATATCTTTATGAGCGGCGCGGCGATCGCAGCGTTTTCCCTTTTCACTCAAAAAGTGGATACCGGTTGGACGTTCTACACCCCTTATTCCATCTCAAACTCCGTTTCCAACGGTGTGATTATGCTGGTTATGGGCGCCTTCGTAATGGGATTTTCTTCCATTCTTACCGGGTTGAACTTTATCGTAACCACTCATAAACTGAGAGCGCCTGGAATGACGATGAACCGTATTCCTTTGATGGTTTGGGCGCTTTATGCGACTTCCATCATTCAGGTTCTTGCAACTCCGGTTCTTGCAATCACCCTTCTTCTGCTCGTTGCGGAAAGAACTCTGGGCGTTGGGATTTTTGATCCGACTCTCGGCGGGGATCCGGTTCTGTTTCAGCACTTCTTCTGGTTCTATTCTCACCCTGCGGTTTACATCATGATTCTTCCTGCGATGGGTGTGATTTCCGAACTAGTGACCACTTTCTCCAGAAAGATCATTTTCGGTTACACTGCGATTGCGTATTCTTCTCTTGCGATTGCCGCGGTTTCCTTCTTGGTTTGGGGTCACCACATGTTCGTGTCCGGTCAGTCCGAGTTTGCGGGAGTTTTATTCTCCTTCATTACGATGCTCGTGGGAGTTCCTACGGCGATCAAACTCTTCAACTGGATTTCGACGATGTATAAAGGATCCGTTCGTTTGGACGCTCCTATGCTTTTTGCGATCGGATTTATGTTTCTTTTTACCATCGGCGGTTTGACCGGTGTGTTCCTCGCTTCCACAGGGATGGACGTTCACTTTCACGATACTTATTTCGTGGTCGCGCACTTCCACTACGTGATGGTGGGTGGAACTTTGATGGCCGTGATGGGCGGTTTGCTCTACTGGTTCCCAAAAGTTACCGGTAAAATGACTTCCGATCTTTTAGGAAGAATTTCCTGGGTTTTTATCTTCACTGGATTTAACGTAACTTTCTTTCCGCAGTTCATTCTTGGATCTATGGGAATGCCGAGAAGATACTACGACTACTTACCTGAATTCACCAGCTTAAACCAAATTTCCACAGTTGGATCTTGGTTGATCGGAACCGGATTCTTGGTAGGACTTGCGGCAGTGATCCACGGATTGATCGCCGGAAAAGAAGCGGGCGCGAACCCTTGGGGTGGAAAAACCCTCGAGTGGACGATTCCTTCTCCACCTACTCACGAAAACTTTGAAAAAACTCCGACAGTAACGGGAGGACCTTATGAGTACCGCTAAGCACGCGGAATTTCACCATGCTCATCACTTTGACAGTGCTGAGCATCAGTATGACGCTTCTAAACAAGGAATCTGGTTATTCCTTGTTACGGAAATTCTAATGTTTGGCGCCCTCTTCGTGGGTTATACCATTTACCATTCTTTGTATCCTGAAGTGTTCCACGCGGGAAGTCATCACTTGTCCGTTCCGATGGGAGCGTTCAACACTGTGGTTCTTCTTTTCAGTTCGTTTACGATGGCGTTGGGAATTCACTACGTTCAAGTGGATAAGAAAAAAGAAGCGATCATCGCTCTTGCGGTAACCGTTCTTTGTGCACTTACGTTTATGGTCGTGAAGTATTTCGAATATTCCGCGAAGATCCATCACGGACTTCTTCCGGGAAAATTCTTTACTAACACCGAGATGGGAGACATCAAAAACGCGGCTATGTTTTTCGGTTTTTACTTCGTAATGACCGGGATTCACGGATCTCACGTTTTGATCGGTGCGGGTCTGATCATTTGGGTCATGATCAAAGTGATTAAGGGAGAAGTGAATTCTTCCTACTACACTCCGGTAGAAGGCGTTGGTCTTTTCTGGCACGTAGTCGACTTGATTTGGATCTACCTCTTCCCGCTTCTTTATTTGGTGAGTTAAGGCGTAGTTCCGACAAACCTCGCGATCTTTAGAAAGTGAGGTTTGCGTTTCGAAAGAATCGAATACGATTCGTTTCAATAAAACCCCGGCTTTAAAACCCGGGGTTTTTTATTTTCATTCGGCGGACTTCTTTGTCGTGCTCAGTCGTTGGAGTTCCTACAATTTGGAAACTCGAGACGCGACGCGAGGTGAAAATTCTTCTTTCTTTCATCGAAAAATTCTCACCTAAAAAACCAAGCAATGGCCGGAACTCCGTCCTGTTATCCAAGCGACATATGAAAATACGTTGGATCAACGAAGAAGTAAAACCGATTCCCGGATCTGCGAAATGGATTCGGTTCATCGCCAAATATCCGTTCGTTTTGTTTTTACCGGCTACGGTTCTTTTCACCTACGCGTATTACTGGAACCGATGGATTTTAGAATGGGAATCCGGCGAAACCGAAAGCCTCCATCTCGGATCTTTGAAACTCGCATACAATCTGTTCGGTCGAAACGGGGTCGTAGGATTTTACATTCTACTCGGGGCTTGTTGCCTCTGGCTTTTTTGGATCTTTGCGATCGGCGAACCCAAAGAACCGGAACGTTAAATCGAAACTTCTCTTCGTTTATCAAATTTTTTCGACGGAATTTGGGCATTTAAACCGATTCTTAGTATAGAATCCAGGATTCCAATGCAGAATATCGATTATTCCAGAAGACTCAAACAATCTTCGATCCGAACGCCGGTCCGAGAAACTTCGGACTTCGATAGAACCATACAAACGGTTCAGCACGTAAAAAAATCGGGATCACCGATCCAGATCTTTTCGTCCACACGTTCGGCTTTCGTTTTACTCTTGGGATCGATTTCGCTTTTTACGGCGGGGTTGGTTGTCGGACTTAAATTGGATCAAAAAGAAGAAAGCTTCACACAGAATGAACTTCAAACTTTTAGAAACGTATCTTCTCAAGAAAAAAGAAATGAGAATGGGGGATTGAGATCTTTGTTCTCTTCTTCGAGAGAGAGCGATTCCGTTGAATCCTTAAAAAACCAGGAAAGTCTTTCCAAGCTCAGTTCGAAACAAACGTCCTCCGACAACGAGGCAAAAGGAAACGATTCAAAACTTCTTTATCCGCCTCAAACCGGAGAAACGAATTATCTGGTTGTAGTTCCGACCTCGGATTCTTTGCAAGCCGTCGAACTCGGGAAAAGATTGCTCATGGCTCGAAACGAATTTAAGGGAAGAATTTTCCGTTCCTCCAAAGGTGAGTTGTACCTGGGATATTTCTATTCCGAAGAGGAAGCCAAGGAAGCTCTTGAAAAAGTACAACCTCTCAATGATCCCGCATTTCATTCCGCAAAGGTTCGTTCTCTCAAACTTTAGTAGCCTTTTGGGATAATTTTGTTGACTTTCGCCAAATTTATGCTATTTTCTTAAGCAGAGTTTTAACGGAAGTTATCATACTTACTTGGCTGCCAAAAAGAAAAATTCCGAGATCGAACACAAGGTAGGCGACTACGTAGTCTATCCCATCCATGGAGTTGGAGAAATTCTCGAAATCTCCAAAAAGAACATCCTTGGTAAAAAGAAGGATTGCTACGTTCTCGAAATCCAGGGTAGTAAGATGAAGGTTATGATACCTGTTGACAAAGCAGAACAGGTTCGAATCCGCCCTATCATCGATAAAAAAGAGATCAAGAAAGTCATCGCACTCCTAAAAAAGGACGAAGTCGATACGGAAGAAGACTGGAAGATCCGCTACCAAAATAACCTCAACAAGATCAAGTCCGGATCGATTTATGAGGTCGGAGAAGTCTGCAGAAACCTATTTCGTAGAGCAAATGGAAAAGAACTCTCTATCATGGAGAGAAAGCTTTACGAAAGCGCCTATAATCTTGTGAAAATGGAAGTTGCATTGAGCAAAGGTGTTACTCAAGAAGAAGCGGGGAATCTCGTTTCCGATGTATTGGCGAGCACTCTCTCTCCTAGTGAAAGAAAGGCAGAAGAAGAAGAATAAAATTCCGCAAAAACTCAAATACAATTAAGGATTTGAGTTATGATTCATATCTATAAAGTACTCACGTCTCTATTCCTCTCCGGAATTACCTTTGCGGTAACTCACAAACAAGCCGGAGATCTTTACTTAGCCGGTCCTATCGCCGGAGTTGTCCTGGTAGTTTCCTTAATTCTTCTTTATGGAGAATCCAGTCTTTTTCCAAAGCTCAAAGCCGACGTGCTTTTTTGCGCGGGTCTCGGCGCTCTTCTCGGTCTTGCAATCGCATGGTTCGTAGGCGAGGTGGTTCACTTTGAAGAATTGAACGTCGCGCTTTACTTTCTATTCGCGCTTTTCGGAATTCTCGCCGGAGTCGCTTTTGCGAAAGAACCTGGCCTTGGAATTTTCGGCGGCGGCGGAGGTTCCGGAACCGGATTCGGCGTCGGAATCGAAAAGGAAGAAGTCAGAGATAAGATTCTCGATACTTCGGTCGTAATCGACGGAAGAATTTTGGACATCGCCGATACGCACTTTTTGGACGGTCCGTTGATTCTTCCCAACTTCGTGTTGAGAGAAATCCAGCTGATCAGCGATTCTTCCGATCCGATCAAAAGAGCGAGGGGAAGAAGAGGCCTTGAGATGTTGAACAAACTTCAACGCAAAGGTTCCATCGAAGTAAAAATCACGTATAAGGATTATTCCGATACCCGAGAAGTCGATGCGAAGTTGATCAAACTCGCAAGAGATACCGGCGGAAAAATCGTTACAAACGACTTTAACCTCAACAAAGTTGCGGAATTGCAGGGCGTGAAAGTTCTCAATTTGAATACTCTTGCAAACGCGTTGAAACCGGTCGTTCTTCCCGGAGAGGAACTTGGAATCCAAGTAATCAAGGAAGGAAAGGACGAAAACCAAGGAATCGGTTATCTCGAAGACGGCACGATGGTCGTAATCGAAAACGGCGGTCACCTTGTTGGAAAAGAGGTCAAAGTGACAGTAACTTCCATCATTCAAACCGCGGCCGGAAAGATGATCTTCACGAAAGCGAACCCAAACGGGGCTTCCGAGAAGGGAAATCGACAGCCGCATTCCTCTTGAATCGGTTGACTTTCAGCTTTAGCGTAAAATAATTGAAATAGAATTCCCAAGGAGCAATCAAATGCAGGCCCAGACTCAGGTAAAAGGCTTGAAGGAACTCGGACTCGAACCTTCTGAAATATTCCATAACCTTTCCTATGACGAAATTTATGAGCATGAGAAAAAAAACGGAGAAACCGTAGTTTCCAGCAACGGAACGATGATGGTAGACACCGGAATTTTTACCGGTAGATCCCCAAAGGACAAATACTTCGTAGATGAACCTTCTTCCAATGGAAACATTTGGTGGAGCCATATCAACTTCAAAGTTTCCGAATCGATCTTCGACGAACTTTATAAGAAATGCGTTAATTATCTGAGTCACAAAAAACTCTACGTTTTCGACGGTTATGCAGGTGCGAACCCGGAAACCAGAGTGAGTCTTCGCGTTGTTTCCGAAAAAGCTTGGCAACATCACTTTTGCACAAACATGTTCCTTCGTCCTACTAAGGAAGAATTACCGGGTCTTGATCCTGAATTTACGATCATCAACGCCTGCGGAATCAAAAACGAAAATTTCAAACAACACGGAATGAACTCTGAAGTGTTTGTAATTTTCCATCTTGCGAAGAAGATTTGTATCATCGGTGGAACCGAATATGGCGGAGAAATGAAGAAAGGTATCTTCTCCGTTATGAACTACAAACTTCCGTTACAGGGAATTCTAAGTATGCACTGTTCCGCGAACGTCGGAAAAGACGGGGACACCGCTCTTTTCTTCGGTCTTTCCGGAACCGGTAAAACCACTCTTTCCACCGACCCGAACCGCAAGCTGATTGGAGACGACGAGCACGGTTGGGACGACAACGGAATCTTCAACATCGAAGGCGGTTGCTACGCTAAGGTGATCAACTTAGATCCGAAAACCGAGCCGGACATCTACGAAGCGATTCGTAAGGACGCTCTTCTTGAGAACGTTGTTTACGATCCTCAAACGAAAGTAGTGGATTATTCTTCCGCCGCAAAAACGGAGAACACTCGCGTTTCTTATCCGATCTTTCATATCAATAACATTCAGGTTCCTTCCAAAGGCGGACATCCGAAAACCATTATATTCTTAACTTATGATGCGTTCGGAGTTCTTCCACCGGTTTCCAGATTGAGCATCGAACAAGCGATGTATCACTTTCTTTCCGGTTATACCGCGAAAGTTGCCGGAACGGAAAGAGGAATTAAAGAACCGACTGCGACTTTCTCCGCATGTTTCGGCGCGGCGTTTATGACTCTTCACCCGACTAAATACGCAAAATTGCTCGGTGAAAAAATGAAGAAACACAACGTAAGAGCGTATCTGATGAACACCGGTCTTGTCGGTGGATCTTACGGAGTAGGAAAGCGTATGAACCTTCCTTCTACTCGTAAAATCATCGACGAGATTTTGAACGGAAACATCGAGAAGTCCGAGTTCGTGACGCATCCGGTTTTCCAAGTGGCATATCCTAAAACGATCGACGGCGTTGATACTTCTATTCTCGATCCAAGAGAAGCTTGGGCCGACAAAGCGGCTTATGATGAAACCGCTATGAAGTTGGGGGAAATGTTCATTAAAAACTTTAAGCAGTATGCCGAAGGTTCTAAGGACTTCGACTTTACCGCTTTTGGTCCGAAAATCTAAGATTCGATTTTACAATCGGTTTTTGAGAAAAAGGAGATCCTTTGGGTCTCCTTTTTTATTTTAAAAGCGCGCTTTGTTTGAGCTTTCTTTTTGGGTTTCTTTTATCCGCCGTTGCGTTTCAGGAGAAAAGAAGAATGTTCGTCGTGAAGGGCGATGTCGTATCTGTTCCGACAAGCTTGTAATCGGAATTTGGCCCCCACCCAAATCGGGTGGTGGAGGTGGGCTTTGTGGGAAAATTTCCGAGGAAATTCTCCTTATCATAAATTTCATCGATCATCAACTAAACTTTCCGGATTCTACTTTGTGGGAACTCATACATTGATTCGATCTTTCAGTCATTGGATTTCTCACTTATGTCTCTATATTCTCAAAACGAAATTCTCTTTAGAAAGATTGAGCCTCTCGCGACAACCTTCAGTTCCTGAAGCGTTTGAAACAAAGTTTAACAAACGAAATCCGGACCAGCAGCGGAAGGTTTTTCCAGCTCCGAATTCCCACTTGACACTTTATTGTGCGCCGCATAAAATTGGTTTATTCTCACTGTAGAAGACAGAGGAAAAAACTATGGAAAAAGAAATCAAGGAAGCGCTTAACTTTGCGATTGGGGCGGCAAAATCTCTCCGCGAGCAAGCTGACAGCATTCTCCTGAAAGTTGAAAAAGAATTTAAGGAACTTGCATCCAAAGGAGCTCAAGATCAATCCGAGGTTGCCAACAACCTTAGAAAATACATCGAAGAAGCTCTTCATTCGGTTGAAGGTGTTGCAGGTCAAGTCAACTCTAAGGTAGAGGAAGTTAAATCGAAAGTTGGCCAAGGCGTTTCATCTGCGAAAGCTACTTTGAACGGATCTTCAAAGTCTAAAGCAGACTCTACCACTAAACAATAATCGTTTTCCTTCCTGTGTTTTTACATGCAGGAAGGATTTTATCTTCTCTTCTCTTACGACTAATTCGGCTCGCATCGAAAAGTCTGAGACTGAATATTCAAAATTTCTAAAATTCTAATTCGTTTAACAAACCGGGGGTTGCATTCAAGTCCAATCTTGCGATCAATCTTTCTTTGGCGGGTTCTTTTTCCACTTCCATAGGAAGTTCGAAGGAAGTATTCATCATCGCGACGTTTTGATCGATTTTTCTTTGAATCAATCGTTTTAAAAGATCGCGGCGGTTTTCGAACAATTCTTCCGTGGAGATCCCCCTTTGCGAAAAGGTTTCTTCTATGAGATCGAGGGTTTTGTAATCCGACGCGATCGCAGAATAAACGAAGGAATCCAAATCCATTTCTTCTAAAAGATTCTCCCAGAGTTTGGAACTTTTGCGTTCCATATTTCTGCATTCGTAACCTTGGCAAATGGAAGAACCGTAAAAGGAATAATTCTGACTGAGAGGATCTCCGCTAAAAACGGGATGAATCATACATCCGATTTTTTTTCCGAAAGCGCCCAAGAAGGGACAGTTGTATGTGAGTTCGTCTTTCCTTACGATGGATTCTTCTTTTTTTTCGCGGACCTTTCTGTATTCGGCCATCGTCCAAGGTTTTTTAAAGTCGACGGATTGCTTGAATTCTTCCGTTCTTTCTCGGACCAAGCTTCGGATCTCGTCGGGTTTAAGATCCAGATTGAAGATTCCGCAACAGGAACCGCATGAAAAATTACCCCGTTCGGGTTGGCAAAGACTCAATAGATTAAAGATTTTGAATGGAGTTTTTTTCCGATTTAAAACCGGGGAAACTGAGTTCGAGATCCTTTGTTTCCGGATTTTCGATGACGCTGCAAAGCATCGGAATGATCGTCATTCTATTTTCGTTGAATACGATCACCTTGCCGCGGAATTTTTCGATTTGTTCCCCGATATAATCCTGTTTTACAACGGGCGCGACCACCAAAGAAGTTTCCGGTTTTACGCCTCTGAAAAACAGGTGATTGTTCGAGTTCGTCGAAACGAGAAAGATGCTCGTCTTTTCCAATTCTTCCAATTCCATCAAAAGGTTTTCATAGTAGTACTGAAACGAAATCAGATAACCGTCCGCCGAGTCGCGGAGAATTTGACCCCTTCTATAAAGTTCGATCCATTGAATCATCTTTTGGATCGTGTCCTTGTTCACTTGAAGGACTTCCTGGATATTGCTGATCAACGGGCTGATTTCGAGTTTTCTAAAATCGGCGAGACATTGATAGATGAGTTCCCACCATTTCTTAACTTCGACGGCGTCGTCCGGATTGTTGGGAATGTATTTCCCCAAAGAATGATGTTGATGATCGCTGAAAATGATCCCGCCCACGATCTTTGAAAATTCCTCGAAGGAAAATATCAAGGACTGGATCAACTCGAAGGAACTTTCAGTTTCCTCTTTTTGTTTTTGAGTGAAGTTGTAATAAGAAGACGCGATGTTCGAAGGATAGAATTTGGAAATGAGCGAAGGATTGATGATCTTTTGAATCGGTTTTCCTTTGGTCGGATCCATCATCACTTGTTGGTTCGGGATTCCGTGAAGCGAATAGTTGGTCCAAGTCAAATCGTTCGTATCGAAAATTCTCCGCGCATATTCTTTTGCGAGAAAGAGGGATTCTCCGATGCTTCGATCGCTGAAAAGATACGAATAAAACTGGATCGTAAAGTCGATCGTGTTTTGGTTATCGATGATCTCCCAATTCGTTCCGATAAAACTTTTGATCCCGGACATCAAAAACGCGCCGGCAAAATTATTCATCAAATCTGAATTGAGAGTTCTCGAGGCGTTCGAGTTCGATTGGCAGGAGTTCGAAAAAACCAAATCGGTATTGAACCCGGAGTTTTTGATCTCTCTCGCTTTGAGAATTTTCCCTTCGGAGATCAACCAACCGTTTTCAAGCGGATCGTCTGAAAAGAAAAGATGACCGGAGTAGTGGATGATATTCTTCCCTTTGATTAAGGAAAGAAGTTTGAGTTTGGTTACTTGTTTTCCGCCGATGAATTCTATTTCCAAGCGGGAAGGAGAAACTTTTTCGCTGAGAACCTTGAAGAGTTGTTCCCCTTCTTTTTGCGCCCATTCCAAATCCTCGGTCGGATCGGCGATGATGAGCATTCTCAGCTTTTCCTTTTCTTTGAAAGTGCTCTGGCTGGATTCTCCGCGAACGGTTTTTCCGATAAAGAATTTATCCGACAAAAAACAGGTTCCGTCGTGTAGGAGTTCCCACGGAATCACTCCGAGTTTCGGGTCCATGTTTAAGTGCAGATATTTTTCGGTCGTAAGTCGGAGCTTCTCTTGGATCGGCGCGGGAAAAAACTGATCGTAAAACGTTTCTCCGAGAATTTTCAACTCGTGGAGAATTTCGGTTTCGAGAGTTTTATGACTTACGCCTTTGGAATTGACCGCGTTGGAAACCCGAACTAAATTTTCGATTTCCTTAATGTATTCTAAGATGAGGTCTTCGTCGATCGTGGATTGAAGATGCGATTCCGAGCCGCTTCCCGACGTATCCAAAATGTTGAATACGTTTACGGTTCCGACTCTATCTATAATCAGGTTCAGCATTGTTCAAAATCCAGGGATCAGATTATAACACTGGAGCGTTTTTTCCAGAATTCTTTTTCTGCAGAAAATTTAAAAACGAAATTCCCTGGCTACGAAATCGATTTCGCGTAGCGCGGGAATTTTTTTATCCGAAAGTTCTTTCAGGCTTAGGCTTCTAACAGAATGAAAAGATCCAAGGACTTGGAGTTCTCTTTTCCTTGGAATTCTACCGTATATTTTCCTTCTCTGAGTCCGGAAAAGTTCGCGATTCCTTCGTTGTTGAATTGATTCGAAAGAATAAATCTCGTGTCCTTATAAAGATTCACTCTTTGAAAGGAATTCGCGTCGGGAGATTCTATCTTAACGCTTAGAAACGCGGTTTCCGGAGTTTCTTGAACCAATTGATACGTAAATTTGGAATTATCGAGAACCTTTTCCTCAAAGACGACAAACTCGGACGGATCTTTTGTCAGAGCGGAACGCATTGAAGGCGCGTAGTCGACTCTTGTGTTGATTTGTAGGGATTCCACAAGACTGTCAAAGATACGGGCGCCGGACTTCCCCAACTTTACCACGATGGATTCCTTGGAAGGGGATTTTCTCGCAAGCTCAAGAGTGACATAACGTCTCAGATACTCAGGAACGTCTTTCGAAAGATAGCCACTTAGGTCGGCCTTTTGAAGATCGATCGCCTCCTGAAAATCGGAAAATTTTCCTTTGTGAGAGGCTTGGTCCAGATAAGACAGTGTTGCGGCGTTGATACCCGCTTGGATCGACTCTTCCATTTGGATGAGTTGGTTCTGCAACTTTATATCTGTAGTTGCATTGGCCTCTTCTCCGTTTAAGAGTGAGAGCAGAAGCTCGTTTTTTTGGTTCATTTCAGATCCCGAATCCATTTTGGTTCTCCAATAGCATAAAAAGACGGAAAATTTTAAAAATCCAAATCACTAAAATCTAGCTTTTTCTGAATTTTTTCAATTAAACGGAGTAGAGTGACGCTTACATTTCCTTCCGAAATCCCGATTAGGTCCGCAACCTCTCTGTAGGGGGTTCTTGCGAGGAAGTGGCCCTTCTTTTTCTTTTCCAAAAGTTTCTTACGCTGTTCGTATTTTTTCTTCAAAGCGTGAGAAGTTTTGTCCACTTCCATGGGGAGAATCGGTGCGATCTTCGCCGTGTTTTGTTGTTTTTCTTTTAGATCGAGAATATTCAAATAAAGAGACGTAATTTTGTCCTCCATTCTTATATTCTCTTCTTCTCGATTGGAAAGTTCCGACCGGAGATGAAGAATTTTTTCCTTGAGTGCGTCGGGAGAAAGTCCCGTTTTTTCCAGAAGATATTGAACTTCGTCTTCGTTTAGATTTAAGTAATAGATGTAGGAAAGTTTAAAGATAACCCGTTTATCGACCCCGATTTCTTCCAAAGCCTGGTTGAATCTGTCGGAAAGTTCGCTCGCTTCTTCCTGCATTTCCGGACGAGTGTCGGGTTCGTCTTCGATCGTTGCGTATTCTTTCCCTTCTTTGCTGATTTTGCCGAGGTTCGTGACCTTCAGTTCCCGTTTGGTTCTTTGCCAATCGATCAGCATGTTTCGGAGAACCGAATAGAACCAGGTTCTAAAGCTGGATTTTCCCTTAAAGCTCCCGAATCGAGCTCCGGTTTTCAATCTTTCGAATGCGTAGATAAAAAAATCGCCGGCGTCGTCTTCGCTCAGATGAAAGATTTTCATCGGGAAGTTGTAGATATCCTCCGAATAAATTTCGAAGAATTGTTTGAGCGCCTCTTCCTCTCCGTCTCCGCACCGAGAGACAAGATCCAGGGTTTTATCTTTTGACAAATTCATTTTGTATGAGTTACTTGCACTAGGGTTTGGGTCCTGAATGAAAAGAATTCTCTTTATCGCCGTCTGGACCGCGTTCCATCTGAGCATGGAAGCGGAAAATAATAAAGTAATAAATTATCTTATCCCCGTCAAAACCGATCAGCTGGAAAACAAAATCACCTCGACTTTCGGCGAATCCAGGGGGGATCACTTTCACAACGGGATGGATATTTCTTCCATGAACGAACCCGTTCTTGCGATGGCCGAAGGAAAAGTTTTATACAGTCGTTATGCGGAAGATCATCCTTTCGAAGACGAACTCGGCACCGGGAATTCCGTTTGGTTGGATCACGGCTCCGGAAATTTTACCGCATATTACCACTTGAAAGACGGTAGAATTTCCAAGCTCTTAAAACCGGATTTGATCAAGGCGGGAGAAAAAATCGGGGTCACCGGAAATTCCGGTCACTCAAGCGGAGCGCACCTCCACTTTGTTGTACTTCGGAAATACGGTCTGGAGATTCTCGATCCGATGAAATTTCTTTCCCCGATTCCGGACAGCTCCGTTCCCGAAATTTCAAGTCTTCTCGTTCACGTAAACGGAAAGTTTACGAACATCAACGACGGAGATAACATCAATCTTTCGAAAGAATTTCCGTTCACCGTATCGATCGTGGATGCGGGCGAAAAAAAATCCCAGAGAAGGGGAATCACAAAGGTTCAGTATTTTTTAAACGGAGAAGCGTTGCGTTCCGCCGACTTCGGCGCCTTACAATATTCTTCCGCGGAATGGAAGAATCCGGACGGTTATCCGTTTACGAGCCTTTATCATAAGGATCAATATTTGGTCGGAAATCTGAATTTAAAATCGGGCGAGAATACGATCAAAGTCGTCGCTTGGGATTTCAAAGGCAACGTAAACGAAAGAAGTTTTACGTTTTATGTAAGTCGTCTTTGAGTTAGCCGACGTTGCCCGCGACTTGATTTTTATTGATCGCTTTGAGTTGTTCGCCCACAGAATAGAAAACGGAACGATCTCCTAAAAGATCGGCCAATCTAAAAAAGAGTTCGTTGATCGGTTGGATCGAATACGCGTCGTGCGCGCGGATCACTCTTTTTTCCTCCTGATTTTCCACGATGTGAAAGTAAACCGAAGATTCTCCCTTGTAACAAGCGAGTAACGCGTACAGTTTCGGAATCAGTTCGGGATCTTCGGTATGTCTTTCTTCCAGACGAAGATGAAGCGATTTTTCGAGTTTGTCTTCGATCGTCGTATCATCCAAAATTTCGATGCTGTTTACTTTGATTTGTCCGCGGAGTTCCGCGTCTCCGACTTCGATCTTATCCAAATCTCCTTTGATAAAGATCGCTTGGTCTTCCTTGATGAATTCCTTAAATTTCTGATATACTTTCGAGAACGCGACACATTCGATTTCTCCGGTTCGATCTTCGAGTTTGAAGTTCGCGAATTCTTCGTTTCGTTTGCTGAGTTTGATGTTCTTGGAAGCGATGACTCCGGCGACTTCAACCTTACTTCCCGATTTCAAATCGTCGAATTTTTCGATCGGAATCGTCTTGAGACTTTTGAGTTGTTTCTCGTATTTGTCGAGCGGATGACCGGAAAGATAAAGACCTGCAACCATCTTTTCGCGTTTGAGTTTTTCGTCGATTTCCCATTCGAGTGCGTCTTTCGGAAGATTGAGCGTGAACGAACCTTCCGCGCCGCCGAACAAAGAGAACTGTCCTTCGTTGGCTCTTTCCTGTTCCTTTTGAGCGAAGGTAAGAATGGAATCCACCGATTCAAAAAGACATTTCCGAGTATAACCGAAAGAATCCAAGGCTCCCGCTTGAATCAACGCTTCGAAAACTTTTTTGTTGATTAATCTCGTGTCGATATTTATTGCGAAGTCCTGCAAAGTCTTAAAGTTGCCGACCTTGCTTCTCGCTTGAATGATGCTGTTTGCTGCGGTTTCACCAACGCCTTTCATCGCGGAAAGACCGAAACGAATCGTCGTGTCGTCGATCACGCTGAACGAAGCCTGAGATTCGGTAACGTCCGGGTTGAGAATTCGAATTCCCATCTCCCTCGCGTTGTTGATATACTTTACGATATCGGTGGTTTTACCGTGATCCGATGCGAGTAACGCGGTCAGATATTCGATCGTATAATTCGCTTTGAGATACGCGGTTTGATACGTGATGATCGCGTATGCGACCGAGTGCGATTTGTTGAATCCGTAACCGCCGAATCGTTCCAACTGTTCGAACAGATCCTTAGCAACTTTTTCCTGATGTCCGAGTTTGACTGCGCCTTCCACGAACTGAACTTTCAGTTTTTCCATCATGTCGGCTTTTTTCTTAGCCATCGCTTTTCGCAACATGTCGGAATCTCCGACGGAAAATCCTCCGACAACGCGGGAAATACTCATCACCTGTTCCTGATAAACGGGAACTCCGAAGGTTTCCTTTAAGATCGGCTCGCAGGAAGAAACGGGATATGTGACTTGTTTTTTACCGGACTTACGATCCAAGTATTCGTCCAACATCCCTTCGCCCATCGGACCGGGACGATACAAGGCGATCAATGCGACGATCTCGTCGAAGTTGTTCACCTGACTTTTGGCGACAAGATCCGTGATTCCGGTGGATTCAAGCTGGAAGATGCCCAACGTATTCGCTTTTCTTAATAGAGCATACGTGTTCGAATCCTCGTACGAAATCTCGTCGAGATTGATTCGAATTCCCCGTCTTTGTTCGATCAATTTGATCGCGTAATCCAGGGTCGTTAAGTTTTTCAAACCCAAGATATCCATCTTGATCAATCCGATACTTTCCAAGTTGTTCTTGTCGTATTGGGTTACGATGGATCTAAAACCGGGTCTTTCTTTTTCGGCGACCGTTGAAAGAGGAACTACTTCTTCCAAAGGATACGGAGAAATCACGACGCCGGCCGCGTGTCTTCCCGGCTGTCGATAGTTTCCTTCGAGTCTTTGTGCGATCGCAAAAATCTTATGATTGATATCGTCTTTTTCGGAAAAGTTTTTCAACTCCGAAGAAGTTGTTAGCGCTTCGGCGATGGACATACCGAGTTTGTTCGGAAACGCTTTCGTCATTTCGTTCGCTTCGCCGAACGGAAGATTCAAAACGCGCGCAACGTCTTTGAGAGCCGCTTTGGCCGCGAGAGAATTGAACGTGATGATCTGACCTACGCGTTCTTCGCCGTATCGTCTGCGGATATAATTGATCACTTCTTCGCGGCGTTCCACGCAGAAATCCGTATCGATATCGGGCATATCCTTACGATCGGGATTTAAGAATCTCTCGAAAAGAAGATTGTGTTGCAGAGGTTCCACGTTCGTGATTCCGAGCGCGTATGCGACGATCGAACCCGCGGCCGAACCTCTTCCCGGACCGACCGGAATTCCGTTTCTTTTTGCGTAGTTGATATAATCCTGAACGATCAAAAAGTAACCGGCGAACTTCATATTCTTGATCGTGTTGAGTTCGAACACGACTCTGTCTTTTACTTCGGGAGAAAGACTCGGATATTTTCTTTCGATTCCTTCCCAGATCAGTTTTTCAAGATAAGAATCCGCGTCGTATCCTTCGGGAACTTCGAACTCGGGAAGGAGATAATTTCCGAATTGAAGTTTCAAATTTACTTTATTACTGATTTCTAATGTATTATCGAGGGCTTCCGGAATTTCGGGAAAAAGCCGGGACATTTCCTCCCGATTTTTAACGTAGAATTCTCCGTTGAATCCGAATTCCATCGGATCGGTGATGCGTTTTTGCATTCCGATTCTTAGAAGAATGTCCTGCGCTTCTTGGTCGGTCTTTTTTAAAAAGTGAGAATCGTTCGTGACCACGAGAGGAATTCCGGTTCTTTTTCCGAAGTCGTAGATTTGTTTCGCCACGGTCATCTGTTCGGGGATTCCGTGGTTTTGGATTTCCATATAGAAATCTTCCTTACGGAAAATTTCGTTCAGTTTACCGGCGAGTTGAAACGATTCGTCGATTTTTCCTTCGAGAATTTTTCGGTTCACCTCTCCTGCGAGACAAGCCGTTAAACAGACAAGACCGTCGCTGTGTTTGTCGAGAAGATCGTAGTCGATTCTCGCCTTTTTATAAAAACCTTCGGTATAGGATTTGCTGGAAAGACGTATTAGATTTTTGTAACCTTCTTCGTTCTTTGCGAGAAGGATGAGATGATACGCGTTTCCGTCCGCGATCTTTACCATCTCCGTTTCCTGTTTTCTGTTCGGAGAAACGTAGAATTCGCTTCCGATAATCGGCTTGATGCCCTGTTTCATCGCCTCGTTGTAAAATTCAACGGCTCCGAACATGTTTCCGTGATCGGTCATCGCGACCGAAGACATGCCGCATTCCTTGACGTGTTGCATCAATTCTTTGATACGGATCGCTCCGTCGAGCATGGAGTAATTCGTGTGCAGATGTAGGTGGGCGAAATCCTGCATTGTAAGGGACATAATAGAATTTCAGCGAACTCGACGTCAAGAGTCTAATCGGTCAAAATCTATAGGTTAGACCAAATTCCGAAACGTTTTATAAGATAGAATTTTTCGAGAGCGCTTGGAAAAAGGAAGCGCGGATTTGCGCTAAAATATCTTCGGTCGAAGGACGGATCCAAGCCGCGCCGTTTTGGCACGACTTGGAATGTCGTTTTAACCTTTCGGAGGAAGTGGTCCGAGTTTATCGAGAAGCATTTGGTTGACCAATTCGGGATCTGCCTTGCCTTTCGAAACTTTCATCACGTAGCCGACAATGGCGCCTAACGCACGATCCTTGCCGCTTTTGTATTTCGTAACGGCGTCTTGATTGTTTGCGATCGCTTCGTCCACGATTCTTTCGATTTCCTTATCGTCTCGAACTACGATCAGATTCTTTTCGGTTACGATCGTCTCCGCGTCTTTGTCGCTGATCAAAAGTTCTTCGAAAACGGTCTTTGCGATCTTACCGGAAATTTTTCCGTCTGCGATCAATTTTACAAGTCCGCCGATTCTTTGTGCGGAAACGGAAAATTCAGAAATCGTAATGCTTTCTTTGTTTACGATTCCGAGAACCTCGTCCTTAACCCAGTTGGAGGTTTTTTTCGCGTCGCCCGAAACTTTCAGAGCTTCTTCGAAGTAATCCGCGATTTCTCTTTCCGCCGTCAAAACTTCCGCGTCGTATTTCGGAAGTCCGAGCTTTTCCACAAAACGATTCTTTCTTTCGTTCGGAAGTTCGGGCAATCGGGTGCGAACTTCTTCCACGGTTTCCTTTTGAAGAATGATTACGGGAAGATCCGGATCGGGAAAGTAACGATAGTCGTGACTCATCTCTTTGGTTCTCATCGTCACCGTTTTGTTTGCGACGGAATCCCAGAGTTTGGTTTGTTGTTGGAAGGTCTTTCCTTCGAGAGCCATTTCGGTTTGCCATTCCACTTCGTAGTCGATGGCCGCTTTCACCGCTTTGAACGAGTTGAGGTTTTTGATTTCCACTCTGGTTCCGAATTTATCGGAGCCCTTAGGACGAATCGAAACGTTTGCGTCGCAACGAAGAGAACCTTCTTCCATGTTGCAATCGGAAACGCGGATGTATTTTAAAACCGCTTTTAAGGAATTCAGATAATAATACGCTTCGTCCGAAGAACGCATCTCCGGTTCGGAAACGATTTCGATCAACGGAGTTCCGGCTCTGTTTAAATCGACATAGGATTGAGGAACGTTCGGGTCCGCGGAGTGGATCAATTTCCCAGCGTCCTCTTCCATATGAATCCGAGTGAGTCTTACGTAACGCGGAGATTCTTCCCCTTTGATCGTAAACGTAACTCCGCCTCCGGTGCAGATCGGTTTATCGAACTGAGAGATCTGATACCCTTTGGGAAGATCGGGATAAAAATAATTCTTACGATCGAATTTTGTAAAAAGAGTGATGTCGCAACCGAACGCAAGTCCCGCCATGATCGCTTTTTCCAAAGCGGATTCGTTGAGGACCGGAAGAGCTCCGGGCAATCCTAAACATACGGGGTTCGTTTGAGAATTCGGAGGAGCGCCGAACTTCGTCGCGCTTGTAGAGAATATTTTCGATTCCGTGTTGAGCTGTGCGTGAACTTCCAGCCCTATGATCGTTTCAAATTCTGCCAACTGTATCTCCTTTTCCGGATTGTCATCCAAAACCGATTGAGGATTCTATCCCTAATCCTTGGAGAACGATCTCTAAATGTAGTCTCGGGAAAGCGGAATCTACGGGCAACGGATTTTTTATGAAACAGATCCTCTGTATAGCAAACCAGAAAGGCGGAGTCGGCAAAACGACGACCGCGGTGCATCTCGCTTTCGGGCTCGCGCTCAAAGGTGAAAGAGTTTTGTTATTGGATCTGGACGCGCAGGGAAACGCGACTTCCGTTTTTACGGCTGAGAATTCCCTTCCAGTTTCAACGGAAGAAGGAAGGGAAAAAAGTCTTTATAAAATTTTTAGAGACGGAGGTGATCCGAGAGAGATTCTGATTCAAACTCGGATCGAAGGTTTAAAGATCGGGCCGTCCCATTCTTCCCTTGCCGAAGTCGACGTGATGCTTTCGGGAAAGATCGACGGATTTTTTCATCTCCGAGATTCTTTGGAGCTGATCAAGGACGAATTCGACTACGCGATCATCGACTGTCCCCCGAGTCTTTCCATGATCACTCTCAACGCGTTCGTAGCGTCGACTGGATTGTTGGTTCCGTTGCAGGTTTCCAAATTTTCTCTCGATGGAATCGAAGCGATTCTCGAAGCGCATAAGAATACCGTAAAACGATTCAATCCTTCTTTGAAAGTTTTCGGAGCCGTGCTTACGATGTTTAATCCGAGAACGACACTTTCCCAAACTCTCGAACCGATGATCGAACCTTATTTGAAATTATTCTCATCCAGAATTCCTCCGTCGGTCAGCGTGGAAGAAGCGCACATGATGAAACAAACGCTCTTCGAATATCAACCGAAAGGAAAGGCGACAAAATCCTATCAAGGATTTGTGGAAGAGGTTTTGGCTCTTGGCTAAGAAGGATCTTTTAAAACAAGCGGCGGGCGCTCATGTTCGAAAGACGTTAGGTGGAGAATCGTCTCCGTCGGAATCATCGTCTTTATCCGCTTCGCCCACGCAATCGTCTTTGTCGACGGATTCGAAGGAAGCGTCGTTCTCCGAACGCCAAGAACAAGAAACGACTTCCGCGGAAATCGCGGATCCAGGTCCGATCGGCGTCCCAACATCGTCCGTCGAACCGGAACCTTTCAGGGAAGAATTCTCAAGGGATTCTTTCCCTAAAGAAAAAGAATCGTCAGTAACGTCAACGTCCGAAGGCGAATCTTCGATTCGGAATTTATCCTCTTCCGAGGCAAGAGAGGAAAAACATTTGCCCAAAAAGAACCACCTCCACAGGATAAGCAGTGTCATGAGATTGGAAGACTATACAAGACCGGAATCTCCCGAAAGAGAAGGTTCCTCCCGCTTTTTAAAAATTGCCGGAGTGATTCTTCTGGCGCTCGCCGTTTGGTTTTTCTGGCCCGCAAAACATGAAATCTATATGGACATCGACAAGATGACTCCCGAAAAAGTTTCCGGAATGAGTTCTCAAAAGGAATATCATTTTTCTCATGGTCAGGACTTTTTCATTTACTACAAAAAAGGCTGGTCCACTCCGAAACGAGTTCGTTTAACAATTTACCGCACCGACGGCGGCAAGGAGGAATTCTCCGTTCAGGAAAAGGACTTCCGCAAAAGTTTCGAAAAGTTTCAGACCTACTACGACGATACTTTTTTCGATCAACAAGGTTCGTATGAAGTGGAAGTTCGAGACGAAGACGGAGAACTTCTCGTGAATAAAAAGTTCACCATCGACTAAGTCTATTAGCAATTAAGTATATACAAAAAATCGAATGAATTTAAAATCCAAATCCTTTTTCGGAAAGAACGTTTTTCTTTTGAGTGCGATCGTCGTTTTATCCGGCGCCTGTGTGAAGGAGCCGACTCCGGCAAACATTCCCGCAGGAGCGAAGTTTCAAAAAGAATTCAACGCGTATGTTCTTTCCGAGCCGGGTAGAAGAAGAATTTATTACGACAACGGAAAAATCTATCAGGATTGTTCCGTAAACGAACTCGGATTGGAAAACGGACTTTGCAGATTCTTTTCCAAATACGACGATAAGGTTTTAGCCAAAGGTCTTTTTGAAAACGGGGTTCGCAGGGGAGAATGGATTTGGAACTTCGACAGTGGAAATCTTTACATTCGTCAGAACTATGGAAAGGGAGCGCGTAAACCCGAAGTGATGATGAGCGGAGACGAAGGAAACGAAGAAGGTCTTTACGAAAGATTTTACGAGAACGGCCAAGTGGAACTTCGCGGAACTTATTCGGACGGATTTAGAAACAATCTCTGGCAGAAATATTTTCCGGACGGAGAATTGGAATACACCGGTTATTTTAAAAATGGAAGAAAGATCAGAACTTGGTTCTATTACTACCCGACTCATAAAACCGAAGCGATCGAAGTTTTCGACGATAACGGAGGATTTCTTTCCAGAACCACTTATCTTCCCGATGGAACGATCAACTGCGAAATCAAAAAAGGATTCGAAACGACCTGTCAAACGCCGACTTCCTTAAAAAAATAGAATCGTGAAAACGATCTTCGGAATTTTCTTTCTTCTCGTCGTTTATATCAGCGTTTATTTTTCGCTGACCGTTTTTAATCTTTGGATTTTAATTTCCACGTTTTCCGTGGTTCACATCGGGCTGTTTCAAACCTTCCGCGAACATCTCAACTTTAAATTCTATCTTTTTGCCGCGGTTTTCCACCTAACGGCCGTTCTTTGCTTGAATTTGTATTTTAGACAAGCGGGTTGAGCGAGGATGAATTTTAGCCGCAAACGTCCCCTTCATATCCTGCACTTCTTGCTTTGGACAAATCCGCGCAACCCTTAGATTTATCCCCTTCGGCAATTGTGGATAATCCACGAATATAGAATCCGAGACCGCTTTTAGGATAAAGTTTTAAATACTGATTTGAAAGGAGAATCGCTTCCTTATGATCGCGTTTTTTGTACGCAGATAAAGCGCCCATGATCAAAGCATCGTGATTGGATTTATTAAGTGAATAAGCTTTCTTAAAATTCTCATAACTTTCATCATATTTCTTAAGAGATTCCAGGATTAGACCTTTGTTGTAGTATCCGTCATGAAAACCTGGATCCAGTTCGATAGCCTTATTAATATCAACCAGAGCGTTGTCGTATTTTTGAACGTCCCTATAAGCCAAGGCCCTGTTCATATATGCAAGTGTAAAATTAGGATCTATAGAGATCGCTTTTGAATAACTTTCGATCGCCTGATCGAACATTTTAAGAAAGTTATAGGAGTTACCGCGATTATAGTATGGAAATTCGTTTTCCGGTTCTAGGCTAATGACTTTATTAAAGTTTTGAATCGCCTGCGAGTATTGACCGGCCTTATTGCTTTCCATTCCCTTTTTCATGTAAGTATTGTAAAAATGAAATTTATAGGATTTTTCGCTGAACTCGTCGTTAATTCCGTCTAGAAACAGATAGTTCGTTTTGTCGAAAGTGTTGTAGAACGCAAAAATAACGTTAGTCGAAATTTCTTTTTCTCGTCCCGCATAACCCTTAAGAGTGGAAAGGAATTCTTTCGGAAAGAATATCTTAATCTTTTGACTGTCTTTTTGATATGCGAATTCGTGCGTAAATTGGGTCATATAAAAGGAAGGTATCGTTTTTAAACGTGCGTAAGAATCGGTTAAGAACGTTTTATTAAAACTTGAAATTTCCGATATGTTATCGGGAACTCTAAGATTTAAGCGATACGGATTAAAATAGATCCCAATGCCTGAGCCGCTTAATTTTTCATAATCAAGTGTTTGCGCATATATTTCCGGCATGTCGATCGCTTCATAAGAATTCGAGAGAGTCTCGTCCGTTCTTTTTTGGAAAGAACACTGAAGTGAAAAGATAACCGCGAGAAAGAGAAGGTAATATTTTGTATTCATAACGATTTGTAAAATTTCGTTTTCCTTTCTCACAAACCCTTGCTGGAAGCGAAATCGAGAACCCAAGTGTTCATGGAAAGAATCGTAAACAAAAGCACCACGAATAAAATAACGCCCAAGATCGCGAACGCGATAAAGATCGTATTGCGGATGACCCTGAACTGAAGATAACTTACGGATAACGTAATGTTTCCCGTCGAAGTGAGCGCGTCGCTTTTCCCCATTCTAAAATAATTGCGGATGTAAAAAAGCATCATTAGCATCAAAAGAAAAATCAGAAGAATTCCGAACTCGAACGAATAATGTTTTTGAAGAAGAAAAATCGGAATGTAGATCAGGTTTCCTAAAAGAATTCCGGTGAACATGATCGCCGCGAAATGAAACAGAACCGGAATCCAGGAGATTTTCGACGAGGAAGAGGATTGAAATTCTTCCTCTCCGTTTTGAGCGGATTGGAGTACGCTGAAACGGTCCGCGGTTTTGTTATCGTAAACCTTGGAAATTCCGAAGATCATGTAGATTAACAAAATCGTTAATGCGAACAAGAACAAAGAGACGATCGCGCCGATGATCGGAGTCTGCTGAATGCTTCTCACCGGATGTTGCAGGGACATCAAAACGGGAAGAACGGAAATCAGATACAAACTTCGATTCAAAAAAGAATAAAACCAGGCTTTATAGTGGAGCGTTAAAAACGAAGTGACGGATAAGAATATTAGAAATCCGTAAATAAACAACATGATCTTCTGACCCAAAAGAATACGACTCATTCGATCCACGGTGGCTTCGAGCTGGGCGTCGGCGGGAATCGACTTCTCGTTCAATTCTTCCATAACCTTGGAAGTGAGTCGTATTTTGGAAATCAATCCTCTTTCGATTCCCCATTGAGGAGCGAGTTCTCTTCCCGAACCTTCGAGAAGCGCTTCCATGGAATCCATATCTCTCGGATCGTAAAAGATCGGTTCGAAGGAGATGTTCACAAGACAAAAGAATAAAATGATGAAAGGAAGGATCTGAGCGAGTTTTGTTTTCATGGTTTAGTCGATGGTTAAAAAAGAAATACGAAGATGGCGGTCATTGCGATTCCGAGAACGCCGAGCGCGATCAGGATCGTAATCAACAATCCCGAATCTTCGGACGATCCCGAACCTTGAGAAGAGGTTTTCGAAGAGGACTTTCCCGCGGAAGCGATCGGTTTCTCGCCCGTGTAAGGACGAACCTTGATCGAGTTCTCTTCTTCATAAATTTTTCCGAATACATCCGAACCGATCTGAACCACGGTTTCATTCTCTACGCCGTTGTTTTTGGAAGAGACAACCGTTCCGGGAACGGGACGAATCTGTCCTTCCGGAGTTTCCAACTTCATCGCTTCGATGATACCCTGAGAAGAAGTGTCCGTCTTTAACAATTGGATCATGATCTTGTCGCCGGGTTTCAAAGTGTTGATTTGAATTCCGGAAACGGGAGAAAGAACATACTTCATCGGAATCACTCTGGAGCCCGCGGGAATGAATTGTTCCTGAGGTTCTGCGGGTTTACTTGTTTCGAACGTCGGAGTCGAAGGTTCGAAAGAAGGAAGATCGGAATCCGTTTCTTCCGGAGAAGAATCTTCCAAAGGACTTCCTTGATTCGTTTCATCGAGTCTTGCACGATCCACGATCATATAAAAAAGCTGAATATCGGGTTTGGAATTTCCGGTCGCTTCGTTGATTACCTGGTTGAGAATATAACTGATCTTACTGTCGTCTTTACTTTTAAGGTAATGAATCAACTGTTCCATAAAGTCGTCCGACTTTCCGTTCGTTTGAAACAGTTCCGTGAGTTTGTTCGTGAGATTCTTAAGTTGTTTTCCTTCGTATTTCAACTTTTGACAAACGTTGACCACGTCTTTATGAGTGGAAACGGAAAGTTGAACCGAACCTATGTTCTCGGATTGTCCGACTGCGACGGTTTCGATCTTCTCCATCTTTCCTTGTTGGATATCGATGACGCTCGTGAATAGAATATGAATGGAAGAGGTTGTGTCTCTCGAGATGAATTGAAACGAATAGACCTGATTGGAGCTCATGTATTTTTAACTTAAGAAGGCTCCGATTGGGAAACTTTCTTCTTTATTTTTGACATTCTGGTTCGGATTCAGAGAATTGTCAAACTAAGGAAGGATTTCGCCTTCTAATTTTAAGAGTTTTTTAATGAAGTCAAATTTGTTCCGGGGTTCTTTGATATTTCTGGTAACCTCCCGTTATATTCGGGGGTCCCGGGTCGCCGGTCTCCTCTCATTAAAGTCTAGACTTTCGTTCATCGTTATGACGGTGGGAGTTTCTCTTTTGATCGTCGTCTTATCGATCTTCAACGGTTTTCAAAGACAGGTAAAAGAATCTCTTTGGCAAGGCGGACCTCATATCACGATCGAAAATAATTTCGATTCCGGCGATATACAAAATTATGAAAAGATAGTTTCTTGGTTAAGTAAGAATCCTTACTTAAAAGATAGGATCGTTTCCATCGGAGGAAGTATAACGAGTCACGGTTTGATTCAGAACAGCAACTCGTTTATTCCCATTATGGTTCGCGCACTTCCCGTTGAAAACATCCACGATCTGATCGGAAACAAACTTCCCAATTTCCCGAGAATCGTTCATCACAACCGGGAAGAAATCGTAAAATACAACGCGGACAATCAGGTATTGATCGGAAAGGAAATGGCCGGTCTTTATAACTTCGATCTTGGAGCGAATCTTACGATGGCCGTACCCGGCGGAAGATTCTCCTTAGGAAAGGGCGTCGACGTTTCCATCAAAACGTTTCGAACGGTCGGCTTCTTTAAAACCGGTTATTATAACTACGATACACATTACGTTTTTCTTTCGCTTCCGGTCGCACAACGATTCTTTAATCTAAAGAATTCGGTAAATCAGATCGCGATCAAAGTGAAGTCTTTGGACGATCTACAAAATTGTAAAAGAGAAATTCTAAAAGAATTCAGAGATCCCGAATTTGAAAACGAGATCGGTTACTCCGCTTCTTTCAGCGTAAGAACGATCGCGGAAGAACAGGAAAACTTCTTCACCGCGTTGAAGCTGGAGAAGACGATCATCTCCATTATCGTTTTCTTATTTATCATTCTCGCGGCGTTGGGAATGGTCGCGAGCGTTTACAGTTTGGTAAGAGCGAAACGAAAATCCATCGGAGTTTTGAAAGCGCTCGGTCTTCCTTCTTCCGGAATCTTACTGATCTTCACTTTGAACGCGATGGTTGTCGGAGTTCTCGCATCACTTGTCGGAGGAGTTTCCGGAATTTTTATCGCCGGCAATTTGGAGACGATCGTAAACGGACTTTCCGAACTCATCAACATGGTCGGATATTATTTTTATCATTCCGAGTGGACGAACGTGGAGTTGGTTCCGAAGGACGTTTATTACTTCGATCACATTCCTGTCGATATAGACATTTCATTCATCTTTATGGTGACAACGGCCGCTACGATTTTATCGGGAATCGCGGGCTACTTCCCGGCGCGATGGGCGGCCGGACTCAATCCCGTGGATACGATAAGGAACGACTAACGTGAGTCTGATCAAAGTAAGAAATTTAGTAAAAAATTATCATATTCTCGATAAGGAATTTAAAATCCTCGATCATCTTGATCTCGACGTCGAAGAAGGCGAGATCGTTTCCGTGGAAGGAAAGTCGGGAATCGGAAAGTCCACACTTCTGAACATTTTAGGTTCTATGGATTCTTCCGATAGCGGAGAAGTCAGCGTTTGCGGAGTTTCCCTCGATCAAATTTCAGAAACCGGAAAAGAAAAGTTCAGAGCGGAAAAAGTTTCCTTTATCTTTCAGCATCATCTTCTTCTTCCCGATTTTACCGCGTTGGAAAACGTAAGCATTCCTCTTTTGATCAACGGAGTTCAACCGGGAAAGGCGAGACAACTTTCGATCGAAATGTTGGATCGTGTCGGTCTTAAGGATCGTCATGATAATTTTCCTTCCCAGCTTTCGGGCGGGGAAAGTGCGAGGGTCGGAGTTGCAAGAGCTTTGGTCGCCGGAAAAAAACTCGTTCTCGCGGACGAACCGACCGGAAACTTGGATCGCGAGAATTCCCGCAATCTGATGGCGTTGATTTTGGAACTTCAAAAGGAACTTCGTTTTTCGATGGTGATCGTGACGCACGATATGGAACTCGCTTCTTTAGCGCATCGAAGAAATCAAATGGCGGGCGGCAAGCTTCAACCGATTTCTTAAAGTAAAGTAAGAATTTCGCTTTAACGTTTGTTCCGACAAAGTATTTCGTTTGAAATCCCGCTTGCGTAGGAACTTCAACCCATTTCAAAATTGAACGGAGATGTCATCCGAAACCTGCTTATACTGCGGGACCGATCGCGCGGTCTGGAATCAAAAAGGAAAAATCGGCTGCGTCCATTGTCTCAAAATTTTTCGAAAAGAATACCGAGCGCATCTCAGACAAAAGGACTTCGAATTTTCTTCCCGATTTTTGCAAGGAGCGGAGCTGGAGAATTTTCTTCGTTTCGAATCTCTTTCCGAGTCGGAAAAAATTCTCGAGCTGGATCGGATTTCTCCGCCGTTTACCTTCCGGTTGAGAATCGGACGCAACCTTAAAGGAAGAATCTATCCGACTGCGACGCAAAACGCCGGAGTTCCGACCCAAATCCTAAAAGAATTCCTAACGCAGACTTTAAACTTAGACCCTACGCTTCTTAACCACAAAGAATTACCCGCTCGAATTCCTTGGGGCGAGGGCAATCTATTCTTCGGAGACGAAGATCATCTTCGATGGGAGGTTTTGGCGCCGACGGTTTCGGAATTATTCCGACAAATCGAAAATTCTCCCTTGGAAAAATGGGAAAATCAAAAACTTTTTGACTACGATCCGGATTTCGGTTATGTCACCTCGTGTCCTACCAATGCGGGTTCGGGAACCAAAATCAGCTTAAAGCTCTCGATGAAATCCTGGAAGAACCAAAATTCTCCCTCGTTTAAGGTTCCCGGGTTTTTAGAGTTTTACCTTGAGAATTCATCCGAATTCGCAGTTTTTTATCTAAAAAATTTTGCTTTTTCTCAAAAAAATTCCTTTTTAAATTTAGTTTATTATTTAGCCTTACAGGTGGAACCGGCGTTGTAAGCCCGGAATTTACGCGAACTTCCGATCCTTTTTCGAAAACGTTCCGATACTGAAATTAAAAGCAGAGTTACACTCACTGAGTGGAAATTTCGAAGCGAATTCAGTCTAATCATTACAAATAAAAAACAAAGGCGCTGTTATGCTGGAATTTACTAAAAGAGCCAAAAGAGTCATCAACGAGATCGCTCAGGATGAGGCCAAGCGTCTTGGTAGCGATTATATCGGGCCGGAACATATTCTGCTCGGTCTTCTGAAAGAAGAAGATTCGGTTGCTATCAAAATCCTGAACAACCTCAACATTAACCTCAACGAATTGCGTAAAGAGGTGGAAAGAAGAACGCGTGAAGCTTCCGGAGCCTTGCTCATGGACGTCGCCGGCGGTCAGGATCGATATCAAAAAATTATCGAGCTTTCCAAAGAAGAAGCAAAACGTCTCAAGCACAATTACGTGGGAACGGAACACATCCTTCTTGCGTTGTTGAGAGATAACAACAACATCGCGGGCGGCGCGCTTTATTCTTTTAGCGTAAATTATAATGTTATAAAGAGCGAAATCTTACGTTTGCTGGGAGCTCCGCCAACAAGTTCCGTCGGCGTAAGTTCCGCGGCTCAATCCGGTCCGCAAGGAACTCAACCTCGTCAGGAAAAAACCAAAACTCCGATTTTGGACGAGTTCGCACGCGACCTCACTCAACTTGCCAGAGATAAAAAACTGGATCCGGTTGTGGGAAGAGCGATTGAGATTCAAAGAGTCATTCAAATTCTTTCCAGAAAAACGAAGAACAATCCGGTTCTCGTGGGAGAATCCGGAGTCGGTAAAACCGCGATCGTGGAAGGACTTGCTCTTGCGATCGTAGAAAAGAGCGTTCCCGATCTCTTGTTCGAAAAGAGAGTTCTTTCTTTGGATCTCGCGTCTTTGATCGCAGGAACCAAATACAGAGGAGAATTCGAAGAGCGTCTGAAAAAGATCATGAAGGAAATCACTTCCTCCACGAACATCATCATCTTTATCGATGAGCTTCACACTCTGATCGGAGCCGGAGCCGCGGAAGGAGCCGTTGACGCGGCGAACATTCTCAAGCCCGCATTAGCAAGAGGAGAACTCCAGTGCATCGGCGCGACCACAAGCGCGGAATATCGTAAGTATATCGAAAAAGATTCGGCTTTGGAAAGAAGATTCCAAGTCGTAAAAGTCGCCGAACCTTCGGTGGACGACGCGATTCAGATTCTCCAAGGTTTGAAAAAAGCCTACGAGGCTCACCACAAAGTGAGATACTCCGATAAGGCTTTGGAACAATCCGTGAAACTTTCTCACAGATATATCAACGATCGTTATCTACCTGATAAAGCGATCGATATCATCGACGAGGCCGGAGCGAAAGCGCGTTTAGCGAATTGTGCTCGTCCTCAAACGATCAAGGATCTCGAAGAGGAAATCAAATCTCTCGCGACTAAAAAAGAAGAATTGGTCCGCGCCCAAGAATACGAAAAGGCCGCCGGAGTTCGCGACGAAGTGAACCGGAAAAAACAGGCTATGGAAGAAAAGATTCGTTCTTGGCAAGAGAAGATGGAAGACTTCGCGGTTAACATCGAAGAAGACGACATTCTTTCCGTGATCTCTTTGTGGACCGGAATTCCGCTGGAAAAAATGGAAGAATCCGAATCCGACAAACTTCTCCGCTTGGAAGACGAACTTAAAAAACGAGTCGTCGGTCAAGGCGAAGCGATCGAAAAAATCGCGAAAGCGGTTCGTCGTGCGAGAACGGGATTCAAGAGCGAAAGACGTCCTACCGGGTCGTTTATCTTCTTGGGACCGACGGGAGTCGGTAAGACCGAGCTTGCAAAAGCTCTTGCGAACTTCCTCTTCGGAAACGACGACGCGATGCTTCGCGTGGATATGTCCGAATACATGGAACCGCACGCGGTCAGCCGTTTGATCGGAGCCCCTCCAGGTTACGTAGGTTATGATGACGGAGGTCAGTTGACCGAGTTCGTCAGAAAGAGACCGTACTCCATCATTCTTTTGGATGAGATTGAAAAAGCGCACCACGACATTTTCAATATTCTCCTCCAAATCATGGAAGAAGGAAACCTGACCGATACGAAAGGACGCAAAGTCAACTTCAGAGATACGATCATCATCATGACTTCCAATATCGGTGCGAAGGAAATTCAAGCCGGTGGAAGACTCGGATTCGAAGATCGTAAAGACGAAGCGCTGAAATACAAGTCCGATCAAACCCGCGATCAGTTGAAGAAATACTTCAACCCGGAATTCCTGAACCGTGTGGACGAGGTCATCTACTTCGGATCTCTCACCAAAGAGAATATCATGGCAATCATCGATATTATGGTGATCGATACGAACAAGAGATTCCGTGAAAAAACGATCCAAGTGTCCATCACTCAGGCCGCAAAGGATCATATCATGGATATCGGCTACGACGAGAAGTTCGGCGCAAGACCGCTTCGGAGAGTTTTCCAGAGAGAACTCGAAGATCACATGGCGGTTCAAACGCTCAAAGGAGCTTACAAAGAACCTACTAAAATCGAAATCGATTTCAAAGAAGGTAAGCTCGACTTCGTGGAAACTCCGTGGACGGACTATAAACCGGCAGATTCAAAGGCCGGAGGAGACGACAATTCTTCCGGTAATCCCGAAAGGTCGGAAGAGATTGCCTTAGTCTAAGGATGCCTATACTCATCCCTGTATTGATTCTGATTTCCTATCTTCTGATTCGGAAGATTTGGTTCCATCTTAGGAAAATCAGGACCATTGCAGGGATCGAGAAAATTTCCCTCTGCGTTTTTCACCCCGATTTATTTCTTCCCGAGGTACGGGTCTTTTACAAGTATTACTTTCAGGGCGGAGTTTACTACGGCTCCGGATATATGCTCTTGGCCGATTTTCTCGGTCAGGAAGAATATTCGATCTATCGAAATGCGGACGGTCTTCCCGTTTTGGAAATGGAAGATCAAACGATTCTTTCCGAAGAACAGATCGAACATTTTCTCATGCAGAAATATCCGAGTATCATCGTTTATATCGATCCCGTAGAACCGTTTCATTCTCTGATCGATTGTATCAATGCAAAGTCGATGAGCATGACCGCTTAAAAGAATAGAGAGTTTAGAAATGCAAATCCGTAATCTTCGATCCTTGTTTCTCGTACTGTGTTTCATCGTTCCGATGTTTTCCGCGCAACTTTCCGCGCAAACCGGGGAAGAATATTCTCTCGCGTTAAAGGAATACGAGAACCGCAACTACGAAAAATCTTTGGAGATCATTCGAGGTCTTCACGATAAGGGCGGACGTTCTTACGAATCGCATTATTTGGCGGGACATTGTCATTTCGCATTAGGAAGAACCAAGTCCGCGGGAACGCATTGGTCCGAAGCGCTTTCGATCAAACCGGGCGACGCGGCCGTCAGCTTGGATTACGCGAGATATCTTTTGAATAACGGAAGAGAAGACGACGGTTTGCAGGTGATCGCACGCGCTTACGAACTCAATCCGCGCAACAAAGACGTTCGTCTTCTTTTCGGAACCGCGCTTCTTTACAACGGAAAGGCGAGAGACGCGTTGAGCATCACCGAAAAATTAAAGGCGGAAGATTCCAACGATTACCGCCCTCTCGTGTTGGAAGGTCAGATCTATTATTATCTCGGAAGCATCGAAAAGGCCGAAGTCAGTTTGAAGTGGGCGAATTCCCTCGTTCCGAACAACGCGAACGTGTTGAACAATCTCGCGCTCGTTTACGAAAAAGCGTCCAATCAGGAAAACAAAAAGGGCAAATATGGAAACGCGAAGAATTATCTGAACTCCGCAAAGGAACAGATCGAATCGGCGCTTAAACTCGAACCCGAAAATTCTCACTTTAAAGATAACTTAAAAAGAATCGAAGCAAAACTCAATGCTCTCTCCAATAGCTGAACAAACCGTTTTATTCAATACGCTCGGATGCAGACTTAATTTTTTCGAGTCCGACGGTTTGTTCGCTTCCCTTACAAAACACGGTTATCGTTCCGCGAAAGCGGAGGAACATCCGGAAGTCGTAATCATCAATACGTGCACCGTAACGAATAAGGCCGATTCGAGAAATCGAAACACGATTCGAAACGCGATCAAAAAATTTCCGGGTTCTCAAATTTGGGTCACGGGTTGTTATGCGGAAACCGATCGCGATTCCATCGAAGCGATCCCCGGAGTTGCGGGCGTAGTCGGCAACACGGAAAAATCAAAACTCCCTGCGATGATCTTGGAAAAGAAAGGTTTGATCGATTCGGAAGAATTGATCCGAGTTTCTTACGATCGATTTTCCTATTCGGACGTGTTGCCGAACGGACATACGCGCGCTTATTTAAAAATTCAGGACGGATGCAACCGTAAGTGTTCTTATTGTAAGATTCCACAAGCGCGCGGTCTCGGAGTCAGCAGAAACTATCAGGACGTATTGGATCAGGTCCGTTTTCTACAAGACAATGGAGTCGGCGAAATCGTTTTAACAGGAGTCAATCTCGGTTGGTTTCGCGACGGAGAAAACAAAAAAGCATTCAACAAAATTATAGGCGATATATTAAACATTTTAGAATATTCAAGAATCAGAATATCATCAATCGAACCTCCTGACGTCGGAAACGAACTCGCGGAGCTGATGACTCATCCGCGATTTACTCCGTTTCTGCACATTCCTTTGCAAAGCGGAAGTGCGGAAATTCTCAAAAGAATGAAACGCACATACACGCCGGAAACGTTCCGCAAACGTGTGGAAACCGCAAAGGAAAAAATTCCTGGATTGTTCTTAGGAACCGATGTGATCGTCGGTTTTCCCGGAGAAACCGAAGAGATGTTTCAGGATTCCGTGAGAATGGTCCGCGAGCTCGGATTTGCGAAGATCCACGCGTTCCCATTCTCCGTAAGGAGAAACACGTTAGCCGAAACCTTTCCCGATTCCGTAAGCAAGGAAACGAAAAAAGAAAGAGTTCACGCGCTTAACGCTTTGTCCAGAGAACTTCATCGAAACTACGCGGTCGCCGAAACTGGAAAAACCAGAGAGGCGATTCTCGAACAGGGCGGAGTTGCGGTTACGGACAATTATCTCAAAGTAAGATTGAACGAGTCCGAACTTCGCAATCTCAAAGTAGGTCAGTTTTTAAACGTGGAACTTCTCGAATATCGGACCGAAGAGGACAAAGAAGGAACGTTCGAAGGCCGGATTTCCCGATAACGAATCAAGATCGATATCGCGATCCAAAAATTCCTTCAACTCTGTTCCGGCAAAAAAATCTCCACCAGCGCCTCGTTCGTATTCAAAAATTCTAAAGTAAGATAACCTCCAAAAATTTTCAACAAAGCGCTGTGGATTCTAAGGCCTTGCCCGGCCGATTCAAAGGGAGAATTTCGATCGGTTTCGATCCGATTTTTAATTCGTATTAAAATTCCGCTCGGATCGTTCCTCTTTGCAAAGAATGAAACCGAAATATCGTTTCGATCCGTTTCCCGAGAATATTTTACCGCATTTCGAATCGATTCCCGGCACGCGTAAAAAAGAATTTCCAACGCTTCCGGTTTGGAAATCGGAAATCGTTCTTTCAACTCAGGTTCGAAATTCCAATCAAAACGGGAAGGTTCCCATTCCGAATCCGTTCTTCGGATTAACGCGTCGATCAAACCGAGCCTTGCGATTTCCAGACTCGTATCGGGAAGTTCCCTCAAAAAGCTCGAAACCCGTTTGTGCAAATTCGTAAGAAGTCGGATTTGTTCGGAAAATTCGTTTTCGTTTTTTAATCGGGAAAGAATCAAAATCGAAGAATGGATTTCGGGAAGAATTTCATCGTGAAGAATTTGTCTCGTTTTGTAATCGGAGATCCTCTGTTCTTCCATATGCTTCTTTTGTAATGAACCGAGAATCAACGAATTACTTTCGGTAAAAAGCGAGGATAAGATCCAGGACACGGCGGCCTTTGCGGTTTCGATTTCCTCTTCCGCGTATAAACCTCCGTTTCTTTTTTGACCTAAGAATAAAAGACCGTCCCCGGATTGATCGTTTTCCACTTTGATACAAAGGGCAAAGTCCGCATGATTCTCCCGTTCTAAATAGGCGAGGTTATCGTTCTCGAAAATTAGATTCAAATTTTTGAATGTGTTTACGTCTACGTCCGAGGTTTCTCGTTTTTGGAATTCTTGGGTTGTGCCCGCATCCGGATAACGGAGAATCATATCTTCGATAAACGGAATTCTGCTTTCGTTGATAAACAAAGCGGAAGAAGTTTCAAGAATGTCCGAACAAAGAATGTAGAAGGATTTTTGGAATTTATCCCTTAGATTTTTCGAGTTCTCAAGTAGGTCGCCCTTGATCTCCTCCGTTTTTATGATGGAACTTAAGACGGAACTTTTTTCCAATCGCAGATCCTTGCTTTTTTTCAAAAGAAAGGTTCTGGCCGCACAATAAACGTAAGAACCGGTCAGGAACAGTTCAATTTTAAGAAAATTGAATGTAGCGGCCGCAAAGTAAAGAAGAGCCAGGATGAAAAAGCCGAAGTTCGCGTTTCTCCATTCTTCCCTAAGGCTGATTTTCGGAAGGATACGGCCCGTAAAAATTTCGTAAGAGATCAGCGCTTGTCCCAAAACGAGGATCGAGACCGAAACTAAAAATAGGATTCCGATCAGAAAACCGTAAAACGGAATCGGGTCCCGATCCGATCGGGCGACTGGGTCTTCTATAATTCCGGTTCCTTGTCCCAAAAATAAAAAGAACACGAGTATAAAAACTCCGAAAAGAAGCAAGGAGATCGTTTTTAAAAAGGGGACCGCTTTGTTTCGGGCGATTTCGGGAAGAACGTTTTTGGAAACTCGAAACGAAAAAAGGGCAACGATCGGAATCGTGATGCAGAATAGAATATAAACGAGATAGGAAAGTCGAAATGAAAACGGAACTACATTCCAAAAATGGAATAAAGATAATTTCAGTGAAATTTTCCGGCTCCATATAAAAAAGAAAACGACCGCCGAGATTTGTGCGATCAAAAGAAGCCAAAAAAAGATTCTATAAATTCTTTTTTCCCTTAAAAAACCCAAGAACCAAACTACGATAAAAAACCAACCGAAAGGAATCAAAATTAAACCGAAGATCCCCGGTAGAAAATAAACCGCCGAATAATTGGAAACGACGATAAGACCCGATTCTCCGATCCAAGAAAAAAAACCGAACAAGGCCGAAACCGAAATCAAAATCCAAATCGTAAACGTCGCGGCCCGGTCCCTTCTTTCCAAATTGACGATGGTCGTCGAAGCAAGCCAAAGAAGAATCGAGGATAAAAACAAAAATACGGAACAGATAAAAATTTCCGGATTAAGATTCAAGATTCGATTCCCATCGAATCCATTCTCCGGATCCGTTTCTATAATATGCGCTTCCGTCTTCTTCCCATTGTAGAAAACGATTTTCTCTTACGATCAACGCGGCTCTCGTTCGTGCGACTTTTTCGTCCGAGTTGGATTCGTTTAAATCCCAGGCCGCGTAGATTTGTCCGTTGATTCTGCTGATCGTTCTTTTGTCCTTAAATCCGAGGCGCGCCGCCATCTGTTCGTTGCTTTGACCTGCGGCTAACATTCTTGCTACGATCTTTTCGTTGGGTTCCAAGATCGCCATGGGAGAATTTTCATCCTGATCCTTAACCTCGACGATTCTCGTTTCGATTTCGGGATCGATAAAACTTTTGCCTTCGTAGGCGAGTTCGATCAAGGGAACGATCATCTTGGGCAAAAGATAATTCGATTTTCGTACGTATGCGTAATGACTTAGAATTCCGGCCTTGCGAAAGGTTCTAAAGTATTCGTCGCTGTCCTGGATCGAGTAAATGACGACCGGTTTTCTGGGAAATTCCTTTCGAACGGCGACGATCGTTTCGATTCCGTTTAACGTTCCGGCTAAACGGACATCGGCCAGTAAAACGTCGAACTCGTTCTTTAACGCGAAGTCGATCACTTGTTCCCCGGTCGCGCAGTCGTAGACGACATTCAAACGTTTGAATTCTTTCAAACCTTCGATCAGGGATTTTCTCAGCTTTTCGTTGTCTTCCACGATCAACAGATTTAGGACTTTATCTTTCATATCGGAACGACCGATTTTATGTTTTTTCAAGCGCAACTGTCAAGCACTTGAGTGCGTCGCGATTCGCACCCGAGAGGATGAAGTCTTTGGAAAGTTTGAGTATATTCTCAAGCATGAAAAGAATCATCGAATCCGTTTTATCCGTTCTCGCTTTGGCGTTGTTTTCTCCGATCCTGATCGGAGTCGGTTTATTCATCCTTTGGATCGACGGTCGTCCCGTTTTGTTTCTGCAAGAACGACTCGGTCTTTTTAAAAAGCCGTTTAGAATTTTCAAGTTCAGAACGATGAACAACGGAGAAATCACGAAGCTCGGCTTTTGGTTGAGAAGAACCGGAATCGACGAACTTCCTCAGATCTGGAACATTCTGATCGGAGACATGGGAATCGTGGGCCCGCGGCCTTTAACTCAATACGACGTCGATCGTTTGCGATGGAATAAAAAATTCTATGAAGTTCGTTGGTCCGTTCGTCCTGGAATCACGGGCTTATCTCAGTTGTATGCCGGTTTGGGTTCCCGCATATCTTTTTGTTTCGATCGCTCTTATCTCAAGTTACGTAGTTTCGCTTTGGATCTTCGAATCGTTCTTTTGACTTTTGTAATGAACTTTTTCGGGAAGAAGAGAGTTCGAGATCGTCTGAAATTCTCCCTTAAAAACCGCAAAAGAAGAATCGAATGGAAAACGTGGAGAGATCATTTTCGCAAAAACGAACATCGTCCTTTGCCGAAAGTCGTATCCGAAGTTTTGGAACTTCGTCCGAACGAATTGCAATCGATCGCGTATTCTCTCGCCATATTCCAGTTAGGCGAATCGGGCGAAGGTAGAATCGCGAAAGAGATCGATAAGACGATCCTTTTCGGAATCGACGATTTTTATCGCGAAGCGTTGAAACTTTTCGTAAAGGAAGAGGGAAGACACGCGAGAATTTTGGGAGAATGTGTCCGCGCGCTTAAGGGAGAATTGATCGAATCCAATTGGACCGAAAGATTGTTTCATTTCGGCAGAAGATTGTTAGGCGTTCGACTTAAGTTGATGGTTTTGTTGGCGGCCGAAGTGGTAGGCATTTGTTTTTATCGTAAGATCGCGGAAAAAATTCCGAACGGATTCGTAAAATCGGCTTTGCTCGAAGTCGTAAAGGACGAGGAAAAACATCTTAAATTTCACGGCGATTTTTTTAGAATTCGTGTGAAGACGTTTTTGTCGAAGGCGCTTTTTAGAATTCTTTGGAGAACGATTTCTTTCGCGGCTTGTGTCACCGTGATTTTGGATCATCGAAAAACGTTTCATATATTAGGTATTTCTAATTATAAAACGTTTCAAAAATTTCGTGAAATCGCAAAGTCCGCCGAAGAGTTTATCATCGAAGGTTTGACTTGGAAGTTGAACCGGGCGTTTCGTTCGTAAGGACGACTTCGGATTATCAGAAGCAGAGAAAAAAAGATTTTTCGAATTCGTCTTAAAAAAACTTGTCCGCGTTTTTTGGATTCGTTTATATTCATATTCTCCAAAAAAAGAGGTGATTATGGAACAGGTTTTGGCGTTTCTCAAAAAACATTGGATCAAAGGATTCGGGTTGTTTTTGGTTTTCATTTTTAATCCGCTCGTTTGTATCGGGACCGGACATCGCGGGGTTGTTACAAATCTCGGTTCCGTTTCCGATCGGATTCTCGGGGAAGGAATCAACTTCATTACTCCGCTCGTTCAATCGGTGAAAAGCATCGACGTTCGGATTCAAAAAGTCGAAGCGAACTCCACGGCTCCGTCCAGTGATTTACAGGAAATTCATACGATGATTACGTTGACGTATCATCTTTCTCCGAATCAGGTCAACAAACTCTATCAGGAAATCGGAATGGACTACGAGGATACGATCATCGTTCCCGCAATTCTCGAAACGATGAAGCACGTAACCGCTCAGTTCACCGCATCCGATCTAGTTACAAAAAGGGAAAGTGTTTCCTTGAAGATTCACGAGCTGTTGCATACGAAACTCGGAAAGTTCTATATTCTCGTAGACGAAGTGTCTATGAAGGATTTTGAATTTTCGAAAACTTTTTCGGAGTCGATCGAGCTAAAACAAAAAGCGGAACAGGATGCGCTTCGCGCAAAGAACGAATTGGAACGAGTTAAAATCGAGGCGGAACAACAGATCGTAAACGCAAGGGCGGAAGCGGAAACGTTAAGACTGAAATCGCAGCAGATTACGCCGATGATGGTTGAGATGGAGCGGATTAAAAAATGGAACGGTAAATATCCGGATACGTATTTAGGAAGCGGTTCCAACACGCTCTTTCAATTAAAATAATCGATCAAGGGCCGGGACAACCCCGGCTTCTTTTCGAATTGTTAAGCGACTTCGGAGGATCGGAAAATCAGGAACGGATAAATTCTTCCGTTGTGTCTTCCTCTTCTTTGAGATCGTAAAAACCGTATTCGAAATCCTTTCCCGCGATCACTTCCAAACCGTAGACATGTTCGGAAATGCGGACGTTTTTAACGATATCGAGATGATAGAGTTCGGCTAAGAATTTCATTTTGTCCAAAGAGATCTTATCGTTGATTTTCGGGCCGATGGAAAATTCGTTTTTGACCCAGTCCAAAACGATCAACTTTCCTCCCTTTCTCATCGAACGTATGAGTCCGTCCATCGCGAGGCCCGGATCGGGAAATGTGGATAAAACCAAAGAGGCAAAGACCGCATCGGGAGCAGGAATCCATTCCGGTAAAAGAGGGTGATCCGATTTTTCGATAAAGAATGGAGTGAAGTTCGAGATCTCGTCCCGATTCTTCCAATGAAGAACTTCGTCGATCAGGTCTTGTTGACATTCTCCGCCCCAAATCCAAGCGTCTTTGGGCAGTTGTTTTTTCAACTCCAATGTGAAATACCCGAGACCCATTCCGAAATCGACCAGATGCATGACTTCTTTAAAACTGAAATGTTTGAACACGACCTCGGGTGGAGTGAGTTCGCGGCGTTTGCTGGAAATCAGAAAGTTCTGATATTCGGGGTTTTCGTAGTAATCCAGATCGCCCATAATTGATACTTGAATTATGTCTAACTGATCGTTTCCGAAATGTCAAATCCGAATTGGTGTTAAATAACGCGGTTTGGGCTGTCGATATAATAACCAAGACATTCCTTTTATGAAAAGTCGTACCCGGATTATATTCATATTTTCAATCCTAACGTTGGTTTCCTTTCCGGGAGCTCAGGACAACACGTTGAACCAGAACCAGGTGGAAAACTACAGCGTAGCCAATTCCATCAGCGCGGAAATTTTACGAAAGGACGAGAATTCGATTCGAATTTCTTGGGACGCTCCGAGAGAAACGGGCGAGATCATCGTGGCTCGTTCTTCGAGTATGATCGATTCTCCCGAAAAATGTATGGTCGCGGATTCTCTCGGAAAATATCCGAGCGGGATCGCGGGCGGTGTGACTCAGATCTTCGATTACAATCTCAAACCCGGAACGTATTATTACGCGGTGATTCTCGCCCATCACGTTAAGAAGAATTCGATCCGGTTGATTCCAGGAAGAAATTTTACTACGATCCCGGTCGTGATCGAACACGCTCTTACGCCCGGAACTACGAACACGGAAAATAAAACTCCCGAAATTCCGGATGACGCGCGCGTTACCGATTTAACGGTTAAGAAAGAAGGAAAACATCTCAGACTCAACTGGACTCCGTATGAAAAGGCGATTCCGAACGCGACCGTTTATACGGTTTATCGTTCCTCGGAACCCATGTCTTCCTTATCTTTGATGAGAAAGGCGGAGAAGTTGACCGAGTTGAGTCATCCCGAATCCACTTTTCTGGATCAGGATTTGGGAAAATCTCAGACGATCTACTACGGAGTCAGCGTTCGATCCGGTGCGAAGGAAATTCTTCCCTTGGTCAACGGACAATCGTTTACCAGATTCTTTTACATAGGCGGTCCGAACAAGGGCGGCAATCAAAATCAAGAAAGCATTACAAGTCCTGAATATTCGGATGATGAAATGCACGTTCGAGATCTTACGGCGGTCGTCGACGATATGAACGTAAAACTCGAATGGAAAGCGCCCGATAAGGCGGACGAGAATACGGTTTATACGATCTATCAGGCCTTAAAACCTTTGAGCGGAGGAACCGCGACCTTTCTCGGCGGAAACGTTCGTAAACTCGGGGAACTCAATCACCCGGATACCACGGCTCAGATCCGTTTGAAGTCTCTCGATTCTAAGATTTATTTCGGAGTTACCGTAAAACATCAGGACAAGGAAGGATTCAATCTCGTCGAAAACGAATCCTACGTCGCGATCAACGGCGACAAGGAAGAATCGGTTGCGGATAACGCGGAAGACAAACAACAACCCAAGGTTCAGGACAATCAGAAAAATCCTCAGGAAGATAAAGAAAGGGAAGAAGAGGAATTTTCAGGAAACGACGACGAGCTCGATAAGATCCTGAGAAAAACTTATTGGAAACGGGAATACACCGATGCGATCCACGATCTAAAACCGTATACCGGAAATGGAAATTCCGCGGGTGTTAGAGGAAAGGCGAAGTTTTTCACTGGACTGTCCCACTATAAAAAACGGAATTATAAAGAAGCTCTCAAGTATTTCATCAATAAAGATAGTAAATTTTACAATTCAGAACGCTCGGAGTTTTGGTCGAAGCGTTGTCTGTCTCGGATCTCCGGAGGAAATCCATGAACCGCTCCATCATCTTAATTACTGGATTCTTATTTATCTGCGCCGGTCTTTTAACCGGAGTTTATCAAACCACGGTTCAAGACGAGGATTCCAAACGGAAGAACGTCCTGGAGCGGATCAAAGAAGGCGAGGAATATCTAAAGCAGACGAACGCGAAGGCCGCAGAAAAAGCGGTGGATATTTTTTCGGAATTATCCGCGCGGGAAATTCCCGAAGAACATTCCTTTCGCGTTAAATACGATATGGGAAGAGCCTTGGAAAGAAATCAAGACAGTCTTCTCGCACTCGGAATCTATCGTGAGCTCAATCAAAAAGAGGGACTTGCAAGGGACGAACGTTCCAAGGTCGCTTATTCGATGGGAAATCTTCTTCTGCAACTCAACCGAGACGAGGAAGGAAAAGGTCATCTCGAGGAAGTCCTGAGAATTTCCGCGGACGCAAAACTCCGCTCCAACGCGTTATCCGCCATCGCAGACTATTATATGAAGAAGGGAAACTACGATCTTTCCCGCAAGAATTACGTTCTCGCTCTTCAAGAAGATCCTGAAAACGTCAAAGCACGCGTTCGCTGGGGAAAATCCTTACGGAGAATGGGAAAGGATTGGTCCGCATACGACGTTTACGACGACTACGCGCAGGCAGGATTCTACTTCGATCCCGAAAAGGAAAAGGTAAGTTCCGAGTTTAGAAGCGGTATCTTGGAAAAGGCGAGACAACTCTACGTTCGTAAACAATACTACGGCGCGATCGAAACTTTTAGAAAGGCCCTTGAAATGGGAGTGAGTCCGAAAGCGGAAGAACAGGCTTTGTTTTATATCGCTGAAAGTTACGAAGCGATCGGAAAATCCGATTCTTCCCTGCAATACTTAAACCGAGTTTTAGGAAACCAGGACGGCTCCTTGGATCAAACCGCTCTTTTCAGAAAGGGAACGATCTACTTTAAAAACGGAAAATACGAGAAAGCCGCCGCGTTGTTCCAGGAAGCCACCGATAAATATCCGGATTCTCCCGTGGGACGAAAGGCAAGCGCTTGGAAAAAAGAATCTCTCGATCAAGTCGAGGACAACCTTCATTATAAGAACAGCGATAAGGAAAAAAGCAAAGAGGATCTGGAACAGGAAAGATTCGATTAAGAATTTCGAACGAAAAAACTCAGCTAAGAAACTCGGTTGAGAAGTCGGTTCAATTAAGAATATTCTAAAATTCTAAGATTCCGTTTTGATAAATTCCTCGTCTCTGAGTTCGATTTTGATTCCGAGAATGTCGTAGATCGCGTGGGGAATGTCCACGATCGCGTTGATTTTATTTTTCATTTCCGAAGTGTATTTGCCGTAAAGAACCGTGGGAACCTGATTGAGAGTGTGGACGTCCACGCTCAAATCCTCCAAATTTCCGTGATCCGAAGTCACGATCAGTTGATCCTCTTCCGGATTCAATTCTTCCAAAACGCCCATAAGAAACGCTTCCAATTCGCCGATGTATTTTTCCGCGGCTTCCCAGTGCATCTTGTGACCGACCTTATCCGTTAAAAAGAATTCATAGATACAAAGAGTATAATCGTCCTCTTTACAATTCCGAATGATGGACTTGCCCGTTTCATACGGATCTCTCAGTTGAAACAATTCGTCCGAATCCTCCAAATAACCTCTGGAAAATTCTTTCAGATATTCGTGGGTGATGTCCATATAAAGACCTTTTCCCTTCCGAAGATCCTCCATACCTTTGAGAGGTTTGTCGCTCGCCATCTGAATCAGGGTCGAAGCGGAAACGTGGCGCGGATTCTTTTTCACGTGTTCGTTAAACGCGGGAGTATAACAGTTTAGAAGATCGGCTTTGAAACCGTGTTCTTCCAAAACTCGGATGATGGAATATTTACTGATGATTTTTTTCAGCGTGAAGGTCGGAAATCCGCTGAGATGTCTTTGAAGCACCTTACACGCGTTGATTCCGGTCCAAAGCGAGGTTTGTCCCGTGGCGCTTTGCGGAAGTCCCTTGATCCCCATACTCGCGTCGGTTTTTAAAAAGACGGCGTTTTTCAACGCGGACGGAGCGTTTTCAGGAATCTGCTTTCCGGCGAGGGGAAGAAAAAACGACTTTGCGTATCTGGAAAACGGGTTGGTTTCGGGTTTATCGGGTCCGAAACCGATTCCGTCGATGAACATGTAAAAGATCATAATTTTATAACAGGTTTTCTTCTTTCAGGTTAGACCAAATGGGCCGATACTAAGAACAGTGACGTCCAACTTTTACAGAAAAATCGCCTTAGGCCTAACACTGATTCTATTAGGGCTGATTCTCGTTTCCATCCCTTTTTTCAGGGAAGAATGGAAAGAGTCCGCCGCGGCGTTTTCATTGAACCCGGCCGGTAATGAAGGATTTTTAAAACGCGACGGATTCTTAAAGGTTTGGTCCGAAGCGAAAAAAGCGCCGTTGTTCGAAGCCGGATCGAAGATAGAATACTCGATTCGAAACAATCCTCCACAAAAGGAAGCGAAAGAACTCGGCGAAAGTCTGCTGAAGAATCTGGAACTCAAATCGATCAAGATATACGATTCTTCGTATCGACTCGTTTATGCGAGCGATGAAACCAAGGAAATCTTCAACGGGGATCTTCGATTGGGCGATCTGAGAATTTCCCCATCGGACATCAACTTCGACTCATCCGGAATTCCGATCTATAGAAGCCGAGACGGAGAATGGTTTCTATGGATGAAGGGTTTCGCTTTGGGCAAACACGTTTCACTTCCGTTTAACATAAGAGATAAACAAGTCTATTGGATTTTCGAATCGGGAAGAATCGGAAACAATTCCCTGATCGGATCGAACGATTTGAGATCGTTGAACTACCCCGATAATCTCGAAGAAATATTAGCGGAATTTAATAAACCTACCGTAGACTGGAAGGATCGTCCTCTCTGGGAAAAGAATAAGGTCGGAAATCATACGATCTTTCTTTCCTATGATAAGGGATCCAGAATGAAACAACTCTTTCAGATTCTCGTGTTTCTTTCCTTTTTACTCGGCGCCTGCGGATTGGGAATCATCTCGTCCACATTAGTACATTCGATTATTATGGAAAAGGAATTCGATCACAGGGAAAAAATTCTCAGATTGAGGGACGTTTTTCTAAGAATATTACTGCTTCTGAAACGGGAGGCGTCATGACCGGACTCAAACTGAGGATCGCGATTTTAATCCTATCGGTTCTTTCCTTTTTCTATTATATGCTCGCGCCGTATTTTCCCGAGGGAGTATATTATAAAAATCGAATCAATTCCGTTTTTACGAATCTGAACGAGGAACTTCATCGACTCGAATCGGGATTGAGCAAGGTGAAGTCTCCGTCCGAATTGGAAAATTTGCAATTGGAGTTTCCGATCGTTTCCGGTTTGAAATTCGTAAACGAGTCCGATCTCGGTTCTCGAAAGGACGCGGAAGGAAAACTTCTCGCCGAAACGTTGAAGGAAGGCGCGAGCCGTTTGTTCTTTTTAAAACCATCTTTGGTATTTTGTCTTCCCGTCGCGGACGAAAAAAAACTGATTCTCGCCGAACTCAGAGAGGATATGCTTCGAGTTTCCTTTTCGGGAACCGAATCCATTCTGATACCGGACTTGAAGTTCGGCGTTTATGTGGAACCGGGGAAACAGGTTCACGGATTGAGCGGAGATCAAATCTCCTCTCTTTTGATCGCAGGAATGAATCGTTCCAAAAGCGCGGTCAATCGGATTCAAATCGGATCGTCTCCGTTCATCGGATATTATTATGCGACACCGGAAAATTCGTACGGTTTCTTAAAGGGAATTCTTATCTTAAAACCCGGCAACGACGGACTTTCGTTTTTGTTTCTTTCCGGTTTTTTGGCGCTTCTGTTTCTCATCGACTTGATGATTCGAATGTTGAGAATGAAGAAGGATCTTTTTTCGGATAAGGAAGGAAAAGAAATCCAGGAAATCGTAGGACAGATTTCCAAAGGAGTCAACGGACTTCAACTCGCAAAACAAAAAGCTTTGGAGTTGGCCGAAAAAGATAAGGTCGAAGAGATTCGAACTCTTACGTCGCAGGAAGTGGACGAGGATTTGAGAACGCTTCCGATCAGTTTGAAGGAAGTGAAACGCGACGACGGTCCTTCCATTTTTGTTCTTCCTTTCGAATTGAAAGGAGAAGGTTATATCTCTCCCGCATTTTTAAGAGATCCCGAAAAATTTAAAACTCACGCGGCCGTTCCGCCCGAGATCGAAAAGAAACGATCGGAGATATTCAGCTCGGAACTTCAGACCTTGATTTCCAAGGTCAACGAACCGCAACGAGAAAAAGCGATCGTTCCTTCGGAAGAGGTTCGGGAAAAACAAACCGAATCGGAACCACGGACGACCACACATCATCTCACGCTCGGTCCGGGTTATTTGAAATGGTTGAGTTCGCTTCAGATCCGTGATCGCAGAAAAATTCTGGAAGTTTTGGACGAGCTCGGTTACGGATTGGAATCCGAATATTCGTTTATTCTAAAATACTACATTTCCGTTTTTTCCTATTTGAAACTTTCCGGATTTGCGATCCACTACTACGATCGAAGAAACGGAAGTTACAGTCCGTTCGTAACATACGGATTGAAACAAAGAACCTCCGAGAATATGATCTTTCTTTACGACGATCAATACATCGGAAAAGAATCCGGTTCCTACTCGATGATCGGAATCACCGAAGAGAGAAAGACCGATCGATTTTTCAGAAAGAAATTCGATCCGATCGACTTGGAATCCTGCATTTCCATTCTCACCATACCTTTGTCCAATTTCGGAATTCCGTTTCGATTCTTTTTATTCTTTAAGGACCCGCCGACCGAAGAGAACGCTTTGGAAATCGAAAATCTGATCTTCCATTCTTTGGAACCGGTGATTCCAGCGTTCGAAGAATACGATCGAAAGATTTTGGGAGAATTGTTCCGAGACAAACGCGACGTCGTCTCTTCCCGGATTCATCTTATGAGAATCGCGACCGACGGAGAAAGGGGCATAACGAAATCCTTTCGAATCGAATTTCACGGAAAGGATTTTAAAAAACTGGAAACGCTTCGTAAGAAAGCGATGTCGCAGATTTCAGAAATCATCGGACTCGAAGACATGTGTTTCGGAATCGGAGTCGGCGCGTTGGGATTGTATACGAGAAAGGATTTGGAGGAACAGATTCGTTCCCTTCTGGATCAAAGCGGCGCGGCTTACGATATGATCGTGGACGTTTATCCCGCAAACGGAAAGAATCTTTTCACATATCTCTGAGATTCGATCGAATCGAAGTATGATTCTTGTTCGCTTAACAATCTGGTTTTTGCTTTTGACGTCATTCCATACTTCCGTTTTTGCAAACGAGGAAAACAGGAAAGAATGGAACCGCGCGGTGAAACAAAAGATTCTCAAGATGAGCGAGGATCGACAGGAAACGGAATCGATTCCGTATCTCGAAAAGTTCGTAGAAAAAAATCCATCCGATCTTACGGTAAAACTCTGGTATGCGCGGGCCTTATTCTATCGAAACGACTTGGAAATCCCTGGACACGCAGAGGACATTTTTTCAAGAATGGAAAAGCTCAAAAAGATCAAAGAGAATTATCTTTTTGCCGCAAAGACCTTCGAAGAAGTTTTGGAATATCTCGCGCAAGCGACTCCCCGAGATCCAGATCTCGGCAAGTGGCATTTTCTTTGGGCTATGTCCGAATGGTATGCGGGAAGGGAAGATCGTGCGATTCAGATTTTTAAGAAGTCTTTCAAATACGATTTTAGATTGAACGAAGCGAACTATAATATCGCTGCGATCTATCAATCCTTAGGTCAGTTGAAGGACGCCGATATTTATTTTAGAATTTATTTGAAGAACGATAAGGAAATGAGAGAAGAGAACTGATGGCGAGAGTCGACAAACGATTTCAACTTTTGATGACCGAGGAAGAACTCGAACTTCTTAAGAACGAAGCCGAAAAAAGAAATCTCTCCGCCGGAGAAATGTTGCGTCTTTCCTTACGAAACGAAGTTTATAGATCCGATTCCTACGAAAGATTGGAAGCGCTCCGAATTCTTTCGAACTTAAAAGAAGAATGAAATACTATCTCTCCAAATCCTTGTTGGAAGTTCTGATCGGAAATCCTTCCGACTTAAAGCCGATCGTAGTCGAAGCCCTCGAAAAATTGATCAAAGGCCAACATCTTTTTTACACGGGAACCGTTTCGGTTCTTCCTTTACTCGAAGAGGAAAAGGACGCGGTCAAAAGGGAAATTCTCTGGAGTCAGATCAAACGACTTTGTCTCGGAGTTTTGGATTTTAGACCCGAGAATCTTTCCTTGGCACAAAAACTTTCCAAAGAATTCGGAAACGCGGAATGGGTTTGGAACGAGATTTCGATCGCGATCGAAAAGGATTTGGACGGTTTTATTACGGTGGATAAGAATCTTCCCGATCAAAAGATGATTCGAGTTTTACTCGCTCAGGAAGTAGACTTCGACCGGATCGCTTAAACCGGAAACCTGATCCTTTCCGGTTTGAAAATGATAGAATTTATTGTAAGCGCTGATTCTGAAAAAATAAGTCGTTCCCTTTTTTAAAAACAACTGATTCTTTTCCAAAAGAATTTCCGAATTCAAAGAGATGATCCGATTGTCCACACAAGCCGAAAGTTTATTATAATATTCTTGTATATTGTTTGAATTCTTTCCCGAAGGAAGTCCTGTGATCGGATCGAGATAATCCGAAGCCGGATGTTTCGGTCGATTCTTTTTGTTGGGCGCTTCGCCCGTTTCCGAAAAAGTTCCGCGGACGATTCCCACCATTCGATCGGGATGAATTCCGTAGTGGATGAAATAACCGCCGCCTTGAATCACTTCCCGTTCGGGATTCGATTTCCAATTCAGACAAACGCTGGGACCGGAATCGTCCACCGAATTCTCCGCAACCTTTAAACCGAGAGGTCGTACGGGCGGATTGGTTTCCCGAAACGTGAGTGAAATATTTTTCAGTTCGGGAGTTTGACCACCGCTCGGATCCGATTTCAGTTTGATTCTCCATTGGTAATAACGAAACGGAAGACGGTCCTCTTTGTTTTCGGAAATTCCCAAAAACTTTTTCAGGGAATTTTTCAAAGGAATTCTATAAACGTCGGGATCGAGGGAATCTATTTTATAATTTTCTAATTTTCTTAAGTCCAAGGAAATCCAAGCCGGAGATTCCGAACTCGGAGTAAACGGAGTCGGGGAAACTCGGAAATAAATTTCCATCGCGGCCGAGGTCGGGACTACGGCCTTCAACTGAACCTCTTCCAAAAACGAACTCGAATACTTGGTTTTATACACCGGAGAAGTTCCTACGCCGAACTTGGTTTCGGTCGTATGAGTTTCCGGATCGAAGTCTTGACCCGGAAAGGAAGAATCCTCCGAACTCGGATTGGGTTTTCCTTTAAAGACCGCAAAATTCTCCATCCAACCGTAGTAGGAACTCGCGATTCGAAACGAAGTCGTATCGTCGGGATGAAAACCGATTCGTGTCAGATTTTTATGGGTCGGAATTCCGCCGCGCGCGGTTTCCTTTCCGTTGAGATACAGGACGATTTCCTGAGCGGAAGGATTGAAGTAGAGAAGGACTCGGTTCCATTGATTCTTTTTGAGAGTCGTATTCGACACGAGTTGTAGGGATAAAAAACGTTTTTCTTCGGTTTCAAAAAAGGAATGAAAATTCGCTTTCAGACGATCGTCCGAAATCTTTAAATCCCAACCGTATGTGTTGCCCGAGGTTTCATACAACCTGGAAATCAAGGTCGCGTCTTTTTCCACCGTTCCCGGAAGAAAACTGAATCCGATATAAAAGTCCTCGGTTAAATCCTTGGAAGTCAAAAGACCGGAGTTGGAATGCGCGATTTTGATTCCCGTTCTTTTTCCGGAAAAACGCGCGCTTCTTTTGGAATGAAACACGTTTTCCGTGTCCGCTAAAAAAGAAGACGTTAGTACTTTATAATTTCCTGATGAATCCTTTAGGTTGGAAGGATCTCCCGATTCGAAACTTAGATAAAGATCCGCACCCGCGCTTCGATCTCTTGTCAGCAATTTGAGAATCTTTGGTTCCGAATTTTTTCCCGAAAGTTCGAGTCCGCTTTTTTGAAGATCGACTAACGGAAGAATTTTTGTTTCCGAAAAAACGGAAACCGTCCCCGATAAAAGAAACGAAACGAAGATCGATAAGTGAAAGATCGATAAACGGAAAATCGTTAAACGAAACGAAGACGAACGTGGAAACGACACAAGAAGAAGGGAAAAAGTCGAGTAAAGACGGGATAAAAAAGCCGGAGGAAAGGCGTTTCCGATTTTAGAATTTGAAATCAATTCCATCCGGTTTGTTGTTAAGAATTTAAGGTTTCGAGCTGATTGACTCTTCTTTCATGACGTCCGCCTTCGAAAGCGGTGTTGAGCCAGGTGCGCACGATGTTCAACGCCAGTTCTTTGCCGAGAATTCTTCCGCCTAAAACGAGCACGTTCGCGTTGTTATGACGTCTGGACATTTCCGCGGTAAGTTGATCGTGACAAAGAGCGGCTCTGATTCCGTGCAAACGGTTCGCCGCGATGGACGCTCCGATTCCGGTTCCGCAAAGCGCGATCAAACCTTCCACTTCGTTGGAAAGAACTTTTTTACATGCTTCCGAGATGACGATCGGATAATCTACGGACGTTTCGTCCTTGGTTCCGTAATCTACGATTTCTAATTCTCCCGCGAAAGAATTGCGGAGAAATTCCTTGAGTTCAAAGCCTCCGTGATCCGAGGCGATTCCGATTTTTTTCATGATCTATATTTGGTTATGTCCGAGTTTACTCAGGTTTCAAGCAAATAATTCTTCCCCTGTTCAAATCGTCAAAATCAAAGAATCGATCTAAAGAACGGAATCCCGATACGTCTTCGGCATCGCGTCCCAGAATTCCACTTGAAGGAGGAATAACGAGAGATAGATCATCGAGAAGTTTTCCTCGGAGATCCTTTCGCCTCGGAGCGCGTAGCCGGTCGCGTCGTTGAGCCGGGTTAAAAGTTCTTTCTTTTGTTTGAGATGTGTGGTGAGAAGTTCCCATTCGATCGAGTTCAAGGATCTCGTTTTGTCGTCCGAAAGAATATAATTCTCATAGTAAGAATTCAACTCCGCGTACGTCGAAAGATGTCGGTTCCAATCCAAAAGAAGTTTCGTTAACTCCTCTTCCGGTAGATTCTTACCTTGAATGCAGGAGATGGATTGAAATCTGGATTTTCCCTCTTTATAAGCGATCGTTTCCGCGATTCTTTTTTTTTCTTCGAGCGGAAGCGCGCTTTTGAACAGATTGGCAAGTTCGGAAGAACCCGCCTCGTTCGTAAAACAATCCTGAACGGAAACCTGGGAAACGAAATTCAAACCCGATGCGAAAAGTTTTTCCGCGGAAACGCAGACGCAAATTCCGATCGGGATCATAATCAAAAAGATATTTCTTAGGAAAGAAAGTTTCATCAAGCCTTCGATTCGAATTCCTTCATAAAGGATACGAGCTTTTGAACTCCCACAAGAGGCATGGAGTTGTAGATGGAAGCTCTAAATCCGCCCACCAATCTATGACCTCCCAAACCGTGCAGACCGTTCTTTTCCGCTTCGTCCAAAAACTTGGAATCCAAATTCTTATCCTTCAAAAGAAACACCGCGTTCATCTTGGAACGGGATCTTTTTTGAACCGGACAAGTATAAAGCGAAGAAGAATCGATGAAGTCGTAAATCAACTTCGCCTTTTCTTCGTTCACTTTTTCGATGGCCTCGATTCCGCCTAACTTTAAAAGCCATTCGAAAACGAGTTTAGCGATGTAGATGGAATACGTGGACGGAGTATTGTAAAGGGACTGGTTTTTTACCATCACGGAATAATCCAAAAGAACCGGAATTTTTCTTCCGGAAATTCCGAGAAGATCGTTTCGAATGATGATCAAACTCAAACCGGAAGGTCCGATGTTCTTTTGCGCGCCGGCAAAGATCACTCCGAAATCCTTCACGTCGATTTTGCGGGAAAGAAGTTCGCTGGTCATATCGGCGACGAGCGGAATATTTTTGATCTTCGGAATTTCCGGATATTGGGAACCGTAGATCGTGTTGTTGGATGTGATATGAAGATACTTTCCTTTTCCGGAAAGGCTCGCGTCGGTGAGAACGGGTGTGTCCGTAAAATTATTTTCCGTCGCATCGTAGATAACGTTGACCCCGTTGAATTTAAGACCTTCTTCCCAAGCCTTCTTGGTCCAGATTCCGGTGTGTGCGATGTCGAAACTTTCTCCGTCTTTTAATAAGTTCAGGGGAAGAGCGGAGAAGTGAAGGGTCGCGCCTCCCGAAAAGAATGCGATGGAATAGTCGTTTCCGATATTGAGAAGTTTGCGTAAAAGGGATTCCGCTTCCTTGAGGACGTCTTCGAAAAGAGGTTCCCTGTGACTGACTTCCATGATGGACATTCCGGAGCCTTTGTAATTTAAGAATTCGGCCGCGGCGATTTCCATCACCTCGTTGGGGAGCATCGCGGGGCCTGCGCCGAAATTGTAGATTCTTTCCTGGAACTGATACATAAGGCTAGGGTTGCAGAGGGGAGGCTGGGGATCAACTTTCTTCCAAGAAAGAAGACTTGGGATCGGGAAAAATCCTTGTCTCAATAGAATGCTTGAGGATAGCATATCCCCTGGTCCAATGACTGCTTTCACTTCCGAGGATGAAAAGGAGTATTTTAGAATGTTCAGAATCTTGATAGCGTTCGTATGTTTCGGTTTTTCTTTGTCTTTATTTTCTCAGGAAAATTCCAAACTCGGAGAGAAAGAAGTTCGTTCTTCTCAAAGGGTTCAGTTTATCAATCGTTCCTCCGCACGCGCCGGAGAAGAAGTTCGCGGAACCAACGAGAAAGTCGGTTTGGGTCTTGCGGACATTCTGAAAAAAGAACCGGATAAAACTCATACGCAAGGCGGAGTCAGCGTTACGAGAATCGCCCCCGAAGAAAAAAAATTCGGAGCGGACGTTTTTGCGATTCTGGAGGATTCGGATTACGGTCATATCAATTCGATCCAAAGAATTCTTTCCGGTTTCGTGAAGTCGAACTTCGGCTACGACGATAAGAATTCCGATATTCTCGCCACTTATATTCTTTACTACAACGCGATTCACAGAAAGGACAAGGCCTACGTCGGAAAGAAATATTCCAATTCCGTAATTAAGTTTGTAAGCGCAGGTTCCATCGGGATTTCGAAACGTTATTCGGAATGGCCCGGTAAAACCCAGATCATCATTCCTCTCGTCGAGGACGTTCTCGGAAAGGACGTTCATACGGACGAACTCGAAGACGAGGTCAACAAGGACTTGGACAAGAAGAAGGAAGGACAATCCGAAAAGGACAAGTTCAACGATCTTCAAAACGAAAAGAACAAAAAAGAACTCGAAGAACTCAAACGCAGAAAAGAAGAGAACCAGAACAAACAAAAGGAAATTTCCGATAAGGAAACCAAAACCGATAAGGAACTTCAGGAACTCAACAAGGATCCGGTAAAAAATAAAACCCAGATCGCCGAAAAGAAAAAAGAAAAAGAGCAGATTCAAAAAGACAAGGAATCCGCTAAAAAAGAAGAACAGAAGTTAAAGGAAAAAGAAAAGGAAGTCGTTAAGAAAGACGAAGAAAGAAAGAGCAACAACAGTTCTTCAAGTTCGTCCAGCTCTTCCAGTTCCTCTAAGTCCGATTCTAAAAGCGATTCGGGAAACAAATCCGGAAGCGACAACAAGTCTTCTTCGAACGATAAAAAGTCCGAAGCCGAGTTGAAGAAAGAACTCGCGGAGACTAAAAAAGAATTGGAAACCAAAAAGGAAGAAGAAAAGAAAAAAGAGGAGTTCGATAAGAACGTCGTCGGCGGTAAGATTCTTTTCTTAAAAACCCTGAAGTATTTGGACAAAGGTCATTATAACAACGAACTTCAAGTGTTGGACCCGACTAAAGACGATACGATCTTTCGCGGAGACTTTAACAAGATCTGCGGAAGAACCTTCGAAATCGTGGACGGAAAGGCTCTTGTGATCGGTTTTGAAGACGGTCACTCTTCCAGTCACAAATTGATTTTGATCGATCAAGAAACTTTGAAACCGACCCTCTCCGCGGAAGATAATATCTTCTGGAGATCTCCTATGATCGTAAAGGGCGATGAGATTTACGCATTCGAAGAAGTTCAGGAAAAATATTATCTTTCCCGTTTCGGCAAGGACTTGAAAAAACAAGCGAAGTCTTCCGAGGAAATCAGTCCGAATTCGAACGTTACTTTCTACGGAGAAAAAATCTACGTAACCGGTAAGGAAGAAAGTTCCGGTAACGTTCAGATCACCGTTTTTAACAAAGCGGATCTGAAGTTGATTAAGAAGATCAAGCCGTAGTTCCGACTCGCAACGCGATCTGACCGAACGATCCATAAGGAGCGAGGTTTTGAGTTAAGAAAGCGTTGTACTGACTTTTCCAACGCGGAAACATTGCATTGCCGTAAAAAACCGGGAGCTTATCCCGGTTTTTTTACTTTAAGGATTTATAAAATTGGAATTTGATCCGAAGGTCCTCCGGGAAATCGTCGATGGGTTTGTTACGAAATCGGAAACATTCTTTCCGGCTTGGGAAGAATCGACGAACGCTGAAAGACCCTTTCAAGCCGAACGAAACTTTTATGGAAGCGCTTTGCACCAAGCGGAGTATCAAGAATCGATTCTAAGTTACGTTCGAAAAATTATCGAGCACAATCGCAACGGTTCGATTCTCTGGTCCTCCGAAGAAGAACACGCGGGAACTCATGCGGCAATGGCACTGGCGCTCTTCGACAAAAGATATATTTCTGATTATATCGACTTTCTACGGACCAACGATCTGGATCACGAAGTATATCAAAGCGACGACATTCGAGAACTGATCGAACGATGGGGTTGGTGTGAGGAAACGCTGTCTTTGGCCGCGGCTCGCAGTTTTCGCGGACAGTTCGGTCCCGATCAACTCGGAGAAATGTTAAGCGAAGGTCTGGAAGAATATCTGACGGAAACGGATTCCATTGCGTCCTTTGCAGAAAAGATCTGCGCGGAAATTCAAAACGATTCCTCCATTGTCAAAGAAGATTATGAAGAATGGATCGAGATCGTTTCCGAATCGTTTGAAGAAAATCAAAAATCAGTACAAAGAACGATGAAACGAAAGCTGCAGATTTGAACAGGATCGTTTCGTTTACTAAAAAATCTTATCGAAGAGAAGTCAGTTCTCTGTAAGCTCGAACAACTCCGTCCGCAATCGTCTTTGTGAACGTAAGAGCGACTCTTGCTTTTTCGGAAGCGATCATCACTTCGTGAGCGTCTACGGAATTCGGATCAAAAACCATCTTTTGAGTCATTTCATCCGCATCCACTTGAAGATCGTTCACGGAGGTCAGAGCATTCTTCATCGCTTCGGAAAAACTTTCCGCTACGTAATCCGGTGAAACGGGTTGTTTTACGTCTTTGTAATGTCTATCTTCCGTAGTGGAAACTTTCACGTTATCGCCTTTGGGGCTGAGAGGATGCGCCTTACCGCCGTTATATCCCGAGTTGTAAGTGTACCAAAGAGAAGAATTAGAATTGATTTCCATGATTAAGCTCTACCTATTTCCAAAGCCTTGTTGAACATCGCTTTGGATCCGTTGATCATTTGAACGTTTGCTTCGTACGAACGAGAAGCCGAGATCATATCCGTCATTTCGGTGACGATATTGACGTTCGGCATTTCCACGTACCCTTTCTTCGGGCCGATCTGAATCGAGTCCGGGTGAGTCGGGTCGTAAACCAAACGAAGAGGGGTCATGTCCTTTTCGATTTTCATCACCTTCACGCCTTTGCCTTCTCCGGGGGCGACTCCGAACGGATAAACGGGGCTGTTCCATCTGGTTCTCAGATTGATCGGAGTCATGACGACCCGATCCCTTCTAAAAGGACCGTCCCCGTTCGTATTACGAGTCGTAGTCGAGTTTGCGATGTTATTCGAGATAACATCCATTCTCAGTCGTTGCGCGGATAAGCCTGTGGCGGAAATGTTGATCGATGAAAAAAGGCCCATGACTACTTCCTAATGTTTAAAATTATGTCTCATTAAAATCAATTCAAGTAAATAAAATCCGAATTTTTAAGCCATTCTCATGACTTGTTTCAAGTCCCTGTAGTTCTGGTTGATTCTTTCGGACATCATCATGTATTGCATTTGGGAATTGGAGGCTTCCACGACTTCCTTTTCCACGTCCACGTTGTTCCCGTCCGCTCTCATAGTAGTTAAGTAATCTATATTCGCTTTCGGTTGAACTTCGCGGTAATCCAGGGCTTTGAAAAATTGAATATGACGTTCGTCGGAGATTTGAGTCGGAACCTCTTTGATCGCTTCGATTTTTTCGGATTCGACGGCCCTTTTGATCATGGATTCGAAAATGACCTCGGATCTTTTAAAATGAGGAACGTCCGCGTTTGCGATGTTGTCCGAAATCACTTTTCTCTTGAAAATGGAATTATTCATTCCTCTTTCCAGGAGATCCTGGGTTTTCATGAAATGGGTTTTCTCAAACATTATTTCTCTCCCCTCCAAAAAATCGGTTGAATTTGCGATTTCCAGGAGAGATTTTTTTAGGTAGAAAGTTTTTTTTGTCCGAAACTTACAGAGTATACGGAAAAACTTTTAAGCGAATCTTCCATGTCAGACAACCCCGAAACAATCGAAATCACCCCGGATCTTTCGATCCTGTTCAACGATTACTACGCATTCCGGACGATGCTCATGGATGCGATCGCCAAAAAACCGAAGAATATCATTCTCAATTTGGGAGATATTCCGGTGATGAATTCGATTTCGATCAGTTCCCTCGTTTGGTTTTTAAAGAACGCCCGCTCCGAAGGAATTTCCTGTACGATCAGCGCGATTCATCCCGATCTTCTCAACACCTTCGAAGTCCTGAATTTAAAAGAATATTTGGACGCTCAGTAAATTCTTTCCTAACGTTTTAGAATCCGTCTTATCCGAATGAATCCGAACGATTTATGCGTTTTGCCCGCGACGATTTTCATTGGACAGGGGGAGCCGGATCTCTATGCTTGAATCTATGAAAAAATTGGTTCTCATCATATCCTTGATTTTGTTTTTATTCTCCGCTTGTAAAAAAAAGGAAGAATTGATTTTAGGAGATTGGATCAAAGTCAAAAACTGTCCGGAAAAGGGAGAATGTCCGAATCCGGAAAAAGGAAAGGGATCTCATCTTCTCATCCTTCCCGAAGGACTCGCGAAATACGATACGTTCCATCTTACTTATAAGATGCAAGGCGACGATATTCATTTCAATCTCGCGGACCTGGCCTTCGATTTGGAATATAGAATTCTCAAAGTAAACGATAAAGAATTACAACTTTTGAATAAGAAAGAAGACAACGTTGAATTTTTCGAAAAGAAATAAATTCCAGAATTTAATTTCGATTCGATCGGAAATTTTATGAATCGTTTGTTTTTTTCCTTTTTGATTTTGTTCTTTCTTTCGGCGGAAATTTTTTCCAATGAGGAAGATGAAAATCTTCCGGGCAATTCTCCGCCGGTTCCGAACATGGAACATTCTCCCGGAGATCCGACCGAAGCGGCTCGAAGAAGAGTTCAGATCGCCGCGCTCAATACCGAAACGGTCAACCTCATTCGTGCGAATAATCTTGCGCGCGCTTCCGTCAACATCGACAAGATCAAGAAGTTGGACGAGAATACGGTGGAATATCATTATCTGAAAGGTTCTTATCTTTACGCGCAAGGACGTTATCCTCAGGCGAAAAATTCTCTCTTAAGAGCGATTCAAATTCATCCGGGTCACGACCCTTCGTATTATCAGTTGGGAATGATCTTCGTTCAAAGATCGAAGTGGGCGAGATCGTTGGAATACTTTCAAAAAGCCGTGGAACTTTCCAATTACAATCCGTTCTATAGAATCAACTTGGCACTCGCTTATTTCGAAACCGGAAATTATTTAAGGGCCAAAGCGGAAGCGGATCGGGCGATCGAACTCAAACCGAATTTCAGAGCGGCGAAACTTCTTCTTTTAAAATCCAATTTTCTTTTGGGCAACAAAGCCGACGCGTATTCTCAGTGTGTCGATTTCGTAAAGGAAGGATTCGTTTCCCGGGAATACATGTTGATCCATGCAAGGCTCGTAATGGACATTCATCAGAATTATAGAAAGGCGATTAAGATCTACAATCAATACGGAGAACTTCCGTTTCAGGAAAAAAGATTTTTAGCGCACGCATATTACAATACCGGCAACTACCGAATGGCCGCGGCGACGTATCAAACCGTGATTCAATTTAGAATCGCAGAAGAAGAGGATAAGATTCAATACATCCGTTCTCTTTCGTTTATCAAGGATTATAGAAGACTCGAATCTTTCGTAACGTCTTGGCTTCAGGAAGAACCGGACAAACGTAGAAAGGTGCAGGAAGCTTTGGACATCGCGGAGCTTCTCAAAGAAAACGAGTCTAAAGTTTTTCACATGTTTCCTTCCCGTTCTCCTTACTGAGGTCTGGTCGGAACTCTGACGGCTTTTTAGTGAAATTTCGGCCCTGCCGAACGATCCGTAGAGAGTGAGGCATTATTGAGTTTCTTTTTTAACTCAGATTTCGCCCCCTACGGGTCGCGAAATAGGGTGGAGGTGGAGAGGTGGTGGGAACCTTCCGGCAAATCTCCTATATCAGAAAATCATACTTTTCGCAAGAAGAATTTAGATGCTCCAAATTGTAGGAACTCCTACAATTCTCCCCAAAAAAAATCGTTGCCGAGTTCAGCTTTTCGGTTTGGTCGGAATCCGAATCAAATAAATCACGACCAAAATGCCGATCAGCGAAACTAGAATTTTCACCGCTAAAATCGGAATAAAAAAGAACACGGTCGTTCCCATCGTTAAAAAGATCATCGAGATCGCGATGATCTTCGCGCGAAGAGGAATCATTTTGTGGATTCTCCAATCGCGGATATAAGAACCGAAATATCGGTTGTTCATCAACCAATTGTAAAATCGATGCGAGGCCCTCGCATAACAAGCCGCGGATAAAAGTAAGAATGGGGTCGTGGGAAGAATCGGCGTAAAAATCCCGATAATCCCTAAGGCCAAAGAAACCGAACCGGTGATGAACAATAAAAAACGAATGATCTTGGAACGATGCAAACGAACTTCGTCGCTGTAATCTTTTTTCTCCATAATCAATAGAATCGAAATCACAGATAACAATTCAATTCTTTCTTAGGCCGCAAAAGTCCGCGACCGCGTATTCGAGTTTAAGATTCTATTTTTTCTTTCCTCATTCGGGGGAGAATTTTAGTTCTTCCAGGCTCGGTCGTTTTCAAACCAGTTGTTGAACTGCTGAACGTAATTCTCTTCCGAGAATTTTTTGAGCGGTTCCAACTCCGCGGCGGAATACAACTTCACGATTCTAAATAAGACGTCCAATTGAGCCACCATATGATCCAGATCCAAGGAACCCAAATACTTCAGATAAAGATCGAGATGTTTCAGACTTTTTTCAAGAAGCCAAAGCATTGCGTACGTTCCCGTTTCCAATTCTTCGTGCGTAACAAGTCCTTCCCCGTCGTTCTTGTTGTATCGAATCAGCTCTTTGATAAAGTCGATCGCCGCTGCTTCGATCCCTTCGTCTTCTTTGGAGATTTCGGAAAAAATTTCTTGCTCGGTCAAAACCCGATCTCCGATCATAACGCCGAAACCGAACCACGGATCGGATTCTTCGAAAACCGGATCGGATAACACGGATTCTTCGGCGTCCTTGAGAATTTTCGTCCAACTTAAGATCGCTTCTTTGATTTCTTTCGAATTCGATTCCGAGATCGGCACCAATACGAGATGGGCCGTAAATCCGACTTCTTCGTCCATGGTAACGGTCTTAAGGGAGAATTTCGGTTTCATAGTATGATCCTATATTATAAAAATCTTAAGAATAAACTTCCGGGAAAGAATCGATATCCAAAATTCTCTGCGCGAGAATCCTCAAAAGAATTTGTCCGAATAAAAGAGAATCCGTTCCGGGAATCTTAACCGCTTCGCAGTCTTCGTGCGAAACGAAAAGATACGCGGGTTCTTTATGAACCGTTTTTTTCAAAGGATCGCTCAAGATCCAATTCTGTCCGAATTCTATGATACAAGGAACGTCGCTGATCGAGAGTTCTTTTTCTTCCAAGGCTTCGAGATATTCTTCGTTGTCGCCTTCCTCCAGCGCTTCCGGTTCCCATCCGCCTTCGTTCATGTTTCCTTTTTCGTTGATTCCGAAAAATCCGATACAACCTCCGCCTAAATCTTCGAAGTAGATTCCGTTGTGAACCTGGGAAGTTTTTACGTAACTTTTCGGTAAACCTTTTGCGGGAGAATTTGCAAGAGGAGGATTACAACGAATTTCGCAGGGTTCCGTAAAACTCGAATCTCCATATTTAAGCTCCGCGATCAAAACGTTTTCGGAAGAATCGATTCGTATTTTCGTAACCTGAGCCGCAAGTTTCGCTAAAATTTCCTGATCTTCTTTCGTTTCGGTTAAGAAGGAAAAATGTTTGAAAAACCCTTCGGGAAGATTCTTGCTTTCAGAGAGTTCTTTCCAAGTTTCGAGATAGTTCGCGGCCCCGCTTTCCTTGTATCCTTTTTTGATTTTTTCTTTGAGCAATTTATCCGCTTCTTTGAGGCAGGTCGCTTCGTCTGCGAAGGTTTTTGTTTGCGTTTGCCCTGCGGTTCCGGTTTTTCCGTACGTTACCGTAAACGAGTTTCCGGAACTTTCGATGTTCCAGAATTTATCGGAAGAATCATCTTTGAAAAAAAGTTGATGTTTCATTTTGAATCCTATCGTAGATGAAAATGGTAATTCTTCGATTTCATATAATGTTTTTCTTATGGATTATAAAGCTGAAAAAAGTTCACCGCTTCCTGATCCGCGTTCGGTTTTGCGGCCACGTCGTTTGCGTCGAATTTTGCGGAAACCGCTTTGGCTTCGTCGAAGCTGTGATGTGTGTTCGGATAAACGGTTATCGCGATCGAGTTGTTGGTTGCCGCGCTGGCGCCTAACGTTTGTGCTCTGGAAATTCTCGTGTCGCAATAACCGCCGGTATAAAGCGGATCCAAACCCGCCGCGAGAATTTTAACGTGTGTATAAGGCAGATATTGGCTCGTGGAAATTCCCCCGAACGCGTTGTTCAAACCGCATCCCGGATAAAAAGAAATCACGGCGCGGAACGGTCTGGAATTTTCGGTTCGATATTGAGTCGTCGTACTTGTGTCGGCGGTGGATAAAACACTGCTTCCTCCGTGCGACCATCCTAGCAAAACGATTCGATTGTTGTTGATGATCTTGGATCTTTTGAGGTAGGCGAGCGCGGCATAAGCGTCCGTCGGTCTGTCGGTGACTTCTGATGTTCCGACATTCGATCCGTTATTGCATTGATTTTGATCCGCGTTTCTCGGCGTAAAACTGTCGATCAAAAGCGTCGCATATCCGAGATCCTTTCCTCTGCCCGCCCATTCCGTAAAAAGAGAAGCGGGCGGTTTTGTAGCGTCGCTGTTGGAATGAGCGCCCGCGCAACCGTGCATCATTACGATCAAAGGGAACGGTCCCGATCCGGCCGGTTTGGAAAAGTAACCGTCCAAGATCAAATTTTGAGTTTGATTGTAAATTTTGAATTTGTAGTTCGTAAGTTCCGAATCTTGATCGATCAGAACCGGACCGGATGTAATGCTTTGGATTTCGATTTGTTGAGCGATTACGGTCGAACCTCCCGCCAAAAGCCAGGGAGAATCATCGTTCGAATGTTTACAACCGACAACAATGATACAAAAGAATAGAATGAATCTTACGTTGATTTGAAATAACTTCATGCGAGGAATAACAATAGGTTTCGGAAACATTTCAGGCAAAATTAGAAATAATTAATCTTATTATAGCATGACAGAAACTTTAGAATTCTTGAAGATACGAATACATACTTCTGTTTAATTTTTTAAAAAATCGAATCGCTCATTCTACGTTGACGATCTCTTTGAGAGCGCTTTTGAAATGTTCTTTCGTTGCGATCGTATGTTCCAAGATCGTTTTGTTTTTTAAGGTTAAACTAACCTTATCCGCGGAAGAGGAATTTGCGAGAAGTTCCTTGATTGCGGATTCTTCCAAGTAAAAATAAAGAACGACCGCGTCGTTGGAGGAAACATCGGATTTATAGAAACTTCCGTAATAATTTCTCTTTGGAGTTTTGAAAACGATTTGAGAATAGGCATCCGTTCCCGAATACACATAGTTGTTCACCCAGAATTCAACGTTATACGCTATGTAGGATTTATCCGGGCTCATGGTTTTCGTAAAAACGAGAAAGTGATTGTATCCGTTCGAATCTTTTAACGTAATATCGATGTTTTTACTGGAAAAGATCCTTTTCTCCGCTTCGTTCGCGTTGATTACGTTGGAATCAATTCCTAAAACAAATCCGATCCAAAGAATCGTTTTGAGAATTTGTCTTTTTAAAATCGAATTTTGGGTTCGTTTCATTCTTATCCTTCTTGAATCTAAAAATCGGATCTTTAAAGAATCGATTTTATCAGAATTTAAAATCCTTTTCTCGTCATGTTATCGAATGACTTTTCGTAAGAGTTCGCATAAGAACGTTTAAACGGAGATAAAAGGATTCCGAAGTTTGTTATAAAACGACGGAATTGTCGAATCAATTTTGATCGAAAGGACGTGGAGGTTTCTGTCGAATTATCGAGATCGAAAATTTGACACAACGGATTAAGAATTGAAATGTTTTTTGGTGGCTATGGAAACCGCTCGGCCCATGGTCCGAGTGATTAGATTCATCGTATATATGCTCAAAACGTGATAGGCTTCGCTTTCCGCGCCGAGTTTTTCCTGCGCTTCCGCTAAGATTTTTTTAGGCTCTTGAATCGAAAACTTTTCCGCGTTTTTGGATTGGATCGGATTTCCGTCCGCGTCGATATCCTCTTGAGAAAAGGAGAATGTTTTAAAATAATCCTTGGAAAGAATTTCTTCGTATTCGCTCCAAGGCAGAGAAGAAAGTCGTTCCGCATACGGAGTCAGTTCCGGAATTTTCGAAACCGAGACCTTGAGTTCTTCGACCTTTTGATCGAGCTCCTCATTCGTGGGATTACTCGGATAAAATTGATTCTTTTTGGAGCGGGTTGGTTCTGAGGTTGATTCCTGAGAATCTTCTCTATTCTGATTGTCTGACAAATTCTTTTCCCGAAATAAAGTTACGATCGGTTTCCACTTGAGTCATTGGTAAAATCGCCGTTACATTCTCGGAAAATAATATCTCTCTTTCCTGCTTTTACGGACATTCGTTTCCGAATCCCGTGCAATTTTGCCTAACGTTTCCTGGGACCTCTTTCGAAATCCTATGGTTTCAAAAGAAAACGGAAAACGACCGGAGCCGCACAGATCGATATAAAGAGCGAGGTTAAAATTCTGCCAATGGATTCTGTTATAAATTCTTTTTAACAGTCCGCTTAAATCCAGGATTTCGGGAACGGTTGCGAGGGCAATCTCATATTCAAAGAATCTTATGCAACATTAATGCGACATGGAAAATGAGGTAATTGACATATACGGTCGTTTATTTGTCGGGTTTTCGAATTTACGAATTTTATTTTTGCGATTTGATGACTTTTTGATTCAAGAATTCGACTTTCGATGAGCATAACGTCCTAAAATGCGGCGTTTGCCCATCGGTTTTCGATCTTATAGACCTTTCGTATTAGGGAACGGATTTCGAAGTCGTTTCGAATTGAGAATCAAACTTTCGGCTTTAAAGAAAAACAGAACCAAATCATAAGACAATAGACGGTCATAATAATCGGACTGAACCACCAGGCAAACCACGCGAAGTACGAAGCGTCCGCAGTGTAGATATAGTAAATGTGGCCGGGAAGGCTGGCCGTTACGTAAAAAGTAATAAACCAATATCCTATTTTACGTCCGATGCTCGCGTCGAAACCGTAGGTTTTAAAGAAAACCTTGTGCTCCCAAAGTAACGCAAAGGAACTGTACAACATAACTACGAACAATGCCGAATCCACGAGCGGGGACATAAATATCGACGGATCTACTTTTCCGTTGCGTAAGTAATTTGAAAAGTTGATTAAGTGAACGACAAAACCCATCGTAAATAGAATCGGCATGGACCTCTCGGCGTGAAACTTTAACATTTTGTAACCCTCATTCGGTAAGCGTTGCTCAATAATTTTTATCGATCTTGAATTGAATCGCTTAGGTGCGGTTCGAACAACTAGAAAACCCTCGCTTTCTTTCCAATTTTGAATTAAATTCTTTTGCAACGGCCTTTTCTGAAAGTATCACTCACCGTGAGTTGGAATGAATTTTGTTTTGGGCTGAAAGGAAAATACATTAGAATACTTTTAAATTCTAATGTATTATTCGGAAGTGTTGTGTTTGTGATTTCTAAAGGTTTGGACTTTCTTCGCGCGATTCTTTATTCGCCATCGGGAAAATCCAAAATAAAAAAGCCGGACCTTTGCAAGTCCGGCTTTTTGAACATTCTCCGGTTGAGAACGGAAACTGTTAGGTTTCTTTGAGAGCGGCAACGATTTCTTGAGTGGCTTTCTTTCCGTCTTGGAAATACATAAGCGCGTTGTCTTGGATAAACAACGGGTTTGGAACCCCTGCGAATCCCGGGCTCAAGCTTCGTTTGATTACGATAACCGTTTTCGCCTTATCCACATCGAGGATCGGCATTCCGGCAATCGGACTATTCGGATCGGTTTTTGCGAGCGGGTTCACGACGTCGTTTGCACCGTTGATGATTACCACATCGACTTGTTCAAAGGAAGGATTGATTTCGTCCATTTCCTTCATCTTGTCGTAAGGGATATCGGCTTCCGCAAGAAGAACGTTCATATGGCCGGGCATTCTTCCCGCAACCGGGTGAATCGCGAACTCTACGTCGATTCCTCTATCCGTTAGAATATTATAAAGATCTCTTACTGCGTGCTGAGCTTGTGCAACCGCCATTCCGTAACCCGGAACGATCACGACTCTTTGAGCCATATCCAGAAGCATTGCGACTTCTTCCGCGGAAGTACTTTTGGTTTTTCCGGCGTAGATATCTTCTCCGCCTTTGGAGTTGTCAACCGCCGCGCCGAGTCCACCGAAAAGAACGTTCGGAAGAGAACGGTTCATCGCTTTACACATGATTTGTGTAAGAATGATTCCGGATGCTCCCACGAGTGAACCTGCGATGATCAAAACGTTATTGCCGAGAACGAATCCGGTTGCGGAAGCCGCGATTCCCGAATAAGAGTTCAGAAGCGCGATTACCACCGGCATATCGGCCCCGCCGATCGGCATAACGAGAAGGATTCCTAAAACGGAACCGACCGCAACCACATACCAGTACCATTCTATCTTTTCAGGCTCGATGACTACGAAATAACTGAGAACGATGGAACCGATGAAGAAAAGAATTTTTACGATCTGATCACCCGGATAACGAACCGCTTTTTCGGAAAGTAAGCCTTGGAGTTTTCCATAAGCCACGAAACTTCCCGTAAGAGTTACGGCGCCGATAATTCCGGATGCTGCGGTTGAAATCGTAAACTGATACGATTTTAATACTTCGAGGTTGGTTCCTTGATGAAGAACTTCCATAACCGCCGCGCCTGCGACGAGAAAGGAAGCGAGACCGCCGAAGCCGTTCAAGGCCGCAACGAGCTGAGGCATGGAAGTCATTTCCACTTTTACGGAGAGATAAACTCCGATCGCGGTTCCTACGATGAATCCCGCTAAGATATATTCATAGGCAAGACCCTTTTCCACAAGAGCGGCGGCCACTGCGAAGAACATACCGACCGCGCCTACGAAGTTTCCTCGTACTGCGGTTTTCGGGTGAGAAAGAAGTTTCAATCCTACGATAAAAAGGACGGAGGAGAGAAGATAAACTAAATTGATGATCGATTTTTCCATATTCTTACTTTTCTTTCTTCTTGAACATTCCTAACATTCTATGGGTTACCAAGAACCCGCCAACAACGTTGATCGTAGCCGCGACCATCGCGATAAATCCGAGAATATTGATCAATGGACCGTTTACGGAATGAAGAGAGAGAATCGCTCCGATGATCGTGATTCCGGAAATAGCATTGGAACCTGACATAAGAGGAGTATGTAAAAGGGGAGGAATTCTAGTGATGACCTCGAAACCTACGAATACGGCTAATAAAAAGATCGTCAGGTAACCTACGAACTGTTCCATAATAACTTTTCCTAATCAGAGATTCCTTCCTTTGGAGAGCTGAGGAAGGCCGGGTAAACCGATGGGATCACTTTTCAGAAACTCCTGTCTCCTGAAAACCTTTTTTTCTCAAGAGACAGGCGTCGCATTTTCCGCAGGCTTTCCCGTTCTTAGGGTCGTAGCAGGAGAATGTAAGATGAAAGGGAACCTTCAATCGATTCCCGAGAAGAACGATTTCTTTCTTCGTAAGATTTTGAAGCGGGGTCACGATTTTGATCGGAGAACCTTGGCTTCCTTTTTTGGTTCCGAGTTGGATCGCCATCTCATACATTTTGATAAACTCGGGTCTGCAATCCGGATAACCGGAATAATCCATGGCGTTGACGCCGATATAAATGGAATCGGAACCCGTTCCTTCCGCGAGTGAAACCGCAAAGGAAAGAAAGAGAATGTTGCGGCCCGGAACGTATGTGTTCGGGATCTCGTCTTTTCCCAAAGAGTTTTTCGGAACCTTGATCGATTTTTGCGTGAGGGAAGAACCTAAGAACAATTCGGGTTTTAACTTTTGAATCGTGTGAGGAATTCCTAATTTACGGGTTACCTTCTTTGCGTAAGACAATTCGATTCTATGTCTTTGTCCGTAATCGAAGGAGAGCGCTTGGATTTGTTTTCCGTCCGCCAAGGCTTGATACAAACAAGTCGTCGAATCCAATCCGCCGGATAAAAGAACGACCGCTTTGTCGTTCGAAAATTCTTCGGAAGATTCTTTCGAAGATTTCTTCCGATTCTTCGTTTCGGAATTCTTTCTTTTTAAAGTCGGATCGTTTGCGGAATTCAAAGTTCGAACTTATCCTTGGGAAGAATTTTTCGGACCTTCATAGATGCAGGCGCTCGTGCACGTTTCGTTCAGAGTGATTTTATAAAGCAAGGGCAACAAGGGTTTGAGATGATTCCAGAGCCAGATCGAAATGTTTTCCGAGGTAGGATTCTCAAGTCCCGGAACGTCGTTGAGATAATAATGATCCAGATGATTTTCGATGAGAGGTTTTACGATCTTGCTGACTTCGGCGTAATCGATGAGCCAACCCGTTTTCGAATCGATCTTTCCTTTTAAATGAAGTTTAAACCGGAAGCTGTGACCATGCAGTCGTTTGCATTTATGGCCGTCGGGTACGTTCGGTAAAAGATGAGCGGCGTCGAAGCGGAATTCTTTGGTGAGTTCGATTTCTTCCATTGAGGTCCTGCCCGGTGTTATAAGTTCGGAAGATCTAAAGGTCGTTGACCGGGATCAGGTGAAGAGACTGAGAAAAAGCCGGTTTATTTTACCAGCTCTTTCAAAATTTCCTGTCTTTTTTGATCTTTTTGATGTTCGTTCAAAACCAACCATTCTCTTTTGATTTGTTTAGAGCTTACACCCTTAAGTTCTGCGTATTTGTTGAGAAGTTTTGCAGTTTTCTGGTTCATATCGACCAAAAAAACGGAACGAGAGTCCCTGTCAAGCAACTCAGTTTGAGTCTTATTGTTCTCGGAAGAATTTCGTGGTAGTTCCTACATTTTGCGATTTCTGCAAAGCTCTGTTTCGGAAAGTTGTATGAGTTCCTACATTTTCAAAAGAATATCGACGGAATCGATCTCTTCTTCGACCCCGATCCGCTTCCCAAGCGAGACATCTTCGAGAAAAAAACCGATCTTATGTCTCTTTGAAACCACTCGACTTCGAAACAAAAGTTCCGTTCTCCAAAATGTAGGAACTCCTCGGATCGGACCTTTCTTTTCAATCGTATTCTCCTTAAAGAAAAGATCCAACTCAGCAAACAAAGAATCCTCCGACCCGACGCTGATTCGCGCGATCGTAATCAGGGAAGAATCTTCCCGATCCTTCCGAAGACCAAAACTCAATTCCCAAAAGGAGAATCCTTCCTCGCTCATCGCCTTTCTTCCATAAAGCAAAACGGCTTTGACGCTTTTAAGCGCGGCCCGGATCGAATAAAATCGAAAATCTTGCGGATCAAAAACAAAGGCCTCGGAATTTTCACCGAGAATATCCTTTCGAAAAGAATTTATATCCAACGATCGCCCCATCGAATCCGAGGCGGGAACTTCAACACGATGTACGATTTCAACACGCGGAGATTTTTTACGGAAGAGAGAATTTAAAATTTCAATCCGATGAGAATTGATTTGATTCAAAAGATTCTCGCCTTTGTATTTAAGAATATCATAAAAAACGAATGTATTTTTGAAGTCTTTTTCGATCAGCCGGCCTAAAAGGACGATCGGTAATTCCGGAAGCTCAAGCCCGGCAAACTCCGTGGATCCCATCGAAGAAAAAAGCTCCTCCAAGGTTTCGGAAATTTCCTTTTGATAGACGTAATTTTCTTTGGTCCATACCGCGGCTCCAAATGCATTTAGAACGACTTGAACCGTAACGCAGTTTTCCGGTATTAGAAAATACGAATGTCCGTTTAAAGAATTTTCTTCGGGAAAATCCTCGGCTTCGACCTTGTTCCATTCTACGTGAAAGGACGGATCGATTCTTATCCGAATTTCCGTTTCGGATAAACGAATCGGTTCGTCTCGATCGGAAAACCATTCCGAAAGAGTTTTCAAAAATGAAAAAGATTTCCAAGGAACGCCGAACGTTTTCGTTTTTTCGAAAAGGATCGCAATCTCCAAATCGAAACAATCGGCGATCGCAAAAAGTAAAATCGAATCCTGAATTTTAAGAATTTGTTTTCCCAAAAGAATTCTATGAAGAAAAATTTTTTCGGAAACGACTGCCGAATTCCAAAAAGAAAAAAGGATTTCCTCGATTTGTTCCGGCTTTTCGGAATCGGCTCGTTTTGAAAGGACGGGCCCGTTGGATCGGATTGTTTCCGCGATTTTTCGGATCGAAAGAAGCGTTGAAGTCGCCGATTTCGTTTTCTTTTGGGAAGAATTCTCCGTTAAAAGAGCCAAGGCCTCGGCGCAATCTCCGACTTCTTGGATCGAACTTTCAATCAACCAATTCGGTTTGCCCGAGAATTCTCGAGCGAACGAAATCAATTCTTCTTCTCGGAGAATTCCTTTTTCTTTTTTGCCGCTTAAATAAAAGAATGCGACGTCGAGTTCTTCCAAATCGCAAGAAGAAAGATAAGAGGTAAGAATTCTTCTTTTTCGAATCGGATCCGATTCTTCTTTGAGTTCTTCGCAGAGTTTAAAAAAGGAATTCACGGCGGAAGTTATATAAGACGCGATTCTAATTTTTAAAACGAAAGAAAAGAATGAAAGCGAATTCTTTTCTTATTTCCGCAAACTTTCGGATCGTTTCTGCAATATTTTCGATCCGATCGGCAAAGACCGTCATGGTCGTCCGGAATTTCGGGGAGTTTGTATTTATAATTTCGAATAGGATTCTCAAATTATCAAAAAGAGTTTGGAAAAAGGGATTTTCTAAAAAACTTTTCTTGCTATTGAAATCAGATTGGATAAGCTCCATCCCCGGAAAAGAGGGAAATGAATTTCGAAAGTCGATCCGCGTTTGATCAATCGATCGAAAAACGTTCCGCAAAATTCTTTTTTAAAACTATAGAAAAACCGGTTAGGCTATGAAAAATTTCGTTCAATACGTTTCCGATTTCTGGAATCGAACTCCGTTGTGGATTCGCAGATCCTTGATTGTCGTTCTTGTTCTGATCATTTTTGTAAAAGCGTTGTTCGCATTTTTAATCTATTCGAAAGCTCCCCGTTTATCCGGAGAACTCAAAGCGCCCGGGCTTGCAAAACCGGTTTCGGTGATACGGGATTCTTACGGAGTTCCGCACATTCAATCCGAAGATTCTTCGTCCGCCTATTTTGCGTTAGGTTATGTGAGCGCGAGCGATCGTTTGTTTCAGATGGAAATTCTCAGAAGAGCCGCTAAGGGAGAATTATCCGAAGTACTCGGAGCGGAGCTGGTTCCCACGGATACTTTTTTAAGACAGATTCTTTTAAAAAGAACGGCCGAAAAAATGCTAACGGAAGCTTCGAAAGGAAATCCGCAGATCCTCAAAGAGCTCGATTCCTTTTTGGAAGGAATCAATTTCTTTTTAAAAACGGAATCTCTTCCGATCGAATTTACGATTCTCGGTTATCAGCCGAAACCTTTTGATCGGATCGACGTTTTAAGCGCGCTTTCTTTGTTGTCGTTTTCGTTTGCCGAAGCGTTGCGAAACGATTCTCTTTATACGATTTTGGAAAAGAGACTTCCGAATCGCAACGTCGGAGAAGTTTTTCCAAGACACGATACGGAAGATCCGTTTTCGATTCAGGAGAATCAACCTTCCTTTTCTCCGAAAAAACTCGTGACGTACGGAAAAAACTTTTTTCCAAGCCGGGATAACAAGGCCGACAAAAACGAAAAAGAGGCAAATCCATTCTCCGTTTCCAAATCGGAAAACGAATCCGCTTCCGACTTGGAAGATTTCGGTTCCGTGATTCGAAAAACGAATCGGATCTTGGAAGAACTTCCTTTGTTTTTAGGAAGCAATTCTTGGGTGATCGCCCCGTCTCGATCAACGACGGGCGGTGCGATTCTCGCAAACGATCCTCATATCGGTTACAGCAATCCGGGAACTTGGTATGAGGTTCATCTAAAAGCGGGAGATCACGAAACATACGGTTATCATCTTCCGATCGTTCCATTTCCTTTAATCGCGCATAACGCGAAGAAGGCCTGGGCTTTGACGATGTTGGAAAACGACGATATGGATTTTTACGAAGAGGTTTTGCATCCTACGAAATCGAATCTCGTAAAGGAAAAAGGAAATTGGGTTCCCGTCGAAGTTTTTAAGGAATCGATTCCCGTGAAAGGGGAAGAATCGAGAGAGATTACGATCCAAGTGACTTCTCATGGACCGATCGTTTCCAAACCGATTCCCGGTTATAACGGTCCGGTCGTCTCGATCTATTGGGTTTTTCATCATCTTTCCGTTCCGATTCTGGAAACAATTTATTCCCTCGGACGTTGTTCCACGTTGCAGGAATGTTCCGCGGTCGCGGCCGATCTTCCTGCGCCGGGCTTAAACGTTTCTTACGCAGATGCGAAGGGGAACATCGCGTGGTGGGGAGTGGGTAGATTTCCCCTTCGTAAAAAGAAAACGAATACTCGTAAAATTCTAAACGGATCGACGGGAGAAGACGACGTGATCGGATATCTTCCGTTTTCTCAAAATCCGAAACTGATCAATCCGCCGGAGGGAATCATTCTTACCGCGAATCATCTTCCCGCATACGATCTCAAAGGTTTCGGAAGACCGGAAGGTTATTGGCAGGAATCGGATCGGGGGAGAAGGATCTACGAACTTCTATCTCAGAAAAAAAATTGGTCCGTGGACGACGTCAAAAAAGTTCAAACCGACGTTCATTCTTTCTCGGCGCGAACGATCGTACCTTTGATTTCTTTGGAGATCGAAGAGGATCGGAATTGGTCCGGCGTTTTTAAGGAGGCGTTGGAAATTTACAGAAAGTTCGACGGAGAAAACACGTTAGACTCATCGGGAGCTACGATCTTTCACACGCTCAATCAATTCGTAATGTTGAATCTTTGGCTCGACGAATTCGGAGAATCCGATCTGAACGTTTTCGGTCAAAGCGCGGAACGATGGAACGCATACAAATCCATTCTTGCTAATCCGAAGTCGGATTTTTGGGACGATCTCAAAACTCCGGATAAACGCGAAACGAGAAAGGAAATTCTCATCCGTTCGTTTATTCAAACGGTTCGTTATCTTTCCAAGGAACACGGAGGTTCTCCTTCGTCTTGGAAATGGGGTAAGGCGCATCGGATCACTTTCGAACATCCGATGGGAAAGGTTCCGGTTCTCGGATCGATTTTCAATCAAGGACCTTTTCCGGTCGTTTCGGGAGAATCCGTGATCAACCTGATGAACCAAAAGGAAATCAATCCTAAAATGAGTCCCCACGTCGGTCCGTCCAAACGAAGAATTATCGATCTTTCGAATCCTGAAAATTCCTGGTCGGTGTTGCCCACCGGAAATTCGGGAAATATGGGTTCTCCGTTTTACGGGGATCAGATTCAAATGTTTTTAAACGGAGAACACCGCGAGATTCGATTCTCGCAATCTCAGATCGAGAAGGATTCGAAATATGTTTTAAAATTCGTTCCGTAACGATTCGAAGCGAAACCTCGCGGAGATCGCTACGTTGTGATCCCCGCGAGATCGGACCGATTTAGATCCTCTCGTAAGGTCGTTCGAACTCGGGCGCTCGTAAGAACATTATGATATTCTAATGGATTTGATTCATCATTTTGTCCGCTAACGTTTCCAAAAATTTCAAAACCTGTTTTCTTGTAGTCGTGTCCGCGATGCTGAGCGCGGAATTCGGATTCTCCAGATCGGGATCGGCTCCGTTTTCCAAAAGGTATCGTATGATCGGAGTTTTATCCTGAGGACCCGGTCTGCACGCGAAATGCAACGGAGTATAGGCGTACGTATTCGGAATCCAATTCGAAGCGGAATTGAGATCGCCTCCGTTTTCGTGTAGGAATTTTAAAATTTCCAAATGCTCCGAGGGATTGTGATTGGAAGGACCTAAACAGGCTTCATGAACCGCGTTTCTTTCGTGTACTTTTGTGTTCGGATTCGCCTTTTGTTCCGTGACCAAATAACGAACCAGATCGAACTTTCCCAAGTTTACGGCCCTGGGAAGAATGGAATCCTCCAGCTTCAATCCCTGCTCGAAAAGAAATTTCACCGATTCCAATCCGCTGAAGGTCGCGATCTCGAGAATCGTATAGTGATCGTTTCGAATATTAGGATTTTTTAAATCGATTCCCGCGCGTTGGTATAATTTTAAAATTTCAATTTTCCCGGAATGTGCGGCTTCGACCACATCCTTTGGATCGGGCATTACGTTTTTCTGAAGTAGATATTCTACGACTTCCGTTTTTCCCCGATCGCGGCAGGCGTAAAAATGAAGCGTGTTTCCGTTCGAATCTCTCGTATCCAAAGGCAATCCGAAACTTTCCAGAAATTCCAAAGTCGCTGGACTGTTTTCGCTTGCGGCAAAAAACAACGGAGAATTTCCGTAGAACTCTTTGCCTCTGGATTCTAATTCTTCCTTTATCTTTTCGATTTCGTTTTTTTCGATCCATCGCATCAACGTATAACGATGTTCCGTTTTGGCTTTTGTCAATTTGGGTTCGCGGGTTTCGTTCATGATCGGGCTCCTGGTTTGATAACCGAGATCGAATTCTTTTTTCAATCGGAATTTTGAAATTCTCCGATCGTATCCTTTTTCAGTCTAAATAAATTTTTTCCAAAGTCATATCGGCTTATAATTAGAAGAGAATTTTGATAAAAGCGTGATTTTGAAAATGTAGGAACTACCACAACTCGGAAAAAAGAAAACGACATCGAGGAGAACGATTCAACTTTGCTGCGAGGCGTTACTGATTCATGCGAACCAAAGAGTAGAATATTATAATTTTAGAGTATTCGAAATCGATTTGAGAAGGTTATGAGACTAAAGTCGGGATTTCAGGATTCTCCGGATTCCTCGGAATGAAATTTCGTTTTCAAGGTTTTTGCATTCTTCCCTTGATCGGAAAGAAAACGAACTATGTCTTTCGTATCTCCGTGTGTGAGAAGAATTTCCTCGGCGCCCGTGGATTCGATCGTATGAATCAGTTCGTTCCAATCGGCGTGATCCGAAAGTACGAAGCCTTTGTGAAAGTTTCCGTTCTTTCTATTTTTGGAAAGTTGCATCCAACCCGAACAAAACGCGCTTCGAATTTTCCGTGAACGAACGTTGGAGATCGGAGAACCGGGAGGCGCGATCAATACGAACGGATGTTTGGATTCTCCCTGAAACTCGGATAAACGTTTGGCTTTCGGCAAAAGAATTCCGGATTCCTTATATCGTTCGTTCATGGAAAGAATGGAATCGTGAACGAAAAAATCCAAAATGATCCCCGAATTTTCGGCGGCGATCGAAAGACCTTTGAGAATTCTCTGCGCCTTTCCCAAGGAATATCCGTAAAGAACCGTAATCTCTTCCTGTTCGTAGTTGTCTAAAACGTAATTTAGAATATTCTGAAATACGAATTCCGGTTTTTCCCAAGCGTAATAGGGTTTTGCGAAAGTCGCCTCGGAAAGAAACGTATCGCATTTTAGGATTTCGATCGGTTCGCAGGTCGGATCGGGAACCGTTTTATAATCTCCGCTGATGACGGCGATTTTTCCTTTGTGTTCGATTCTTACTTGAGCCGATCCGAGGATATGACCCGCGGAATGCAAACTGATCTTTACCCCGTTTCGATAAACGGCTTGGCCGTAACGAAGAGTTTCAATGTTGGAATTCTTCCCCAAACGTTCTTGGGTTAGGGAAAGTCCGTTTTCCGCGCAGAGATAATGACGCGATCCCTTTCGAGTATGATCGGAATGCGCGTGTGTTAGAATCGCTCTGGGAACTCCTTTCCAGGGATCCACATAAACGTCGGCTTGCGGAACGTAAAGACCCGCGTCCGTAAGAACGATCATTTCCATTGACTCCAGAGAAATTCTTTTTCAGTCTGGATGGAACGTATTTTCAATGAGCAAAGAAGAAAAACTGAGAAGGTTAAACCTCGTTCAATCCGAGGTCGTCGCGTGTAAACTCTGCAAACTCAGCACGACTCGAACTCAAACCGTTTTCGGCGAAGGCAATTCCGATTCGGAAGTCGTTTTTATCGGGGAGGGCCCCGGCAAACAAGAGGATCTCACCGGCCGTCCGTTCGTGGGTCGAGCCGGTGAACTTCTGACAAGAATCATCGAAAAGGGAATGGGCGTTCCGAGAGAATCGGTTTATATCGCCAATATCGTGAAGTGCAGGCCGACCGTGGATATGATGTTCGAAAAGGACAGACCGCCGGAAGAAGAGGAAACCCGCGCTTGCGCTCCGTATCTTTTGAGACAACTCGAGATCATTCAACCGAAAGTGATCGTTACGTTAGGAAATCCTTCCACAAGATTTATCTTAAACACCAAGGAAGGAATCACAAAACTCAGAGGAAACTGGGGATCTTTTTTCGGAATTCCGGTGATGCCGACGTATCATCCTAGTTTTGTGATTCGTAACGGAGGGGAGAACAGTCCTCTCAAACGCGAGGTCTGGGAGGACATCAAGAAGGTTATGGATTTGCTGGGGTGGAAGAGGCCTTCTTAATCTCGGCTTCTTTTTCTTTTAACCAATCCGCGATCCTTTGATAGATATCCGAAGGCGCGTCTTCATAAGCGAAAAGTCCCAAGTGATCGTAGTCGATCGACATACCGTTGTCTCTTCCCGCTTCCCAATATTCCTTTTTCCCTTTTTTTCTTTTATAAACCGGATGAATACTTTCGGTCGGAGATACGTTGTCGATTCTTCCTCCGATAAAAAGAGAAGGGAAATTCGTGGACTCGAACGATTCCCAGGTTTTCGGATTTTCCTCGAGGGCCGGTAAGTAGTTAAAAAGATTCTGATATACGAATAGAGTCGTAGGATCGTCCTCGTCGAAGGAGATGAATCGTTTGCAAAAGCTATCCTTGTTTTTACACGAAGCGCTCAAGTCTGTTCCGAATCTTTTTTCGTTCTTCATCTGTTCGATAAAACTATCGTTGTATTTGTAATCCATTCCCGTTCCGAGAAAGAACGCTTTGGAAATATCCGGAATCTTCTTCGCTTTAAAAGAATGTAATACCGCCTGACCTCCGAGGGAAACTCCTCCGAGGATGTATTCCTTTTTGCCGGTCACTTTTTGAATTCTTGAGATGACGTCCGGAATCAGATTCTCCCCGATGTCCTTTAAGTTTACGGATTTATGATCTTCGAAATGAAGAAGCCAAACCGAAAAACCGTTTCCGTTTAGAACTCCGATCAAACCGGATTTATCTCCGAGATACAAGGCCTTTTTGTTGATGAACACCGGGTCCACCAAAAGCACGGGAGGATAGGAAGAATTCTCGTATGAGAAAGTGGTCAAGTAAACGTTCGGAGCGATGTTCGCGGTTTGCGAAGTGAATTTTTGTTCGGTAATGACCACATAACGTGTGCAGCTGAAGAGAATCGCGATCAGAAGGATCGCGATCGATGTCGATATCGTTTTCGTAAGTTTCATTCTTAAATCCAAAATAAAGATTAGTTTCTTTTGTCCAACCACGAGACGATTGGCGTAAATATGTCCCGGTCCGCGTTCTTTCCAACGATCAGATCCGTATGACCGTAATCGTCGGAATGATTGTTCGATCTCGAAGCGATAAAAAGGGATTTGTCTTCGGAAGAAATCGTATCGTATGCGTACCGAAGAGAATAAGACATTCCGAGTTTATCCCTTCTGCCCGCGACGAACAAGGTGGGGATCTTGATGTTTTTCAGTCCGTTCGTATAAGAAATCTTTTGATCCAGACTTCGGATCTCGCCGCTTTCCGCGAGGTCTTTGAACTGAAGAATTTCCTTCTTCGCTCCGGGATTGATCGAAGTCGTTTTCACTCCGGAAAGAATGGAAGAATCTATATTCGCCTTATGCCAGAAAAGTTCTTCGAAGGATTTTTGAGGAAGAAAAGGAATTCCGGTTCCTCCTTGGATTCCTGCCCAAGTTTCCGTGGGAACGACGGGCCAGAGATTCATCAACCAAGTCAGAGAGGTCCAGCGTTTCAGAGCTTCGCTCGGCGGATCCATAATCGCGGGAGAACCGATCGCTACGAAGTTCGCGATTCTTTTTTCTCCGAGACTTCCCACTCTTCCATAGACGACCATTCCGCCCATGCTGTGTCCGATCCAGTTGACCTTGTCCTTGCCGGTCGCGTTTAACACGTGTTTGATGGCCGCATCCACGTCGTATTGGATGTAATCGTCCATGCTGTAAGAAAACGTTTTATCTCCGAAAAACAGGGAAGGATAACCGGCGTCTCTTCTTCCTCTCAGATCCAACAACCAAACGTCGTATCCTTCTTTTTGAAGTCTTCCGACGATGGAGCTCTTTTCGTTGATCTTTAAATACGTCCTGTTTGCGATCAATCCATGACATAAGATGACCGGATATTTTTTAGGAGCGTGACCGGCCAAAGGAGGAAAATGTTCGAGTGTCAGATCCCAGCCGTCTTCGGTTTTAGGATGATGCATTTCGCCTTGAAGCTGAATGCTCGCCTTACATTGGGAAAGAAAAATTCCCAGAAAAAGGATCAGAAAAATTCTTCGGATATTCGCGTTCATTAAAGAATCAAACTATCGGTTTCTCCGAAGAGGATCAAGTAGAATTCAGGAATTTACGCGTTTCACCTTAAAACCGGTTTTGAGATATTTGTCGATCTTCGGTTTCACCACATAATGACAATAAGCCTGATTCGGATTCGTTCTGAAATAATTTTGATGATAATTCTCCGCCGGATAAAATTCCTTGAGAGCCTCCACTTGAGTCACGATCGGCTCCGAAAAATGAGAAGCCGCTTTTTGGATCGATTCTTCCGCAATTTTTTTTTGTTCGGGAGAATGATAGAGAATGATCGATCGATACTGGGTTCCCACGTCGTTTCCTTGTCGGTTTAACGTAGTTGGATCGTGACTGATCCAAAAGATTTCGAGTATGTCCGAATAATCGATGATCTTCGGATCGAACGTGATCTGAATGACTTCCGCATGTCCCGTTGTTCCGGAACATACGGATCTATAATCGGGATTTTGAATATGTCCTGCGGAATATCCGGATACGATGGTTTCAACTCCTTCCACCATCTGATACACCGCTTCGAGACACCAAAAACAACCGCCGCCTAATGTTGCTTGTTCCATACTGAACGATTCGAACCTTTGTCGAAAAGGTTTCAAGTGAATTCCGAATTCGAGTCGGAAAACGATTTTTAAATTTTGATCGTTACCGCAAATACCACGAATTTTTCCTCTTTGGATTTCGTTTTATCCCGATCAAAAACCGGATCGTAAGAACGAAAATATCTTCCTTCCAGTCTAACCAGCGCGTTTTCGTTCGGAATATAATCGAAGGTCATCGTCGCTCCCGAAGTTAAGAATCCGTTTCTGGTTCCCGTTTGTATGATCGTTTGTTCCGGGTCGTACATTCTTTCCAAACGAAGAGAGGTTCTAAACTCTTCGATCGGTCTCCAAGTGATCCAAAATGTCGCGTGATACCATTGCCTATACGCGCGTGCTCCCGGATTCGGAACGCGTTGTATTCCCACGTCTCCCGATCCGGCGACGATGAAATGTTTCGTAAAGTGATATTGAAGTATTAGGTTATTGTAATATCTCGTTTGACGCGGTTGATTATCCGGGGCCTCGTTTCCTACGAACGTGTTGTGCGTGATCTTGAATTTATCCGTAACCTTGTAGTCGATCTGAGTTCCGATCGCCTTATCCCGGTTCGTCTCGGTGATATTGGACCAACCGTTCATCAGATGAAGTTGAAACGATAGTTTTTCCGAATATTGATACGAAAGACGAAAACCGCTCGAATAATACGGAACGTAATCCAGGGCCAAGGCTCTCGAATAGTTCCAGTTGTTATGCGAAATCCAACTTTCCAATCCTATGTTTCCGAAATAGATCCCCCCGTCGAGCCAGAGATTTTTTGCGAGTTTAACGCCCGCGTACGCTTCTTGAATGTTTCTTACCGAAAGTTCGTTCGAATTTTTTCCCGAGTTGACTTCGTTTTTGTAGTTTGCGTTCACCGAGTTTCCGAATTGAAACGCGACGCGACCTCTGTATCGATCCGTTTCCACCTTACCGTCGATATACGCGAGGTTGATATTGATCTCGTCCCAACGCGCGGGCTGAGTCAGATATTTGTTGTCCCTTGAATTCGGTCGATACGGGTTGTGCGCGTAATAAGAATCCACGAAAAATCCGAACACGGGATGTTGTTTGTTCTCTTCTTCTTTTTTTTCTTTCGAGGAAGATTGCTCCGATTTTTTAAGAGCCTTTTCGGTTTTTTCCACTTCGTCTTTGGATTGAAATTCCTCGTCGTCCTCTTCGTCGTTTTTCTCCCTGTCCTTGTCGACCGTGCTCGATTGCGTAAGCGTTCCGGTTTCTTTTTTTTCCTGAGAATAAACCGAAACAAAACCGATTACAAAGTATATAAGAAAAATCGAAAATACTGTTTCTAACCGTGAAAGATTCTTTATTTGTGTCATGATTGAATCTTATAAAATCTCTCTCAAAATTCAAGGGTCGAGCGGCCGATTCGGAATAAGGATCGGCACATTCGAGTTAAGAAAGAATTAAGATTCTGCCTTGAGAGCTTTTAAAAATCCAGCCAAAAAGAAAAACCGGTTCCGAAATCCTTCGGACCGGCCTTTAAGAGATGTTCTAAAATTTTGCGACGTAACCCAGGCTCACGATCAAGTGATGTTTGGGAATATGCTGTTGTTGATACGCGTTCAAAAGATAATTTTTAGAAACGCTGTCCAACGCGAGCGATTGAATCGCCGCCGCGGCCGTTTGATTTACGGTTCCGTGGATTTTCGAAGGATCGGTGGCTTTTCCGTCGTCCGCGTTCGTATCCGATGCGACACCCGAAGGTTTCGGATAAACCCGATCGTTATCGAAGATATAAAGATCCGGTCTGTAAACGTCGCTGACGCTTACGTTCATGTCCTTGAAGTTCAATTGAAGTTTCGCGGTAAGATCGGTAACGCCGGATCTTTTATCCGTGTTATTGTTGTAGTATTGATAACCGGCTTGTAAACCCGGGATCAGTTTCCAATCCTTTGCCAGTTCGTATTCGTGACTTATCGTGGCCCTGTGATGACTGTTTCCTTGGTTGAGCCCGTTCGTCTCCGAGGATAAACGATAATACGAAACAAGTTCCGGTTTGAGATAATTCAAGAATGCGGGCTTCCAACCGAGAGTATAGTTAAACAAACTCGCGTTAGTCGGATAGTTCGCGCTGTTAACGATCAAAAATCCGGTAAAGAACTGACCGATGGAGGAATTCCATTCATAAAGAATCTGACCGATAAAGTAATCCCGAACGCCGTTGTTTTCCTTTCTCGGTTTTACCAGGTTGGGATCGTAAGACAACTGACCCGATTGCAAGGATTGAAGCACCTTATACGTTTCGTCCGGACCGCCGGGCGTGGATTGATAAACGAAGTCATTGTCCGTGTTCGTTCTACCGATCAGAGGATTGGCCATGATCAGATTCATACGAAAGCCCGGGATCGGCGTAAAAAAATTCACGAACGTTCCCAAGACGAGTCCGGGCGAGAAGGATTGATAAGGATCGTTGTCTCTTCTGCTCAGTCTTTCACCGAAAAGACTGTTTCCGAAAACGAAAACGTCGTTCGCGAGAGTTTGACTAAAACCGAACTCGGCTTTTTTATCCGTAGGCTTCGGCAGATTCTGCGCGTTATCCTCGGGGATTCCCGAGTTTATATCGGGGCTTTGTTTGTCCTGCGCTTGCAAAAGACTTGTAAAAAGAAAAATCGAAAGAATGAGAAGGGCTCTATTTGTGTGTTTCATTTTTTTATATCCATCAGTTCAGTTTACGGTTGAAGTTTTTATATCGGGACCGGTTTGAATTTTTTTCGCTTTCGAGTTCACGACGAAGATTCCCAGGATTACGAAAAACGTTCCGAGAATATCGAAGAGATTCGGAGATTCTCCCAAGAACCAAGAAGTAAACATCGCCACGACCGGAATCAAATTTCCGAAAACGGCGGCCTTATCCGGACCGACTTCCTGAATACCGTAGTTCCAAAAAAGATAACCTAAGAACGCGGTGAAGATCGCCATATAAAGAATCGCAAGCCAAGCCTGGAACGGAAAGGAGAATACGTTCGGGTTCCATCCTTCCATAAAAAGAAGAAAGACTACGAGGGAAATCATACCGAATAACGACGTGTAGGCGGTGATCTGAATCGTGGAAACTCCTTTGAGATACTTTTTGATTCCTACGGAGTAGAAGGCCCAGCAAACGGCCGCGAGAAAAATGTAAAGAATTCCCTCGCCTTCCAAAATGCTTTTCAGGGCGCTTATACGTCCGTCCGAAATCACAAGTAAAACTCCGATAAAGGAGACTAACGTTCCCAAGTATTGGAGCAACGTGATCTTCGTTCTTAAAAGAAAATAGGAAAGAAAGGCCGTGATCGCGGGACCGAGAGCGATGATGATCGCGCCGTTTACGGGAGAAGCCTTCCGCATTCCCAAAAAGTAAAACGAGTTGAATCCGAAAACGCCCACGACTCCCAAAAGAATCAGACTTTTCAGATTTCCAGAATCGACTTTGAGAAGTTTTTTATCCGTAAAGAATACGAACGCGAACATAAAGACGACTGCGATGACGAAACGAAACGCGCCCGTTTGAGCCGCGCTGAAATAATACAATGCCTGTTTCGCGACTTCGAACGTGACTCCCGTAATGAGCGCGAAAAAGATCAGAAAAAGATACGGTTTAAAGGATTTCATTCTAAACGTTCCTCCTTGGAAAGAAGAGTTTCATATTCCTTAAGTTTTGCTTTGGTGAGTTTGATCGTCGCCTCGAGATCCTTCTTTTTTTGTTCCAGGGTCTTGAGGTGCGAGGTGAGAATCCGAATTCTTTTGTTCAAGGGAGGTTTTAGATTTTCTCCTTGGGAAATTTTATCCAAAAGACAACCTTCCTTGATGAATTCCTTGATGTCCTCCAAGGGCATATTGAGTTCCTTCAAAGTTTTGATGCACTTCAGATAGTTTATATCCTTCTGCGAATACATTCTATCCTTGCCGTGGTTTCTTTCCGGTTTGGGAAGAATTCCTACTTTTTCGTAGTAACGAAGAGTATGCGGCGTGAAGCGAGTTATCTCCGAAGTTGTGGAAATGCTGAATGAAGCGTTCATTCGGATCCTCCTAAATTACATCCTGAATTCTAAAAGTTGGACGAACTTAGAGTCAACTCTAGGTGGAGAATTCCTCTAAAAAAAATCGAATTTAAAAAAGAATCAAAAAAAGATTCCGTTTCTGTTATGTTGTTATGACACAGAAATCCGTTCCTTCTTTTAAAAAAACCGATCTTTCCTCGGGGAAATTGGCCGAGATCATATCGGATCGAATGTTGGTTAAACAGTCTTATCGGGATTCTTTTTGGAAAGCTTTCTCATCCAAAAAAGGAAAAGTTTCCGCGTCCTTTTTGGATCAATTCGAAAAATTATACGGTTTCCGTCCTCCGGAAGAAATTTTGGAATGGGAAAACGTTAGATACGCTTATCAAGAAATTATGTACAACGTGAGCGATATTTGGAACATGATCGACCACGAAGGCGGACTTCAAAACGAAGAAGAGTTCGACGACGAAGAAGATGAGGAATCCGACGAACGGAACGAAGACGACGGCTATTATCCGGATTACAGAGCCGTTTCGTTTCAGAAATTTCTTCTTCCGAAAGCCGATACGATCGACGAAAAACTAAACGCGCTGATCGGATCGTATCAAGGTCTTATGTTTTTATTGACCGGCGTCGCACATTTCGGATCGGACGGAGGAGGTGACAGTTGCTGGGTCAATTTTTTTCCGCATTCGGAAAATTCCGCCGAGGTTCACAGATACAATCACGAAATCGGAGAACTCGAAGACGAACCGTTCTTCTCCATCAGTCATTTTGTGGCCGCGAATTGGTCCAACGAAGACGAAGATTACGACGACTACGAGGATGAAGACGACGACGAAGAAGAAGGGGAGAATTCCAAACCCGACGAAAGGGTGGAATCTTCGATGGACGCAAAGATCATCGATCAATACGAAAAGGAAGCCCAAAAGAAATACGATAAAAGACCGTTCTACACAAAGTCCTTGGATCTTTTTGAAAGATCCTCTTGGTTGCTCGGACATACATACGGAGATCCCGCATACGGTTACGCGGAAAAATTGGCCTCCGCTCCGAAGTTCAGCGATTGGGAACGGGAAAAAAAACTTTTAGATCAATCGCATTCGTTGGCGGTTTATTGGATTCTCGCGCATTACTTTATGAAAAACGAAAGCGCTTGCAGGGAAGCCTGCAACCTTTCCAAAAAACTTTCCGGTAAAATTGTCCCCGCGCTCGCAAAAAACGTTCTTTCGCTTCTCGACGGGAAATCGGATTCATTCGGAAAATTGAATGCGAAAAAACTGCAGGAACTCAGAAACGAAACGTTCAAAAACTGCGACGCGAAACAGATCGAACCCGAAAACAGAAAATTATTGGAAGAAGCGACCGGACTTGCGGGAAAGAAAAAAATCGCGACCGCCGACTTGAAAAAAAGAATTCAAAGCGGAGAAGATCCTCTTTCTTTGATCGAGGAATTTCCGGAGGACGTGGAAACGCACGACTTCTTATTGAAAGAAATCGGAAAGAAAGATTCCAAGTTCGGAAAGATCGTGGACGAATACTTCAAAGAAAGAACGGATTCGAGTTACAACGAATGGCCTTACGATAAAAAGAATTTGGACAAACGTCTATCACTTCCCGTTTCCGCGGCGTTTCGACAAGGACTTCATTACGATTCCGAAAACAAAAAGGCGTACGCCGGTATCATCAAAACTCTGGGTAAGTTCGACGATCAAAACGCGATGAACTCCTTTCGGGACGCGATCGCCAAACTCAAACAAGACGATAAACGTCTCGAAGAAGTGATCGAATGTCTTTTGGACAGCGAACACGAAGAGGCGCAATCCATTCTTACCGAAGCTTCTTGGAAGTTCTTCGAGACGATGGACGCCGCTTTGGAAAAAAAGAAAAAAGTCGAAGACGAAGGCCCGAATCTCAACAATATCTTTACGGTTTTCAGTTATCTACAAAGGGCCTTAAACGAACGTCTGATCGTAGGCGACGAAGAAGCGGGAAAACTCGCCAACAAGGTCCTAACGTATAAAAATCAACTGAGCATTTTCGGAATCGCATTGGGATATTCGTTTGCGATTTCGGCTAAGTTGGGATTTGGGGAGAATCTGGAATACATCCGCGCGTATCTGGAAATGGGATCTCAGATCAAGGACCGAGGATCGAATTCTTATCTTGAATTCAATCAGTTGGTCAATCTTTCCGAAGGCGCGATGGCTTGGACCGTTCTCGATCCGCAAAGCGCCAAGACCGGTTTGAAAGAACTTTTTGACAAAGCGGAAAAACATCCGAGCCCGGGAATCGCGATCGATCTTCAGGCTTGTTATCTTGCCGGACTTCTTCTTTTGGAACCGAATCGGGAAGAATGGATTCAGTTAGGACATAGAATTCTCGGAAACCGAGGGGAAGAATATCGCGTCTACGGACCGATCCGCGCCGTAGGAAAGGCGAAGATTCAGGAACTCAAACAACATCTTTATTATCACGTCTACGCCGATCCGAATCCGATGGTCGATTATACTTGGACGTATATAGAACACGCGGCGCGACACACTTGGACTCAGCTTACCGATAAGGAACTTCCTCCTTTCGACAGCGACGACGAATACGCGAATCGCCTCGCAAAAAATCCGAAGGATCTTCCCGGCGGAATTTTAAAACCGGAGAAATACAGCATTCAACACGTATTCGAGAATATTAGAGAAAAGAAATATAAGGATTCGAGCGTGGTTCAGATCGGAGGACCTTGGCTCGAAGAATCCCTTCGTTATTCGAGGGACGAATATCGATACAGCGGGAACTACGATCGTTGGGAAGCGATGAAGGCTCTTTTTATTCAGGGAGAATCCGCCATTCCCGTTTTCGCAAAAATATTAGAACTTCCTTATGCGTCTTCGGATTGGAAACTTTATTGTCTTCAGTTTCTGCGTTTTATCGAAAAGGAAGGAAACAAATGGGCGCAGGTTCTTTCGATGGACGAGGCTTCCGTCCTAAAAGCGATTCGATCGGAATCTTTCGAGTGGGCGGCTTGGGGAGATTTGCTGATCGCAAAGTTGTTCTTAACAAAAGGAAAAGAATGTTTCGAAACCTTTCTTCCCTTGTTGAAAAAGAGGCTGAGTTACATGAACCCTCACGCTTATACTTCTTCTTCCGTCGAGGAAGCGCTTGCGTCCCGATTGCCGGCTATTCTTCCTTGGTTCGGTAAAGAAGGAGATCAAACGTTGGAAAGGCTTTGGAAAGAAGCCGGTAAAGACTCCGAAACCAAATACATTTTGGATTCTGCCGCGAGAAAAAATCCGGACATCGAGTTGAAGGAACTTCCCGAGTTAACCGCGGACGGAATCGAACTCGAACAAAGAATCAACGGCGGAGAATACGGCCCGAGATTTTGGATTCATCTCGGTTTGAAAGAGGTTCGTTTCGGAATCGAAGAATTTCATCTTCACAGCATTCTCGAAAACTCGAAAGCCGAGTCGGCTTTGGATTCTTCCCTGCTTTCAAAAGATTCTGTGAAAACCTTGTCGGATATTTGGAAGATGGCGCAAATTCTCGGTTATACGGTTTCCAAAAAGAAAGCGAAGAAAAAACGGTAAATTCGGCTTAGAATGGAAGGAATTAAGGCTCTGTTGTAGGAACTGCAACGGAGCCTTTTCGGTTTCGGCTGGAAATGGGCCGTAGTTCCGACCTAAATTGCGACCCGTAGGGAGCAATTTGCTGAGTCTGAGCAATTTGCCGAGTTCAGCTATTTACTAAACAATTTACCACGGTTCGACCCGACTTATACAATTCCGAGAATTCCCAGTTAATTGTAGGAACTCCCACAATTTTCCTTTTCTCTCCCTTTCCGATCGCGTACACTGGTGGAATCCACGGAGGTTCCATGATTCAGAACAATTACTTTTCCGATACGCAAGACATCCAAGATCATTTCGATCACATTCTCCCCTGGACCGAAATCATACTCGATTACGAAAACGAATTCTCCGACGCGGAAAACGGAGGACCGACAAATCCGTCCGAAGCGAAAGAATATTATAAAACTGTTTTAGAAACCGTCGGCGACTTGGCCGGAAACATTCTTTCCCCGCACGTCGCGGAATTGGATCGCGAAGGGCTTCGATTCAAAGACGGAAAAGTGGAATTTCCACCCAAGATGCTCGAACTCGTTTCCAAAGTGGTCGAAGCGGGAGTACAAGCCTACGGATTCTCCAGAAAATACGGCGGGCTCGGCGTACCATGGAGTGTGAAATCATTTATTTCCGAAATTTTTTACAGAGTGGACGCGTCACTCGCCATTGCCGTGGGATGTGTGAACCTCGCCGAAATTTTGGAACGTCATGCGACACAAGAGATGAAGGACGAATGGATTCCGCGTTTAGCCGCGGGCGAATTCGTATGCGCGATGGGACTTACCGAACCCGATCACGGTTCCGATCTTCCGAATCTCAGAACGAAGGCGACCAAGGATGAGAACGGAAATTGGGTGCTCAACGGAACCAAACGATTCATCACACACGGTTGCGGATTCGGAGATACGCCCGCGGTTTTGTTGACTCTCGCTCGTTCCGGCGAAGTCGGCTCCGGTGCGAGAGGACTTTCTTTTTTTCTCGTTCAAAGTCCGGACGTACAAATCGCCGGAATCGAAAACAAACTCGGACTACATTGTTCTCCAACTTGCGAAGTGGTATTCGAAAATTCTCCCGGATTGTTGATCGGGGAAGAAGGTTACGGGCTTATCAAATACACGATGGGAATGTTGAACGGAGCGAGAATGGGAATCGCACAACAATCCACCGGACTTGCGACCGCGGCATATTACGAAGCTCTAAAATACGCGAAGGAAAGAATCCAATTCGGAAAACCACTCATAGAAATTCCAGCCGTTAAAAAGATCATCGATCGAATCGAAAGGGAAACCTACGCGATGCGATGTCTGACTTTGGAAGGATCCAGAGTTATGGATCGTTATTATTGGAGAGCGCTTCGATTGGAAAAACAAGGCGCAAGCGAGAAGGAAGCGAAGAACGATACGGTCGTACGTTATTGGGAAAAAATCGCGAACGTACTCACTCCGATCAGTAAGTTCTATTGTTCCGAATCCTGTTTGAAAGTCGTGAGCGACGCGCTTCAAGTGCACGGCGGCTCGGGTTATACCGAAGACTACGACATAGCGAGAATTTATCGAGACGCGAGAATCACAACGATTTACGACGGAACTTCTCAGATTCAGATCAACGCGAGTATCGGAGGAATCACCTCCGGGTTGACTCATACTTTCGGAGAATATCTTTCCGAGCTTGTCAATCAGTTGGATTCTTCCTTGGCACATAAACTCTTTCACGGTTTTCAGGAACTGGTCGGTCTCTATAAGGATCTTCCCGGAAGAGAGGACAAGGATACATACGCGGAAGAAATCGTTTTCACTTGTTCCAGAGTTTTGGCCGGAATTCTGCTCGAACTTTCGTGCAGAAGACTTCCCGAAGATCGAAAACAAGCAAGACTCAAACACGCAAAGGATTATCATCTCGATACTCTTTCCGTATTGGAAGGGAATCTTGCGAAGTTGAAAGAAGTAAGCGGCGTTCCCGCATAAGACGCCGCTGATCGATCGCATATCCTTCAATCTTTGAAAAGTCCCGCCTACTTTCGAGCTGGATTCTTTCTTAAATTTCGTTCGGATTAATCGTTGACCGAATTTTGAAAAGAATCCAGCGTGGATCTACTATGAGCCTTTAATTCCCGCCTCAGCTCTAAGAATCATTCAGTTTTCTGAATATTCTATTTTTATTCTATATCAAAAACGAAACCAGCGCTTACACCGGAGGTATATCCATGCAAAATCCGAATTCTTTCGGACCTGATCCCCTGTCTCCTTACCCGTTTCCCGAATATCCGAGAATCGGCTTTCTAAAAAACTTTATCCGATCCGCTCTCATCGAAGTGGGCGATTATACATACTACGACGATCCGAGCGGGCCGGAAAATTTTGAACGGGAGAACGTATTGTATCATTACGAGTTTCGAGGCGATAAACTCGTGATCGGAAAATTCTGCGCGATCGCGACCGGAGCAAAGTTCATCATGAACGGAGCCAATCACATGATGAACGCGTTCTCCACGTATCCATTCGCGATCTTTTCAAACGGATGGGAACGGGTTATGCCCAAGCCCGAAGATTTTCCTCAGAAAGGAGATACGATCGTAGGCAACGACGTTTGGATCGGAACCAATGCGGTAATTCTTCCCGGAATCAAAATCGGAGACGGGGCGATCATCGGAGCTTATTCCGTAGTCGCCAAAGACGTTCCCGCGTATTCTATCGTCGCCGGAAATCCGGCCCGAATCGTTCGGGAAAGATTTTCTCCGGAAGTAAAAGAGAAACTCTTAAGATTGAAATGGTGGGATTGGAGCGCCGAAAAGATCACGAACTCTTTGGAGTTTTTGACGAGTCTCGATTTTCAAAAGTTGGAAGACTTCGTTTAACAAAACGGGAATCGTTTATTCCTTTTTTTGAATGCAGGATTTGTTCTTGCGATCGAATGGATTTTGGACGTTCGAGGAATTCGTAATCCACGATTTTCCGGTTTTGGGACAATGATAAAGAACCGCGCCCGAACGATCGTGATAACCGATGACCTGTTCCAAAAGGGATACGAGTTCCGTATAAAGTTTTTGTTTGCTTTTTACGTCCGAAGTTTTACCAAGTTCGACGACGATGGGAAGAGCCTTTCGAAATACTTCGGAATCCTTTTCCTTTTCGCCGCCTTGTTTCAATAAGGTTTCAAGAGCGTTCGTCGTTGTGGAACCGGGATTTTCCAAATCGATTTGATCTGTTAGTTTTGAAAATTCCTCCAAGACGAAACTCGGCTTTCCTTTGTGAGCGAAAACGGAATGGAAACAAACGAGAAGAAAGATGAAAAAGACGATTCTTACGTTTTTGAAAAGCGGGCTCATGTTCGCATTTTATCCGAAACAGAAGAATGAAAATCCAAATTTAATCGGAAATCCCGATTCAATATTTAAAAAGTAAAAGGTGAAATATGAAATATAAACTCGCGCTGATCACCGGAGCCGCAGGCGGACTCGGAAAAGAATTCTCCAAACATTTAGCGGAACAAGGAACCGATCTGATTCTCACCGATGTATCTTCGGCTTCCCTCAAACCGATCCAAGCGGATTTGGAAAAAAGTTATGGAATCAAAGTCGAAATCGTACCCGCCGATCTTTCCCTATCGGAAGGCAGGGAAAAAATTTTATCGCATATCGTCCGCAAAAAGTTGAAACCCGATCTTCTCGTAAACAACGCGGGCCTCGGTTATATCGGAGATTTTTCAAACGAACCCGATGCGAGTTTTTTGACCACGATCCGAGTCAACGTGGAAGGTTTGGTTCATCTCACTCGTAAAATTCTTCCCTTATTTTTGGAAAACGGAAAGGGAAAGATCATAAACGTAGCTTCGACCGCTTCGTTTCAACCGGTTCCTTATTTTACGATTTATGCGGCGACTAAGGTTTTCGTTTTATACTTCACGGAAGGTTTAAGCCGAGAACTCAAAGGAAGCGGGGTCGGCGTTCACGCGGTTTGTCCCGGACCGATTCGAACTCCGTTTTTTGCAAAGGCGTTTCCGAGCGGATTTTGGACTCCCGATTTTATCTGGCTCACTCCGACTCAGGTCGTTCGAGCCGCGTTATCCGGAGCGGAAAAAAATAAGACCGTGATCGTTGTAGGTCTCGTAAATCAAATCCAAAATTTTCTGACTTCGATCGTGCCGAGAAGTTTCTCGGCTTGGGCCGGTTCCAAACTATTCTCCATGGGAAAGGACAGAAAAAACTAAATTAGAATTTAAGAATATTCTTAAATTCCGTTGCTCGCAGTGAGTAGGATCGGTTCCCGATCCGTGACTACGATCGTATGTTCCTGTTGAGCCACGTAACTTCCGTCGTGCGTAACCAAGGTCCAACCGTCCGAGGTTTCGAGTGCGATTTCCGATTTTGTGGAGATGAACGTTTCGATCGCGAGAACCATTCCCGATTTGAGTTTTTGCGAATAACGTTTATCTTCGTAACAAGGAATGTATTTCGGAGCCTCGTGCAGACTGGATCCGGTTCCATGTCCCATTAAATTTTTGATCACTGTGAATCCGTGGGATTTCGCTTCCGCATGGATCGCTCTTCCGATATCGCTGATCCTATTTCCGGTTTTCGCGGCGGATAAACCTTTGTGAAGCGACGTTCTTGAACAATCGACTAAAGAACTGAGAACGGGATGTCCTTTGCCTAAGATAAAAGAACTTCCGTTGTCGCCGAAGTAACCTTCTAACTCCGCCGATACGTCTATGTTGACGAGATCTCCTTCTTTTAGAATCGTTTTGGAAGAAGGGATTCCATGAGCGATCGCGCGATTTACGCTGATGCAGGTCGCGCCCGGAAAGTTGTAAGTGATCGCCGGAGCGGATCTGGCTCCGTATTGTTTTAAAAGTTTTAATCCGAAGTCGTCCAATTCTTTCGTGGACATTCCGGATTTCGCGTAGGCTTTCATTTCTTTTAAAACCAGGCCGACGATTTTTCCGATTTTCTTGAGCCCGATCAGATCTTTTTCGGTTTCGATGGACATTGAAGTTCTCCCGGATGGATTTAATTTTCGAAAAGTGCGCGTTTTGTGGAATTGGATTCCCGTTCTATTTTACAAAACGGTATGACCGTTGTTATCATCCGCGAATTCATAATCCTTTCGGGTTAATGAAAACAAAGGCGGTTCTTTTTTTCAAATTAATTTAAGAATCATTCCAAAGGATTCGTCTCTTCTTAATAAATTATTTTAAGAACGTGTAACGCATGACATCTGAATCACCGAATTTACTCAATCACATTCAACCGATCGATTACTCAAAAGGACAGATCATTTTTCGTCAGGGAGCTCCTTCCAAAGATCAGATGTTTTTTATTTCCAAAGGTTCGATCGTTCTTTCGGAAACCGTAGACAATAAGGAACGCGCCATTTGTCGCATTAACGAAAATAACTTTTTCGGAGAAATGGCTCTTTTAACCGGAGGGAAAAGAACCGCTTCCGCGATCGCCGCAGTCGACGGAACCCGTCTTATTTCCTTAGACAGTAGCATCATCGAAAACATGATTCATAAAAATCCGAAGTTTATGTTTCGTCTTTTATTGACCGCGGCGAGCAGACATTACAGGGAAGAATTGAACTTTTCCAAACTTCAGTCTTTGATTAAAATCGATCCTTCGGATCTGGAATTCGCACACGACTATGAGAATTGCAGAATTCATAACTTGGGAGTGATCACGAGAATCTACGGTCATCTCAGCAATTATTATCCTCCCGGAAAATACGTGTTTCGTTCGGGAGAACCCGCTTCCGAAAAACTTTGGTTCGTCTTACAGGGAAAATTGGTTCTTTGTAAAACCGCAAAAGACGGAAGCGATTTGGAAGTAAGAGATTATCATCCGGGCGATCTTTTGGATCTTTCTTCTTTGATCGGTTCCAAGCCGAGAGTTTTTTCGGTTAAAGCGGTGGAAGACACGGCGGTCATCACCTCGATCGACAGAAATCTATTGTATAGAGTTCTTACTCTCAATTCCAAATTGTTCTTCAACGTGTTTAAGACGATCGTCTATGATTTTACGATCTTAAATCATTGTTTTACTTTGAGCAAGGAAGCGGAAGCGAACCTCGGAACTGCAAGCACTGTTGCGACTAACGCGAATTCCAATTCCGAAGCGACTGCTGCTTCCACGGCGACGCAGGAAGCGAGCGCGGAAGAAGTCAGCGGAGAAGGTTTGGACAAACTTGCGGAACAAGCCTCGAACGCAAACGAACAATCGCAACAAAACGCGGAAGTTGATCCGAGCAAGGAACCCGAGGCGGAAGCCGCGAGTTCCTAATCTTTTTTAAAACGAAATCGTTTTTAGCTGAACCCGAAGAACAATTCTTCGGAAGGCGATTTTTTACGCGCGGTTAAGATGAACGTGTCTATCTTTCCTTTTCCTTTGATCTCGACGTCTTCCCTTTTTTCCATGGAGAATTCTTCCGAGATCAAATGTGCCGTGGACGGTGTGACTTGGATTTGTCCGCTTAGGCCGTGCGATTCCATTCTGCTCGCAACGTTAACCGCATCTCCCCAGATATCGTAGATGAACTTTTTGGTTCCGATCACGCCCGCAACGACCGGGCCCGTGTTGATGCCGATCCGCATATCGAGTTTCAGATTTCCTTCCCGAATTCTGAAACGTTTTAAAAGTTCCATCATCTCCCAAGCCATATGAGCGATTGCTAATGTATGATTTTGTCTCGGTTGTGGAAGGCCGCCGACGACCATATAAGCGTCTCCGATCGTTTTGATTTTTTCCAAACCGTATTTTTCCGCCATCAGATCGAAGGCGGAGAACACCTTGTTTAAAATCTTAACGACTTTTTCGGGATGAAACTTTCCGGCGATTTCCGTAAAACCCACGATGTCCGCAAAAAGAATACTCGCCTCGCTGAAACTCTGCGCGATCACGGAACTGTCTTTTTTAAGTTTATCGGCGATCGTTTTCGGCAATACGTTCAAGAGAAGTTTTTCCGCTCTTTCCTGTTCTTTCTGAACTTTTGCGTATGCCTTTGCCAATTCCTTTCTGGCTTTTTCGTTTTCTTCAAGAGTGTTTCTTACGGTTCCGAGAACCTGATTGTAACGATTCGCGATTTGTCCGACTTCGGTAAACGGTTCCACGGGAACGTCGTAGCTCAGATCTCCGGTTCTTTTTTGATGTTCCATGACTAAAAAAAGATCGATGAGTTCCGTGGTCGCCTTGTGTTCCGAAATGTTCAGGCCTTGGTATTCCTCTTCGGGGTCCACTCTGAGTTTAAAGAATCGATTGATTACGGAAAATAGAATATAAGAAGTTCCGAATGCGAATACACCGATGGAAGCGATTCCCAAAAGTTGAACTTGGATTTGACCCCAGCGCGAAAGTCCCGAGTTTAGAATCTGAAGATTTCCGAAAATTCCGACGCAGAGAGTTCCGAAGATCCCCATTCCCAAGTGAACCGGAACCGCTCCGACCGCGTCGTCTATTTTCAGTTTTTCTAATATATCTTCGATCGGAGAAACCAAGATCCCCGCGAACAAACCGATAATTCCCGCTTCCACCGCGTTGACTACGTTGGCGCAGGCCGTGATCGCGACCAAACCGCCCAGGGAACCGTTCAAGGGAAGAACCGCGTCCGGATAACCTTTGCGAAACCAACCCACGAACAAACCGGAAAACATAGCCGCGCCCGAAGCGAGCACCGTATTCAATAAAACGGTGGGAACGTGTCGATCGAAAGCGAGCGTACTTCCTCCGTTAAATCCGAACCAACCCACCCAAAGAATAATTCCGCCTAACATCGCTAAGGGGAGATTACTTCCGGTAACTTTTCTAGGAGGTTCTCCTTCGACGAACCTTCCGGCGCGCGGACCTACAACAAGTAAGAATGCAAGCGCGACCCAACCGCCCACGCTGTGAACCACGGAAGAACCGGCAAAGTCCCGAAATCCCAAAACGGAAAGCCAGCCGTGTGTTTCGGATTGATAAAGTCCGGACCAAACCCAATGACCCGCGATCGGATAAATAAATCCGGAAATTAAAATCGTGGAAATGATATACGAAATGAATTTAAGTCTTTCTGCGATCGCACCCGAAACGATCGTCGCTGCCGTTCCGCAGAAGACCAATTGAAATAAAAAGAACGCGGGACTCCAAACGTCGTCCGGCGGAAATACGGGAAGAAACCAAGAGGTTCCGATGATTCCTTTCCAAGAATCGCCGAACATTAAACCGAATCCTATAAACCAAAACAGAACCGTGGCGATTCCGAAATCTGCGATGTTCTTGATCGCAACGTTGATCGAATTCTTAGCACGAGTCAGACCGGATTCTAAAATCAAAAATCCGCCCTGCATCAAAAGAACCAAACCCGAGCAGAGTAAGATCCACAAAACGTCCGTTAATGTTTTTTCAGTCGCGCCCATAAACATCAAATGCATGCATACTTCCCTGTAAGATTGAAACCCAACTTCTAAATCTCTTTTCTATATATCGGCAAAGAATTCTTAAAACGACGATAACGTTATACCGAAACGGAGAATTCTTTTAGATGAATAAGAAACAGAAGATCATAACGTTGTAAAACGATTTATTAGAATTCTTAAAAAGAATGGGATCGTTTTGTTAAGCGCAATGGATTATGATTAAAATTGAATACACTTTTCGATGATAAGATTCTTAAGGACACAATTTGCAGGTTCTTTCAATGATTTGTTTATTTCTTCGGCAGTATCAAAAGAATTCTTCCTTGGGTTTGAATCCTTCCCGCTTGCTCTTCGGCCTTTTTACCCGTTCCTAAAAAGTAATCGAGTCTTCCATGGCCTTGGATCTTGGAACCTCGATCGTGAACGAACACGATTCGGTTTTTTTCCGCTAAAACGGGCGATTCGAAACTGATCAAGGCGGGAATCCCTAAAGGAATGTTCGGATCCATTGCCACTGATCGTTTCGGAATCAATTCGATTCCTCCGCTTCCTCGGGGCGCGGACGGTTCCTTTTTGAAAAAGACGTATCTCGGATTTTTTAATATCGCGTCCCGGACTTCCTTCGGAAATTCCACGATACAATTTCTAAGATCGGAAGGAATCAGACTTTTACAGATTCCTCGTAAGGATTCGGCGGGACTCAGATATTCTTTTCCGTTATCGGAAGAATACGTTATGCGAAACGGATCTTGGTCCGGGATTCGAATCACTGCGGAGCCTTCCAATTGTGCGAGATGCAAATCGGTGATTTTAACGTAAGAGATCGCCTTTGTTTTGCGTTTCCAGACGGAGGGTTCGGACAATTCGATTCTCGTTTCGTACGGGATCAGATTTCCGTTTACGGATTTTCCCACGATTCTTTCATCTCCTTGTTTTTTTACGATCAAATCGGAAGGGGTCTCCAAAATTGGATGAATAAATTCCCCCTCGGGACGAGTTCTTCCTTCCATTAAAACTTCATAATATGCGGTGATCTTTCCCTCGTTCGGATCGGCCGTTTCGAGAATCGAAAAGGAATTTCGAAATCGATTCCGAAACGATTCGGGGTTTTTCTCCTTAAGGATTCTTTTTAAGGTTCTTAAGGACTTCAACATATCGTTTTTGTTAAACGAAGTTCCTTTGATCGTTATTTTCCACTCGGTGGAAAGTTTTTCGTAATACGATTCGGATTCTCGGATCGCCCGTCGTAAGGTATCGGATTCCGGATCGGGCGAGAATAAAGGCGTTTCGCCAATGGGGATAAAACCGGATTCTTCCAAATCCTTTCCCTGCAAAAGATGTGTACACACGAGGGAAAATAGAATGAAAAGGAACGCGAACCTCATGACGGATATTCAAATGGATTCGGGAAAAAGCATCAATTTATATTCGGAGGGAGTCATTCCGGTCAAAGTCTTAAAGGATTTTTCCATCTCGCGGCCGGAAACAAAGCCGGCCCGATGCGCGATCTCGGAATGTTTTAGATCGGTCCTGGTTTTTAAAAGATGCTTCGCTTCTTCCACCCTGTATTGATTTACGTAGGTTTCGAACGAGGACAGGTTCGAGGATTCCTGAACGAATCTATCGAGATCCTGAGGCGCGACTTTTAAAATGCTCGCGAGATCGTCCTTGCTTAGTTCCGGATTTTTGAAAATTCTTTCCACCTTCAGAAGATGATCCAAACTGAATTGAATCGAAGGAGTTTTGCTCTGAAATTCCATACCGGAAATTCTCGCGGGCGTTTTGAGTCTTTCCTGCATCTGTTGAATGTCGTAGGCGCGGCGGAGCGACTTTCTTCTTACGAACTTTTCCCGATCCCCGAGGCTGATCATCACGACGACGTAAATCGTGGGAAGAGAAAGGACGTAAGCGTGTACGAAATATTCGTGGTACTTTAGAAAATCCAAATAGTATAATACCGTAATCAATCCGCTTCCCGCGATCGGAATCATACATAGCGCGATTTTTTTCGCGGGCGCAAAACTTCGGATCACCGAAAGTGTGGAGATCACGATCAAAGCGGAAACGCATATAAAGGCCCAGGAGAAGGATTTTACGACCGTGGGACGTTCCGAAATAAACGCGGAAAAAACGGCGAAACCCACGATCGAGATCGCGGTCGCGGACAAAGCGGAACGAAAGAATTTGTTAAGCGAAGAAGGCGAAAGAAACTGAACCATAAAGTAAGTGGAACAGGCGAGGGCCAAAAACGCGAAAAGAGGAGGGGTTATGTTTTGAAACTCGGGCGCGTTCGGCCAAAGATATTTATAGCCGTTCGCATAACACGCCCAACCTTCCAGAGAAACGAAGATCAGAAATCCCACGATATTCAGATAAATCGGATCCAGTGTCTGACGATAAATGAATCCCGTAAGAAGAGTGACGAATAAACTCAGAACGAGAGTAAACAAAATCAAAAGATTTCTATAATAACTTCCTTTTTCGTATTCGAGACCGGACTCGACGAGAATCGGAAAGTTGATGATCGAAGAGGTTTTGATCCAGAGATAATACCGATTGTCCTCGTTCTGAACCTCGTAAGGTTCCAGATGAAAGACCGGATAATAATCGTCGATCGATCTTTCCGAATATTGAAAACGGTCCCCCGAAATCTGAACGGAGGATTTTGAAAAAAGAACCGCGGCGTCTAACGTCACCTGAGGAATTCTCACGAAACATCTGGATCTGGGATGTCGTTTGACGTTGAATCTGAGCCAGGCGGCCTCTTTGATAAAACCCAATTTGAGGAACGCTGTTTCTTTCGGTTTAAAATCCAATTTCGTATTGGGAATCTTGGGGATTTCCCGGGAAGAATCGTCGTCTAACGCGAATTCTATTTTATCAAATTCGCATGTTTCCTCGTTCGGATCGGCATAAAGAAAATTCGAAGAAACCGAACAGAAAAATAGGATCAATACGACGATCCGAGCGCCTTTTCCGGCTATCAATTTTATTAAGCGAAGTGGCATTTCAATCAATGATTCTATTTTAATATTCGCGAAAGCACCGAAGTCTGCAACGTTTCTCGGATTTTTGTTTTTATACTTCCGAGTATACAACCTAAGACTGATAATAATATCAACAGCGACTCCTCCAGTCAAGATTTCAAAAAAAATTAACCGTATTATATCTTAATTTTGTTATGCGAACTCGTTTCGCCGAACGCTCCTTTATCGAGTGGAAACTTCGTTCTAGAAAATTCTCACTCAAGTGAGTCGTTCTCGTGCTTAAGAACGAATTCTTGCTTCAAAATGTCTGCGGAAAACTCGTAAGAATCGGGTGTCTTTTTTTTAAGGAAAGATTCGTCTAAGATGTAAAAATTATCTTGACTTACCTACCTACTGGTAGGTAAGTGGATTTATGAAACTCGCCGGAGATACGCGCGAAAAGATCGTGACCCTTGCCCGACATTATTTTCAAAGTGTCGGCTTTCAGTCGTTCAGCTTTCAGGATATCGCGGACGATTTGGGGATCAAAAAGGCGAGTATCCACTATCATTATCCTTCCAAGGAAGAATTGGGGATCGAAGTTCTCGAAGTTTATTACAGGGATTTCGAAGAATATACGAAAAATCTAATAGAGCGTCCGCCGCGCGTCCGTTTGTTCGGTTTGTTTAAACTCTACGAAGCTTATACGGGGGAAAACGGAAAGATATGTCCGTTCGGAGTCGTGGGCACGGAGTATCACGTTCTTTCCCAAGCGATCCGGGACAAGACCTTGGTTCTTCACAATCAACATCGCGATTTTCTAATACAAACTCTTCAGGACGGAACGAAAGACGGTTCCTTTATTCTGACCCTCAACGTAAAGGATACCGCGGATTTATTCATGTCCGCGATTCAAGGTTCGATGCAGATTTCTAGAATCCGCAAGGACAAGGAATATTTTCCGAAGATGATTAAAAGTCTTAAATCGATGATACAAATAAAGGAGCATAAAAATGCCGGTTTCTGAATCCGCTACCAAAGCATGGGAAGATATGAACAAGATGGCCGATAAGATGGCCAAAGAATACGGTCTTACTCTCGAGCTTCCGCCGAAATCTTTTAAAGAAATGAAAGCCGAATTCGTCGAGTTTGAGAATGGGAAAAAAATCGTGGTTCGTATTCCGTATGACGAACGTTTTGCGAATCCGATGGGAATCTTTCAAGGTGGAATGCTCTGCACCGCTTTGGATAACACGTTCGGTCCGCTTTCTTATCTCGCCGCAAAAAGACCTTGTGTCACCACGGATTTATCGACTCAGTTTTTCAGAACCTTCTTTCCGAAAGACGAATACGTTTTGATCGAAGCGAAGGTCGTTTCGAAATCTCCCGCGATGATGACGATGCAGGCGGAAGTTAGAAATCCGAAAAACAAACTCATTGCGATCGCGACTTCCAGCGTATTGATCTTACAAGAATCGATGTTGAAAAGAATGACGAGCAAACAAGAACAAGAAGATTGATCTAAAAATCAACTGCGGTCAGTGACAATCCTTCTGTCCGCAGTTTTCTCTTTCCTCCTCCGTTTCCAGAGTTACGTGCGCGATCCTAAGTCCCTTTAAAATTTCCCTCGCCTTCGACTTGATGACCCTTTGACGTTCCGAAGAAAGATCGTTTTTCAAAACGAGATGAGCCGTAAGAGCGTTCTCCGTCGTACTCAAGGACCAAATATGAACATGATGAATGTTTAATACGCCTTCTATGGATTTGAGTTCCTTTTCCACCGTTTCCGATTGAATCGCATCGGGCGTCGAATCCAAACTCAGTCTTAAACTTTGTTTAAATAAGGGAATATTTCCGTAAATGATTACGAACGCGACTAGGATTCCCACGATCGGATCGATCCAAACATAACCCAACCACTGGATCAAAAGACCGGAAACGATCACACCCACGGACACAAGACCGTCCGCAAGAAGATGCAGATAGGCGCCCTTCATATTCAGATCGTCGTCCTTGCTTTTGAAAAACAATAAGGAAGAAGAGAAGTTGACGATCACTCCGATCAAGGCGACGATCGCGATCGTTCCTCCCTGAACCGGAGTCGGTCTTGCCAACTTTTCGATGGATTCGTGAGCGATAAAAAGAACCGTGCCGAAAATCAAAATCGAATTGAGTAAACTCACGAGGATCGTCGATTTTTTCCAACCATATGTAAACCCGGGAGAAGGTCCTCGATCCTGAAGTTTGACCGCGATCCAAGCGAGTAGCAGAGAACTGACATCCATCAAGTTATGCCCGGCGTCCGAAATCAAAGCGAGGGAGCCGCTCCAAAGACCGATTCCCGCTTCGATACCCGCATACAACAAATTGAACAACATGGCGATCACGAGACTTTTACTCGCGCTTCCGTGATGATGACCGTGGGAATGATGCGAGTGATCGTGAGAATGGTTATGAGAGTGATGATGGTGATTTCCCATGAGTTCTTCCGAGTTTAGAATGATACCTTTCCCAGAATAGCGGAGCCACGGCTCTGTAAACAGAAAAAACGGTCCGTTGTTGAGAATCGGTTCTCTTAAAAGAAAAACTTTCCCGAGCCGATCGCGGATTTTTTCGACTTCGTTTTATCGGCGCCGTTTTCTATTAGACTTTTCTAAAGAAGAATCGAGTCAGTTCAAGGAGGTCCGGTCGAACGATTTTTTACCGTTTAAGGATCGGAGAATTTCCTCGAGCTTCGCGATACGATCCGAGTTCTTCAAACCCTTGTAGGCTCGGATCAGATTTCTGAGATTGCGCGCGTTTTTAGGATCTCTGGTCCTGAGTCTTTCTCCCACGTCCACCGCTTGATTCATATCGCCCGCTTTGCGGAGCATTCTCGAAGTATAACCGATCATCGTATCGTCGGACGGAACGGCAGTGAGATATTCCTGAGCGCAGAATGTCGCTTTAACATATTCTCTCAAACGAAAGTAGGAAAGACTCAGTTCCCGGAGCGCGGCCGGGTGCGTTTGTTTTCCTTCTTGGATCTCGGAAAAGAATTTATCCAAGGACTTCTTATCCCTTTTTGCGAGTTTGATTCGTACTCTTTTCGGAACTTGACCGTTCCATTCGATTCTCATAATGGAAAGATCGTCCGTGAGAACTCCTTCCCGATTCAGTTGAGAATTGATTCTTTCCAAATTTCCCTTCGATTCTTCCACGATGCGGAGAATTCTTGTCTCGTCGTAGTTCATATTCTTTTTGCCGTCTATGTTTTCCAAAAGAATATCGTCTCTTCCGTCCGAGCCGTTGAACAAAACGTCTCCCGGCATAAACTGAAACGTCTGAACGGACAACGCGCCTTCCACGAGTTGCGAACCCAATTTTCTGTAAAAATGATTTTCCCCCAAGAAGGAAGCGATTCCGTCTCTGTAAAGAATCGAATACGGATGTTCCGCGTTCATGTAATATACGAATCCCGTATCGTCCTCGATTGCGCCTAACACGATCGATACGAGCATGGAACCTTCGAAACTTTCGAAAACTCTATGCAATTCTATGAATGCGTTTTTAAGCCATCGTTCCGGATAAAGATCCTTCATAAAGGAACTGAATCTCGTTCTTTCTATGATGGATTTGAAAACCGCGCCCAAGACGAGAGCGCCGCCGGCGCCTTGCATGGATTTTCCCATCGCGTCCGCGTTGAAAAAAACGGTGACCCTTTTTCCCTTTAAAAGAATACTTTCGGTTTTACAAAGATCGCCTCCGATCTCGTTGTCCCTGTTTTTAAAATGAAATCGTTTCTTCTGTTTGATAAAAAATTCTATCTTAACGTTTTTGCTTTTTGCGTTGTTTTGACCGAGAGGGTTGATGAGAAGCGAAGTGAGAAAATAATCCCCGTCCTGTTGATCCTTTAGAATACTCAAATTTTCTAATGTTTCCGAAAGTTCTTTGGTGCGTTCTTCCACTCTTTGTTCGAGGTTTGCGTTGAGTTCTTCCGTTTTTGCGTGTAGTTCGCTGAATCGTTCCGCGAGAATGGTGGCGATTCCCATCACGTAAAAAAAGAATCCGTATTTGCTGAACGCGAAACCGGTGTTGAAAAACATCGAATCCAAAACGTCGTAAAACGCGGTAAAGGTGATTACGACCGTTCCCAAAAACAATCGTTTTGCCGCGGGAAGTTTGTGGCGGATTCCTTGGATCAAAACGTAAAAGTTCATCGGAACCGCAAAGAAAAGCGCGCCGATCTGCCAAACTCGAAGCAGATATTCGCAGATATACATCGGCGCAAAAAAGGTCGGAATCGTTAAAAGGACGTTAAAAACGGAATAATAAAAAATCGGCCGTATCGTCCTTCCGTTGAACAACTGGCTCATAAACGTAAAATAACAGGAGACGCAGATATACAAACCGATCAGTTCGATTCTTTGAATGAGTGTGGAATCGAGCGGATTTTCGAAAACGGCGGAGGTCCTCGTGTAGATATAAAGTCCGATCAAAAGCGCGAACAAACCGAACGTAAGATTGTATCTTTCCTTTCTTCGTTTGATAAAAAGAAAAAGATGATACAAACCCGTGGTGATGTAGATCCCGATCAGAATGAGCGTGATTCTATCCTGTTCTTTGTATATAAGATCTTTATAATATCCTACTTCGTAACCGGAGGTCAGATAAAATCCGGTATGATCGAACTTGGGATCTCCGGAAATTTTGATCAAAAGACGGTTGTCCGTCGGTTTTAGAATCTTCCGGTCGATTTCGTAAACCTGACCGCGAACGGTTCTATGAAACGAAATTTTGTTTTCGGAAAATTCTCCCTCGTTTGCGATCTGTTTTCCGTTGATGTATACTTCGAAGACTTCTCCGATTTCACCGAAACGAATTCCGGGTTCCAAGGAACTTTTTAAAAAGTCGCGAGGCAAATCGAACTCGGCATAAAACGAAAACGTATGAACGGAAGATTTGTACGGATAAAACTTATTCGTCCAGATCGGAAAGGATTCGACTCGTTTCCATTCCGCGTCGGGAGCGAAGTTCTCGTTTAAGAATTTGTCTTCGTATCGATCGAGAATACGCCAGGTTTTCGGCTTACATTCTCCCTTTGAATCGCAGGTTTTAACGAGGTCGATCGATTCTTGTGCGGAAATCGAAAACGAAAAGATCGAATGTAAAAGAAATGTATATGCAAAAATTCTAAACTGATGACTCATTTGTTTCTTTCTAAAACGGAAAAGCCGCGTTCCGAAACGGTGATCCGTCGTTCTGCCGAAACTCCTTAAAGGATGGATAACGGCCGAAAAAGATCCTATTTAAAAAAAGAATTCTCAAATCGTAAAAGATCCAGGGGAGAATGAATCGGAACGCCTCTTTTACAAGCATATTTTTCGAATTTCAAACACGACGCTTCGTTCTTTAAGAACTTCGAGCTTTTCCTAAAAAATGTCAGGAAAATTGTCACGGAAGTAAACTATTGTTGCAATTGTTGTTAAAAAAAGTATTTATTGTCGATTTATGTTTTGGAAGAAATTGACTAAATTCTTTTCCGTTCTCCTTTTGTTGTTATGTCACAGCCTATATTCGTATCAGGAGGACGGACATTTTTATACGGTGCAAACCGTTTTGAATAATTTTCATACGCCTTCTCCGTTGACAAAGGATGAAACCGCACTCGTAGCTTTTTGCACTCAGCTTCCGGACGAGGTTCCCGAATTGGATGCGATTTCAGTTTACCAAAAGTTGGCGTTTAAACATCCGTTCGATTATCTGCTTTGGGTTTTTACCGATCAGGGTTCGCCTAAGACCTTGGGAAGAATGGCGGAAGTACAACAGTTGCTTCACGGTTTGACCGGAGGCGACAGCGAACATCTAAGAAACGTCGCGCTTGTTACGCTCGATCGTCTTCGCACCGAGCTTACTTCCAAAAAAGAAAAACCTCCCGAAAAACTTTGTGCGTTGGGTTTTGCGTTTCATCTTTTGGGAGATTCGTTTGCACATCGTAAACTACGAAACGATAAGAAGATGTATCCCACCGGAAGAGGGCACGCTTCCGATATGACCTTACCCGATCATCCGGTTCATAGTATGGAACGCGTTTCCGATTGGGAGAATTACGCAAAAGGAATTCCGGGTTTGTTTCGTTCGAACTTAAAAGACGTCGTGATCAACGACGACTTTCCGAAAGCGAAGGAACTTACGAACAACAATCCTTGGCATTGTATCTTCGGTTCCAAGTGCGAGGATCGACTTCGGAAAATTCTTCTCAATCGTTTGACCGAATCCAAATCGTATCCGAAATACAATCCGATTCAAAAGGAACGTTATCCCGCAAAGAATTGTCAGGAATACGTGGAAAAGGTCGTGGAACAAAAAGATATTCCTTTCACTCCGAATTGCGGAGGTTCTTGGAAAATTTATAAACAGGTTTCTTTGGACGTTTGGAAACGTCTCGGCTATTTCAATGATGAGAAATCGCGCAAACAAATCGAACTCTATGAGGGAGACGACCTATGGCAGAATCGTTAAGCGAAGAAAATCCCCGTAAAAAAAGAAAAAAGAAAGTAAAGAATAAGTCGATCTGGGGAGAAGTGCTGATCGTATTCGCGGGTTTTCCCGTTCTGGTCGCTTGGATCGCCGCGCGCACCTTCGTGTGCTGGGATAATCTGAGTTATACGGGTGAAGTGTTTTGTACGATTTCGGGCGGAATCAATCCTCTTCTTCTCGTGTTGACATTCTTCCTGATCCTGTTCAGCTTTTTCGATCTTCATCAACTCGGAGACGAAATCGAGGAATTGCCTAAGTGGTCTTCGAAACGGATTTATAAGGGATTCAAGTCCTTGGAAAAATGGGATAAGTTTCATTTTATCTTTTCCTTTCTTTCGTTTTTGGGCGCCCTGATCATCGGGATTTATCTTCTGAATCATTTTGAGTTTAGTTTATTCTAATATACACATATATTCTTTGGGGTTGTAATGAAAAAATATGAAGCGGTTGTGATTGGTACCGGTTTCGGCGGAGCCGTAAACGGTTGTAGACTGAGTAAAAAGTGGCCGGGACAGGTTTTGATTCTGGAACGGGGAAAACGTTATCCGAAGGGCTCCTTTCCGCGTTCTCCGCACGATATGTCCAAGAATTTTTGGAACGTTCCCGAGGAGAACAGCTCCAAGGTTCGTCCGAAAAAGTTGTCCAAGCTGAATCAAACCGGATTGTTCGACATTCGGAACTACAAACATATGGACGTCGTGATCTCCGCGGGATTGGGCGGAGGTTCGTTGATTTATGCGAACGTGTTTCTCGAACCGCCCGATCATATCTTCGACGAACGCTGGCCCGCAAACGTAAAAAAGAAAAGTCTTACATCGTATTACAAAATCGTAAAAGAGGTTTTGGGTTCGAGACCGATTCCGATCAACGACGATCCGCGTAGAAAAATCGTACGCACCGAACTCTATCAAAAGTTCGCAAAGTCCGCGGGAAGAGAATCCAAACTCGCGGACATCAACGTATTCTTCGGAAACGATTTTAAAAAACCGACCGAGATCGGACTTCAGGAAAAGAATCGTTACGGCGCGGTTCAGACTTCCTGCGTGTATTGCGCGGAATGCGATATCGGATGCAACACACATTCCAAAAACACGCTGGATTTGAATTATCTGTTCGTTGCGGAGAATAAATACAAAGCGGACGTTCGAACCGAACATCTCGTTCATAAGATCGTTCCTCTCGGACCGGACGGAAACGACAACCCGTCCGCGCACGGAGAAAACGGATACAGGGTTTACTACAGGGATCTCGGAGGAAAAACGAAAGAACTCACTTCGGTCGTAACGAAACGAGTCGTCGTCTCCGCGGGCACGTTAGGAAGTACCGAACTTCTTTTGAAATGTAAGGAAGAATTCAAAACGCTTCCGGATATTTCCGATCATCTCGGACTTCAATTTTCCGGTAACGGAGATTTCTTATCCTTTGCCGTGAAAGGGAAAGAACCCGCCAATCCGAACTATGGTCCAGTTATCACTCAATACACGGATTATAATTTATTCAAGAGTTACGATCCGAAAAAAGCGTTCGTACTTCAGGACGCGAGTTATCCCGTCTTCGCTTCTTACTTTGCGGAAGCGGCGATTCCTTGGTTTTTAAGAATCGGATTTTTCTTTCACATGATCGGAGAATTGTTCAAACGATTTTTGAGCGGAAAAATTTTCGGAAAGGTCGGTTATCTATTGAGCGAACTGATGAAGGGCGATTTGTCCTATACGTCGGCGGTTTTGCTTTGTATGGGAATCGATCGCGCGGACGGAAGAATGGTATGGGATCGAAAAAGAGGATTTCAAGTTCAATGGCCGCAAAAGAACAGTATGTCGCTTTATCAAGCGATTCTCGGAGTGATGAAGGACTTCGCTTCGTTTATCAAAGCGGATTCTTACTTTCCTCTTCCCACTTGGGCTTGGCCGATTCGTAACAACGTCTCCGTACACCCGTTAGGCGGTTGTATACTCGGGAATTCGAAAGCGAACTCTGTGACATCCGCGGATTCCAAGACATTCGGTCAGGTTTTTTCGTATCAAGGATTGTATGTTGCGGACGGAAGTTTGTCTCCGACCGCGATCGGAGCCAATCCATCCATGACGATCGCCGCTCTTTCGGAAAGAGTTGCGGAGGGGATTACGGGAATTAAGCCGACAGCGAAACTTTAGTAAAAAAATCATAATTCTGCAAGCACGGAAACAATGTGGAGAATTTTTAGCCAAAAATATTCGTCTAACAGGCTTGCAGAATTAAATACACAAAAATAACATTCGTTTTTAGGATTAATATGAATAGCGCAACGGAATCCATCAAAGACACACTGGAACTGATCAGACCTTATCTCCCCTCCGCGATCGTTCGGAGGTTGGCGGATTCCAACGAATCGAAACTGCAACGATCCCAATCGTTTCACGGCGCCGTTCTATTTTTCGACGTTGTCGGGTTTACTCCCACCACTCTCGCGTTAGCTGCAAAAGGAACCCGAGGCATCGACGCTTTACAAACCGTTCTTTCCAATTACTACACCGCGCTGTTAAAACATCTCAACGAATGGGGAGGAGCGGTTTATCAATTTGCGGGCGACTCCGTGTTGGTCAGTTTCGAAAAAAAAGAGGAAGAAACGGATGTCGAGGCCGCGCATCGAGTCGCCACATGTGCATTAGGAATTTTTAATTCGATTTCCGAATACAGCTCCAACGAACTTTTGGGAGAAACGGTGAACCTTCCCGCGCGCGTAGGACTTGCTTACGGAGAATATCAGGAATTTATCTTAGGCGAACAGGATCGATTCTTAAGAGCCGTGATCGCCGGAACCCCGGTGGATCAATCCATTTCAGCCGAAAAACACGCGTTAGGCGGTGAGATCATTCTCAGCGCGGATCTTTGGAATCTTCTGCCCGCATCCAAAGTGGGAGACGCGGTGAATCCGAACTTTTATCGTTTGGTCGATTGCGAAAAGAGCGATAACATCGTCGCGCCTCCTTCCCGTTCCAAAGCGGAGGATCGGATTTCGGACGAACGATTCTTCAAACGTTGTAAACGGTTTATCGTCCCCGAGTTGTATCAAAGAGCGACGAGCATTCATAAGGCATTTTCGGGAGATTATCGGGAAGTCGCTTCGGTTTTCGTGCGGATCGATTCTCCCTTGGAATCGAGTACGGATTCCAGAAACTTCAACGATTTTTTCACGCACGTTCAAAGCGTCGCGGCGGCTTGTTCGGGAACGTTTGTTGTCACCGATTTATCCGATAAGGGCGGCGTGTTCAGCATTCTTTTCGGAGCGCCGGCGGCTTTGGAAAACAAGGAAGCGTTGGCCGCAAGATTTTCGATTCGATTGATGGAAGGAGCCGTGAATTATCCGGCGGCAAAGAATATTCAAATCGGAATTTCAACGGGAATGGCGTATTGCGGAGATTTGGGCGCGCCGTTTCGAAAAGACTTCACGGCGATCGGCGAGATGATGAACATCGCCGCAAGACTCGCGACCCTCGGCGGTCAGAGCGGGATTCTCATCGATTCTCAAACTAAAGCCAAGTTGGGTAAGAATTTTTCCTTTCACGAAATCGGCGACGTGGAACTCAAAGGGGTTGCGGGAGCCAAAAAAGTTTTTCAACTCACGGGAGAACAAAAGAATATTCCCGGTCTTTTGATTCAATACAGAGATACGATGATCGGAAGAAAGGAAGAGATCGATCGTCTTCATAAGATGTTGGATACCGTTATCGAAAAAAACGGGGTCGTTTGCAGAATCATCGCGGACGCGGGACTCGGCAAGTCGAGATTGACGAACACGTTTATCGATCAGGCTTACGATCGGAACGTGGAGATTCTCATCGGTTATTGTTATCCTTACGAAAAGTTTACTCCATTCTATCCTTGGAAGGAATTGTTGAGTCTTTTCCTCGGAATTTTCGAAGACGATTCCGTGGAAACAAGAGTAAACAAGGCTGAAAAAGCATTAGATACTTTGAATTCGTTCGATCTCGCTTGGGCCAAGGCTCTGGTGGCTCTTATGGGAGTTCCCGTCGAAGAAGATCCTTTGACCAAAGAACTCGATCGTAAACAGAAGAACGAAAGATTGTTCGAGATCATCATCTCTTTGTTACGCGAAAAAGCGGAACAAAAACCTTTGATGTTGATCTTCGAAGACGTTCACTGGATCGACGAACTTTCCAGTCGTCTTTTGGAAAAACTCGCGTCGAGTCTTCCTTCCATGAAATCTATGTTGATTCTCGTTTCCAGACCGGAAGGCCAATTCGCGGAAGAAGCGGTTTCGCCTAACGAGGAATTGATCCGTCTGAAGGAATTCAAACCGGAAGAAGCGAAGGATTTTCTCATTCATAAGTTTCAGATGGACACGAGCCAAGAGGAATTTTTGGATCAGATTCTCAACCGATCCAGCGGAAATCCTTTCTTTCTCGAATCCATCGTTCACAACTTAATCGAAGAGGGGACTCTGAAAAAACTGGAGAATGGAACCCTTTCTCCTTCCGATAAAACCAGGGACATTCAGATTCCGAATACGTTAAACGACGTTCTTCTGGCGCGCGTGGATCGTCTTCAAGAAAGGGAAAAGATCGTTATCAAGACTGCTTCCGTGATCGGACGTTTGATCAACGTGGAAACTTTGAATCATTTGTTGCCCGTCGAGTTCCGTTCCGAAATTCAGAATATTCTCCAGAGTTTGGAAGGTTTGGATCTGACTCCTTTGGAAATCACCGATCCGCTTACGTATATCTTCAAACATATCGTGATTCGAGACATCGTCTATAACACTCTTTTGCATTCCACAAGAGAGGATCTTCACAAAAGAATCGCTTCGTTTATCGAGCAGGAAAACGACGATAACATCGTGGAGATGGCGGACATTCTCGCGTTCCATTATCAACAGTGTTCCGATTTCGAAAAAGCTTCGAAGTATTCTTTGATGGCCGCACGCAAGGCGAGAAGCAGATACGCGAACCGCGACGCGATCTATCACTACGGCAAAACTCTCGAGTTTATGGCTCAGTTCGAAAAGTCGAAGAGCGATACGTATTACGAAATCACCCAAGAACTCGCGCACGTTCATCGTCAGCTCGGAGAATATTCCGTCGCGGAAGTTCTTTTTAAAGAATGTCTCGAAAACAAATCCACTCTCAATCTGATTCGTTCTTATACCGGTCTCGGTCAGGTTTATCAGGAACAGGACGATATTTCCAGGGCGATGGAAACCTTGGAGAAGGCGCTTCGGATTACCGGCGTTCGTCCTCCGGGAAGCCGACCCGATACGATTTTCAAAATCGTATTACAACTTCCTTTTGTTTTTAGATTCTCCTTATTCGGTTCCTCTTATACTTCCGCGAGCAAGGCGGAACGTTTGAAACTCAGATGTATCATTCTCGTGACTCTCGCAAAGTTATACATCATGAAGGACATCAAGAAGTTCGGCTGGTCTGTGTTCACTCAATACAACGCGACACAACGTTTTAACGATCCGGTTCGTCAGTCCCTTGCGGAATGCGCCCTTGGTCAGGTTTTTGTGGGAATGAATCTTTTCGGACCTTCGAAACATTTCTTGATTAAGGGAAGAGAACTCGCGGAAAAAACCGGAGATCCGTACGCGAAGGCGATCAGTCTTTTGGTTCAAGGCGTATATTACATGATGCTAAACCGTCCCGATCTCGGACTTCCGTTTCTTCACGATTCGATTTCGATCTATCGTCAAGTCGGGGAGAAATGGGATTTGTTATCCGCGCTTTCATCGGGCGGGTTTCTCTACTACTTTCAATCCGATTTTAGAACGGCGAAAAAATACTTCGACGATATCGGAGAAATCGCGAGCGACTTGGGCGCGCAACTTCAGCTCCGATGGACTCGGATTTGGTCCCCGTATTTCGGTTATCTTCTCGGGGAAGTGGAGCCTCTCGAATTGGAGAAACGACTGTTGATCGAAGTAGAAAGAGCCGCTTTGGAAAACGACGTGATGAACGAACTTTCCACGATCAATAAACTTCTCAAACTTGCGATTCTCGAAGGTTGGCCCGAAAAGGCGGCGCATTGGTCCAGAAGAAGTTACGCCGGATTCTTAAAATGTGAAGTGAAGTTTCCTCAACTTCAAATCGGTAACGTTTATCTTGCGGAAGCCGCTCTTTACGCAAAGAACGAATTGGGCGATAAGAGTTTAAACAAGATCATAAACTACGGTTTGAAGAACGGTTTAAAACTCGGAAAATCTCTTCCGTATCTTTACGGACCGGCTCTGATGCTCAAAGGAAAACTGAAGTTCTACGCGGGGGATCGCAAAAAAGCAGAAGCCATCTTTAAGGAAGCGGAATCCTTTTTGTCCAACACGCCGAATCAATGGGAATACGCGACCGCTCTGTATGAAGCCGGTCTTCTTCTGGACGATCAGGATAGAATTTCCACAGCTACGGGAATTCTTCAACAGCTCGGAGCCAAGGCCGATCTCAAACGTTTGGAAGAAAACCGTTCGGTTGTTGTTTGATCGAAACCGTGCAAACGTAAGAATGGAGAATGAGTGATCATCTCTGACGATCCGAAAGACGCTTTATCGAAGAGGAATTCTAATGTGGGAATCCGTTCGACTTTACAAAAATCTTAAAACGTTTTCGTTCTTTCCGTTTACTTCGCTTTTTTTCCAACGAAGAATGCGATCGCGCCGATCACATACAGTTCGTATTCTTTAAAGTTTTCTTTCAGAGCCGCTTCGAGATCGGGAAGAGTGTCCTGAGTATTGTGAAAAACGCCTTTTTTGTTTAAATTCTTCATTCCTCTTCTCGATAACAAATGAGTTTGACCGAGATCGTGTAATCCCGTGGAACCGAAGATCACACCGTCGGGCGTGCGGATTTTCAAAAGATTTCGAAACGCGGTGGAAGCCTTTGTACGAATCGGACCCGGAACGCAGTGAAACAAAAAACTCATTCCGATCGAATCGAATTTTTCCTTCGTCTGGATCGGCTCGAGAATGTTGGCTCGATACGCGTTGAATTTTCCCGCGAGATGAGAAAGTCTTCTTCTCGCTTCGATCAAGCTGTTCGCGTTGAGATCCATCACCGAGATCGTGGGTTTTTCGACGGGGAATTTCGCTTTTTGCAAAAGATAACCGGTTCCCACTCCGATATCCAAATGATTTCCGGTTAAATTTTTCGTGTATAAATCGACCATGTTCTGTGGATCACAACGCCAAAACCATCTGCTGATGATGTGTAAAACCACGAGGTCGTAGACTCTTAAAAAACTGCTCGTATAAACTTGTTGTCCGGCGATCACTTCCGGACTGTATTGATTTTCAGACAAACCAAGGTCGATATAGAGTTGATCCTGTTGCATTTTTTGTCCCTTTTCTATGTTTGCGACGTTCGGATGCGGACGCGTCGATTCCGGAACGATTTATTTCCGTTTGAAATAGTTCAAGTATATTCTTAAATTAAGGTATTCTTGTATTCAAAAAATATGGATTACTTTCGTTCTCGAATCCCTTGTTTGCGCGATCGATTTATAAACCGGCACAGATCGAAGCCGCGGTATGTTCCGCGACCGCTGAAATCGTCATTACGGGATGAAATCCGATCGAAGAAGGAATCACCGATCCGTCCGCGATGAATAGATTCTTATAACCGAAAACTTCGCCCGTTTCCGCGACGACTCCTTTGTCCGGGTTCGCCGCGAGAATACATCCGCCCAACGAGTGAACCGATATGATTCGATTGAATAACAGAAACGTTGCCAGTGGTCCGAATTGTCCGCCGTATGCGTCTCCTACTTGTTGCATCGAAGCGGTCATATCCTTAATGAGAGTTTGATTCTCTTTGGAATAATTCCACTTAACGTCGATGTTTTTGCCGCAACGGACGATTCTTCCGTTGGCGTTGTCTCTTCCGATCGCGAACAGGTTCGTCATATAAGTCGGGTTTCCCGCTCCCGGAGCTCCCGGAGGTAGAGGTTTGGAAAGCAATCCTTTCTTAAAGATAAAAGGAAGAATCCATTGCAGACTTTTCCAAAAAAGAGGACCGATCAATCTCAAGAACCAATTCGGTTTAGCAATTCCTAAGGAAGCAAGAACTGTCATCACGGGTTGATTGAACGTAGGAGCCGCCATCGTAAATTGAAAACCTTTCGGAAAATAATTAATGACCGTGGTCACGTCCGGGCCGTCCCAAGGTTTGAGATCGGTTTTGCTCGATTCGATTCCGCCTAAGAAATCTCCGTTGCCGGAATATCCTTTACCAAGATGTTTACTCAGGTTCGGAAGCGTTTTGTATTTGTCCCTGCTGTTGAAAAGAATTCGGTTGGTGCCCAAGGTCCCGGCGGAAAGAACGACCCGCTTCGCGTATACGGCATGTTTTTGTCCGGTTTCGGTGTTCTCGTAATAAACTACGTAACCGTTCTTCGGATCGGGAGCGATATGGGAAACCAAAGAATCGGTTTGAAATACGGCTCCGTTTTTTTGCGCGTCTGCAATATAATTAAAATCTAATGTATTCTTCGCCCCGTGATTGCAACCGAATTCGCATTCGGCGCAACGAACGCAGGTCGATTGTCCCGGTCTTGCAGGGCTCAACCAACTTGCGGCCTCGTCCGGATCGAAATACGTATGTTGATTGAGTTCCGCGGCCGCGCGAAATTTATTTCGTTTCGGAAGATCCCATTCGGGAGGAACCGGTTTTACGTCCAACTTGGAGGCGACCTTATCGTAGTATGGATCCAAATAACTTCTGTTAAACGGAGAGGGCCAACGAGGATCGTCGAAAACCTTTTGATCGGGCCGGATATGAATGTTGGCGTAAATCAAAGACCCGCCGCCCAAACCGGAAGCGGTTACGGTTCCGAGTCCGCTGAAAAAATTCAGTTCGTAAAGACCGAGGGATTTTCTTTTTTTAGGATAACGCCAAAGTAGATTGTTCACTTGGGTTACGTCTCTCGGGAATTGTCCGGGAGAATATTTTTTTCCCCTTTCCAAAACGAGAACCTTTTGACCTTTTTCGGAAAGTCTTAGCGCGCTGATGGAACCCCCGAATCCGGAGCCGATGACGATTGCGTCGTAATATGAGTTGTCTTGTAACATTCTTTCTTCCGTTCGATAATATTATAAAATCTTAAAGTATTTGATTCTTCAGTATTTGTTTAAGGACTGAAGAATCAAAGGGAACACGTCTTTGTGAGCGTTCTTTCCGAACATACAATCGATATGTCCGTAACCCGGAATCACGTGACGTCTATACTGATTCGGATCGAACCGGTTGATCAACTTTTGATAAGTCGCTTCGGTGCTTTCCGGAAGATAACACTGGTTTTCCGCTCCGTGAATGAACGTGATCGGAAGATTGAGCCGATCCAAATGAGGAACGTAAACGTCTTCTCCCTGTGCGCTTACCACTTTGTGAGCGCGGATCATCTTCGATAAATGTTCGAAAGCCTTGATGTTCGAAACGCCGAACATTTCTCCCAAACCGTATCGATAGGTTTCTTCATTCAAGTTTTCTAATTTATAAAGACTTCCGTAGAGGAAGGTGATTCTTCTGCTGACCGGATTTACGTCGTGTGCGAATAACGATTGGGGCTGTAACGCCAAAACGCTGTTGAAGAATTTGTCCAGCCAGCCGTCGTGATCGCTCGTGTAAGCGGTCATGTCTTCCACGCCGAGCGCGTCGAGAATTTCGGCCGTATGAAGTCCCACCTTGATGTCCATCGAAGTCGGAACCTCGACATCGGCGGAAATTTGGGAAATCACAACGGAACGAACTCCCTCCAAACCTGCGAGTAAGGCCATCGTAAACGTGGTCGCGCCGAAACAATGAGCGACCACTTGGATCTTATCGACCTTGGTCAGTTCGCGAACCTTCTTAACCGCGGCGGGATAATCTTTGGTTGCGATCACGTCTCCGGTGTTCGGAAGAGGCGCTGAAGGAAGTGCGATCGAAGTTCTATAATCGAAAAGCCAAACGTCGAACCCGTTCGCGTACAGATATTCCAAAAGATTCGTATCGATCGTATCGATGCTGAAGATCAAACTCGAAACGCCCAAGCCCGGAGATAAAAGAACCGGTCCTTTGTTTCCGCCCTTATATCGTAAAAGTCTTAAGTCCGCTCCGTCTTCCGCTTTGAAAAAATGAACTTCGGGCGGAGAAACTCGAAGAGGTCTTTTGGTTCTCGGTCTTGCGTCCTTGTCCCAAGGAACGATGGAACTCGCAACGCCTCCATAGACGTCGTATAACGCGCCCGCAAAGAACGAACCGAACTTGGCCATTCCTTTTACATCGTCGAGGATGGACTTCGCATTAATAACTTTCATCGTCGTCATCTGTTTGGCGAAGTCTTCGGGAAGAATATGCAGAATTCCTTTACCATAAACTGGAGAATTTTCGGTTTCACCGTCGTAGATGGTCGTATAGAGAGTGCTCGTATCTCTCCAGATGTTCGTAAGCCCGTCGTTTTGAATCCACTTGGCGCCCACGAAAAGATATTTCTTACCTTCTTCCGTGTTGAGAATCATACGATAGACCATGTTTCTGGTTTCGACCCGATCCTCTCTGGAAATAAAAAGCAGAAATTCTCCGCCCGTTACGGTGATGACGTCTTTGGATATAAAAGGAGCCTTTACGGTTCCGAATAACGTGGCTTTGTGATCGGGATTGTCGATCATCTCTTCGAGGTTTTCGCTTCGGATCGTAAGAAGGAATTCGATCGAAGATCCTTCGTCCTTTCCGATTTGATATCCTCTTTCCGTATCCTCTTTGGATTGTGTGGAAAAGAATCCCTTCATACATTCCGTGAATTCGATTCCTAAGGTCGTTTCGTCCGAAACGTCCGCGTTCTTGGGATAAGAAGGAAGATGATAATTGATCTTGAGTCCTTTTTGTTCGGTGAGTTTTTCGCAGGCTCTTTCCGAAATCGCGCAGATCGTCAACAACGGATTGACTCCCAACGATCTTGGAATCACGGAACCGTCCATCACATACAAACCTTCGTGGACCGCCGAACCGCTGTTAGCTGAATAAACCTGACAGTTTTCGTTGACCACCGATGAACTCGCGTCCTCTCCCATCGGACAACCGCCGAGAGGATGAACCGAAATCAGATCCTGATCGGTCAGTTTGTTCCATACGGGATTCTTAATATAAGTTCCTTTGAGCGGAACGGTGGATTCTTTGAGAATGGTGCTGATCTTTTCGAAGATCGGTTTTTTACCCACATTCGGCCAGGAAATTCTCAAACGATCGTCTTGAAGAAACATCTTACCGTCGTTTCCGTCGTGAGCCATCACGAGATAAGTCTGCGTGTTTCGAACCGCGCCGCGATACGGACCGAGAATAAAACTTAAGAATATTCTAAATTTCTCAACTACCCACTGAAAAAATCCCTTTTTGGTTTTTACGCCCGTGAGTTTGGAACCGAGGGCGAAGATCGCCGGAAGTTGTCCGCGGATCGCACCCGGAATCGAACCTTCTTCGATGATCATTCCTTCGTTCAAGGGAGAATTAACGCGCGTATCGATCACTCCCGTAATACAAGGGCCCACGTTTGCGTTTCCGTTCGTATTCTTACTTCCAAAACCGATTCCGTTGATTCTCTTGTTTCCATTATAAGAAAAACCTAACATATCGCCGTTTCCGCTAAACCGAACTCCGACCGCGTCGGAAACGCTTAAACCTTTCTCCTTGGATCTCAGAAGAATTTCCGTGGAACCCAAAGCTCCCGCTGCGAGAATCACCGTGTTTGCACGGATAAAAAGTTCGTCCTTGCTGAATTTTTCGCGATCCACTCCCAAAGGAATGAAGTGAACGAGCCAATGATCCGATTTCTTTTCGATATAATTCACTTTTACTTCGGTGAAGATCTGCGCTCCGAAGTTGGTCGCGTCGGGAAGATAATTCATCAACGTAGTGTTCTTGGAAGAAACGTTGCAACCCGTTACACAATCACCGCAGTTCGTACAAGCGTCCTGTTTGACTCCGACGTGATTCAACTTCGATTCGAACGTAACGTTGATCGGAGTCGGATAGAAATCCTTCTTCAAAAAAGAAGCGGACGTTTTCAACGCTCTAAACTTCGCGAGATCGCGGTATTGACTCGGAAGAACGTTCGGTCTCAGCATCTCTTCCGCTTTGGAATAATACGGATCCATCCCGTGACGCGCGGCTTCTTCGCGAATGTTTTTCGGCCAAGCGGAATCCTGAAACACTTCGGGAACCGCTCTCAAACTTACGTTCGCGTTGATAAGCGAAGTTCCGCCCAAACCGCATCCCACCAAAACGTTGATGTCTTTGTTAAAATGAAAATCGTATAAACCGCTTTTGGAACCGATATGTTTGTCCTCATAGTTCGCTTGAACTTCTTCAAAAGCGGGGATTTCCTTGTTCGGAAATTCTCCAGGTCTGATTTCTTTACCTCTTTCCAGAAGACAGACTTCGATTCCGGCTCTGGAAAGTCTCGAAGCCGCGATTCCGCCGCCGTAACCGGAACCGATTACGACCGCCTCGTATTGACTTTTAATTTTTTCGATGGGTTGAGAAATTTTTTTAATCAATGTTTTTGCCTGGGTTAAATTGGCAAAATATTTCCAAAAAAGGAAAATATTGCAAGAAAAATAGCGATGAGAGGATTTGAATTCGTGGAAATAATTGAGTCGTTCTTTGGTTGACTTCAAAATATCACTTACGGAATCTATTATCGAAAGTTCGAATATGATTGTTTAATTCCTTTTTGAAAATCTAAACCCTCGAATCCGCCAAACGGATAGGGGCGTTATGTATCTTAATTCAAAATCAGTAGGAATCAAATGTCACTATCAACTTCAATCCTCGTTTCATACGGTTGGGATCCGGAAATCTTTCTTACGGAATCTCCATCGATCGAAAACTTAAAACCCGGACGGATTCTTTCCGTTTACGGAGAATATTCAAAAATTCTAACGGACCAAGGCGAACGTAAGGGAATCCCCTCCGGAATCCTTTTATCTTCGGGAGAATCCATCGTCGCTGGAGATTGGGTTCTCGTACGCGAGATCGACGGAGACGATCTTTGTATCGTGGAAAAAATTCTTCCTAGAAAAACCTTTTTAAGAAGAAGCAATCCCGGGAAACGAAACCGTTCCCAAGCGATCGCGTCGAACATAGATTTGTTGTTGGTCATCATGGGTTTGGACAACGATTACAGTCCGAGAAGAATCGAACGTTATTTGTTCTTGGCGAAGGTAAGCGGAGCGCAAACCGCGATCGTGTTGAACAAAATGGATCTTTGCGAAAATCCCGAAACCAAATTCGAAGAAATCAAAACCGTCGCGGGGGAAATTCCGGTGGAAATGATTTCCGCTTTGGACGCGAATCAGACTTCCGCGATTCTCCGTTTTATAGAACCGGGAAAAACGATCGCGTTTTTGGGTTCTTCGGGCGCGGGTAAGTCGACGATCATTAATTCGTTGTTAGGCGAAAACGTCCAGAAAACGAACGGGGTGAAAATCTCGGACGGAACCGGAAGACATACCACGACTCACAGGGAATTGTTTCTGTTGCCCGGCGGCGGAATTCTGATGGACAATCCCGGAATCCGCGAAGTCGGACTTTTTACCGGAGGCGACGAAGACGAACTCGACGAAGTATTTCCGGAGATCGCCTTGGCAGCGGAACAATGTCGCTTTAACGACTGTTCGCATAACGGAGAACCGGATTGCGGAGTCGCCGCGGCTTTGGAAGACGGAAGAATCGAAGAGGCTCGATATTCTTCCTATTTAAAACTCTCGAAAGAGCTGAGGGCCTATCGGATTCTAAACGATCCCGAAGAGGCGAGAAAGAAAAAACAAAAGGACAAACAGATGTCCAAGGCTTTAAAAAATCGGCTGAAAGATAAGGGTAGAATGTAGACATCCATTAGCCGTTGATTCTCCTTCGGGCCGCTTCGGGAAATAAAATGCTTTTTCCGAAAAATTCCCGGAGGAGAATCGTTTTTTAAGAACTAAAATTCGGCGAACCGGGACTTTGAAACGTATGAAAGACAAATCCTATATCGAACTTTTGGAAAACGCAAAGGCAGGAGATCTTAAATCCTGGACGGAATTGCAGAATCGGTTTTCCCGCTTCGCTTATCAACACGCGGTGAAAATTCTCAAGGACGAGGATCTTTCCGAGGACGTCGTTCAGGAATCCTTTTGGGATCTTTATCGAAACTTAAACGCGATCAAGGTTCTTGAAGCGTTTCCGATTCTTCTCAAAAGAGCCGTAATCAAACACGGGGATAGAATCCTACGAAAAAAAGAAAACCAAAGTCTCGTTTTCGCCGATCTCCAACAATTCGAACAGAACGCGGGCGAAACCCATCTTACCTATTTCGAAAAGGAACGTTCGGAAGCGATCCTGAAAAACGTAAACCGACTTTCTCCCGAGGATCGAAAACTGATCGAGTTGTATTATTACAAAAACTTTACGTTAGACGAAATTTCAAAGTCACAGGGAAAAACGCTTTCGTTTATCAAAAAAAGACATCTGAAGTTGAAGGATATTCTCCGGGACGGGATCGGTGAAATTTACAGACCCGAGGCTTGTCTTCGATTTCTTTCGGTCGCGGCTTAGACGGAGGAGAATACATTGGAAGCAACTCAGATTTATTCTTCTCCTCAGATCGAATCGGTTTATCTCGAACAACGAAAGGTTTTTCTTTGGGGAGAAGTCAACGACAACTCCGCGAGATATTTGATCGATCGATTTTTATATTTGGAAGCGGTCGATCCCACGAGACCGATTTCGTTGTACATTCATTCTCCCGGTGGTTCGACTTACGCGGGTTTGGCGATCTTGGACGTAATGAATAGCGTTCGTCCGCCGGTGTATACGACTTGTTTGGGAATGGCCATGTCTTTCGGAGCGGTTCTTCTTCTTTGCGGTGATAAGGGAAATCGTTCGGCGTATCCGCACAGTAAAATTCTCATCCATCAACCTCATGTTATGGGAGAATTTAAAGGTCCCGCGGAGGACATTCGTATTTTTGCTGAATCCGTTAAGAGGGAAAAGGACCTTTTGAACGAAATTATGGCAAATGCCACGGGACAACCTTTGGATCGAATCGTACAAGACACGGATCGGGATTCTTGGTTTTCCGCAAAGGAAGCGCTGAAATACGGAATGATCGATAAGATTCTCGGTGCGGGAATCGAGGAAAACGAATCGTCTAATCGATTTTAAAGAACGCCAAAAAGATCTCGGGTTGAAAAAATCTTTTTACTCATAAAATAGATCTCGGAAAGTATCTCAAAAATAACCGTTCCGATTTTTTGGTTCTTTCCGTTTTTAATATGAGATTTTTATTATCATTCGGCATAACGATTCTACTCAACGCTTCTCTGTTCGGCGAATCCGAGTTCCCCGTTTCCGGCAAAATTTCTCAGTTGCAGAAGAGCGGTTCTTTTCGTTCCTTCATGCATTACTTTAGCGATGCGAAAGGCGAAGACTTAAAGGAAAAAATTTTCAACCGAGACGAGTCGCTTTCTTTTCAAACCATTCCTTCCGAACTGATCTCTCTCGGTTTTACGAATCATACCGCGTGGTTTTACATTCCGTTAAAGAACGATACGGACGTAAGTTATTACGGAAAGTTCGAAGTTTACAATCCTTATCTTCAGGAAGTGGACATTCATTATCGTTATGCGCACGAGAATATCGTTCATGAAATTCTCGCCGGATCGAACCGCACCTACGACGAAAACTTTCCCACGTTGGACTTCGATCTTCGACCGGGCGAAGAGGTTCAGATCATCTGCAGAATCAAAAGCGGAACTCCTCTTCGAATTCCTTTCGTTCTTCAATCCGAAAAAGAATATCGTGTTACGAAACAATTCAGATCGATCGTCGTCGGTTTGACCGTCGGTTTCGGAATCGCGATGAGTTTATACAACCTTTCGTTGTATTTCTTTTTCCGAACGAGGTCGTATCTATATTACTTTCTGATGTTGACCTTTTTCGCGGCTTATCTCACGTCTTGGGACGGATTGGCTTTGCCTCTTTTTAAACCGAACTACGGACACTATTATCTTCCGGTCACTCTTCTTCTCGTTTACAGCGCGGCCTTGTTTTTGTTTCTTTTTTCTTTGGAGTTCTTATATCCGGATAAGGTTCAAAAGGACAAACGCGCGAGAATCACCACGTATACTTACGTGTTCTTCAATCTTCTTCTGTTTCCGTTGTCCTTGTTGTATCCGACTCAACTGAATCAATTTTCATATTATCTAATATTGATCAACAACCTCATCATCGTTTACTTTTGTATCATCCGGATTCAAAGCGGCTTTAAATCGGCGAAAAGTCTTTTGTTGATTCACATGATCTTTCCGACGGCGGGAATTCTCACCAATCTCAGCGCGTCCGGCGTGATCTCTCTCGATTATTTTTCGTTGCACATTCTTAAGTTGGCGTATATCTCCCAATCCGTTCTTTTTTCGATCATGCTCGTTCAGAGAATTAAGGAATTGGAATTCAGACTCAAGGACGGATTACAATCCGAGATTCATAAGAACATCATTCTTCTCAAAAAGGAAATCCAACAAAGAAGAGAAACGGAATGGGAACTCATTCAAGCGAAGGAAGTCGCGGAAAAAGCGTCCCAGGTTAAAAGTAGTTTTCTCGCGAATATGAGTCACGAAATCCGAACTCCTATGAACGGCGTGCTCGGAATGGTTCAGCTTTTGGGAACGACGAAACTCAACGAAGAACAAAAGGAATACATCAAGATTCTTTCCGGTTCCGCCAAATCGTTGTTACAGATCATCAACGACATTCTCGACTTTTCGAAAATCGAAGCCGGAAAAATCTCGCTCGACAAGGAAGTTTTTTCGATCCGTTCCGTTCTGGACGAGATTCACGATCTTTTGTATCCTCTCGCAAAACGAAAACAGATCGACTTCAAGCTGGAAGGCAAGTTCGACATTCAGGAATACGTTTACGGAGATCAACTTCGACTTCGTCAGATTTTATGGAATCTTTCCGGAAACGGAATCAAGTTCACCAATCGCGGCGAAGTCGTATTAAAAGTTTCTCAGAAAAAAATTTCCGACGAAAATATTCTCATCGAATTTACGGTTTCGGACACGGGCATAGGAATTCCTCCCGAAAAACAGAAACAAGTTTTTGACGCGTTCTCGCAAAGCGATACGTCCACGGCGAGAAAGTTCGGCGGTTCCGGTTTGGGTTTGAGCATCACCAAACAACTCGTGGAATTGCAAGGCGGAGTTTTGAGTTTGGAAAGTAAGGAAGGAAAGGGTTCTCGGTTTTCTTTTTCGATCGCTTACGAAATTCCGTCGGCGTCCGAAATCGAAACGATTCTCGAACCTGCAAGCGCGAAAGATTTGGAAGGAGTTTCTTCGGACGTGGTTCCCAAGAAGATCCGAATTCTCGTCGCGGAAGACAACGAAACGAATTGTCTTTTGATCGAAAGGGCTTTGAAAAAATTGGGATACGATCCGGTTGTCGTACATAACGGCAGTGAGGTGATCGAAAGAATGCAGTTGGATACGTTCGACATCGTTCTTATGGATATTCACATGCCCGAAGTCGACGGGATCGAAGCGACCAAATGGATTCGTTCCCAAAAACAGAACGAGGAACTTCCGATCATCATCGCTTTGACCGCGGACGCGATCGAAAGCAGTAAGGAAAAATACGTTTCCAAAGGAATGAACGACTGTCTGATCAAACCGTTAGATCTGGCGATTCTAAAAAACACTTTGGATTATTGGTCGGATCGGGTCGAAACGTCTCACTGGAGATTGTAGATTTCGATTCGGAATATTCAACTTCCTGCAAGTCTCTTTAATTTTTCCTCAAATCCCAATTGAAACTTTTCCAGATCTTTTCGTATCCATCGATTCAAGTCGCAATGGATGTAGATCGTTAGTTTTCCCTCGTAAGTCGAAGCCGAAACGAAGACCGGTTGGGATAGGGACGGATGGACCGTAAATGATACATTTTGAATATTCTTAATTTTGAATTTTTCTACGGAAGGTAGAATTCCCACGTTACTGAGCGCCGAAGCCTGCGGAAATTTCTGCAACAAAGCCGAAAAAAACGGAATTCCATTGGGTTTGTTGAGAATCTGTTCCGCGCTCGGAAGTAGATCGTAAAAACGGGTTCGTTCGTTCGGATTGCCGAGTTGCAATTTGAGCGAGGATGAAATTTCCCGAGCGACTTCCCAAAAATCCGAACCTTTATGAATCGGAACTCCGACGGTCAACAAGGTGATATAAAGTCCGAGTGTGGATGCGGAAGTTCTTTCGTTGAGATAGGGTTTTAGATCCGCAGGATTGGAAAGATTGAGTAGAATCGGATCTTCCGTTTCCAGCAGTTCCCGCAAAGAGAATAGTTGAACGGCTCCGAGAATTCCGTGTAAGGTGGTTCCGTTTTTTTTGGAACGAATTAGAAGTTTTTCAAGTTCGGTTTCGTTGATTTGAAAACCGTACAGAGAAGGTTTTGCGTTTTCTTTCTTTTTGGAAAAAGAAGGGATCGTTCCCGTTTTGATTTTTTCGGTCTTGGGAGCGTCCGTGTTTTTTGCTTTTGGATCGATTGGTTCGTAGCTTTTATCGGACAAAAGGGAGAATGCCGAGTCCGGGATATTTATTGAATTTTGAATATTCGATTTATCTAAATTATTTTTCGTGGCGTTCAGGACCTCTATCATAAAATATGCGCCGGATCGGCCGTCCGCAATGCTATGATGAAAAATCAAAACGAAAATCCGTCGATCCGCTTCGAGTTCGATCATCAGACTTCGGATTAACGGAGATTCTCCTAAAGAAAAAGGAGCGATCATTTCTTCCGCGACGAGGTCCGTCCAATTTGTTCCTTCGGATCGTAAGGTCCGGATCGGAATTCGATTTTCGTTTCCGATCCGAAAGGTTAAGTAGGTTCCATTTTCGAGCTCGATCCTTGCGTTTGCGAGCGGATGTTTGGCTTGAACGTGATCGAGCGCTTTTCTGATTTCGTTTTGGTTCAATTCTCCGTTTCCTTCCGCGATCACCGCGAAGTTCATCGAGGACGCTTGATCCAAAAGCCAAAACGCGGATTCCGCTTTGTCTAAACTTCTTTCCCGGATCTTGATTTTTTCCAAGTCGTTCGTGTTCTGCATCGATCTATGTTATCTTGGATTGGGAATTTGAAGTTTTGTAGGTTCGGAAAGTTCGAACTCATTTTCGGAAACGAGTTTGGAATTCGATCGGAACATACTTGCAAAATCGTTAAAACGAATTCCGTAACGTTTCATCGCGGGAAGCGCGTAAAACGCAGTCCACTGTCTGAGATAAAAAGGTTGATTTACAACGAAGTGATGAATTCCGTGAGTCGCTCCGAAGTTGAAACAGAAAAGATGAAAGGGAAACACAAACCAAGAATTCAAAACCTGGGTTTGATTGTAAACGTTCGGTATATCGCCGTAGTAGTGCATGTTTGAAGACACGATCTGGATCGAAGTTTGACGAAGCCAGTTCGGAATCAGATAGACCACGGCCGCCGCGTTTAGAATCGATCGGAACGTCTGTAAAAACTCCGGTTCGGAAATCGGAGTTCCGACCAAAACATTCAAAATATGGAATGCGTTTAACAACAAAAACGAATACCACGAAAGAAAGAAGATTTCCCGATAAGGTCCGATGATCCGAGGAGCTTTGATCTTTCTGAGTTGGGAATACGCGTCCTTTGCGACTTTTCTTCCCTGAAGAACCAATGCGAAATTTCCGTCGATCATCGTAAGAATTCTTCTCAAACCGAAAGGCATTCCGTTTCCGATCATTCTTTCCTCCACGTCTTCTTTGTTTCCGGAAAGTTTATGATGAAGAAGATGAATCTCCCTTCTAAACCAAGGATTGACCGTATTCGCTCTAAAAAGCCAAACGACCCAGAATATGAAGTTTTGGATCTTCGCATTTCCCTTATGATAAAGATTATGAATCAGATCGTGTTCGATCTCGTGGAGAAAGGACGCAAGGATCGCGTTGGAAACGATACAAACCCAAAAAGGAATCGCTCCGATCAAATAGAGCGAGGCGAACAGGATCATACCGGATGCCGAGCCGATCGTGATCGATAAACCGATCGTATCTTGATGTCGCGTTAAAAAAGGAAATCTAAACCGAATTCGATTGTCCCAAAAACGGATCCATTGAATGATCCGTTTCGTCTTTTCCTTTTCGGAAAACGTTTCGTAGGGTTTGGTTCGAGTTTTCACTTGAGAATTCATAAGTCGCCTCTTCGATCGTCGAATCGGGTTATGCTAACTCGCTTTCGGAAAGTCGTCGTCCCAGTTTATAAACCGGGTCCGATCCGATTGAAATTCTATCCTAGTTTTTAAAATTCCGAAACTTTTTTCCGATTCTTTTCCCTGTATTCGGACGGAGACAAGCCCGTTCCTTTCTGAAAAGAACGATGAAACGACGTTTTGCTTCTAAACCCCACTTCATACGCGATGTCCAAAATCGACCGTTCCGGTTCGTTTAACAAAAAGTCGCACGCGTCTCGAATTCTATAATCGTTGATCAAAGCCGCGAAATTTTTTCCCATCTCCTGATTGATGAACTCCGAAAGCTGATGCGGAGTCAGCGCCAATTCGTCGGCTAACGTTGATAAGGTTAAGTCCTCGTCCCGAAAGATTTTTTCCTTTTCGAGACATTGAAGTAGATTTTCCCGCACCGTGTTTCGATCGATTCCTTGTAAAAGCGATCGCGCGTATTTTTTGGCTGTTTCCATTGCAACGTTTTGAAGATTTTGAAAATACTGCGGATATTTTCTTCCGATTAGATAAGAAACACAAAGGCTGAACGCCATCATCGAAGAACTCAAAAGAAGAAAGAAAACGTTTCGATCGATCAAAAACAAAGTCGCAACGGAATGATTGAGGATCGTAGCGCATAAGATAAACAAAAGAACGCGCGCGGTCCATTCGTTTCTAAGAATCTCGCCTTTGAACAACATTCTGCTTCCCTTAAGAATGGAAAGAATGTAAGAAATCAAAATTCCCAACGGCAAAACGCAGATCCAATCCGCAGAACTTCTTTCGATTAAAAAGAAACGGATTTCGTCCTCGATTTCGGAACTTCGTTTAACAAAACTGAGAAGATAAATCGCCCACAGAATTCCGGGAAGAATCCAGTGTTTTATTCTTAACCCGAATTTGGTTTGTTCGAAATTCGGATCTTGGATGATTTTATGAATCCCGTATAAAACCGGACCGATCGTTCCCAACACAGGAAGATACAAAAGAATCAAACGAGGATAAAAATTCTCGGGTTCGTAAACGATGCAAAGAACGGAGATTTGTAACACTCCTAGACAAACGAACAACAAAGCGAGAAGTCGGTTGAGGGCCGTGATTTTATTTAAAACCATTTGACCCGTGCAGAGTAAAAAACCGAGATACGATCCGAAAACTGTATAAGAGATTAGAAAAAGTCGGAACGTTTCCATATCAGACCGGACGAAAATCGAGTTTGGAATCGTTCGCGCTGGAAGAAACTGATTCCTTTAAATCTTGAAGATCGATTCTTCCTCCGCTCAGCGTGGTTATAAAATCCAATTCCGAAAACACTTTCTCGAAAACCTCGTAACGAAACTTATTCAAACGAAAGAATTCTCCGTTTGTGGAAGCGTAAAGAATTTTTTCGTCCGTGAGTTTTTTGAAAAGGGAAACGCCGAGCGCGGATCGAATTCCGGAATTTTCTAATATTCTTAAAATGTCATGGAGCGAAACGGTTTCCTCTTTTGGAACGGGCGCGCTTTTTAAAAAATTCAGAATTCGGGTTACGATAAAAAGGGAATAAATTTCCTCTCTTTGAAAATGTTCGGAAGGAATCGCCATCGAAGTCAATCGGGAAAGAAAAATATCGGATTCGCTTCTTTTCGGAAAACCGCTCGCGATCGGAGAATTCGGAGTCAGATAAAAAAGAGAAGCACCCATCAATACAGGTTGTCTCGCGTTAAACCGAAGCGTTTGCATCATCGAATCCAAAGTTTCCATCGGAAGTCCCAGGATTTGATAGGATGTGATTTGAAATCCGAGTTCGAAACCTTCTTGAACGATCTGAAGATATTTTTCGATCGTATGCGGTCTTTTGGTTGTTTCCCGAACGAGTTTGTCCGAGCTGACTAACGCGAGATTCAGATTTGTAAAACCGGCGTCCTTCATCAGATGAAGAAGTTCGCTGTCCAAGCTGATGTAGGAAATTCCGTTCATCGCGACGAATTGAACGTCCTTGTTCGGAAATGCATTGATCAATTCTTCGCAAAGGCGTTTCATTTCGGGACGAAAGAAGGTTAGGTTATCGTCTTCAAAATCGAAAACTCGATAACCCAATCGATACGATTCCTTGATTTCGTTTAATACGTTCTCGACCGTGTTTCTTCTATACTTGGTTCCGAAAGTGGTATGAACCGAACAAAAACTACAGCGATGCGGACAACTTCTCGAAGTTATGATAAAACGCATCGGCTTTCCTTCGAAAAGATAGTGTTCCTTGGACAAAGAGGATAGATCGGGAGGAGGAAGTTCTTGTATGGAAAAATTCTCGCCGATCGGGTTTAAGTTCAGTCTTCCGTGTTCTTTCCATCCGAGAGAATCAACGAGCGCATAACGTTTCTCGTTTTGAAACTCGTAAAGAAAATCGCAGAGCGGCTTTTCTCCTTCTCCCCGAATGATAAAGTCCACGTTCGGATCCGACAACATCAACTCCGGACAGGCGGAAACGTGAGAACCTCCCATCAAAACGGGAACGTTCAAAACTTTTTTAATCGTCTCGGCGGTTTTTAACGCCTCTCTGTAATAAGGGGAGAATAACGAAGAGATTCCGACTAGATCCGGTTGTAACTCCTTAACTTCGTTCGCGATACTTTCGTACGAAGCGCCGAAATGGAAATATTCAAAAAACGTTGAGAACGGACTTTTATCGGGAACGGGATAATAGTCCTTTAAGTATTTGAGTTCGCTCGGAATCGGAACCGTTCTCCTTCCCGCGAGTTTGTTCCCGAGTCCTCGATGAAAATCGCGGATGATTACTTCCACATCGGGTAAGAATTTTTGAACGGCTCCTTTGAGATAACAAAGTCCGATCGGTTGCAATCGAATATCCGTATCGTAAAAATCCTCGACCGGCGGTTGAATCAATAGGAGCCGCATGTCGCCATAGGAACATAAAGAATCGTAAGATCAAGTCACTTCGCTTCTTCTTCGATCTTGAAAAAGAATTTTATCCGTTGACTCATCGCGGTTTTCGTGTTATCCTTCGCGGGCGATGAAAGGAGAAAAGGAAATGCCTTACAAACCCACACAACCGAGCATGGATCTGAGTAAGTTGTTGGTTCGACTTGCGAAGGACACTTCGGTGGGAACCTTGGAAGGCGTTCGTTCGATTCTTACCGAGTCGTTCGACTGGACTTCCAAACAACTTTCTCAGCTTTCGGACGCGCCTTTGATTCAGAACACGAGTTTGTCCGAATTTCTTTCCAAGTCCGGAGAATCGTTAAGAAACGCGGGTCAAAAGACCGAACAAGGTCTGACCCAGGCTTTGACTTCGACCGCTAAGGCGATGCACGTCGCGTTAGACGCTCTTGAGAATGCGGACATCGTTGTTAAACGAACTCTTTTCGAAAATATTCCCGTATCCAGCATCGTGGGAGAATCCTTTGCGGGGCTCGTTACGACTTCGCATATCAAAGCGTCTTTTCGTTTGGACGGAAAGGACGTAGAATATCAAGAAATTCTAATGGACTGGAAGAATTCCAAACTTCCGAACTTGATCCTTTGTATTCCAGGTTTGTTCTGCGACGAAGGGCTTTGGAACGCGAAGGGAGAAGTTCCTTTGTCCGATACGATGAAAGAATGCGGTTATTATCCGATTTATCTTCGTTTTAATCCGGGAATTCATCTTTCCACGAACGCCAAGCTTATGCTCGAGCTTGTGGAGAATCTTCTGAATTCTCTCGAATTGAAAGATAAAACGTTAGACGTCATTGCTTATAGTCAGGGCGGTCTGATTTTCAGAAGCGCTTTGTATCAGGCGAGGACGAAAAATTCTCCCTTTCCGAAAAAAATCCGCCACGCTCTTGTGATCAATTCTCCGGACGGAGGATCTTATATCGAGAAGATCGGCTTTTGGCTCGGGCTCGGAGCGGAATCTTTGCCGATTCTTCCGGTGAGCATCGTGGGTTTTATCGGGAACCAAAGAAGCGACGCGATCAAGGATCTTTCCCACGGAATTATCAGAGAAGAGGATTGGGTTCACAACGATCAGATCAAAAGATATACGAACGATTCCTACTTCGGGGAACTCGACGATATTAATGCGACTCAGATTTACAGTCTCGTCACCGAGGAAGAATCCAAATGGTCTTCCTGGATCGGAGACGGGATCGTCGAGAAGCCGAGTCTTACTTTGTTAAGCGACAAGGTGTATCGTAAAAAACCGAATCCGGAATCGCGTGTCTATCGTTTGTTGGAAACTTCCCACTATCAGGTGATGACACATCCGGAAACCAGAGAAATTCTTCGTAAAGTTTTAAAGAATCGCTGAGAGGTAAGAAGCCGTTCTATTCGAACGGCTGGTCGATCAAGATCGGTTTTCTAAGAATCGTTCTGAGAAGCAGATAACTTAGTAATCCGAAAGGTCCGAACATAAACGTAGCGATCTGACAAGGAATCACAAGCCAGCGCGAGATTCCGAGCTTTTCTGCGTTTGCGCTTTCCCACGTTCCCACGAAAAGATCGAACGCGAGATAATGAATCCAACCCGCGACAAGAACGGTTTGATTCTGAAAAAGCAAAGTAACCCCCTCCAAAGAACCGAAGTTTCCTTGCGTTTTACCAAAACTGAATATTAGTAAAATTGTATAAACGCTTCCGAAAAGAAGCGTTCCTAAAAAACCGGTCGTAACCAACCTCGTATGTTTCCATTTCGGCGCAACGATCAATAAGACCCAACCCGCGAGCGCGACGTTGTTTGCTATTTTAAATAGAAGGGAAAGCTCCATTTTACACTCCTTTGATTGACGTATTGTAGATTCTTTTTGAAAAAAGCGGAATCAAAAAACTAAACAACATCCCGATTCCGCAGGTCGAAAGTCCGACTCCGATTCCAATAGAAGGTCGTAAAAGCGATTCTCCGCTTAAAGCCTGAAAAGCGAGAACCAAAATCGATCCGGTAAAGAAGATCGAAAAATTCCGGATTACGTTTACGGAAATCGATTGCGATATTTTAAGACTTCCTAATATAAGAGCGATCATCGGGATCAGCTGCATCGCGTGGATTCCGACGAAATGAGGAATTCTCATGTCGCCCGCGATCGTACTCCAACCGAGGACGGGAAGTCCCGGACCGCCGTCGTTTGCGCCGAACGTATGCCCTCCGTTCGCTTCGAGGATTCCGGCTTTCATCGCTTCGATTTGTTCCGGCCTTGGAACGGTCATAAAAAATCCCAAGATCATTCCGATTGCGGCGATTCCCATTCCCCAACGAAGAGATTCCATAAGCGCTTTGTTTTCGGATTTTTGTCGAATTAGCAAAAACGCTAAAACTACATGAAAGATCCATAATATGGAAATGCTCGTTCCCATCAGGCTGAAAATGAAACCGTTGAGAGGAGTTGTGATGTTAAAATGGCTCGGAACTCCGCGATAAGCCTGTCCGAAGATCGCGACATTCTCCACGATCAACATGATCGTGATCACCCGGGAGATATTTCGGATCGTTCTTTCCCTTCCTTCGATAAACTGAAGAATCCACACCAATGTAAAGGAATACATTCCGATCGAAACAGCGAACTTAATCGGTTTTAGCCAAACGGGAGAATTTGTGACCGTTCTTTCGTCGATAAAAACCGCCGGAATCAATACGAATAAACTGATCACGTTGATTATACCGTTCCAAAAAAGCGAAGGGTTGGTCCTGGAAACGGAAAGGACTTTGTTTAAAATTCTCATGGTTCCTCCTAAAAGGGTCTTGACCCGTCCGGAATTCATGTTACCACTGTAAACATCAAATGTTGGCTCTGTCAACATAAAAAGTAGTCACTGGCAACATTTTATGGAAAAAAAAATCGGCCCCAAAAAGAAATCTTCCAAAAAAGAGACGATCGAGGCTTATCATCACGGCGATCTCAAAAAGGCGATCATTCTTAAATCCGAGGAGATCTTGGAAAAAAAAGGAATCGAAGGTTTGAGTCTTAGGGACATCGCCGCGGATTTGGGAGTAAGTCACGCCGCGCCTTATAGACATTTTCCGAGAAAGATCGATCTTTTATTCACTCTTGCCGCGCGCGGTTTTTCCGATCTCGCGAACGAGATGCGTCTCGCTTGGGAAAGCAGCGATGATCCGATCGAAAGACTTCGTTCCGCAGGGAGACGTTATGTGCTCTTGGCGTTGAAGCATCCTCGAAGAACCGAGCTTATGTTCGGAGGCGCGCTGAACTGCGAAGAGGAAGCACCGCAAGAACTCGAACAAATCGGAAGAGAGGCCTTCATGGGTCTTTTTCGAATTTTGGAAGACGGGCAACAAAAGAGTCTGTTCAAATCGGAGGACACATACGGTCTTTCGTTTACGGTTTGGAGTTTGGTTCACGGTTTTGCGGTTCTTACAAACGGAAGACAAATTCCCCAGGCAATTATAGAAGAACGCACCTTGGAAAAAATCATCGATTCCACTTTGAATTCAATCTTAAACGGAGTCGTTCGTTCCTAAGAAACGTAGTGCGTTCTTTTGTAAAAAGAGTTGTAAACCGGCGAGTTTAATTCTTAATTCTCCATCGGGAACGGGATACGAAAATGAAATTCATAAACAAGAAGACGATCGGAATCGGAAGTGTTGTTTTACTCTTACTCGCGTTAGGCGCGATCAAACCCAAGGATCAGGGCAAACCCTATTCTCCCTATTTTCAAAATTTAAACGAAGAACTGAAAGCCAACGGACCGGGAAAGCCGATCGTTCTTTTGGATTTGGATCGTTTGGATGAGAATCTCAAGTTGTTGAAACAAAATCTGAAATCCCCTTTGCGGTATCGCGTTGTCGTTAAGTCCCTTCCTTCTCTCGAACTTCTACGATACATCGTTCGTGCGACGGACACGGATCGATTGATGGTGTTTCATTCCGGGGATATAACGATGCTTTTGTCGGATTTAGAATTCAAGAATTATAATATTCTTTTGGGGAAACCCATGCCCGTAAACGCTTTGGCGGACATTTATTCGAAAAGCGGCGCCCGGGAATTTCAAAAGATTCAATGGCTGATCGACACGGAGGAACGGCTCAACGAATATTTGGAGTTTTCGAAAAAGGAGAATCTGAAACTTTCCGTAAATTTCGAGATCGACATCGGTCTTCATCGGGGCGGCTTTTCGGATTCGAAGAGTTTACATTCTTCCTTTGAGTTGATCCGTAAAAATCGAAACCGTATTGAGTTCGCGGGTTTTATGGGATACGAACCTCATGTAGCTTCGGTACCGGTGGTTTTCGGAGATAAGATTCAGGCGATCGAAAATTCTTTGCGGAAGTCCTTGGAAGTATATTCAAAATTTATAAAAGACTCGAAGGATTCTTTTCCGGAATTTTTTCAAAAGGATTTGGTGTTCAACGGAGGAGGAAGTAAAACCTATCGTTTTTATCAGCGGTTCGGAAACGGGATCGTCAACGACGTTTCTGTCGGTTCCGCGCTTGTAAAACCGACCGATTTCGACGTAGTAAGTTTGGACGAACATTCTCCGGCCGTTTTTATCGCGGCTCCGATTTTAAAACGTTTGGAGGGAACTCGAATTCCGTTTTTGGAATCGATTTCCTTTTTATTTCCTCTTTGGGATCCAAATCAGGAATTAACTTATTTCACATATGGAGGCGCGTTTTCCGCAAAGAAAGAATCTCCTTCGGGTCTTCAGGATAATTCCTTGTTCGGCGCGAGTACCAACCAGGGAATCCTAAACGGATCTTTTAAAACTTCCCTTTATCCGAACGATTTCGTTTTTTACAGACCGACTCAAAGCGAAAAGGTAATGGCGGAACTGGGAGAAATCCATCTTTTACGCAAAGGAAAACTTTCCGGGAAATGGAAGAGTTTCGTAAATTAATGCGAAGTCGAAACGCACAATTTACGCTTGAATCGAGCGGGCTTTTTCAAAATGATTCTATTAGGAAAATTGAAAATAAACGATGAAAATTAGAGAAGCCCAGATTCAAGACCTCCCGGAAATCGCGCAGTTGTTCGACGAGTATCGTCGGTTTTATAAAAAGGATTCGGATTTGGCGAGCGCCACGAAGTTCATCGAGGAAAGAATTCTCAATGAAGAATCCAAAATCTATCTCTTTCTCGATGGGAACGAATACTGCGGATTCACGCAATTGTATCCTTCTTTCACTTCCTTGTCGATGAAACGCACTTGGATCTTAAACGATCTTTTTGTTCGTCCGGCGCATCGTAAAAAAGGCGGCGCAAGAGCTCTGATCCAACAAGCGGGTTCTCTTGCGAGAGAAACGGGCGCAAAGTATCTCGCTTTATCCACGGCTTTCGACAATCATCCGGCTCAGAAATTATACGAGTCGATCGGGTTCGTCAAGGATCAAGAATTCTTTCATTACTCCTGGGACGTGTAATCGAATTCGATTTTTTGAATGTATGTCTATGACTGAATTCTCCCAAACCGGAATCGTTCAAAAGCCCTGTCAACGCTGCGGGAAAACGTTCTCCTGCGGCGCGGCGGCCCACGCCTGCGATTGTTTTTCCGTAAGTCTTTCTCCAGAAGTTCGTAAACGCCTTAAGGAAGATTATAACGATTGTCTTTGTATTTCCTGTTTGGAGGAATTGAACCGTTCTTGATTATAAAGTATATTCTGAAATTCTAATTTAAAGGAAGGAATACCCGAAAGACGGTTTTTCCGGGTTCGCTGATAAATTCGATTCTTCCCTCGTTTTTATCGAGAAGTTTACGAACGAGATCGAGTCCGAGTCCGCTTCCTTCTCCCGCGTCCTTGGTCGTAAAGAAAGGTTCGAATATCTTGTCGCGGATCTCGTCCGGAATTCCGGGTCCGTTGTCTTCTATTTCCACTATGGCTTCCTTCTCCCGTTGAAAAAGACGAACCGTAAGTTTTCCCTTAAACTGCATCGCTTGCAACGCGTTGAAAATCAAATGCGTCCACACTTGAACGATTTCCTCCCGAACACAAAGAACGGGCGGAATCTCGTCGATGGATCGAGTAAGATCGACTCCTCGTCGGATATAGTGCTGATACACCGTAAAAACCGTTTCCAGGGTTTCCTCGATATGGACCTTCTTAGCCGCACTTTCGTCTCCGGCTTCGGAATAATTTCTCAGCTCGAAAAGAATTTTGGAAGCTCGATCGACAGAAACGCGGATCGTATCCGAATTTCGAAAATAGATTTCCTCCAAGTAGATATATTCCAAAAGAGTTTCGCGATTGGACATTTGAAACAAAGGTTTGTACGTTTCGGAAAGATTTTCGACTCCCATATCAGCAATGGTGTCGGCTAATGCGTCCGAGTTCGGCACGTCCCATTCTTTCAAAGTGTTGCTGATGTTTTTTCTTCTTCGTCTCACTTCGAGACCGGCGATTCCGGAATCTCCTTTTCTACAAGCGTCTATAAAGGAAATGTAAAGTTTTCTTTCTTCGGGAGAAGCGAGGGAAAGAATCGAGTGAACCTCGGGAAGCATGGATCTCATTTTGGGAACGGAAGCGAGAAGAGTTTGATTGGAAGCCTTGATCGCGCCGAGAGGATTGTTGAGTTCGTGACTGATCCCCGCCGAAAGTTGTCCGAGCGTCGCCATTCTCACGGAATGAAGAAGTTGGTTCTGCGCTTTTCTCAGATTTTCAAGAGCTTCTTCCAGATGTTTTTTCTGCGCTTCAATGAGTTCGTTTCTTTTTCGGATCTCTTCGCTTTCCCGAAGCGCGGCCTGTGTCGCGATTCTTTCCTCGAGATACATGGAAAGATCCTCGCGCATCTTATCCATCGCGCCGAGAAGCGCGCCGATTTCATCCTCTCTCGGATAATGAGCCCTTGCGGAAAGATTTCCTTTTGCGATCTGTTCGGAATACGCGATCGCTTTGGAAAGTCCTTTGAGAACGTATCGATCAAAGGAGAATCTGAGCGTAAGAAGGATCATTCCGAGAATGACGAAGGTCGATACGAGGGAGATGAACCAAAGATAAATTAGATCTCCTGAATATAATGAATCCGGAATGGATACTCGAACGGCCCAGGGTCTCGGAGAATCTCCCAATAAAACCGGATAATAATAATGCGTAAAACCGTCCTTGTTTTCTAGAAAGGGTTGACCCGAGGCGATTCCGTCCGTGATTCTTTTTCTCTCCGAAGGTTCGGCGATTTGTTTTCCAACGGTCGAAGGATCTTTTCCGTTTGCGGCAAAGGAACCGTCCGGGGAAAGAAAAGCCAAGTAACCCTGATTTCGGAACGGACGAATCGATCCGATCTTAGTCTGCATTCTTTCGATCGTGACGTCGACTCCGACGACTCCGGCGAATTTCGAATTTCTAAAAACGGGAGCGACGATCGAAACCATCAGAATCGATTTTCCGGAAACGAGATAACTCGTCGGTTCGGTGAGAAATTCCTTTTGAGTTTGTCTCGGAACGGAATAATAAAGTCCTTTGGGTCCGGGATCTTCGTAGTTTACACAATTCTCATATACTAGTTTATCTTCGTCCAAGGCGCGATTGATATAAGGAACGAATCTTCCCGAAGCGTCGTGCCCCTTCGCGTTTCTATAAGAATTGTCCAAACCGTCGAATGCGTTCGGTTCGAATACCGCCCAAACTCCGAAGTAGTCGGGTTGGATATGAAGAAATCCTCCGAAGGCTTCCACCAACATGGGTCGGTTCGGTCTCGTTTTTTCCAGAACGGATTTGAAACCTCGAACCGCTCCCAAACCTACATTCAAAAACTGTGATATTTCTCTCGTGTATTTTTCCGAAGCGAGTCTGGCTCCGGATTCCGCTTCCTGTTTGAGTCTTTGATAAGCGACGACGGAATTGATCGTGGTTACGAGAAGGGCACCCACGGATAAAAGGGCGGCGAGTATAACGGAGATTCTCGTACGAATTCCGAGCTTTTGTTTTTTACCGATTAGATTCTTCGTAAAGGAACTTCGAAGCGGATCGTCCGCTTTTCCGTTCGCAGTAGGATGGTCTGTGGAAAAAATATCGTTCTTTTTCATGGACGTAACGAGATGCGTATCGTTTTTTCCCCGATGAACCCGGTCGCATAGTATTGGACGAAAAGATTGAATTGAAAGAAATTTACTGAATGATTTAAAATAAATTTCGATTTTTTTAAAACGATTCGAACGCTTCGATAACGAGTTACGTGTCGTCTATAAGTTATTTATTGGATTCTATTTATAGGAATTACTAACGGCGTTTAGTCTATTCGAAAGAACGAAGTCCGGATCGAGCGGTAAAAATCTATGGACGGGCTTCGGATGAAAACCGAATTGTGTTGATTCCGTTTTTTTTAAGGAAATATGTATTATAATTTCCGACTCTGTGAAATAATGAGCTAATTGTTCAAGATTCTATACTTAAAACGATGGAACCTAGGATAAAAAATAGGACCCGAGGCTGAAAAATCAGGTCGGACCTATATTCAAAGTTCGTTTTAGATCTTCGTTCTTATTAAATTCCAAAGAGGTTTGCCTTGCTTTCCGCAGTATCTATACGCAATCCGATCTTTTCCTGGATGATGATGGCCGCGATCATTCTGTTCGGTTCGGTCGGATTCTCGCGAATGGGCGTTTCTCAGATGCCCGACGTCGACTTTCCCGTGGTTAACGTTTCTCTTACTCTCGTCGGGGCCAACGCGCAGGTGATGGAGACCGACGTGGTCGATCCGATCGAAGAAGTTTTGATGGCCGTCGAAGGCGTAACCGAAGTGCGATCGATTTCTTCGGACGGTTCCGCGACCGTCACGGTCGAGTTGGAGTTAAGCCGAGACGTGGACGTTGCGGTGCAGGAGATTCAAACCAAACTCGCGCAAGTGTCCAATAAACTTCCGGAAGAATTGGATCCCGCGGTAATTACGAAATCGAATCCGGACGACACCCCGATCATCTGGGTTTCCGTAACCGCGGTCGACAAAACCGAAAAGGAGAAGATGCTTTTCGTGAAAGATTTTCTGAAGGATAAGTTTCAGAAAATTTCGGGAGTGGGCGAGATCATTCTCGGCGGTTACGTGGATCGAACGATCAACGTTTATCTCGATCCGATTAAACTTTCCAGAAGCGAAATCGCCGTGGACGATATCGTCAACACCTTGAAGGAACAGAATCTCGAAGTTCCTTCGGGAAGAGTGGAGAATCGAACGAGCGAAATCAGTCTCCGCGCCGTGGGCGAGGTTCCCACCGCGGAACAGTTCGGAAATATTTTCTTGAATTCGAGAAGCGGTTCTCCGCTTTTCCGATCGATCCGTCTTAAGGACATCGCGATCGTAGAAGACGGGTTAGGCGAGGTAAGAAGAATTTCCCGATTCAACGGAGTCTCCGCCGTAGCGATCGGAATCAAAAAACTAAAAGGCGCAAACGCCGTCGAAGTCGGAGATCTGATCAAGGCGAAGGTGAAGGAATTAAAACCGAAACTTCCGAAAGGTTACGATCTTACCGTGTCGAACGATAACACGGGTTATATCCGAGACAGCGTAAACGAACTCGAATTCACACTGATCTTTTCGGCCATTCTTACCGGATTTGTTTGTAGATTGTTTTTGGGAAATTGGAAAAGCACCGGTAACGTTCTTCTTGCGATTCCTACTTCCGTAATCGGAACCTTTTTGTTTTTATACTTCGCTGGATTTACGATCAACACGTTTACGATGTTGGGCCTTTCTCTTGCGACCGGGATCGTCGTCGACGACGCGATTATGGTTCTCGAAAATATTACGCGACATCGAGAGATGGGAATGTCCTGGTTCGACGCAGCTTTGGAAGGAGCTTCCGAAATCCGTTTCGCCGCGCTCGCGGCCACGTTAGCCGTCGTTGCGATCTTTCTTCCCGTAGCGTTTATGAAAGGAATCATCGGAAGATACTTTTTGGAATTCGGAGTTACGATTTCCGTTTCGGTTCTTCTTTCCTTGTTCGAGGCTTTGAGTTTTACTCCGATGCGCGCTTCCTTATATTCCGAGGATCAGGTTAAGAATGGAAGGAAGTCGTTTCTTTCTTCCGTGTTTTCGGTGAACGCGCGTGAAACCTGGAATCTTTGGGTCTCTAAGGTTTCGATCTTCAAAAGAATGGATCCTTATATCGAAAGATTTTTGGATTACAGCACGGATCTCTACGGACGTTCGATCGACTTCGTATTAAATTATCCGCGTTGGATCGTGTTCGGATCGACTGCGTTGTTCGTCGCTTCCCTCGGATTCTTTTTTCTTTTAAAAAAGGAATTCATTCCGCCTCAGGATATGGGCCGTTTTATCATCCGAGCCAGACTTCCTTTGGGTTCTTCCCTGCAAAGAACGGACGAAGTGATGAAAACCGTGGAACAATATCTGATCCAAAGAAAGGAAATCGAAAAATATATTTCCAACGTGGGCGGCTTCGGAGGAACCGAGGCCAATACGGGCATGTTCTTCGTTACGATGAAGGAGATGGGTCATCGACCGAAAAATCCGAAGACCGGAAGGGAAATCACACAAGGCGCCTTGTTCGGAATTTTAAGAAAGGATCTCAAGGAACTCGTTCCCGAAGCTACCTTTTCGGTGCAGGATCTTTCTCAAAGGGGATTTTCCGCGGGACGAGGTTATCCCGTCGAACTCGTGTTAACCGGTCCGGATTGGCAGAAGTTGTCCGCGCTTTCCGTTCAAATATTAGAAAAATTGAAAGAAAGTAAGGTTGTGTTGGACGTCGATACGGATTACGTCGCGGGTCAAAAGGAACTTAGACTCGTTACCAATCGCGAAGCCGCGGCGCTTCGAGGCGTGAGTATGGCGAACGTTGGGAATACGGTCGGAACGCTGATGGGCGGAAAAAACGTAAGTCGTTTTACCGAAAATGGTCGGAGTTACGATGTTCGCGTTAAGATTCAAAAGGACAAGGGAGAATCGATCGCCGTTCTCCCGGACATAAGCGTTCGAAACACGTTCGGAGAATTCGTAAAACTTAAAGAAGTAGTCAGCATTCAGGAAAAGGAAGCGTTGAAAACGATCACTCGGATCAACCGGGAAAGAGCGATTCGAGTTTTCGGAAATCCTCCGCCCGCTTTGGGACAAACCGCTTCCACGGAAAAGGCCTTGGAAATAGCGAAGTCGATTCTTCCCGAAGGTTATTCCGTCGCGGTGACCGGCTCGGCCAAAACCGCAAAAGAATCGGGAAACAGTCTGACCGTCGCGTTGCTTTTCGGAATTCTTCTTTCGTATATGATTCTCGCGAGCCAGTTCAACAGTTTAAAACAACCCTTGTATATTCTTTTGGCGATGCCTTTCAGTTTTACGGGCGCGTTAGTCGCTCTTTATCTGTTCGGACAATCCTTCAATATGTACAGTTTTATCGGATTGATTCTTCTTTTGGGTTTGGTGAAAAAGAATTCGATTCTTCTCGTAGAGTTCGTCAATCACGTTCGATCCACGGGAAAGGATATCAGACAATCGATCAAGGAAGGTTGTCCGATCCGATTGAGACCGGTGCTTATGACTTCTTTCAGCTCCATCGCCGCCGCGATTCCTCCCGCTTTGGCCTTGGGTCCCGGAGCCGAAACGAGAATTCCGATGGCGGTTACGATCTTGGGAGGAATGACACTTTCCACTTTGATCACGCTTTTGGTGGTTCCGGCGGCGTATTATCTCGGGGAAAAGGAAAAGAAGGAAGAGGTCGGAACTACGGCAAAGTCGCCCACGATCGTTTTTCCCGAACCGATGCACAAGCCGATTCAAGAACCGGCGCACAAATTCGCGCAGGAACACGCTTCCAAACATAAAAAAATCAAAAAATGACTTCAAAGAAAATTCAAAAAATAGAATATAAAAGTTTTATAATTCAATTTGCGTTGCCGCTTTTGTTTCTGTCCGGATGTACGGACGATTCCACGATACGAACGAACGACGGGATCGTAGAACCTCGTTTGGAAGAGGTTACCGGCGTTACTACGGAAAAGATCAAAAACATTTCTCCGGAACAGGAACTGACCGTAGACGAACTCTATTCTTACGCGGTGGAAAGAACCGAAAGAATCGCGCTTAAAGAAGAAGCGATTCAGCAAGCGGATTCTCAAAAGATGGCGGCTTTCGCTTCTTTCTTTCCTTCGTTGTCCTTGGTTTACAACAAGTTCTATCGGATTCCGGGACCGAATTCTCACTTTAATCCTTATTATACCGACCCGAATCCGTATACGGGAAGTTCGTCCAGCAGTTTGCCACCTACGGTCGGACCGGGAACGAGATTGCTTTTGACGATTCCGATTCTGAACGGAGTCAGTCAATATACGACTTACAAAGCGGCGGGCGCTCTTACCAACGTAAGAATGAACGAGGCTCGATACGAATCCGGACGTCTTTATCTGGAAATCGCACAAGCATATTATAATGTTCTACAGTTAAAGGAAGTCATTCTTCTGGAAGAAAAGAAAACGGATCTGGTTCGTAAAACGATCCAGGAACGCAGAAGACTTTTCTCCTTGGGCAGAGTTACAAGAGCCGATTTAAGCGGGGCCGAAGCCGATTTTTCCAGATCCGAAGCGGGTCTGGAAGATTTTAAATATCAACTCAAACAAGCGGAGATGGCCTTAGAAAGTCTCGTAGGCGCGGGAGAAGGCGGATTGAAACTTGCGATTCCCAGGGAGGCGGTTACGCTTCCGCACAATCTTTTGCCCGAGGAAAGAATCGCAAAACGATACGACGTGATCGCGGCGAAGGAAAATCTCAAGATGGCCGAGCTCAATTTGAAAAAGGCTTGGGGCGGACATTTGCCTTCGGTGACATTAAACAATTATTATACGATTCCCGAACACAACACGACTCCGAACAAGGATATAACGATGCAGTTGTCGGTCAACGTTCCGTTGTTGTCTGCGGGAACGATCACCGCGGGCGTCAAACAGGCGGAATCCGCCGTAAGACAAGCGGAACTTCAGTTGTCGCAGGCGAAACGCGTGGCTTCGGACGAAATTCGAAAGGCGTATGAAAGTTCCTTAAACTCGGCGCGGTTATTATCATTGTATGCAAAGGCTCGGAATTCCGCGGAATCCAATCTCAGCAGTCAAAGAAGAGGATTCAGTTTCAAAACCGCATCCCGGCTCGAACTTCTCGTATCGGAGACTTCTTTTCTGGATTCGGAAATCGCGTATCGAAAGGCGTATTATCAACATTCTTTGAATACGATTTGGTATTCCGTAGCGATCGGAGAACTGCCGAGATTAAAAAAATCGAGAGAAGAGGATAAGACGGGGGGTTAGTTTTCTTTGTACGCTTGACATCTCTTCTCAATGGTTTTAACTATTGGGCATAGTTGAGAGGTAAGAATCCCCATGATTATCAGTAATTACTTTCAGGACAATGAGGATATCAAACTCGTCTTCGACGAGTTGATCGATTGGGAAGAAATTGTCCGCGCATACGAACATAAATTCGAGGATGCGGAAGAATATAAAAAGTCCGGAAACGAAAGATTAGCATACGCTCCTTCCAACGTGGAAGAAGCCAAGGAATACTATAAGTCCGTATTGGAATCCTTAGGCGAAATTATGGGAGAATTCGTCGCTCCCCGCAGTAAAGAAATGGATCAGATCGGACTCAAGTACGAGAACGGAAAGGTGACGTTTCCGAAAGCGCAAGAAGATTGTTACAATACGCTCCGAGACGCCGGGTTGATGCCGATTTCGATCAGTAGAAAATACGGCGGAATGGGTTTGCCCGCAACCGTTCAATCCTTTATGTGCGAGATCGCCGCGAGAGCCGATGCTGCTTTTTGTCTCGCTTACGGGAACATCAACATCGTCGAGATTATGGAACGATTCGCTTCTCCCGAAATGTGCGAGAAATGGCTTCCCGATATTTCCGCCGGAAAATACAGCGCGGCGATGGCGTTGACCGAACCGAACTACGGATCGGATCTTCCGAACGTTCAAACCAGAGCGACTCAGGACGCGAACGGACAATGGAGAATCAACGGAGCAAAACGTTTTATCACACACGCTTGCGGTTACGTCAACGCTCCTTCCGTGATTCTTACGTTAGCGAGAACCGGATCGCCCGAAAGCGGAGCGAGAGGACTTTCCTTCTTTCTCGTAAAAGGAAGCGACGTACATGTCGCCGGAGTCGAACACAAGATGGGACTTCATTGTTCTCCTACTTGCGAAGTCGTATTCGAAAATTCTCCGGGAGAATTGATCGGTAAAACCGGATACGGTCTCGTAAAGTATTCCATGGGAATGATGAACGCCGCAAGACTTACGATCGCAACTCAGTCATTAGGAATCGCGACCGCGGCTTATTACGAAGGAAAAAAATACGCTTCGGAAAGAATTCAATTCGGAAAACCGATCGAACAGATTCCAGCAGTCCGAAAAATTCTCGATCGAATGGAACGGGAAATTCTTGCGACCCGCGTTTTGATCGCCGAAACCGGAAAGGCGATCGATCTTTATCACTGGCCGAAAGAACACGCGGTCAAGGTGGAAGGAAAATCCGAAAGGGACGTGAACCAAGACGAGTCCATTCGCCGTTGGGAAAAACTCGCGGATCTTTTTACTCCTCTGAGCAAATACTACGCTTCGGAAGGATGTGTTTCGATCGCATCGGACGCCTTGCAGATTCACGGAGGAAGCGGTTATACCGAAGACTACGACGTCGCAAGAATTTACAGAGACAGTAGAATCACGACGATCTACGAAGGAACCACCCAACTGCAAGTGGTCGCGGCGATCGGCGGCGTGGTTTCGGGAATGTCGCCGACAGGACAACTGAGACAATACGCCGAGGGAGAATTGTCCAAATTCTCCGCTTCGGAAGATCTCAAAAAAGTTTGGAACGATCTCGATACAAGCGTAGGACTTTTCAAATCGATCCATGACGGAAGCGTAAAAGATTCTTTGGCCTTTGAAGTCGTGGAAATTGCGGCTCGTTTTCTTTGCGGAATGCTTTTGGAAAGATCTTTCAAAGTCTTGAACGGCAAAGAACTGGAAAAACGCAAGTCGATTGCACAAGCCTACAACTTGGACAGCGTCGCAACCGCGAGCGCCAATTTGATCAAATTGGAAAGAGCTTCGAAACAAGCGATTCCCGCATAACGATTGTTAGATTCTCCGCTTGGTTTTTCTAAGCGGAGAATTTTCGGTCGAATTGGAAATCGACAAAACGATCGATCCCAACTCATTCGAAATAATTTCAAACTATTTCCGATCCCAACAAACCACAAACGATCACTTCTAAACATTTCAATATTCGAATGTTCTTTATCTTGGATGCGCGGCGCGGCTGAGATCGATTTTGTCATTCGATGTAAGGCGTGATTTTCGGATCGTCCGCGAAATTATGTTCATTTAAGAATCGAGATTGTAAATTATTTTCCAAATTATCCGATGCAAAGACGATTTCGTTTCTCGTGATAAATTTATTTCCATGAATACAAACGAAAAAATCGAACTTGCACTGAGGTTCTTGGATCGTCATGAAAAAGTCTTCGGACAAAAAGTTCCCCAACGTCTCCGGGAGTTTTGGAAAGACGGTGAATTCGAAAAGTTTGAAAACGGTTACACCCGGTTTATAAAAACTCCTTTGGGTCCGGACGGCTCCTTTCAATTGAGTTCCGCCGTTCCTTCTTGGGAGGCAATGAGCGATCATTGTTTGGACGACGCGGTTGTCGGACCTCGAGGAGAATGGACGAACGCGAAAAAATTCATTCCTCTCTTTCACGCCGATCAATCTTTTTTCTTCGTAGTTAAGATCGATACTCCGGAGTGTAGCGTCGGTTGGTTCGAAGAAGAGGCGTTGGCCGGATCGTTGGGAGAAGGAAAAGAAGGAGACGGTTATCATTCCGGAGTTTATCTTTTGACGAGGACGCTCGACAATTTTTTGGCGACGATTGGAGATTCTCCTGACGGAGATGAGGTGATTGAATGCGATTCTTTAGATTGGGAAGAAGTTACCTATTTATTGGAAGAAGACGATGACGAGGAGGAGTGAAATAACAAAAACCGAGGTTTGTCTCGAAGTTTTTTAAAATGTAGGAACTCATACGAATTCGAGCTGTGCAGAAGATCCTGGGACGACCCAGATCGAACAATGCGACGTAATTTGCAGGAACTACCACAAAAACAAATCAACTCCCGCTGTATTGACTGCCCACAACCGCTAACGTAACGGTCGCTTTCGCGATATGTTTTTCCCGATTTTTATGAAGCGCATAAACGTCGGAATTGACGACGATCACGGTCGCACCGTGATAAAAAACTTCAGCCTCACAACGAAGGCGATTTCCGATTCCGGTCCGCAAAAGATTGATCTTAAATTCCAAGGTCAAAACGACTTGCTTTTCACCGATAAGAGTTCCCGCCGCGCCGCCCGCAGTATGATCGGCTAACGTGGAAATGACGCCCGCGTGAACATAACCGTTTTGTTGCAGATGTTTGTCTTTTACTTCCAAGGAAGAACGGAGTTTGCCCGGTTCGACCGAATCGATTCCGATTTCCAAAAGATTGATGAAGTTCGCCTTATGAAAAATTTCTTGGATTCGATCCTTAAAGTTCGGATCTTTGGTTTTGAATTCTTTGCCCATAGACATTGAGCTTCTTAAAGTGGAGAATAAAATCAAATTCTTTTGGTAAGAATGGATTCCTAAAAAATCGTTTATGGTTCTGAGAGTTTTTAAAGTTTTGAAACAAAACTAATCAAGATGGCAACGAAAACGGAAAAGAAAAGAATAGGAGCGAGGTAATCTTCGATATCGCGTATCGCGGAATCGACCGAAAAAACCGATCGTTCCGCGACTTTAGTATATAAGAATATTCTTATTTCCTCAATGTCTCCGTGGCGCTTCCACCCGCCCAGGTTCCTTCCAAAAGCCTGCCTCCGTTTTTCACTTCGTAGATGACCGGGTCGGCTTGTCCCCAATCCACGGTTAAGGTGGTTCCGTCCAAGGTTCCGGTTCCCGTAAACGTTTGTCCGGCTACGGTCCAGGTGAAAAGATATTCTCCGTTGGATTGTGTGATCGTAACGCTTCCGCCGTAGGACGAACCGTCCGGATTGGTTCCCGCAACCCTATACTTTCCGCTAATGGAAGAAGGATTGATTTGGCCGATCTGCGCGTATGCGGTTGAAACGAAACCGAACACCAGAAGAACGAGAAAGAGTTTTGAGATGATTCGAAACATTTGCGTATTCTCCTTAAAGAGTGGAAGAAGTTTTGGGAGGAATTTCGGAAAAGTCAATTCATAATTCGAAAAACGAATCGGTTTCCAAAGGAAATTATTTCTTAACTTATAAAAATCAGATTACAAGTAGGAACGAACGAATCGTAAAATCGAACGCTAAGAATTTAAACCGAACTTTCTTTTACAAAATGATTTGATCGGAGAAACCGTTTCTGAAAAACTCGGTTGTTCTAAATCGAAACTGTAACAAAACCAAAATGCGGGGGAAACAAAATCATGTTCGGAATGAACTACATCCAATTCGATTCCATGACTCACGTAATTCTTTATAAAAACGGAAAAGTCTCCAAAGAAGGAAGAGGGCTTTCTTTTTTCTACTTCGCCCCGACGAGTTCGATCGCGGCGATTCCTCTCGGTAGTAACGACTTGCCTTTTATCTTCAACGAATCCACGAACGACTATCAAACGGTTTCGATCCAAGGTCAGATCACGTATAAGATTTCCAATCCCAAGGCTCTTTCCGAACTTTTGGATTTTACCGTGGATTCAAGCGGAACGTATAAGAAGAATGAAATCGAAAAACTGAATCAAAGAATCATCAACTACGCTCAGACTTCCACTTCTTCCTTTATCCACGGAATCGGTTTGAAGGATTCGATTCGTTCCGCGAAGACGATCGAAACCCAAATTCTTCAGGGGCTTCAATCTTCGCCCGCGATTTCGACTTTGGGAATCGAAATTCTAAACGTAAACATTCTCGCCATCCGCCCCAATCCGGAAATGGAAAGAGCCTTGGAAACCGAAACGCGGGAAAAACTCCAACAAGAAGCGGACCAAGCGATTTACGAAAGAAGAAATTTCGCGGTCGAGCAGGAAAGAAAAATCAAGGAAAGCGAGTTGAACACCGAGATCGCGGTGGAAGAAAAGAAAAAACAAATTTCCGAAAAGCAGATGGAAGCCAAAATTCTCGAAGCGGACAACAAAAGAAAACTCAGGGAAATGCAGGTTCAAGCGGATATCGTCGTCGAGGAACAAAAGAAAAAATTCATCGAGATGAAAACCTCGAACCAAAGAAAGGAAGCGGAAGCGCAAGGATTTGTCACCGAAACGACGTTAAAACCTTTCCGAGACATCGACTGGAGAACGTTAGTCGCCTTGAACAACAATCCGGATCCTAAGTTCAACATCGCTCTCGCGTTCAGACAACTCGCGGAGAACGCCGAAAAGATCGGCAACTTAAACATCAGCCCCGAACTTCTGGAAAATCTTCTTCAGGAAAAGAAAGATTCCAAAAAATGAGCGTCGAATACGCGATCATCGTAAAGAATAAGACGCGTTTGGAAACGTTGATCGAACGATTCAACACCAAACAACAGGCGCGTTTTTATATAGAAAGACTCGGCGGAAAGTTCGAAGAATACGAACTCGAACACGAGATTTTTCACGAGTCGTTGGATCTGGTTCAGAAAAGAATTTCGAAAAGAATCAAATACAAGATCGTGGAAAGGATCTACGTTCCTTCGTTTTTATTCTCGAATAAGAACGTGATCGTTACGATTGGTCAGGACGGTTTGGTCGCCAACACCGCCAAGTATTCCAAAGGAGTTCCTATCATCGCGGTCAATCCCGATCGGGAACGATACGACGGGGTTCTTCTTCCTTTCGATCGTGAAAGTTTCGTTCATGCGGTTGAAAACGTGATGAACGGAAAATATTCCTCCAAGACGGTTCGGTTCGCCGAGGCGCAGTTGAACGACGGACAAAAACTTCTCGCGTTCAACGATCTGTTTATCGGCCCGTCTTCGCATACTTCGGCGAGATATAAAATTTCCTACAACGAAACCATGGAGGAACAATCCTCGAGCGGAATCATCGTTTCCACACCGGCGGGGAGCACGGGCTGGCTCAGTTCTATATTCAATATGGCTTATGGAGTTGCGGGAGTTTTCGAAAAAGAATTAACGTTAAAACGTCCGGCTCTCAAAGACGATCAACTTTTGTTTGCGGTTCGCGAACCGTTTCAAAGCGTAAGAACTCAGATCGGAATCACCGCGGGAGTTTTAAATGACGAATTTCCGCTGACGGTAGAATCGTTGATGCCTTCGGGCGGTGTGATTTTCAGCGACGGAATCGAATCCGATTATCTCAAATTCAATTCCGGTTCGGTCGCAACGATCGGCGTTTCAAAGGAAAACGCAAATTTGGTGGTTCCTTCTTAACGTTCGAATCAATGTATATCAATGCATCGGAGGCAGGTTCATACCTTTTCCGGTTTCAAGATATGTTTTCAGGTTGCTGAGATGTCTCGGCCATCCTTGAGAAACTCCGAAGAACGTATGCGTTTTACCGTCGAAGTCGTCGTGTGTTACTGTGAGTTTTACAGAGTCCGGTCCGACCGGATCGAGTTCGTAAGTAACTCTGGATTCACGATCGGAAGTCGCTTTCGGTTCTGCGGAAAGTCGGAAGGTATAAACGAGTTTTTTCTTAGGATTAAATTCCAATACGTTTCCTTCGACGACCGACAATTGATTTCCGTCCGGAGTTTTGATGTCATACGTCAACTTCGCACCCGCCTTGGGTTCGAATTGAACCTTCATTCCGTCGAACCATTCCGGTGTGATGTCGGCTTGGATCAACGCTTCCCAAAGTTTATCGACGTTGGTCTTGATATACAAAGTATAGATTTGTCTTAACTCTTCCATTCTACTTTCTCCTTCGATTTGATATTTGAGTCTCGTCAGAGAAGTCGCCCAGTGTTTGCTGTATTGCGAGATCCAACGATCGTAGATCATCTGGATCGGAATCGCGTTGAGATGAATGCTTCGAAACTTTCCCTTTTTTTCTATATTCAGAAGATTCGCCTCGGAGAGAACCTTGAGGTGTTTCATCACCGCAAAACGACTGAACTCGAAAAAGTCAGTCAGTTCTCCCACCGAAATACCGGGTTTGTTTTTAACGATGTCCAGAATTCTCCTCCGACTTTCGTCGGAAAGGGCTTTGAAGACCGGACTCAATTCTTCTTCTAACATGTGACCTATTGGTAACATGAGCCTCAAAACACCGATCTGTCAATCAAATCCGCTAGGAAGGAAAAGAAAAAATCGGCTTTTTCGAAGGCGTTGGCAGAGGAGAATTATGTCTCTTCCAAATTCTAAACTTTGTAAAGCTTGTAGGCAATTTTCGTAAATAAAATCAGAAGAACCGTAGCGAACGCAGATCGGATCGATTGCGCATCCGCTTTTTGCGCGGCCTCGACGAGCATTTCTCCGCTCCCTCCGAGACCTCCGAGTTCGTTTTCCAAAACGGAAATTTCTTTTTGATCGTTTTCGGGATCGGAGAATCGATTCAATTTCTTTTCCGGATTCTTCAAAGATTTAGAATTCGATCGGAAGTCGCGTTTTTACAATCCAAGTTTTGCGATTCGTGTTATAAAAGTATTACGAAGGTTTTCGTTTTGGAGAACGGGAAATGAATCAAAAGTTAATGCTCAAAAAGGAAATTTCCATTCAAGCGCCGATCGCAAAGGTTTGGAACGGGCTCGTGGATCCCGAAATCATCAAGTTATATCTGTACGGAACGAAGGCGATTTCAGAATGGAAGGTCGGAACTCCGATCCTTTTTACCGGTGTTTGGGAAGGGAAAGAATACGAGGATCATGGAACGATTCGTAGGTTCGAAAAGGAAAAAGTATTTCAATACGATTATTGGAGCAATTTTTCGGGCATCCCGGACGTTCCCGAAAATTATTCCATCATTACGTTCGAGTTGAGCGCGGAACCAAATCAAAGCGGAGGTGTGGGAACTACAACGCGTCTTTTATTGACTCAGGAGAATTTTCCGACTCAGACTTCTTACGAACATTCGGATACGGGTTGGGATCATTCTTTGAAGATTTTAAAAGAATTTTTGGAAAAGTAAAAAACGAAGGAACCGCCCGCCGCGGCCGCAAATTTTTTTAAGCGGGGGTTTCCATCTTGGATAGAATTTCCCGGATCTTGTCTTCACTTCCTTTCGGAGTCAGAATCAAAAGAACATCACCTTCTTCTAATTTAGTTTTTCCTGTTGGAACGATATGTCCGTCCCCGCGATAAATGAGCGTGATGAGGGAATTCTCCGGGAAGTTCAAAGAATACACGAACTTTCCGACCGAGGTCGATCCGTACGGAACAATGAACTCGAGAAGATTGGAATCGCTTTGTTCTCGGTTTTCGAATTCGAACGGATACGAAGCTCTTTGTTCGAGAGGCGCGTCCAACCCGAGCCAACGAACAACTTGCGGTACGCTCGTTCCTTGAAAAAGAAGCGAGATGAGAACCGTAAAAAATACCAAGTGAAAGATTTTGTCCGAGCCTTCCACTCCTTGCGCGAACGGAAACGTCGCGAGAATGATCGGCGCTGCTCCTCTGAGTCCGATCCAAGAGACCAATAACTTTTCTCTAATATTATAACCCGATCGGAAAAGCGAAATGAAAACGGCGATCGGTCTTGCAAAGAATACGAGAAAGAGGGAAAACAAAATTCCGGTTCCGAAAAGAGGAGGAATTCTGCTCGGGAATACAAGCAAGCCTAACGTTAAGAACATGATGATCTGCATCAACCATGCGATCCCGTCCAAGAATCTGAGATTACTTCGTTTGTGGACGAAGGATTGATTTCCTAAAACGAGTCCCGCGATATAAACCGCCAAGAACGGGTTTCCTCCGATCAACTCGGTCGCGGAGTAAACGAACAAAACCGAAGCGGAAATCAATACGGGATACAATCCCTCGTATTCGAGTTTGATTCGATTGAGCCCTTTGAAGATCAGATATCCGAACACGGCCCCCGCCGCGCTTCCGATGGAGAATTGCATAAAGATATGAAGCGCGAGTTCTCCGGGTTGGGGCGGCGTCGGTCCTAATAAGCTGAGAATACTCACCGTCAAAAGAACCGCCAACGGGTCGTTGCTTCCCGATTCGAGTTCGAGAAGGGATGTCAGTCCCTTTTTCATCCCCGTATTTCTGGTTCTGAGTACGTTAAAAACCGCGGCCGCATCGGTCGAAGAAACGACCGCGCCCAATAAGAATCCGATAATCGGAGAAAATCCGAGAACATATACGGAAAAAAGTCCCATCGCGGCCCAAGTGATTAAAACGCCTAAGTTCCCGAGAATGATTCCTTTCCAAAGAACCGGTTTGATCTTTTGCCATTCGGTTTCCAATCCGCCCGAGAAAAGGATATAAGCGAGAGCGATCGAACCGACTTGTCTCGCCAAAAGAGCGTTGTCGAATTCGATTCCTCCGGGGCCGTCAGAACCCGCGGCCATTCCAATCATAAGAAAGAGAAGAAGAGAAGGAACTCCGAACTTGGAAGAGATTCGTAAAAGTCCGATGCTGAGTATGATCAGTCCGGATAAAATAAGAGTGCTGAATTCAAATTCCATTCAATACCGTAAGAGTAAGATTCCGTATTATCGATTGTAGATGGGAAACAGAATTTTTCTCATCCGTTTCATCGTATTCAAGAGGGACTCCGAAGAGTTTCTTGCAGATCGCTCATTAGACCCTGAAAGTTTTCGGATCGAACCTTCTGAAAGTCCTTTTTTCTCAAATTCTCCGTTTTCGTACAAGAAATTTTCTTTTCGAAGATTTGCTTGATTTTGGGAAACGGGTCCTTATCGTTTTATGATCCGATCGAATTCGGTTTAAAAAAAGGATTTGAATCGGCGCCGCCAAGGCGCCGATTGCCATAAACGTTTAATTCCGTTTGTTCAATTCAAAATTCTGCATATAGGAGTTTTAAATTTATGTATGTTCCAAAAGCGTTCGAAGAAGCGGACGAAAATAAACTGATCTCCTTTATTCAAGAAAATCCTTTTGGAATTCTTGCGTCGGCTTCGGATGTTTTTCCCGAAGCGAGTCATCTCGTTTTTCATCCGGAAAAGAACGAGTCCGGAAAACTTTTTCTTTTCGGACATTTCGCGCGTCCCAACGAACATTGGAAAAAAATCAACGGACCGGTCTTGGTCGTTTTTTCGGGAGCGCATTGTTATGTTTCTCCGACTTGGACCGGCGAACCGAATTCCGTTCCGACCTGGAATTACGCGGCCGTGCATGCGTCCGGCCATCTGAGTTTTTTGGACGACGTTCAATCTATGGAAAGAATCGCCCAGCTTGTCGCTTCTTATGAAACCGAACCTTCTCCGGATTGGAAGTTGGACTTTGAAAATTCTTACTTTAAAAATACGATCAGAGGGTTGGTTGCGTTTCAAATCGAAGTCACTCGGTTGGAAGGAAAATTCAAATTGAGTCAGAATAAATCCGTGGAACTTCAGACTCGGGTCGCTTCAAAACTGGAGGAGTTGTCGGATGATAATTCTAAAACGATTGCTCGGTGGATGAGGGAGAATATTAGTCGGAAGAATTCTTGATTTGTAGTCTGTCGGGCGGTCGCATGTCGTGTACCGCGTTTTCGGCGAAGGGTCGTGCAGTCGGGTGCGGCGTAATTTGGTCCGGCTGGGCTGGGTTCTGTTCGGTCGTTGTCAGCAATAGGAGACGGAGCGTTGTCGGTAGAATTTTTTTAGAAATAGTTTCACTTTTTTTAATTTAGAATTCTTTTATATTCTTTTGAAGAAGAGTTTCGGAACCGTTTTCGGTATGGGAATCTTATCGTTGAATTTTGATCAGGAACTGAGTTGTAGGCTTCAAGAACCGCAAAACGAAGTGGTGACTCTTCTGATTTCGAAACATACATTGTCGCGCTATAACGAAAAGGATCGTAAAACGTTACCGAAGAGAATTCCTCATCTTCTTCGGGTATATGGAAAGTATTTAACGTCCACGAAACGCTTGGGTAAGAGAGCGGGTAAAACTTCTTATCAACCGAGTGTCGGTCGGGGGAACATGGTGCGGATGAATGTTCGTCTGAGCACGGGAAGTTGGGCCTTTTTGGGGACCTTGGCCCAAGTGCATGGGGTTTCGCGTTGTTTTTTGTTCAATTATCTTTTGTGGTTGGATGAGGTAGGGGTTGGAGATTCTATCGTGAGAACTATGAATGAAGGAGGTCCTACATTCCACAGGGATTACAAATACATCCTCCACCTCGACCTCTTAAACAACAAAATCACCCGACGATTAGAATGCGACCCGACGAATCTCTTTTACGTCTTAGACCCCCGAGACTGGTTCGATTTTTAAAACCGATTGAAGCAGATTCATCCGACAAAAAAGAATTAAACCGACAAGACAAGCAAAAGCACGCACGCGAGTAAGCGAACAGACTGGCTACACGAGCAATCACAAGCACGCGCGAATGCTCGCAAACAAACGAACAAAGAAACCAAGAAACAAAAAAAGCAAACAAAGATTCTAAACAAACGGACAAACGGACAAACGAATGAACAAACATAATTCACACGCGGAACTCCCCTTGACAGAAAAAACGACGAAAGCTCATCGTGGATGATATGGAACAACTCAGCTCCAGAGAACGATTGATACAGACGACCGGCCGTCTTCTCCAAGAGAAAGGGTATCACGGAACCGGACTGAAGGATATTCTTAAGTTAAGTGAAACTCCAAGCGGTTCCCTCTATCATCATTTCCCGGACGGAAAGGAAGAATTAACCGCGGCCGCCATACAAAATGCCGGAGAACGACTCGAAAAACAAATCCAAGCCGCCGTGGAAAATCATCCTCATCTTTACGGGGCGCTTCAAGAATTCACCAATCACCTCGCACAAGAACTGATCGCGTCCGGTTTTCAAAAAGGTTGTCCAATCGCAACCGTAGTACTGGAAGTCGCGGCCGACAACGACCGAATTCAAAAAGTCTGTTCGGTCACGTACCTCAAATGGCAGAATTTGCTGAGCACACTCTTGCAAAAATCGGGAATGGAGGAAAGCCGAGTCGAACCGGTCTCGATTCTACTATTGGCCGCCGTGGAAGGCGCGTTGGTGCTTTGTCGCGCCCATAGAAGCATAGAACCCCTGGAAGCGGTCCGAACCCAGTTGGAAGGGATTCTGAGCGTTTTGATCCCGGCTTAGGCGGGAAAAAAGGGCCGACACCCGACGGAGGGGGAGTCGAACCAGGAGCTAAGACCCTAAGATAAATTTAAAATTAAGAATTGACTCTGAGTCACTTTGGTAAATATTTTGGTAGAACGATCTATCTAGTTCACCGAAACCTGAAAAACCCCAAAAACCAAAAAGGAGAATGGAAAATGAACATTTTTATCACCGGCGCGTCCGGCTTTGTCGGAGAAGCGGCCACCCGAATTCTATCCAAAAAACACAACGTTAAGGCGATGTCCCGATCCGAAAAAACCGATTCCGTAATTTCCAAAGCGGGAGGAGAACCGGTTCGTTCCGAACTCAATTCCGTAGATCCGAATCTTTTAAAGGGAATCGACGTAATCGTTCACGGCGCGGCGTATGTGGAACAATGGGGACCGTTTCAAGATTTTTGGAAAATCAACGTAGAAGGAACCGCGCAACTTCTCGAAGCCGCTCGAATAGCGGGCGTTAAACGATTTATCTTCATCGGAACCGAAGCGGCCTTATTTTACGGACAACCGATGATCGACATAGACGAATCGTATCCATATCCGAAGAATTCTCCGTTTCCATATTCCAAGACAAAGGCTGAAGCCGAAAAGCTTGTGTTGAAGGCCAATTCTCCCCAAATGCAAACGTTGTCGATCCGTCCTCGTTTGATCTGGGGCCCCGGAGATAAAACGGTTCTTCCCGTTCTGTTGAAGATGATCGCGGATGGAAATTTTTCTTGGATCGACGGAGGCAAAGCGTTAACGAATACGACTCATATCTATAACTTGGTTCATTCCATAGAATTGGCGTTGACGAAGGGACAAGGCGGAAAGGCTTACTTCGTTACGGACGATGAAATATTCAATTTTCGTAATTTTCTCGGATCGCTTCTCGCAACACAAAAGGTGATCGCACCGAATCGTTCCGTTCCCGGTTGGCTCGCCCGTTTTTTAGCGAGAATCATAGAAGGAGTTTGGAAACTTTTCGGAATCAAAAACGAACCGCCTTTAACACGATTCAGCGCGAGCATCATGTCCCGCGATTGTACGATCAAAATCGACAACGCAAAAAAAGATCTGGGTTATTCTCCCTTGCTTAGCGTTCGTCAGGGACTTTCGGAAATGCCGGTTCTTTAGAATCGGTATTCAATCGGCATTTTCTTTTTCCGACAAACGATCTTCTGTGAAAAGCTCGACCCCACCCTGAATTGGGTGGAGGTGGAGAGGCGGCGGGAAAAATTTCCAAAAATTTTCTCTATCAAAAAATCGCGTTTTATGCAATTCCAATTTTTCTTTAAATCTTTGTAGGAACTCCCACGTATCTTCCTTTAAAATCTTGAAAAAAAATCAAAATCCCGGAAAAAAATTCCAGGGATTTTTCCTCTCAAACGACTTAAACCTCGAGGAATAAAAAAAGAACTTTGGCTTCATTGGAACAATTCTATCGAAGGGAGAGAAGAAAGATTCTCGCTTGGATCCGATATCGCGTCGCCGATCCGGAGGAAGCGGAGGACATTCTACAGGAATCCTTCGTTTCCGCTCTCGGTGAAATGAACGCGGCCGGAGAAATCGAAAACATGATCGCATACACGTATTCGGTTTTGCGAAACAAGGTAAAGGATTGGTATCGGAAACGAAAGACGAATCAGTATCGCCTTTCCGCGTTAGGCGAAGAATTCGAACTCGATTCTTTTCTACCCGATGCGGCACCGAATCCCGAAAAAGAATTCTATCGATCCGTTCTTTTGGAGGAATTGGCTCTTGCGATCGAAGAACTTCCGGCCGATCAGAAATTCGCGTTCGTTGAAAATTCTTTCCAAGGAAAAACGTTTCAGGAGATTTCTTCCCAAACCGGAATTCCCGAAGGAACCCTTTCCGCGCGCAAAACATACGCGAAGGAATTTTTAAACCGAAGACTCAAAGATCTTAAATCCGTATTTCTCGAAAATTTTTAGAGGTAAAACACATTATGAAACATGAATGTAGAAAACATCATCATAGAAGAGGGTTCTTCTTCGGAAAACTTCTTTTTATCCCGATCATCATCTTCGGAATCGGCTCTTTGGTTTGGCAACTCTGGAACTGGCTTATGCCCGCGATCTTCGGATTAACGACGATCGATTATTGGCAGGCTTGCGGTTTGCTCTTGCTGTCCCATCTTCTCATCAAACCGGGATTCGGTTGGCACAGAGGAGGCGGATTTAGAGGAAGAGGAAGACGCTGGAAAAAAAGAGTTCACCGCAGATTGGAAGCGAGAGAAAATAAGGAAGAATGAAATGTTCAGTCTGAAATACAGAGATTCGATCGGAATCTCTTCCGAAGATCCGAAAGCGAGTATCTCTTTTTATAGAAATCTTTTCGGAATGAAATTGGAGGAAGAGGATTCGAGTTCGATAAAAACATTAAAATTAGATAATATTCATCTAGTGATATCTGACTCAAGAACGGGCGAGGAATCGGTCTCGAGACATCTTCTCGATCATATCGCGTTTCGAGTGGACTCGGATTCCTTCGATCGAGCCGCCGAGGAATTATCGCGCCAAGGAGCGGAGGTTTCGGAGATCGTGGATCACGGTTTGGTTCGTTCGATTTATTTCAAGGATCCGGACGGATATTTGGTCGAGTTGATCTGCTAAATATTAAAGCGAAAAGGGCGTAGTTTCGATCCGCGATCGAGGATCGGAAATATGTCTTCTCCAACCCCGTTCGAAATTCGTAAATAAGGTTCTTTTTACTTTACAATTTGCGGAACTGCCTTAAATCAGTCGGCATCTTTTCACCTCCGATGTCGAATACGAGAAACAAAATCCCGTCTCCTCTCGCTCAGGAATTCATAAAAACGATTCGGCTTCTTGCCATGTCCGGCAAAAAGAATTTTCGAAAGTATCTCATCGATCCGTTGATGTACGCGGGTCTGGAAAAGGAAAAATCCCATTCCGCACAAACCTCGGCTAAGATCATCGACAAGATTCAAGCCGACTCGATCGACCCCGCGTATGTTCATACGATCGGATTAAACTGCAAACGTCTTGTTTCCCATTCGTTAGGGGAGAATTTATCCGCAGTAGGCGATAGTTGCATTTTCTTTCTCGAAAAAATCCAAGAGTCCGAAACGGTCGCGGAAAGTAAGGAAGCGATCGAATTTTTTTCGATCATAGAAAAACCTTTGGCGGAGTTTCGAGAACTCAACCGTACCAAGAGCGAAAAGTTGTTCGAGGATTCGATTAAGAATTTTTCTCCCGAAGAATTGAAACATGTTCTCGAACCGGTCAAACTCGACACACACAGACAAAAAGTATACTTGGACACGGAAGTTCATCGTTTGTACAATATGATTCTCACCGCGACCAAATCGAACGATCTTCCCAAGTGCAAAAAATTATTATCTTCTTATATTATAAAATTCAGCGATTCGGAAGAATACAATCTTCAGGAAGTGGAGAATCTGATCGGCGCGCTTGAAAAACGCGATCCTTTTTTTAAGGAGAATTTAAGGGATTCTCTCGCGATCGAACTTTATTATCTAATTACGAAAGGAATTTTGGAGGCGAATCCGAGAAAGGCGATTCAGGGAATCCGCAAATACGCTCATATCTTCGAAGGCGATCCGAACGCGAAATATTATTACGAAATCGACGGATTGGAACGAAAACTCTACGCGATCATCCGTGAAAAAGACATGATGAAAGACATTAAGAAGGGAATTTAAAATGGCGACACTTACGATTCAGGAAAAAAAAGAAGGAAATCTTTTGGTTCTCCAAGTCCACGGAGAAATTGACGCGAAGACCGCGCCCGATCTGAAACTGAAGTTGGAATCCTCGATCGGAAACGGCGTGACACAAATCGTCTGCGACTTCTCGGGAGTTTCCTACATCGCTTCCGCGGGAATCGGAGTTTTAAACTCCATTCTCAAGTTCTTAAAGGAAAAGTCTGGCGAACTCGTGTTCTCGAACATCAAAAAGGAAGTACGGGATACGATGGATCTCATGTATTTCACGAAGAAGATAAGAATTTTCGAATCCGTAAAGGACGCGTTAGCCGCGTTTTAATCTGCGCGATCTGCGATCGATGGATTCTAAAAAAGAAACAACGCATACGTTTCCGAACGATCTTTCCGAACTTTCCAAGATTCGGGAAGCGGTTCGCGGTTTTTTGGGAAACGAATGCGGGGATTTGATTCGGGGTAGGCTCGTGTTCGCCGTCGACGAGGCGATTACGAACGTGATCGAACACGGCTTTCCGGACCAAAGAGCGTCTAACGTTGAACTTAAGATGCGGAAGAATAAGGACACTTGGAGATTCACGATCACGGACGAGGGAATTCCATTCGACCCCACGCTGAAAAAAAGCGACACTTGGAAGGAACTTTTCGAAACCGGAGCGGACGGAGGTTTCGGTTTGAGATCCCTGAAAAAAATCATGACGGTCCGATACAAACGGCTTAAAAAACCGGAACGAAATCGCTTAACGCTCATTCATACGAGATTCGAAAATGATCCGAAATAAATTTTTTCGTCTGCTTTTGCCGGGAATCAGGGCCAAACTTTCGTTTTTTACGGCGGTGTTGGTCGTTTCCATTCTCGCTTTAACCTCTGCGATCTATTACAACCAACAAAAAAACGCGCTCGAAGAAAAGATGAACTCGGAGTTGAAAGCTCCGCTCGAATACGTAAACGCTGCCGTTCTCGATCTGGAGAATCTGAGTCACAGTCTGATCTTGATCGAAGAGTTTAAGATCCGCGTTAAGGAAAAAAAACAACAACTCAGCAAATTCAAACGAAAGGTTCTTCAAAAAGAAGGCGGACTTTTCGGAGCGTTGAAATCCTTCGGCGCTTCGTTGGGTTTGAACGTGAAGCACAATTACTATCGTAAATCGGTGGATACTTATTTTACGCGTTATCTTTCCGAAAAGGAAATCCGAGAATTCGAAACGAAAGTAAAAAGCGAACTTCGCAAAGAAAACGGGGCGCCGATCGATGCGAAACTATATGATAAAATGCTGATTCTCGCAAAACAAACCGCCTTGGCTCGGATCGGCGCCGAATTTTCCCAAGTACGAATCGAACAGATCGAAGAGGAAATCAAAACGATCGAAAGCGAGATTTCCGCGGTGGGCATCGATTCCAAAAAAAAGAATTCTCTTTTGTCCGAAAAGGAAAAACTTTCCAAAGAAAGCAAATCGCTTTCCAAGGAGATTTCCGATTCGGAAAACAGATCCGCGTTAGGCGAAACGGCGCTCACGAAAACGCTTCAGAACTTTTTCAAAGGCGCGTATAAGGACAAGATCGTTTCGCTCGGTTTGTCGCCGGACAAGGTTCGGATTCTCGCGTACGACGTTTCGGGCAAACAAACCTTGGATACGGGTCTGTTGTTTCCGCAATCTTCGGGCACGGGTAAAAAACTTTTAAGCTTGAAAGAGTTCGAGGAAAGAAAATCCGGTTTGTTTAAAAACGAAGACGTTCTCAAAACGAACGGAGAATATTCCGAACCGGAAAACTACGAGGTCGGCGGAAGACAATACGAGGTTTCGTTTCGGACCGTTTTTAGAAATCCCGGAACAGCGGAAAGATCTCGTATCATCATCTCCGAAATCGCCGAGAATCCGGACGACTGGAAAGAATTTCTGGAAGAGGATAAAAAATTCTCCCTAAGTTTGGGGGAGCTTTCCCAAAAGATTAAAGCGCGGCTCGCGGAACTCAGAAAATCAGGAACCGCAAAGCCAGCGTCCGACGGAGAATTCAAAAACCTTTATTTACAATATCGTAAAATTATAAAGTCAAGAGATTCTAAATTAGAAGAATTGAATCCTTATAAGAAGGCCCGTAAAAAAAGAGAAGAGGACTGGAGATCGGAAAGGAATTCTCTGAACGCGCAGGTCAAGTCTTTGAACGAAGAACTTCTCGTTTGGCAAAAGAAGGCCGTGATGCCGCTTAAAACGGACGAAAAGAAAATTTCTCCCGAGGAAATTCAAGAGACGATCCGTTCTCTCGAAGCGAGGGCGGAGGAACTTCGGGAAAATTTGGAGAAGATGGACGCAAACAAAGAGGATTGGAGCGACCTGAATTTTTATCAAGCGCCGGATTCTTTCGGCGTTTTGCGGGAAGCGGCTTTGGACGAATTCGCGTTTTTACCGTATCGCTCCGATTCCAATCAGATGAGAAGATATTGGAAGAACGAAGAGGAACGAAAACTTTCCGAAAAAAAACGGGCGCTGCTCCGAGAATGGATTCTTGCCGGAAATTCCGAAACGGAACTTCCCAAATCCAAACTTCCGATTCTCGATTCGGGGATATTAATCCGAAGTAGAAGCGAAGCGGAAGAATGGATGTGGATTTTGGATTCGACTCCGTTGTTAAGCGAAATGGGCGAAGAGCCCAAGGGGCTCGGTTACGATCTTCTTCGTAAGAATCATTTGGGTTATAACGTTATCGTTTTGGATCGCACCGAAGGGTTGAGAAAGATCCGTCAGAACCGGGAAGAACTTCTGCGTTATACGGCATTGATCGGAGGTTTTGCGGTTCTTCTTGCGTATGTTCTCGCTTGGATGGTCGCGAGAAGAATCAAACGAATCGTCGCTCAAACCGAGGAGGTCGGAAAAGGAAATCTCGACGTGGAATTTCCGTCCGCGGGTTATGACGAGATCGGAATTCTAAGCGAGTCGCTCAATCGGATGACGCACGGTTTAAAGGAAAGGGAAGAGATGAAGGGCGAACTTCTCGCCGCAGAAGAAATTCAAAAAAGACTTCTTCCCGAAAAACTTCCGAGCAACTTAGGCGACGTCGCGGAGTTCGGAGCGTTTTACAAAGCGATGGCCGGAGTCGGCGGGGATTATTACGATTTTATCGAATTGAGTCCGAACGAAGTCGTGCTTTGTGTGGGAGACGTTTCCAATCATGGAGTAGGGCCCGCGATCGTGATGTCCTTGTTCCGTTCTCAAGTGCGCGCGATTCTCCGCAAAGGGGAAAGGGATCTTCGGAAAATTCTTCTCGAACTGAACGAATATCTTTATTCCGATACGCCCGATCATATCTTCGTTACTTTTTTTATCGCGATCTACGATCGAAACACTTCCAAGATGAGATACGCTTCGGCGGGTCACGTCAAACCGTTGTTATACGACGCTTCCGAAAAAAAACTCAGGGAACTTCCGGGCGGAGGTTTACCGATCGGGATGGATGAGAATTCTTTCTTTGAAACAACGATAGAACCGAAATCCTTTCAGATGGATCCGGGCGATTTGTTTTTTCAATACACGGACGGTTTGGACGAAGCGAGAAATCCTCAAAACGTAATGTACGGTAAGGAAAGAATTTTCCAGATGCTCGTCGCAAATTCTCAAAAATCTCCCACTCAAGTAATTCAATCCATTGTGGACGATTTGGACGGATATACGGGCAAGAGTGTCGGAAGCGAAGGTTTTTCCGAACTTTCGGACGACATCGCGATGATCGCCATGAAGCGGATAAAATAATCGGAATCTTGTTGTAAGTTGTAAACTCTTCGCTTATACTTACCGCTAAATGAAATAGAAAAAGGATTCGATCATGATTCGAAACTGGTTTTGTATTCTGTTGTTATCGAACGTTTTCACATGGACCGTGTTAAACGCTCAACCCGTAGCCCCCCAGGTTCAAACGCCTCCGACTTCCACTCCGGACAAAACGACAAAGAGCGATCTTACTACGCGAAGAAAGATGTTGGAGTATCATCAACTTTCGGGTTTTATAACTCTCGGTCTTTGGCTTGCCACGAACTTGGAAGGCGAAAAAGCGAAAGACAGTTTGTATCGGAATTCCGATCAATACGCGAAGGTTCTTCTTCTTTCTCATCCCGAATACGCGAATAACGATCCTCTTTATGCGGTCGCGCTCTTTCAAGGTTTGGATCAGAACAGCATCGCGGCCTCGTATTTTCTTTTGAAGGATCCTGCAAACAATCTTCCCTTGTATCTCGCTTTAAAATCCCATGAAGAATGGTACGCGAAAAACTCGGGAGACTTTCATAAACAACTAGCGTATGCAACTTTTGGAATGTATGCGTTGACGGCCGGGCTTTCTTTTTTCGCTCCGAAACGAGTGGTCGATTCCGAGGATTCGGACGTGAACATCTACAGTCCGATCTTCGCTCATAAGGCGTTGATTCCGTTTCACTTGGCGGCTATGTTGATGTTGCCCGCGCTCGGACAACGGATCGAAAAACACGGGCCCGAAGCGGCGCGGGATATGCAACAGGTCGGATGGGCCGGTTTCGGAGCTCTTTCCCTTTCGTTACTCGTAATTACATTTTAAGGAATTCTAATATACATGAGACATTTCAATCGATTCGTTTTTTTATCCTTTGTTCTTCCCGTTTTGTTTTTAACTTCGGGGATTGATTCTTCCGAGGTTCTCAAAAAAGAAATCACTTTTTTGGCGATTCATCCTATGAAGGAAGTGCGCGGAGTTTGTAAGGAAGTTCAGGTGAACGCTCCCCAGATCGCGGCGGCCGGTTCCGGTTACAAGTTGAATTCTCCGTTTCAAATTCGGATACCGATTTTGAAAATTCATTCCGGGGACGAAAGTCGAGATTCTCATATTATGGAAATCTTAGGTTATCCGGATACTCCCGAGATCGTTGCGGTCATCGAGTCCGTTGTCGCGCCCGCGTCCGGCGATACTTATACGGTTCGAGGTAAGTTGACGATTCACGGTTTGACTCAGGACTTTCAGTCATCGGCCAAAGTGGAAGCGAAAGATCCCGGACAGATCCGCGTTTTCGGAAAGGTCGACGTTAAATTCTCGGACTTCAAACTGGAAAAACCTTCCCTTTTGTTCATCAAGGCGAAGGAAGAAATCGAGATAGGTTACGACTTTCTCATCAAAATCTAACGGGAATTATTTCTTGACAAACGCCTAAAATCGTAATCAATACGATAGCTTCGAATTCTTAAGCAAGGAAAGATTTTAAGTTATGTCTTCGTTGTTGATTACTCTTGTTTTCTTTTACGCATTAGGAATGTATCTCGTTCATTACGTGGTTACAAAAAAAGAAATATGATTTTAGGCCATTACGCTTCCGCTCTGATTCCTTACACCAAACTGAAACGATATCCGTTTTGGATTCTTCTTCTTTGCGCCAACGTTCCCGAATTTCTCTGGCTCTTTCTCGCGTTTATAGGAATCGAACCTGCCTTTCCCGCTTCTCTGTTCGACGCAACGTTTCAGAATCTTCAAGTGCACATGACGTACAGTCACAATCTGATTCCCGCGTTTATCCAAGGCGGACTCGTCGCGGCGGTCGTTCACGCGATTTACAAGAACGTTTCCTTCACTTTTTGGTGCGGATTTTTGACCGTTTTACACGTATTATGCGACTTGATCGTGGGTTTCGAACATCAGTTGTTGAGTCCCGAGTCCGCAGTCGTATCGTTGAATTCTTATTTTTATTTTCCGCACGTCGCGATTTTGATCGAATTATTATTCAGCCTCGGTTGTATCTTCTGGTATGTTCGAACCGAAAAATTAAACGGAACTCCGGTTTCCAAAAAGAAACTCGTGTTACTCCTTCTTATTTTCGGAATCGGAATTTTGATGTGGCTTCCGAACGCTACGATTCCGATGAAAAACCTTCTTCCTTTTTTTATTTCGGATTGATCGAATTAAAAAGGTTTATTCAAAGTAATTCTTTCGGAGTCGCGCTTGGAGACATTTTTCCTATTCGTATTATTTTTATTCGGTTTATATAATTTTTTCCAGTCCAGGGAATTCAAACGGGAAATCGAAGAGCTTAAGCTGAGAATTCGTTTGCTCGAATCTCCGCAGTCGAAAGAAAAATCCAAAGACGCCAAGGGAATCTACACGGAAGAAAAACCGATCGTCCCCGTCGTTCCGAGCGTCGAAACTTCGTCTCCGATTTCCAAAGAAGAAAAGAAACCCGAAAAGATCGTCGTCAAAACGGAATCCAAATCTCCGATCCCGGCTAAGTCCGTAACCAAAGAATCGAAAAAACAAAACGATCCAGTTTCGACCACGGAACCTGCGTTACGCGAAACTGCTGCCTTTCAGAAACCTGAAGAACCGAGGGAACCCGGATTTCTCGTTCAGCTTTGGAAGAAGGTGGAAAAACCTCTTTCCGAAAATTGGACGGGGATTTTGGGCGCGGTCATTCTTGTTGCGGGAATCGGCTTTCTGGGAATTTACGCGCTGTTCATTCTTTCCTCGGTATATCGTTGTCTTCTAATATTAGGATTTTCGATTATTCTCGCCGGACTTTCGTTTTGGTCCGGGAGAAAGCCGGAATTCAAAAACGTTTCCCTAGTTTTGAGAAGTAGCTCCGCCGCCGTTTTTCTTTTTACGGCGTTGGGAAGCGGATATGTGGAAACCTTAAAGTGGATTGAAAATCCGTATTTGGCTCTTGCCGTTTTGAGTTTTGGATTGTCCGCGAATCTTTACACCGGTTATCGATCCAAAAACGAAACATTTGCTTCTTTGCATACGATTCTCGCTCTTGTTTCGATCGCGATTCCTCCGGCGACCGGATTTACGTTAGGCGTAACCGCTTTGATCTGTTTGCCCGGAGTGATTTGGAATTATCGCGAAAAAAGACAACTTCATCTTCTGATAGTAAGCACCGGATTTTTCGCGGCGCATTTGTATTGGAACCGTCAGGTCTTTGCGGAGGCCAAACCGGTCGGGATCGAGGTTTTGTTTCCCATTCTTTGTATTCTTCCTGTATTTTGCGGCGCTTTATTGGTTCATTACAGGGAAACCTTATACGGAAAAAGAGAATTCGAACTTTTTCCTTTGGCGAGTCATCTTCTCAACTGGTCTTATCTCGGAATCAGTTTAATACATTACTCGCAAAAGACGAAGATCAGCACGATCGTTCTTTTGTTGTCCGCCGCGTTGGTTTGGTTTTTGTCTTCGAGAGCGAAGAGGAAAGAAATTTCCTGGCTTTTCTTAACGGATCGATTGGTTTCTCAGTCGTTGTTGATGCTCGGAATATTTTCGCTTCGGCTTTGGAGTCTGGACAACCTTGCGATTCTCGCGATCTTGGCGCTTGAGATTCTGATTTTTTCCTGGGTTTGTTTTCGGGAAGCCAACCGCTTTTTGGAAAGAATTTCCCTTTCGCTTACGACGATCGTTTTCGGAACTCTCATATTTTTTTCCTATCGTCAATTTTTCGAATCCGCAAATCCCGGGATCGCGGAAACGTCCGCGTTAACTTCTCAAATAGGTTACGGAATTCTAATATTAGCGTTCGTGGGTTTTATCGGAATTTTGGAAAAAAAGTTTCCGATCGTTCGGGAAGAATTGTCCCTGACTTCTCTTCTCGTTACAACGATGAGTTTGCTCGCGGGCGGGGGACTTTTTTCGTTTTATCTTTTCTTTTCCAACGAAAGTTACGGAATTTGGATTCCTTCGATATTGTTAAGCGCCATCCTGATTTTAAGGCAAAAACTTTCCTCCACAAGATTGTCCTTCACGGTTTTTCTGCTCGCCCCTTTGGTGACTTTGACGCTTTGGAAATCGGTCGCTTTCGGAAAATTCGAGGAGCCGGAAAGAATTCTTGCGTTGTCCTTGCCTTGGCTTTTACCGTTTCTCGTTTATTTAAAAAATTCTAATATTCTAAAGAAGGACGAAGCGGTTTATTGGCCGGGAATTTTCGGATTTACCGCCCATCTCGTATTTACGTTTTATTATTATCTGAATCTCAAAGGTTCTCTGTTGTTCGGGCCGTTCGCGATTCTACTTTCCCTGGTTTATCTTGAACTCGGAAAATGGGCGCACAAAAGGGAGAATAAGAATTCTTCCCAAGGCGGAAATCTTTTCGTTTCGTTTTATATCTTATCGTTCGTATTAACGGGAATCTTTTTAATCCGACATTTTACCGTCGAGTTTCAATCGGCTTCGATTCTTCTGGGAATCCCGGCTCGTTTCTGGATCGAGATTCTATCGGCTTCCTTGTTTTTATACTGGATTCTTTTTCCCGAAGAGGAATTCGATTCCGTTTCCTGGTTGAAATCCGCACAACCTTTGTTCTGGGAATTGTTGATTCTCATCGTCGTGATCGGAATTTATACGGAAACGCCCGAAAGAATTCTTTCCTTCGTTATGGCGATCCTAACCGTGATCGTTTTCCTTTTATCAAAAAGCAAATCGCTTAAAACGGAACGATTCGCGTTGTATGTTTATTTCTTTTTTATCTGGACGAACTTGGAGATTTTTCTCGGTGGAGAATCGACTATCTTCGCAAATCAAAACCAATTCGCGTGGAAAGAAAGAGGATTTCAGATCGCTTCGGTTTTCGTACAACTCGGTTCCATCTTTTTTATCTTTCCGAGATTGAGCCTCGAAGGTTTGGAAACTTATTTTATCGGATGGACCGGAATCTGGAAAACTCCGCTTCGATTCTTTCAAAAATTTTATAATCTGTTGCCGGGTTATCTCGGAATTTTCGGAATCGTACTCAGCGTTTACGTATATACGAGGGACGTTTTGAATCCGATTTCGAATCTTATCGTCGGACCGGCCTGGGCCTTATTATCGATTTCGTTTTTGGAGATCGGACAATTCTTCGGTAGAAAAAAAGATTCCTTGTCGATCGGAATTCTTTCCGACTTTTTAAAACGCGCTTCCTGGCTCGGTTTGATCGCCTTTACGGTTCATTACATATACGTTGATTTACAATCATATTTTATCTATCTCGGATTTTTATCCGCTTCGAACTGGACGGCGATTCTCGGGATCGCGGTTTGGATGTATTGGGCGACTTCGAATATTAGAGAAACTGAAGACGTTCGTTTTTGGCAGATCGTTTATCCGTTGTTAAATGAAGGTTGTCTTTTGTTTTTGGGATTGATTTCCTATTCTCTCGTAAACGAATCCTGGATCAGCGTCGCGTTCGCCGTCGCGGCGCTTGCCGTTTTGGAGATTGGAATCCGCAAAACGGAAAGTCTCGCTCGTTTTAGATGGTATGGAATTTTGTTTCATCTTTCCTCTTGTTTTTATCTGACCTTTATCGTGTCGACCGAAGACAATCCGATCGGTCATTGGGCCGAAGCGAAATGGATTCCGGGAGTTCTTACGATCCTGTTGTTGTTTCTTTTCGTCTTCAGGGCGTATCGCGGTTATGGAAAGGAAGAGATTCCGTTTCCTACCGGTCTCGGATTTTTAAAAAGAATCTCGGATAAAACGGGAACGTATTTAAACGGAGTCGTATATTATCCTTTCTTTATAGGAATTTTTCTGTTCTTATATTGGTCTTTTTCCAGCGCCATTCTCACCTTACTCTGGTCTACGCTTGCGTTCCTCATCTTCCTGCTCGGATTATTCCTAAAAGAATCTTGGTTCCGATATTTGTCCTTGGGGCTTTTGCTTTTTTGCGTGGGGAGATTGATCTTCCACGATTTGTCATCCTCGGGAACCGTTCTCAAGGCGGTCGTCTTTTTGGGAGTGGGGAGTATATTACTTATCATGAATACGATTTATAATAAATACCGGGATCGGTTTTAAATGAAACGACTTATATTTTTCGCCGCTATTTTGGGTTTTGGAAGCGTTCTTATGTTTTTGTTATATCGAGAACAGATTCAAACCGAAAGGAATTCCACGTTAGCTCCCTTTTATCAGATATTGGGAAAGCCGATCCGCACGATGAACCGCGCGTTGACGAAGGTTTTGTCCGTGGATTCTTTGGATGAAAAGGAATACGGGGACGCGATCCGCGAACGGTTTTCCGAAATGCAGGACCCAAAGGATAAGGATTACGTTTATCTAAATCAGTTGATAACGACCTTGAGCGCGTATAAACAAAAACCTTTCGATTATACGGTTTATATCATGGAGGAGGAATCTCCGAATGCGTTCGCTTTGCCGGGTGGCGTGATTTTCGTTACGAGAGGTTTGTTGTACACGCTGAAATCCGAACACGAGTTGACGGCGGTGCTTGCGCACGAAATCGGTCATATAGAAAAATCGCATTGTATGGACGGAGTTCGTTTCGAACTTTTGGCGGCCAAAATCGGAACGGAAACGTTAGGCAAACTTGCGGACTTCGCGTTTCAATTGATGACAAGACATTCGTATAACAAAACTCAGGAAGACGAGGCCGACGAATACGCGTTCGATCTGATTCTGAATACGACCTATGATCCGAACGGCGTAGGTTTGGCCTTTTTGAGATTGGAAAAGTATTCCCCCGAATCGGGCGTTAAAAAAGCGAAACTCCTCAGCGAATATTTTCAGTCACATCCTCATATGGATTTGAGAAGGGAGAAGTTTTCCGAAAAGGCGGATCATTGGTGGAGCGAACACGCCGAAGAAAGAAGATATAAGGGCGCGCGCAATTTAAAAACGCGAACCACTTTCGAAAAACAGGATTTCGACGAAGAATGGGTGGAAGGCCGAAAGTCTTAAGCGTTTCAATAAAACGGAATATTATAAAAATACGATGAATCAAATCCGAGAAAGTCGATCCTCAAGCGACGCGACCTATTCCAAAAGAAGTCTTTTGTCCTTTTATGCGAATACCGGAGTCACCTTGCTTGCCGGGAACATGCTCAACTATTCTTTGATCATCTATGCTCTGGATCTTACGGGATCTCAGACATTTGCGGGAACGATTTTTTTCGCCAACGTGTTGCCTACGATCCTGTTCAGTTTTTTTGTGGGCGCGATTTTGGATCGATATTCTCGTTTGAAAATTTTATATATATTTCAGACGAACTACATTCTTTCCGGACTTGTTTTGGGAATTTTAATCGGAATCGGCTGGATGAGTTACGATCTTCGAATCATTCTCATCTTTCTCGCGGTATACAACGGACTTGCGTTGACGTTTATGATTCCGGGGCGATTGACCCTGCTCGGAAACTTGGTCGATCCGAAGGACGCGGGAAAGGCGACCATGATGTTGAACATTCTCATCATCGTCGGTTTCGGATTGGCGCCGATGCTCGTGGGCTTAATCAAACAAAAACAGAATTGGGACGTTTTGTTCTATTCCATCTCCGCGCTTTATTCGATCGGATATCTGTTTCTTCTTTTGGTAAGAATTCAGGAAAACGTAATCGTTGAAAAGGAAACGATCTGGGAAGGTTTAAAGACGGGAATCGCATTTTTGAAATCGGAAAAATTATCCGTGGAACTTTTGATTCTCACCGCGTTCGCGATCTTTATGGTGGGACCGATGCAGGTCGTTCTTCCTCAATTTGCGAAAAACATACTATTCTTAAATGAAAGGGAACGAGGTTTGTATATGGGAACCCTCGGACTCGGATTGTTTTTGGGAGGAATCGGAGTGCGATTGTTGCACGATCGTTTTCACAGAGGACTCGTGATGTTGAGCGCGACTTTTCTTTCCGGAGTAACCGTATTAGCGATTTCTAATTTATCCGATCCGATTTTGTCTTCCGTATTATTGTTGATCGTCGGATTTTTGGGAGGCGCGATCAGTGCGCTCATTCCTTCCACGCTTCAGATGATCACACCCGACCACGTGCGCGGAAGGGTGATGAGTTTTTATAGTTTGATCTTTCAGACGACCCCCGCGCTCGCCGGTTTGATTACCGGGAAACTCGCCGATCTTTACGGTCAATCTTGGTCGATCGGATTTTCAGGAATTTTCATTCTCGTTTCGGCGGTCTTCTGTACGATTTCCTTTACGAAACTGCGCGCACTACCGTAGCTCTTTTGTAAAAGCGCGCGATCACTGATCTCGTCACGAAGTTCTTCAAACCTAATATCGACGGCGAACCGCCACCGTCGACTTCGCATTAATTTAAGATCAAAGAAGAATGATATCCTTCCGGAGTTTCGTATCCCATCGCGTCCAGAATCGTAGCCGCGACGTTTGCAAGACCCGCATCGGAAATCTTAGAATCCAGCTGAATCTTCTTTTCGGGATCCAAAACGGAAAAAGGAACCGAGTTCAGAGTGTGACTCGTTTTAGGAACCGGTTTTCCGTGAGAATCCTTTTCCACGTTTCCTTTTTTGTCCAATTGATACATTTCGTCCGCGTTTCCGTGATCGGCGGTTATCATCAGAATTATATTCTGTTTTTCGCATACTTTCCAAAGACGTTCCACACAACCGTCTAGAAATTCCATGGCCTGAACCGTGGCCGGATAATTTCCGGTATGACCCACCATATCTCCGTTCGCGTAGTTCACTCTGTAAAAATCCTGTTTGTTTTCGTTCAACGCTTTCTCTAGGGCTTCGGTGATTAAGAGAGCTTTCATTTCGGGGCTTTGATCAAACGGGATCACGTCGGATTGGATTTCCCGATATTCTTCCGAGCTCTGATCGAAGTAACCGCTTTTGTTTCCGTTCCAGAAATACGTAACGTGTCCGTATTTTTGAGTTTCGGATAACGCGTACTGCGCGACGCCCGAGTTCGCCATGTATTCGCCTAACGTCCGATCGATGGCCGGAGGTGCGACTAAAAATCTTTCGGGTAGTTTCAAATCCCCGTCGTATTGCATGATTCCCGCATAAGTAATTTCGGGAAGCGCGCCACGATCGAACTTATCGAAATTCTTTTGCGTAAACGCCAAAGAAATTTCGATCGCTCTGTCCCCGCGGAAGTTCGTAAAGATCACTGAATCCTTGTCCTGAATTCTACCCACCGGATTTCCGTTATCCGCGATCACGAAAGAAGGAAGATACTGATCGATCACTTTCGGATCTTCGGCGCGGAACGTTTCGATCGCTTCTTTTGCGGAGGAGAATTTTCTGCCTTCTCCCTTTACGTGAACGGCCCAACCTCTTTCCACCATCGACCAATCGGCTTCGTAACGATCCATCGTGATCGTCATTCTTCCTCCGCCCGAGGCGATTTGAATATCGGTTCCGTTTTTTCTCAAAGAATCGAGCCAGGTTTCAAAAGGATTCAAATAATCTAATGCGGATTTTTCGGGAACGTCCCTTCCGTCCAAAAGAATATGAAGTCTAATCTTGGAAACCTTTTCCGCGATCGCTTGGAGGATCAGAGCTTTCGTATGATCGATATGCGCGTGAACGTTTCCGTCCGAAAAAAGACCTAACAGGTGTAAGGTGGAATTGTTTTTATGGACGTTTTCTATAACTTCTTTCCAAGCTTGACCGCGGAAAATATCTTTGCTTGCGATCGAGTTGGAAACCAACTTGGCTCCCTGGTCGAAAATTCTCCCCGAACCGAGAACGTTGTGACCGACTTCCGAATTTCCCATGTCGTCGTCGGAAGGCATACCGACCGCTTTACCGTGAGCTTGTATATGAAGCGTAGGAAATTGATTCCATACCTGATTTAAAAATGGGAGCTTTGCGCCCGCGATCGCATTTCCGAATTCCGGGCCTTTCGGAGAATATCCGACGCCGTCTAATATAACGAGTAAAACCTTTCTAGACCGAAAGGTATATTTCTTTGAGAGCTTCATGTTAGATTCATGGAACCAGTCGGCTATACGAGACGTCAAGAGATTCAAATATGAAAAAAACTTGGAAATGTGCTTTCCTTTCGTGGATCAAATGGAAAAATGAAGATCATTCATACGAAAAGCCTTCCGAAAATCTGAAAATAATTTCAATAGTCTAACAGTGGAGAGGCGATGAGTAAGCCGACCTTAAATCAAGCGTTGGGTGGGGGAAACCAAACGCAGCAAACCTTTTTAAAAGTTAAAAAGATTAACGAAGTTGTCAGTTATTATCTGAACGATCGGCTCACGCATTCCGTATACAAAGCGGTCGTAGCGCAGACCAGTTATAAAAACGCAAAATCTCAAAACCTATTTCAAGTAGAATCCAGAGTTCCGGAAGCCGCGGAACTGACCACGGCGGAAGTTGTCTTTCACATCAAACGATTGTTGGAAGACGGAGTCGCGCTTCAATTCGCGTATTTCTATGTGGATCCCGCCACATCCGAACTCAAACTCAAACCGTGCTACGTTGCCTATCCCGATGCGGAGCTCGGAGATCTGACTCGTATTTATCTTTCCTTAATCGATCTTTCCATCAACTCGATCCTATCGTATTTGGAAAGCAGGCCGCCTTTAGGAAAAGAGATTTTATGGGAGGATCTCGAAGCCGATTTTAAAGGGGAGAATGTACAAAAACTAAAACTCTTTTTCAATCCGGAAGGATTTTTCAAAGCTCCTAATATTAGCATTCCTTTAAATACGGATTACGTGAAGGACATGTTGTTCGAGATCACGGACGGACTGATCAAAAAAGGGAGAATCCGGGAAATTCCCGAGTTCGGATATTTGATCGTCAAGGTCAAAGAATTGCAGACGTTATTCGAGCTTGTGGACGAATTTCATTTTAAGAAATTGTTTCCGAAATACAGATTCGCTTTATCGGACGTGTTTACCGCGATTTCACACGAAGAAAGGCTACACGCGAGCGATCCTTCTTCGGCGCCCACGACTCAATTCGGAAAAAGAAGATCGGAAGCGATCGAAAAAGTCGTTCAAACGGATTCCGATCGAAAGATAAAACGCAAGTTGATGGGAACGGAATTGATCCAAAGTCTGAGCGAAGAGATCGAAAGTTCCTTGGGCTTCACGTATCACGAACAGATTCGAAATCGTTATCACGAGATGAGCGATCATCTTTCCAAACAAAACGGACGTTGGGATAAACTCGTGTTGTTCATTCCCGACGAAGAATTCAGATCGTATCCCGCGGAGTTGAAAAAACTTTTTACGGAAGACCTGCATATCGCCTATTCTCCCTGGGAAACGAAGGGAATTACGATGCATTCTTTTATGAGAGTCGACGTGGAAACGGTCAAATCCGTGATCAAATCCTTGGCTGTTGTGCCTAACGTGGAAGCCTGGAAGGTATTGAGCATTCGTAATTTGATAGAATTGAACGAAGACGCGGTTCGAAGCGTGTTCAAGGACGCGGATTTCGTAAAAAATTACGGAAAGGTTTTACGCAAAGGTTACGTGGAATATTTCCCATGGTATTTCGCGATTTTGGATTTTTTCGGAATCGCAAAGTTGTTTCAGGACATGTTCTTTCAAACCGCAAAGGAAAAGATCAGGTCGGAACAATCCGTTTTCAGATCCAAAAACAGAGAAGCCGCTCTCAAACAGGATCAAGCTAAGATTCAGGAAAAACTCAAAGAAGAGGAAAGAATCAAGGCGCTCGAACAAAAGTCGAAACTTTCGGAAGCTTTGAATCAATATTATTTTGAGAAGAATCTTCCCCCCGTATTAAAGGACATTCTTTATGAAGTACCGGGTTATTCTTCCGAAGTGATCCATCAGATCGTGGACCGGGAAAAATTCGTGCTCATCGCCGATCCGGCCGGAGATAAAACGGATTCCATCGTAATTTATCCGGACGACGAATCCTTTCGCGTGAGAGCAAAAGAGATTCACAAGGTTTTGTCCGAGAAAAAGAAGAATCTTGAATTCAAACTGAGAAATAAGGACGAGGATTTTCAAGTGGAGAAAATCACGAAAACTCTGAAGTATTTGGATTCTTGGTTCGCTTCCAAACCGGATCAAAATTTGGTCCCGAATAAGAATTTAAAAGCCGGAGCATCGTCCGCCTCCAACGAAGATCCGTATGAAAACTTTCGCAAAGAAATCACGAAGGTCAAAGGGAAAGAAAAAATTTCCGTTTAATCCAAATCTTTTCTAGTTATATTTTGGGCTAATTTTTGTTAGCTGAAGGAAAATTCAGTTTTCTTTTAAAATTTTCTGAGATAGATTGAACTTACGCTTGTTGGTAAAATAGCAAGGGCGTTTTGTAACATTCGCCCGAAACGAGGTCGTGAGTACAATGTTTTCTTCGGGTCGGATTCAATCTTTCGGAATCATTTTATTTTTCATTCTTTCTTGTAGCCAAGCGGAGAAGATCGAAATGGATCTTTCCAAGGGCGGAATCGGAGCATTTTTAAATATTCTTCCCTCGATTTTACCGGTGGACGACAGCCCGTTTGACTCGACGGCTTTCCCTGCGACCATCTTAGAAGGACAATCCACTTCTTTAAAACTTACGCTAAAGACAAGGGCCGCTTCCGTTGAACAATACAATCTTACTTGGGCCGATACTTCCGCGGGTTCAACCGTCGATCAAGTCAGTATTACATACACCGGTTCCAATACGATCAATGTCAACGTGACCGCGCTTGATAACGATTGTTTGGATGATACGGTCGTCTTGAACGCGACTCGGATTTCCGATTCCAAAGTATTCGCATTAAAACTTCCGGTTACGGATCGGGATCGTTGTATTTTTCTCGCGAGCAATTCTTCCACGCCGGGAGTTACCGGGGCCGGCTTTACGGCAAATTTGGGAGGAATCGCGGGCGCGGACGCAAAGTGTCAGGCGGAAAAACCGTCTGCTTTACCGGGAAGCGCATCGGAATACAAAGCGCTTCTGGGAATCGAAGGTTTTAGAAACCCGACCAAAACGGGAACTTCCGAAGTGGATTGGCCGCTCAAAGTCGGAATTCGTTATTTTTCCTACAGCGCGCAAGCTCCGGAAGGTGCGCTGATCGCAACGGGAGTAAGCAACGGAATCGGAACGGGAAGCGCGATCTTTTCGTTTCCTCTCAACTCGTCGATCAATCATTCGACCGATGCTTCCGCGTTGAGTTTTTGGACGGGAATGAATAGTACATTCTATCCTCTTGTGGGAACATATACTTGTTCGAATTATACGGACGGAACCACCGGTTACGGTTACGACGGAGTACAAAACTCGACGAGTTCATCGGCGATTTCGAGTTATTATTTCAGTTGTACGAATCTTGCCCGTTTGATCTGCGTGCGTCAGTAAAAAGAACCGGCGTTAAAGTTAGAATTTAACCGTATACGCAGCGGTCGGAGTGATTTCCGTAAGTCCATTGATCGGACTTCTTACGATCGAAGCGGAAAATTTCCAACCTTCCGGATTCGGATCCGAAAGAAGAGCCTGCATCTTCTCGTAATCTCTTGCGAATAAAAACGTATGAATCAATTGTAAACCGTAAACGGCTCCCAAAAGCCATTGCGCTTGGTTGTATTGACTTGTGGCGCGATCATACGCGCTGAAATAAGGATTCGTAAGAGTTGCAGTCGTAAGAATTCTCGTAACCAAGGCGGTTGCGCGGACTGTTTCATCGGAAGTGACCGGGTTTAAATTCGGATCTCCGAACGCGGCAACGGTAATTGCGATCGAACTTGTTTTATAATTATTTTCTTCGGTTGCGGCTTTTTCCCGAGAATTGTTTGCGTATAACGCAGCGCCGACGAACAACACTAAGCTGATCGCCGCCCATTTTTTTTGACCTACTTTCCATTGACCCCATCCGGGAAGAATCGCGGATCTTGCGGTGATCGTCCATTTCGTTTCTTTCCAAGCCGAACGAGTAGGAGGTTCTTCGGTCTTCGGAGTTTCGGTTTGTTTGGTGACGACTTTCTTATCGTCTTTTTTCGGATCCTTCAAATTGATTTCGGAGATTTCCGTTTTTGAAATCGTTTGAACTTTCCCGTTGATCTCGATTTGAACTTCGGTTCTGGATTGATTTACAATCTTACCTTGAAGAGTTTTTCCGTTCTTAAGAATAATCGTACTCGCGGAAAGTGGTAAAGAAATTGCAAAAGCCAGAAGGAAGGCTCCTGAAGAAGTAAGAACTGTGGATATTCGAGACATATAATTATAAATCCGGTTATTTAAGATGAAATTTTCGGGTTAATCTTTTCTACAAGAAATTATCTTTTTGCTTGAAAAAACAAGTAGGAATCGGCGATCCTCTATTACTGTGGCACATACTTCCGAGTTAGAAAAGCTCTATAACCACAACAAAGATGATTTGTTTCATTATATAAAAAAATCGTTCTATGACGAAAATTCCGCGCAAGATATTCTGCACGATTCGTTCCTAAACTTTTTTCGGTATTATGAAAATAAGGACATTCCGGATCCTACATCCTGCAGGATGATTCTTTTCAGAATCGCTAGGAATTTAATTATTAACCACGCAAAATCTTATTATCAAAGAAATGTGTCTTTGGTCGGTGAGGATACTGGAAACAATTTTGCGTCTAAATCCCCAAGCCCTGAGTCGTCGGTGATGGAAAAAATCGATCAATCCGATGTGAAAAACACGATGGATTCTCTTTTAGAGGCGATTTCTCCGGAATATAAAGAAGCTCTCTTGTTGAGATATCAGCAGGACCTTAAATTGGATGAAATTTCGAAGATTCTCGGTATGAGCATATCCGGGGTTTCGAGGCTGATTGAGAGGGCGGAGAAGGCCTTAGCTCAAGAAGGCAAAAAAATTGGTTTTCAACCCGGAAATTACATATAAGGGTATTAGATCCTACCGTCTTATATTTTGAAAAATAAAGATTTCGGACTGGTGGTGATAAAAAAAATTCAGAAATGAAAAAAAAAGCTCAAATTGACTCCTTTAGTTTGTTTAACAAACAGGAAGCGGGACGGATTGAATCGCAGACCCGGGACGAATGAATATGGAAAACAAAATAAATACTCCCGAATTTGAAGGATACGCGCGGCTCCTTAGAGAAAAGGACTCTGTATCTCAACTCCCGGCTTTCGATCCTAATTGGATCGGAAAGAAGCCTCGCTTCGTCGTGGAGGACAAAATAATGAGTGTTCCGACTGATACAAAAATTCTTCATTTTCCAAAAACTACCTGGTTAGCGGCGGCGGCCGTTCTATTACTTACGATCGGAGGAGCTTGGTTTAGTCTTAGAACCCCTAAACCGGAAACCGAAATCGTTCAAGGAACTCCTTTGAAAGCGGCGGTAGTTTTCGTAAAAGGCGAAGCGTCGGTAATGAGAGAGGTGGAAACGAAGTTACACCAAGGCGATCTTCTGAATGAATCCGATATCATTCTTACAAAAGCGGGCGGCGCGGTCGACATCGGTTTGACCGACTCGAGCGTGATTCGCGTAAAAGAAAACAGCCGTTTGATTCTGAAAGAACTGAGAGAAAACAACGGTTCTCAAATTAGAATGAACTTGGCCGCAGGTAGATTATTGAACGTGGTTGAGAAAGAGAAAAAAGGAAGCAATTTCTACGTAGAAACTCCTTCTGCGGTTGCAGCGGTGAGAGGAACTTCCTTCGAAGTGAACGCATCCGAAAGCGAATCCGTGGTTTTCGTAGCGGAAGGTGCGGTGGAAGTCACTTCTCTGAACGCTTCTAAAAAGGTTTATATCTTAGAAGCCTCTAAACTCGTCACAGTAAACAAAGACGGTGAAGTTGAATCCGTGGATCTTTCCAAGTTGAATTCTACTCTTCCTGAATATAAGGATATGAAGAAGAATCTCGGAACTCTGGATAGCGAACTTCTTTCCGATGTTCAAAACTTGAAAACCGCAAAAACGGAAGAAGAGTTGAGCAAGATCTACGATCTTAGCATCGAACATATCATCATGAAAGACGGAAGAGAATTGAGAGGGGTTGTGGTTTCCCAAAAGAAAGGAAAACTCGTGGTTCAAACCCTGAAAGGATCTTACATCTTGGATGAAGACGCGGTAGATAAGATTAAATATTGATCGAATTCTAAACGAAACTTCGGTTTTGAAAGCCGTTTGAAGTTTTCTTCAAGCGGCTTTTTTATTTTTGAAGGGGAGAATTTGGATGCGCAGTTGACCGCTGAAAAACGTTCGTGCGTTGAGTCCAGAAGTCGAAGTTCGCGACGACCGGTTGCGCTCCGCTCAAAGGGAAACGGTTCGGCGAGCTGCCCGTCATCAACGTCGCGGTCATCGCACCCTGGCACATCGACCGACGTAAATACTTACGTCATTCTGAATATTCTAAATTTTGAATTAAGAAGGAATGCGTTCGTCGATCCAAGAGTCCAAAGACCAAGATCCGCCGCCAAAGATCGTTAAGGCGATTCCCATACAAACCGCGAGAATGTGATATTCGAATCCTTCTCCGCCTTGATTGCCGAACCAGTTCATAAAAAATCCGATTTCTCTGTGAGTCCATCCGGCCACTGCCAATGTGCACGTGATTCCAAACGCGGAAAGTCTTGTAAAGAGCCCGAGGACCAATGCGATCGATCCGAAAAATTCCGAGACGATAGCTAAGAATGCGAGCGCCGCCGGAAACTCGACGGTGTTTACCAAAAAATCCATCGAGGCTTCGTAACCGACTCCTCCGAACCATCCCAAAAGTTTTTGAGCTCCGTGCGGGAAAATACAAACCGCGAGGCCGATTCTGAGAAAAAGTGGGGAGAAGGATTCTCGGGTGGAAAAGAAACTTTGAATCATGGTTTGGCTCCGCAGAATTCTATCCTTAGGATTCATCCGTTTTGGATTTGGAAAAGGGGGAAGGAAACAAGAAATTTGTCGGTGGATGGAAGGGTTTTGTCGTTCGTGCTTTGGTTCTCGGAAAGGACGTTCGGGCTTTACTGGTTTATCTTTGAAAAAGTAGTAGTTCCTACATTTGTTTTGATTCAGGAGAATTCGTTGATGGGACGTTTTCGATTTGTGTTCGATGATGTGACTACTTATGTCACTTTAAATCGATTCACAAAGCGCGCCTTGTTTGTTTAGGTCGTTTTCAAAAGGATGATCGTTGAAATTTTCGCCGTAGTTCCGACCTTTCCCTCTCACAGTGAAATCTGAACGTTCTCACCTAAAATCAGTTGTCGAAACGCCCCAATTCTAAAAATCTGGCATAAGATTATTTGGCGGGAAAGCTATGTCTGAAGAAACACAAGAAAAGAAAAACAAAAAGATCAATAAAATGACCGTTGCCGAGATCAATGCGGCGATTCAGACTTCTAAAGAGAAGATGAACGGCGGTTCTAGCAAATACATCCTGCATTTGAATGCTCGATTGGAAGAACTTGCGGCAAAGGGTAAGAAATAATTTAATTCTTTTTTCCGGTCCGTCGAAATTCGACGGGTCCCGGCCCCTGCCTGCGGCTTTCTAAACTCCTCAATCCTTGCTCCAGTTCATCGACATAAAACATCAATATGCCTCCGCCGTTTTGTTCGACGGATTTTCTTGGCATATCAAACCGGGCGCGCGCGTTTGTTTGGTCGGACCGAACGGTTCCGGTAAATCAACGTTGTTCCGAATCGCGGAAGGTAAGTTCGTTCCCGACAACGGAAGCGTCGCGAAATCGAAAAACACGGAAATCTCCGTGTTTCAACAGATCCCCGATTTCGATCCCGAAGCGAAGGTGATCGATACTGCATTAGCAAAACATAAACATTATAAAGAATATTCGGAAAGACTCAACGAAATCAATCGTAAGTTCGATCTCATTCCTCACGACTCGAAGGAGTTTACGGAGCTTTTGGACGAACAAAGTTCTCTGGAGGAATACGCGTTTACTTATGGAGTTCACGAGTTGGAATCCAAAGCCCGCAAGGTTTTAGGAGGATTAGGTTTTTCGAATGTTCAAATGGAAATGAAAGTCCGAGAATTTTCTCCGGGCTATCAACACCGCTTGGGACTTGCGATCACGCTTTTAAATCCGGGCAACTTACTCTTGTTAGACGAACCGACGAACCACTTGGACAACGCTTCCAAGGATTGGCTTGCGGATTATTTGAATTCAACGGGACAATCCTTCGTTCTCGTAACACACGATCCCGAATTCTTAAATTCCACATGCGATACGATCGCCGAACTTTCTCCTTCTGGAGTGATCGAATTTCGGGGAACTCTCGAAGAATACTTCGAACACAAGAACGAACTTCAGGAAAAACTTCAGGCCCAGTTTGAAAAGGAAGAATCTTATCTCAAAAAAAGAATGGAATGGATCGATCGTTTCCGCGCGCAAGCGACCAAAGCGAGACAGGTTCAATCCGCTCTTAAAAAACTCGAAAAACGGGATAAGGTCGAAGCTCCGCAGGAATCGTTTTGGAATTCCAAATCGGATTATAAGTTCAATTTTATTTCTTCGGGGAGAATCACCGCGAGAATCGAAGAAGGCTCCTTTTCCTATTCCGGAAAACCTCCTTATGTTTTTAGCGACGCGAATCTCGAAATTTCGGCGGGCGACAAGATTGCGGTCGTAGGTCCGAACGGCGCGGGAAAATCCACTTTCTTACGATGTTTATTAGAAATTCATAAATTAAGTTCCGGTAAAATATATTACGGACCGAAAACGAAGATCGGTTATTTTTCTCAGAACCATCACGAGGAACTGGATTCTTCCAAAAATCTTTTGCAGACCGTGATGAGCGCTTATCCGGATCTTACGGAACAACAGGCTCGAAGTCTTCTCGGTTACTTTTCTTTTTCGGACGATTCCGTTTACAAGCAAACCAGTTTGCTTTCCGGGGGGGAACAAAGTCGTCTTCGTCTCGCGTTGCTCGTTCGTCTTCCCGCCAACTCGATCTTTTTGGACGAGCCCACAAACCACTTGGATTTGGTCGTTCGGGACAATCTGAGAAGAGCCCTTATGGCATATGAAGGTTCTCTTCTTATCATTTCTCACGATCCGGAGTTTCTAAAGGACCTTTGCAATCGGACGATCTCCGTGGACAACGGCCAGATCCGGGATTATAACTGTACGTTTTCGGATTATCTCAAATACAATCTGGACGAGACCGAGTCTTCCAAGCCGCAGAACGGAAATTCTCCTCAGAAAAAAGAGGATTCGACTCAGACGAGATCCAAGAAGAACGCGGATAAGAATCGAATCAAAAAAATTCAAAAAGATCTGGAACAGATCGAAGCCAAGATAGAACTTTTGGAAAAGTCCAAAAAGAATCTGGAAGAAGTGTTGGCCGATCCCGGTTTTTTTAAGAATCGAAGTTATCAATTGGAATTGGACAATCTAAACGAGGCAAAAAACGAAATCACTCGTTTGACTTCGGAATGGGAATCTCTTCAATTGGAACTCGAAGAACTTTCCGGCGCCGTCTAATCTACGGTTGCCGTTCGGATAATCCAACGCCGCGCTTCCTAAATCGCGATCGGTAGAAAGCGATAGATTGAGCTCGATGCGTGCAAAACTCAACGTCCGCTCTAAGCGCTGACGAGTCGGAACTCCGAAACATTGGACGAATCTTACATTCTATAATTAAATTGAGGAACGCCGTCGTATGACACCGAAAGAACTAAAAGCGAGATTGGATCAGAGAAAAGCGGGACAGGATTCATTCTTTTTACTCGACGTTCGAAATCCGAACGAAGTGGAAATCAGCACCATCGAAGGAACCGACCTTTTGATTCCTGTTGGCGAACTTCCGAACCGAGTTTCCGAAATCAACCCTTGGAAAGAATCCGGTAAGGACGTGATCGTTTATTGTCGTTCCGGAGGACGTTCTGGAATGGCCTGCGGAATTCTGAAACAATCCGGGTTTTCAAAGGTGCATAACGTGGAGGGCGGGATTCTTCTTTATTCCGACGAAGTGGATTCTTCCCTCGCCAAATATTAAAAAAATCTAAATTAGATCGCAAAACGTCGCGTAGCGTTTACGGTATGATGTAAACGCTACGCGTTTCCGCGAGAATTTTAGAATTGGAAAATTCTAAAACAAAATCCTAAACTTTAAATTTTAAATCGGAACTTGCGTGAAAATTTTTCGAAAGATCTGCGTAAGAATCTGCAAGTCGGAAATATTTGCGATTCAATCACTCGCCGAGAAGAATTTTACGGAAATATAAAAAGCCTTCGCTCAACGGATCGTCTTTTCCGCCTCTGCGACGTTTGAGCATATTCGTAAGATCCAAAACCATCAAACCGTACATCCATGCCCACATCATTCTCGCGATCGCGGGATATTCCGCTTTCGGAAGTTTGAATTCTTTGCTGGCGCATCCGTTTCGGATCGTTTCTAAAAATACCCTGTAACTTGTGGGAAGGCTCGGGAATGCCTTGCGGTGCATATGACCGTGAACTGTGTTGAACATCACTTTGTGAAGTTCCTTGTTGTTCAAAGAAAAATCCCAATACGCTCTTGCGATTCCGGCCAGTTTTTCAAAGGAATTCTTTCCGTTTCTTTGAGCGTTTCTGAGAAGTTGCGTAAGTTCAGTTTCACCCTTTGCGATGAGAACCTGAATGATTTCTTCCTGACTTTTAAAGTGAGAATAGGGGCTTGCTACGCTGCAGTCCAACTTTTCCGCGATCTTTCTCATCGAAAGGCCGTCGATTCCTTCTTCTTGTAGGATCTCCATCGCAACCTGAACGATGTTTTCACGGTTGAGACTGTTTCTGGATCTTCTTTTGTGTCGAACTGCAGTTGTCATCTTTAGATTCTTAACTTGGATCAAGCCGCTTTGGAAACTGGGACCCGCCCTTTGGTCGTCCAAACGTCTCGTTTTATGTTTATGATCCCAACTTTATGCAACCCCTTCATGATCTGAAAGCAAAAATCCACTTCCCACCATTTATATGCGAAGTTTGGGGAGGTCGGATGCCCGTGGTGATTGTTCTGATACAATTCTCCCATGGTCAAAAAGTCGATCGGTAACATATTCTTAGACTCGTCCTGGGTTTTAAAGTGATTTCTATAACCGTATTTATGTCCTCCCCAGTTTACAATCGCGCCGTGAATCGGTCCCATCAGCCAATGAATCGGCAGTAAAAGATACCAAGCCCACTGTCCTTCGGGAACGAAAGCCATGTAATAAAACGCATAAAGGGAACCGAAACCGATTCGAAACCACCAATTCTGACCGAGCATGTCGATGGATTTCCAGCGGGGAATAAAATCTCTCGTAAACTCGGGGTTTGCGGGAACTCGGTCATACGCGAAGTCGTCGTAGATCTTTTTGGTTTTAATCATCATATCGAACGCATTCTTTGAAAAGTGGGGAGAATGCGGATCTTCTTCCGTATCGCTGTAAGAATGGTGCATTCTATGCAGAACCGCATACCCATAGGGGTTCAGATAAGAAGGGCCTTGGATAAGCATCGTTGACAAATGGAAGAATTTTTCCCATCTGCGATTCATCGAAAACATCGCGTGCGCCGCGTATCTGTGTAAGAAGAAGGTTTGGGCGAAAACCGAACCGAACCAGTGTGCAAAAAATAAAATTAAAATGGGGACCATGTCGGGCCTCCTTGTTTTTTCTCTTCAGTGAACGTTGTTCATTATGACCAAAATAAACGAACATCGTTAATTAAGTAAAGAGAAAAAGGAAAAGAATTCCTACTTTCCAAAAATGGGTTTTTTTGAGGACTTGGAAGAAAGAAAACAAAACGAGTAGAATCGCCGGATTTCGAAGGCTTTTTTCTATTTTTAGGTGGCATCGGTGGTGGCAAAGAAGGCTGTAAAAAAGAAATCTGTAGGATCTCCTACTTCCAAATCCTCGAAGAAATCGGCTTCGGCTTCCAAAAACGGAAAGTCAAAATCGGCAAAATCCGTAAAAACCACCGGGCGCTCGAGTTCGGGAAAACTTAGCAAAACGCTCACTACGGATCGCGTTTTAGGTCGGAACTCCGGCGTTTCCGCAAAACACTTTCCAGCGCCTTGGAACTTAAAAGGAGAAGGTTTTCTGTTCCCTCTTTGGGCTAAAAAGGACTACAATCGCGAGATGTGCTTTTTCTCCGACGAGGATTCCAGACAATACAGGGGCGGACTCGGATCGATCATGCTCGTCAATTACGAGACGAGCGATGTCGGACCTTATTACGAACTTCTTTATATTCCCGGAAACTTCGAATACAAAGGCGAGAGCTACAAAAGAATCACGAGAATTTTCGTTTCCAGTCAGAAATCCGTGGAAGAGGGAATTCTAAACTGGGCGATCCCGAAAGAAAGAGCGGACTTCACTTGGATGAAAGAAGGAAATCTTACAAAAATTTCCGCTTATAGAAACGGAAAAGAATTCTTCCGCGTCGTAATCGCGACCAAAGGTTTTTCGTTTCCGGTTTCCACAAAAATTCTCCCTTACACACTTTTACAAAAGGCGCCTTACGGTTATCTACAAACCCAGTTTATCGGAAAAGGTAAGGGAAGAATCGCAAAGATCCAAGAGATCTGGAGCGACGAAGCCGTGTTCCCGGACGTGATCAAAGGCGGAGTTTTTAAAACGGGGATTCATTCGAATCCTTTCGAATTGGTTTTTCCCGTCGCGGATAAGATCGATTGAGAGATCGTTTCGAATCCTTTTCAATTCGGCTTTATAAAAACGTAATTTAGAGCATTCAAGATTTAGAATATTAGAGTTATTAGGAGTAATCATGGAAGAAGCGGTCATTCTGGACGGTATTAGAACCCCGTTCGGCAATTTTGGAGGAACCCTTAAGGATCTCAGCGCGGTGGATTTGGGGGTTTTGGCTTCCAAGGCGATCTTGGAAAAAACGGGAGTTTCTCCCGATGCGATCGGAGAATCCATTTTCGGAAACGTAATTCCGACCGGAAAAGAAGCGATCTATCTCGCTCGTCATATCGGTTTAAAAACCGGTCTTCCTCTTGCGGTTCCCGCCTTGACGTTGAATCGTCTTTGCGGTTCCGGTATGGAAGCGATCGTTCAAGCGGCTAAGAAGATTTACCTTGGAGACGCGGACGCGGTTCTCGCGGGCGGAGTGGAATCTATGAGCAACGCTCCTTACGTGGTTCGAAACGCTCGTTGGGGAGTTCGTTACGGTTCCGCGGAATTCGAAGATACTCTCGAACAAGGTCTTACCGATCAGTATGTCGGTTTAATCATGGGTCAAACCGCGGAGAATCTCGCGGACCAATATAAAATCTCAAGGCAAGAACAGGATGAATGGGCGGCGACTTCTCAAACACGCGCTGAAAAAGCGACGAACGAAGGTCGTCTGAAAGAAGAGATTCTTCCCGTAACGATCGGAGGTAAAAAACCGATCACGTTGGATAAGGATGAATTCATCAAAGGCGCGGCCGGTGTTGAAAAACTCGGAAGTCTAAAAGCGGTTTTCCGCGACGGTGGAACCGTGACCGCGGGAAACGCTTCCGGTTTGAACGACGGCGCGGCGGCAACGATCGTTACTTCCGCTTCTTACGCAAAGAAGATCGGTAAAAAACCTTTGGCGATCATTCGCGGTTACGGTCACGCGGGTTGTGATCCTGCTAAGATGGGAATCGGTCCCGCGATCGCGATTCCTGCGGCTTTGAAAAAAGCGGGTTTAAAACTTTCCGATATGAGTCTTGTGGAAGTGAACGAAGCCTTTGCGGCCCAATATCTTGCGGTTCAAAAAGAACTCGGTCTTGATCCTTCGATTACCAACGTGAACGGCGGAGCCGTTGCGATCGGTCATCCGCTCGGAGCTTCCGGCGCGAGAGTTACGATCACTTTGGCGTACGAGCTCAGAAGAAGAAAGGCGAAATACGGCGTTGCTTCTCTTTGTATCGGAGGCGGTCAAGGAATCGCTCTCGTTCTGGAAAATCCGGAAGCATAAGAGAACATAACGTAAGGGAAGAATTCTTTCTTTCCGTTTGATTTGGAAAAGCCCGGGTTGTCCCGGGCTTTTTTTACGGAGTGAGTGTATGGCAAAAGCTAAGAAAAATATCCTAAAGAAAAAAACGCAAACGCAGTCGATCGAAGAATCTTATTCTTCTTCTCATCCTACTTCTTCTTCGAAAACGGAGGAAGGAACGATCTATGACGCGGAAAGAATGGTCGTTTACAGCGACGCGGTTTTTGCGATCGCCTTGACGTTGATGGCGTTGGAGATTAAAATTCCTCATCTTCACGATCTCGGATCGGGAAGTTTGCTTCAGGCTTTGCTCGCAAAATGGCCGGATTATCTGAGCTTTGTGATCAGCTTTTTAATCATCTCCGTGGTTTGGACCAATCATCATACGATCTTTAAATACGTTAAAAAGACGGATCATACTTTGATCATGCTCAACAGTTTTCTGATGCTCAATATTTCTTTTATTCCTTTTTGTTCCGCTCTTTTGGGAGAATATTCGGCGCAAGGCGGTGAGAATGCGACGCTTGCTTCTTTGATCTATGGAGCTTGGATTACTCTCGGGGGAATTCCGTTTAATTTGGTTTGGAGATACGGAGTGGGGAATCCGCGTCTTCGCGATCCGAATGCCGATTTGGAAGAAATCCGAGCGATCAGCGGACATTACATCAAAGGACCGATTTTTTATGCGATCGTGACGGCTTTGGCTTTTGTGAATGTTTGGCTGAGTTTGGCCGGTTTCGTGTTTTTGATTCTTTTCTTTTTGATTCCCGCCAGTTGGGTTTTTAAATTCAAAGAAAAGAAGGTCGAATCCAAAGGTTGAAGGAGTTCCTACAAATTCGTAGGTCGATCAGGCAATTGCCGTTTTAGGCTTTGAACGTTGGAGTTCATACATCGATTTGGAGTTCGGACTCATCGTGGGACCGAAAATGTGGTAGTTCCTACATCGATTTGAATCTCGGGCTCACTGCGGAATCAAAAAGGTAGTAGTTCCTACATTTCTAAAACGGAGCTAAACATTCTCAGAGGAGATCGAATTACAAAATTCTAAAATCATGGAACAAAGATTTCAAATCGGCTCCGGACTTCACTATTTCGTTCTGTTTTTAACCGTATCTACGATTTTACTTTTGCTTTGGATCGCAAGAAAGGATCGGCAGGGAATTCTTTCCAAACGAATCGGCTTCGGGATCGCATGGATTCTAATCTTAAATTATATCGTCTACGTGATCTATCGAATCGATTCCGGTCACTGGGAAATCCGTTACGATCTACCGATGGAATTTTGTAATTGGGCGATGATTGTAACATCGATTGCTCTTTTAACTCACAACCGAACCTTTGCAGAACTTTCCTACTTTTGGGTGTTGAGCGGTTCGATCAACGGCGTGATTACGCCGGATCTTCAGAATACGTTTCCACATATTTATTTCTTTATATTCTTTATCGCTCATTCGGGTCTTGTGATCGCTTCGCTTTACATCGTTTTCGGATTAAAATTGGAACCTCGTCCTTGGGCCGTTCTTCGGGCCTTCTTATATTCTCAGATATTTTTCGTAACGGCGTTTGCCGTGGACTATGCTTTGGACGGAAACTACGGTTACATGATGTCCAAACCGAGCGCCGGTTCCGCATTGGATTATCTGGGAGAATGGCCTTACTATCTGATTCATATGCAATTGATCGGAGTCGGATTTTTCATTCTTCTGTATCTTCCGTTCTACTTTAAGAATCGAAAGTCGTTTCCGTCTTAAAAACGATTGGATTCTCGGCTTGGAAAGTGTTAGAGTTTTCAAAAGAATCTGTTGGAAAAAGGAGACAGTTCTTTGAAAGAAAGAATACATTCGAATCCGGTGAATTCCCTCTTTCAAGCGTCTCCTTCGGTTTTGGATTTCGTACATTCTTGACGGTAAAGGATTCTCTTCGAATCCTGCATACAGAGCTCGTAAATCCAGGTTCCAATACCGATTTCGAGGCCGTACCGGAAATGAGACACCGGCTATCGGCGATCCAGGCGGGATGCCCGGAACCATCGGAAGAGTTCAATTTCGACAAGGTGTGCTATTAAAATGGAATTTGCCCTTTCCAGTGAACAGAAAGAATTACGCGATCTCGCCCGGAAATTCGCGAAAGAAGAAATGCGTCCTCGCGCCGAACATCACGATCACACGGGAGAATATCCCATGGAAGTTCTCAAGAAGGCCTGGGAAATCGGTCTGATGAACATCCACATCGAACCCCAATTCAACGGGGCGGGGATGGCGGAACTTGACGACGTAATCATCGGCGAAGAACTCTTCTGGGGTTGTTCCGCGATGGCGACCGCGATTCTTGCAAACAATCTCGCGTTGGCTCCCGTTCTTCTCGGCGCAAACGATCGTATTAAAAAAGAATTCGTTCAACCGATGACCGAAGAATTTAAACTCGCCGCCTATGCGGTAACCGAGCCGGGCGCGGGTTCGGACGTTGCGGCGATCCGTACTTCTGCGAAAAAAGTCGGAGACGAATACATCATCAACGGATCCAAGATGTGGATCACGAACGCGGGATATGCGGATTGGTTTTTTGTTCTTACCAAAACCGATCCTGCTGCGGGCCATAAAGGAATCACCGGGTTTATCGTGGATGCGAAATCTCCCGGGATCATTATGGGAAAGAAAGAAATCAACATGGGACAGAAATGTTCCGATACGCGCGGAATCACATTCGAAGACGTGAAAGTTCCGGCGTGGCAAATGGTAGGACGCGAGGGAGAAGGATTTAAGGTTGCGATGGGCGCCTTCGATCATACTCGTCCCGGCGTTGCGATCGGCGCGGTCGGAGTCGCAAGAGCGGCGATGGAACATTCCATCAATTACGCGAACACACGCAATACCTTCGGTCGTCCGATCATGGACAATCAGGGAATTTCCTTTATGATCGCGGAGATGGCCCGCGATATCGAAGCAGGAAGGCTTCTTTGTTACCAAGCGGCTTGGATGATCGACAACGGATTTAGAAACACGTACCAAGCTTCGATCGCAAAGATGTTCTGCGCGGATATGTGCATGAGAGTTTGTACCGATGCGGTTCAAGTTCTCGGCGGATACGGATTCAACACCGAATATCCGGTTGAAAAATTAATGAGAGACGCTAAGATTTTCCAAATCTACGAAGGCACTTCTCAAATTCAAAGAATGATCGTTTCCCGTTTCCTCGCGGACGGAAAGGGAATCGAGGGACCTAATTTCTGAAAGAATTCTCGCTTACATTCGAGGAATTTTCCGCGCTCTCCGAGCGCGGAAACGTGATTCCCGTCTTCAAACAGATTTTTCTGGATATGGAGACTCCGGTATCCCTGTTTGCAAAATGGGGATGCGAATCCGCAAAAGATTCTTTTCTTTTAGAATCCGTAGAGGGCGGGGAAAAACTCGGACGAAATTCTTTTCTCGGTAAAACTCCTTCCCGCATTCTGCAAGGGAAGAATGGACTTTTTTATATCACGGTCGGCAACGAACCCGCGACCGAAATCATCACTTACGATCCTTTGGTTCTTCTGGAGAATCTTCTCGGAGACGACGTTTACGTTCAGGACTACAGACTTCCTCCGTTTGCGGGCGGCGCGGTCGGATTCTTATCCTTTTCCGCGGTTCGTTATTACGAAAATATTCCCGATACGAAACCGGAAGACGAGAACGCACCCGATTGTTACTTCGCCGTTTATGACGAACTTCTCGTAGTCGATCATATCGATCACGTTTTAAGAGTCGTGGTTAATGCGAGAACCGGCGAACATTCTTCCCTGAAAGAATGTTACGAGCATGTGATCGGCAAAATCAACTCGATCGAAAACGAAATCCGAAACGGCGTCATTCCCGAAGAAATCCGAAATCCGAAAGCTGTCCAAGGAACTCTACAATTAAATCCGAATATTCCGGATGAAGAATATAAGAAAAACGTGGAAAAGGCCAAGGAATACATCCAGGCCGGAGACATTTTTCAGGTCGTTCCTTCCCGCAAGCTACAGTTCAAACCGGAAGTTTCTCCGTTTCAGATCTATCGCGGTTTAAGAACCGTAAATCCAAGTCCTTATATGTATTATCTCCGTCTCGGAGAAATCACCATTGTCGGAAGTTCTCCGGAGATTATGGTGAAATACGCGGGCAATCAGACGTATCTTCGTCCGATCGCCGGAACCCGTCCCCGCGGCAAAAACGCGAGCGAGGATCAATATCTCGAAGAGAATCTTTTGGCGGATCCGAAAGAAATCGCGGAACATATCATGCTCGTCGATCTCGGCCGTAACGATCTCGGAAGGGTTTGTAAACCGGGAAGCGTCCGCGTAAACGACTTCAAAGTCATCGAAAAATATTCTCACGTTATGCACATCGTAAGTCAGTGTTCCGGCGAACTCGACGAGGAAAAAACCGTTTACGATCTGATTCGTGCGACTCTTCCCGCGGGAACCGTTTCGGGCGCTCCGAAAATCCGCGCGATGGAAATCATCGACGAACTCGAAACCACAAGACGCGCGATCTATTCGGGAGCGTTGGGTTATATTTCCTTTTCGGGAGAAAGCGATCTCGCGATCATCATTCGTACGATCGTGTTTTACGGAGATACGGCATTCTTACAAGCGGGCGGCGGAGTCGTTTACGATTCGGTTGCGGAATCCGAACTCGAAGAGACAAAAAACAAAATGGCCGCCCTTTTGAAAGCGGTTGAGTTCGCCAGAAACGGGCTCAAAGGAGAATGGAAATAATGCTTCTCCTGATCGATAATTACGATTCCTTCACATACAATCTTTATCAGTATTTCTGTCAGATCGGAAACAACGTGGAAGTTTATCGCAACGATAGAATCACGTTAAACGAAATCAACGAACTCAAACCGAAAGGAATCATTCTTTCTCCGGGTCCGGGTCGTCCCGAAGATTCCAAGGTTTGTTTGGACGTAATCCGGGAACTCGGCGGTAAACTTCCGATCTTCGGGGTTTGTTTGGGACATCAGGCCATCGGTCTCGTTCACGGAGGTAAGATCGTTTCCGCGCCTTCGATCATGCACGGAAAAGTTTCCCTCATCGAACACGACGGAAAGGATATTTATAAGGGAATTCCTTCTCCTTTCGTCGCTACTCGTTATCATTCTTTGGTGATTCAACCAGAAAGTATGCCGAAGGAATTGGAAGTCGCTTCCAAAACGCACGACGGCGTGATTATGGGAGTGCGTCATAAAACCAAAAAACATCTTTACGGAGTTCAATTCCATCCTGAGTCCATCATGACCAGCGCCGGACTGGATCTGGTCAGAAACTTTTCCTCTATCGTTCAGGAACCATGAAGTTTTTTTTCAGGCTTCTCGCCTATTCCGTACGTTATAAGTATCGATTCTCCCTCGGAATCGTATTCGCATTATTGACCGCGATCTTAAACGCGGTTTCTCTCACGGCTCTCATTCCTCTTTTCGATTCTCTCGGTAACGATAAACAAACCCGCTTTCAGCTTCAGATGACTTTACCCGAGCAGAGAATTCTCCTCAAACAAAAAGTTTTCGGGGAAGAATCCTTGGACGGGCTCGAAAGAACCAAACTTCTTTTGATCGACGCGAAAGAATGGGTCAACGGAAGAACCAAAGGGCTCGAACCGAAGGAAGTCGTTTGGGCGATTTGTATCATCGTGATGCCCTTATATCTTTTGAAGTTGATTACGTATTTATTATCCGTTTATTGCATCGCCACGGCCGGTTACAAAGCCGTGAGAGACATTCGACAGGAACTCTTCGAAAAAAATCAGCTTCTGCCTTTGACCTATTTCTTTAAGGAAAAAACCGGTTTGATGATGAGTAGAATCATCAACGACGTGGAAGTGGTCGCGGCCGTGATTTCGAGCAACTTTCGGGACGCCACGATCAACTTTTTCTACGTGGTGACACACTTAATGGTATTATTATATTTGAATACGGAATTGTTGCTGATCGCCTGTCTTACGGTTCCTGTCATCATTCTTCCCGTAACCTTGTTTACCAGAAAGATCACCAAGTCTACTGCGAGATCCCAGGAAAAGATGGCCGATCTAAACGCGAACATCCAAGAGATGATCTCCGGAATCAAGGTGATCCGAGTTTTCAATTCGGAAGAATACGAACAGGAAAAATTCGGAAAGATCAATCACAACGTTTATCGAAGAAACTTCAAAGGACAGTTTTATCTTCAGATCGCTCCTTCTCTCGTCGAGTTGACTTCTTCGATTGTGGTTCTCGGATTTTTTGCTGCGGGCGCGAGTCTGATTTACAACGGAAGATTCACGCAAGGCGAGTTTATGGCCTTTCTTTTGACTCTTCTCTTTTTGCTCCGGCCTCTGACTCAACTTTCTCAGATGGTGGGAAAGATCACGCAGTCGATCGCCTCCGGTAAAAGAATTTTCGAAATCATCGACTTGGAAACCGAAGACCACAGCGAAGAAAGTAAGGTCGCGGCGGCTCCTCTGTCTCAAAGCATCGAATTTAAGAATTTATTCTTTTCTTATCCGGGAACCAATGCCGCCGTTCTAAAAGACATCAACCTGAAAGTGAAAAAGGGCGAGACGATCGCTCTCATCGGTGCGAGCGGTTGTGGAAAGTCAACGTTGATGGATTTGATTCCGAGATTCTTCGATCCTTCTTCCGGTTCGATCGAATTCGACGGAATCGATATCCGCGACATCAGCCTCGGAGATCTTCGTAAAAAGATCGGAATCGTAACCCAGGACATTTTTCTTTTTCACGGAACGGTTGCGGACAATATCGCGTACGGAAAACCGGGCGCGACCCGAAAGGACGTGATCCGCGCCGCGAGACTCGCACACGCGCACGACTTTATCAAAAAGATGGACAACGGATACGATAGCCTTCTCGGGGTTCGCGGGCTCAATCTTTCCGGCGGTCAAAGACAAAGACTCGTAATCGCCCGCGCTTTGTTGCGCGACCCGGAGATCATGATCTTGGACGAAGCGACTTCCGCGCTCGACGTGGAATCGGAGCGATTGGTCAGCGACGCTCTCCGAAGATTATACGCCAACAGAACTACATTCGTAATCGCTCATAGACTTTCCACGATCAAGGATATCCCGAGAATCATCGTGATGGACAACGGTAAGATCGTGGAAGAGGGAAATCACAATTCCTTATATGAGCAAAACGGAATCTATCGAAAACTTTCGGACAATCAATTTGCCGCCAACAACGGAGTATTACCATGAAGAAAAGCGTTCTGATCGTGGACGACAACGACCGCTACGCGAACAATCTAAAGGTTTGGTTCGAACAGAAGGGTTTTGAAACCGTAAGAGCCGTCGACGCCGCTCAAGGTTGGGAAATTTACAGCAAGGATAAGAATCGTTTTCATACCATCGTGACCGATATTACGATGGAAACCCAGACTTCCGGTCTTTGGATGATTCGTAAGATTCACAAGGACGGTTATCAAGGCAATAAGATCATCGCTACCACCGGATTCGATTTTCCGGGAGTGATGTTTTTCTCGTCTTCCATTCTCCCTTGGTTTGCGGGAATCGGTTGGATGGTTCCTAAGGTTCCTTTGAAGCAGGGAACGGTCGTATTTCTCCCCACTTCCTTAAAAAAGAAAATCCGTTTCGAAACGGTCGTTTAACTACGTTTTAACGGTTCTTAGTTTTCCAGAGGCGGTCCGTTTTCGGAGCCCGGTTCCGCATTATTCTCGTTAGACGGAGAAGCGGGATCGGTCTCTTCCATATCGGAAGCCGGAGTGAACTTGTTCTGTTTTCTTTTGTATCGTTTTCCCTTTTTCTCTTTCGGAGGAGCGATGATCGTTCTGATCTTCAGATACGGTCCGAACACCCAGGACTGAAAGGTTTCGTAATAACTTTCCGGATTTTTGGATTCCAAAAGAAGAAGGTAATAATGATCTTCCACGAACTTCTCGCCGACTCTTTGAATGAATCTACGATCGCTTTTTTTGAGAATCTTTCCGACTTCTCCGGTCGTAAGCGCGCGTAACTTGCGCGAGGTCGGATACGGATTCTCCTGAGAAGAACCGCCTTCCACGATCACGGTTCCGAATTGATAGAAAGCCTTTCTCAGATTGAGTTGAGCCAAAACCCTTTGTGTGAGTTCGTCCGAAGCGGAATTTTCCAAGATTCGAATGAACGAATACGTTCCGTATAAGCTCGTGTTTTGACCGATCGCTTCGATGATATTCTTTACGAGTTCCGGCTTTGTTTCCAGGGTTTGTTCCAGAATTCTCAAGGAAGCGCGGGTTTTGTGGATTCCCAAAGCCTCGATCGCGGTCTTTTGAAGTTCGGGATCGTCCGAATCCAAATACGTTTTGAACAGTTTCAGATCGTCGTTTACTTGAAACGCCGCAAGACCCAACAAGGAAGCCTTTACGATTTCGGTTCTGGAAGAACGGATTCCCTGACGGATCAGCGCGTCTCTTGCGGAAGGATCCTTGGTTTTACCCATTCCTCTCCATGAGGAAAATTGAATATCGGGATCGTTGGATTTGATTCCTCTAAAAAAATAATCGAGAGAAGAGGGCGAACCGATATCGGCTAACGCCTTGTAGGCGGCTTGTCTTACTGCTTCTCCGTCGCGTTCGATCACGTGATGAAGGGTTTTGACTCCGCCTCGACCCATTCTCCCGATCGCCAAAACCGCGGCGGCTCTCACGCGCGGAATCGAATGTGTAAGAGCGATCCGATCCAAAACCTTATAACGTTTTTCTGCTTCCGCGCGGAACACGGTAAGAATCCCTTTCTTGAGCGAAAGATCGTATTCGATTTCCTGTCTTTCTTTCGGAGTCAGGTCCTTGCGTTTTCTTCTTTCGTAAGAGGAAACCCCGTCCGATTCCTCGGTAAGATTTCTCGGATCGTCTACGTTCAAACCGCCGGAGGAATTTCCGTTCGTGGAAGATTCTCCCGAGTTCGGATTTTCGGAAGAATCGTCGGGCGCGTCCACTTTCGTAAAAACGTTTTGATCGTTCGAACCGGATCGAACCGACTCCGCGTTCAAACCGACCCAAACAAAAGAACAAAGAAGAATAACGTAAGGAAATAACTTTCTCAATTTGAAATAAGAGGACATTGGATACCTTTGATGGGTAAAATTTTTCGCAAGGATGCTATTCATAAGTTCGACCGATTTTTCAGATTTTTCCTGTTTTTTTCCATGACAAGCATGATTTCGGAGAACCGGAATGCTTGACGGAAACCGGGAAACCTGCTACGTTTTAGTAAAGGGAGAACATTCTTTATTAGCAAGCTCAGCGGTAACCTCAACGGCCTCAAATCCAATCAAATCCAAAGACTGAAAAAAATTTCCGAAAAAAGAATCCGGGAAGATGTAATCGTTAGTCAAGAAATTTCACGCACTCTCTGCGAATTATCCTTAGAAATCAGCAAACAAATCGGAATCCTAATCGATCGATCCGGATACGTTACTCACGTGTTAGTCGGGACCGACAACTCGATCGAAATTCCGTTTTTGGACCGACTTCGTACATCCGAAGCGAGATTGCGAGGTTTAAGACTCGTTCATACCCACTTAAAGGGAGAATCTCTCAACCAGGAAGACCTCACCGACTTGGCCTTGCTCCGTCTGGATTATATAACCGCCGTTATCATGGATTCTTCCGGAAATCCGAACGGATATTTTTCCGCGCACGTAAATCCCGAATCCGAAGACGAGCTTTGGACCGTTCTCCCCAAACAATATCCGGGCCAACTTACCGAAGGAATTTTGGACGAGATCCTGGACATCGAATCCAGACTTTCCCGTTCCAGACGAAATCTAAAGGACGCTCAAAAGGAAAACCGCGCCTTTTTGGTCGGGGTTTATCCGGAAAGAAACGTCGGAAGACATCCGAACTTATCCATGGAAGAATTGAAGGAACTCTGTAGAACCGCCGAGGTCCACGTAGTCGATACGTTTATGCAGAGAAAGAATCGTCTCGATCCTTCCACCGTTTTGGGAAAGGGAAAACTGGAAGAGATCATTCTTAAAGCGATTCAGAAACACGTCGAACTTCTCGTATTCGATTTGGAACTGACTCCTTCTCAAGCGAAGAAAATTTCGGACATCGCCGATATCAAGGTGATCGATCGAACCCAACTCATTCTCGATATCTTTGCGAGAAACGCGACAAGCCGGGACGGTAAACTGCAGGTCGAGTTGGCTCAGCTTAAATATCTGAAAGGAAGGCTCACCGAGTTGGACGATAACATGTCGAGGTTGACCGGGGGAATCGGCGGAAGAGGACCGGGGGAAACAAAACTGGAAATCGGAAAACGAAGAGTGGAAGAACGAATTTCCAGACTCGAAGCCGAACTCAAATCCCTGAAAAAACGAAGAGAAGTCAATCGAAGACAAAGAAAGAAAAACGAACTTCCCGTTGTGGGCATCGTAGGTTATACGAACGCCGGAAAATCCACGTTGTTAAACGCTTTGACCAACAGCGAAGTCTTATCGGAAAACAAATTGTTTGCGACTCTCGATCCGACGACTCGAAGAATCCGTTTTCCCGAAGAAAGAGAAATCATCATTTCCGATACGGTAGGATTTATCCACGATCTTCCTCCCGAACTTTCCAACGCGTTCAAAGCCACCTTAGAGGAGTTAGGCGATTCGGATCTTTTGGTGCACGTCGTGGACGTTTCCAATCCCGACTACAAACTTCAGATGGAAGCGGTCGAAAAGATTTTGGAAGAATTAGAACTTTCTCATATACCGATGATCCAAGTGTTCAACAAGATCGACAATCTCGAAAAGTTCAAGACCTGGGCGAAAGAAAACGACGATTCCAACGGTTACAAAAAATCCTCTCGTCCTTCGATCAATCACGGACCGGGTTTGGAAGCGATCGCGGACTTAAAAGAGGATTTGGGAATCGACGTACATACCGATACGGTTTTGGTTTCCGCGTATCGAGGTTGGGGTTTAAAGATTCTTTTGGATCTTTTGGAAGAAAGAATCTACGATCAGGCCAAATCGAAATATTCCGTCGTGGAAAAATTTTAAGAAAATTGAATCCTGAACCGCTCCGGACTTTTACGTTCCTTTGTGAACGTGGTAGTTCCTACAATTTCGGTTTTTGGGGAAAGGTTTCGAACCTCGGTTTGCGCGTTTATGCGAACGCTTTCTTGGCTTCCTCGACGGAATGATAGATCTCCACTTTTTTCGGAAGTTCCATCAGACGAATCACGTTTTCCAAAAAGTGATTCAACCCGCCGATCACGATCTTGCCGGAATGTTGATCCACGGTTTTGATCAAAGTAAGAATCGTAGCGACTCCCACACTGTTGATGTATTCGAGCGCGGAAAGATCCAAGATGATGTTGAAGACTTCTTCCTCGAAGATGAAATGAATTTTGCGTGAAATCTCGAAAGAGTTGGAGTTAGTCACCTTCCCGTTGAAAACAACGAGTTGAACTTCCTTGTTAGGGAGACTTGTTTTTGTCGTCTCAATGTATAATGAATCGAATTCTACTCTCGCCATGAAAATTCCTTTTATATCGCCGGGAAAATTTTCCCTTCTTTATATTTCAACCGGATCTTCTCGCCTTCTTGGAAATGATCGGCATCATACCGACCTTTTAAAACAATTTGGATCGTACCTTTCCCCGGGATCGCACCTTCAAATTCCAGGTATATCCTTCTATGAGAACGTTTTTTTTCAAATTCCACAACGCGACCTTTCAGAAAATCGTCCAGATTCCCGTCCGAGGTCCCGAAAGTCGAAAGATTCTCCTCCGCTCCCGGATCCAGGAATAAGTCCAGATGTTCCTCATTCCCGTCCGAATGCAAAGACAAAGTGAAATCCTTCCATTCCATTCAAGGAATTCTCAGAGTTTATCCTCGAGTCGGATCGCAACGGAGGCATGTCGGATTAAAGACAAACCGTCTATGATCTTCAATGACTTTTTTATATTTTCTTCCGTTGCGGGATGCGTAATTACAACAACTTCAACGGGTTCTTTTTCAGCTTCATTTTGTCTCACGGACGAGATCGAAATTCCGTGATCGCCCAATACCTTGGAAATCTCAGAAAGAACTCCGGGCAGATCCACGGTAGTAAATCGGAGATAATAACGCACCAAGGAACCGTTCGCTTCCGAGATCGACGCCTGCGGAAATAAATTCTTTTCAGGTGCGATTCCTTTGTTTCTTCTCGCTCCGTAGTAGAGAACGTCGGAAACGACGGAAGAAGCGGTAGGCAACGATCCCGCTCCCTTTCCGACAAACATTCCCGGTCCCGCATAAGCGGTTTGATAATACACCGCGTTCATCTCGTTCATGATGTTTGCAAACGGATGTTTAACGGGGATCATCACCGGTTGAACTCGGGCTTCGATCTTATTAGACAACTTTCTCACTAAGCCGAGAAGTTTAATTCTATAACCGAGTTCGCTTGCAAATTGGATATCCAATCCGCTAATCTTTGTTATACCTTCGATTTGGACGCTCTGTAAAGGAATTTTTTCGGAGAAAGCCAAACTTCCCAAAATGCTGATCTTATGAGCGGTGTCGATTCCTTCCACGTCGAAGGTCGGGTCCTTCTCCGCAAAGCCCAAGTCCTGAGCGATTCGAAGTGCCTCCGAATAATTAAGATGTTCCAATTCCATCTTGGAAAGAATAAAGTTCGTGGTTCCGTTGAGAATTCCGTATAAGGAAAGAAAGGAATCGCTTCCGAGTCCGGATTTGATGGAACGGATCACCGGAATCGCTCCCGCGACCGAGGCTTCCATTCCGATCTCCAAACCTCTTTCGTGCGCGAGCGAAAACAGTTCGTCCCCTCTTTGAGAGAGAAGAGCCTTGTTCGCAGTGATCACCGTTTTACCGTTCTTCAACGCGTCTTTTACGATGGAATACGCGATGTCCGTACCTCCGACCAATTCCAAAACCATATCGATTTCGGGATCGGTAACGATCTTTTGATAATCGGATTCTAATTTACAATTCGGAAAATTTTGAAGTTCCTTTCTGATTTTTTCGGGAGTTCGCGTGCAGACCGAGGAAAGAATCGGTTCCAATCCGAATTTTTCGAGATAAGCGGCGCTTTCTTTTTTAAGAATCTCGATGACGCCCGATCCGACGGTTCCAGCTCCGATCAATCCAATGCGAATGCGTTCCATGGTTTACCATCTTCGAAATTTGCGGGGAAGATTCACTTCATTTTCAAAGTAAAAGCGTTGTTCCTTTAAGGATCGAAATTTTAATTTACAACTTATCATTTCTCTGGTACGAATCAAAGAGAAGTTTTTAAATTCAAAAACACAGGTCCAAATGGCAAACAAAAGAAGGCCTCCCCGGAAGAAACATAATTCAAATCAAAAAGGTTCCGGAGGCGGAGGCAACGAAAGGAATCGGGAAAACTCCGAATCCAACCGCGGCGGAAACGAACAGAGAAACGAACCAAGAGAAGGAAACAGAAGACATTCTCACCAACAACGCCAGCAACAAGGAAAGAATTTTCAAAGAAATCAAGAGTTCCATCGCAAAAGCCAAGAACTCGCCATGGAGAAAAGCGCTGCCCCCAAGGTGAGAGTTCCGCGAGAAGGCGGAGGAAAACTCGTAACGCGGATCATTCTCGCGCTTAGTCTTGTTCTTTTAGGAATTTTCAGTTACTTTATCTGCGAAAACTATCACACGAAAACTCCCGTTTACGGCAAACGCGGTTGGGACGATACGTTTCATAGATCGGCGACTTGGGCCGAGGCGAAAGATATCTGCGACGAAAAGGCCAAGCGTCTTCCCGGTAAGGATCAGTTGAAAACGTTCAGCAAAAGAGCGGATCAAAAGCTGAGAAGCGCGGGGATCTTTTGGTCTTCCAGTCAGGACGGGGAGAATGGAAATTATTTCTCCGTAAATTTTAAGGACGGAGCCGAAGCCAGCAATCCGGGAACTATGAAGTTTAACGTGATCTGCGTTAAGTGAAATTGCGTCTTTCATGATTCGAAAAATCTCAGGTAGAATCGTCACACACGAACGCGAGTTCGACGGAACGGTGGAATGGGATCCTTCCACCGGATGGATCACGTCCGTTCGGGAAGGTTTGGAGTTCGACGTCTCCGAAGAAGATGCTAAGGACGAAGTCTGGTTCGATCCGAACGAAGCCGTAATCTTTCCGGGCTTCGGAGATATTCACATTCACGCAAGAGAAGACGAAAGCGGGAAACACACGTATAAGGAAGATTTTATTTCCGCGAGCGAAGCCGCGGTCAACGGAGGTGTGATCCACGTCGCGGACATGCCGAACAATCCGATTCCTCCCGTGGACGAAAATTCATATTCAAAAAAACGCAAGTTAGCCGATCGTTCTCCCATCCACATAACGTTGTACGCCGGAATAGGACCGAACACGAAACCTTTGGAGCATTCCGTTCCGTATAAGGTTTTTATGGGCCCGAGCATCGGAGAACTTTTTTTCCACAACAACGAAACCCTCGAAGATACGATCCGCAATTACGCGGGACAGAACATCAGCTTTCACTGCGAAGATCCCGAAATTCTCGAAAAACATCAGGACGAAAAACTGCACGAAGACAGAAGACCCGCCGAAGCGGAAACGATGGCGACGGACTTCGCGTTGTATCTGATCGAAAAATACGATCTTCGAGGTAAACTCTGTCATTATTCCACGGGCGACGGTTTGAATAAGATCAAAGCCGCAAAACAAAAAGGGATTCGAATCACTTGCGAAGTGACGCCGACACATTTGTTTTTCGATCGTTCCATGCTTACCGACGAGAACCGTCATTGGTTTCAGATGAATCCTCCGTTGCGCGACAAAGAGGATCGGGAAAGAATGCTCGAAGGAGTCAAAGAAGGTTGGATCGATTATCTCGCAACCGATCACGCTCCTCACAGTATCGAGGAAAAACACAAGGGAACGAGCGGGATTTCGCAACTCGATACATATTCACTTTTTGTAACATGGTTGATTCTAAAAGGCGGAGTGGAATTAAAAACCGTCGCAAAGATCTGTTCGAAAAATCCGGGAGACTTCGTGAACGAATATCTTCCTCCGAAATACGGAAAGGGTTTCGGAAGAATCGAACCGGGTTATTCCGCGAACTTCACGGTGCTCAATCTAAAAAAACCGAAGACGTTTCACAAAGAGGAAATCAAAAGTAAATCGGGTTGGTCCCCGTTTGAAAATTTCGAATTTCCGGGTTCGATCGAAGCCGTATTCTTTTGCGGAAATCGTCTCAAGTAAGAATTTTTCTCGCTTCGGAATCCGCTTTTTCCGCATCGATTTCTTTGCGATCCCGCGGACTTTTACGAATCGAACCGGATTCAATCGGAACCGCGCTTGCAAATTTCACTTCGAAGTTTTAAACTTTGCTTTGACTCCAATGGCGCAGAAGAATCGATTTTTCAAAACCGAATCTTTCGTAAATTCCTTTGCCCATTTCCGTCGCGTGAAGAATGATAAAACCCGAAAAGTCCCTTCGAATCTCGCCTAAGATATGTTCGACGAGAACGGACGCATGACCGAAACCTCGGTGTCGCGGGTCGGTCGTGATCGAATACAAACCGTAGGATTCTCCGTCGAAAAAAGTCATTCCGGTAGTCGCCATGTTTCCGTTTACAAAACCCGCATAAAGACGGAATTCCTTTCGATCGATGAGCTTTAGGTATAAATTTTCGCGGTCGTCGGATTCAAACGATTCGTTTACGATCTTCAGCCAATCCTTGAGTTCGTTCGGAGTTTCGATTTTTCGGATCTCAAGTCTTTCCGTAATTGCGTTCTTTTGAATATTTAAATTCTTTAAAGTGTTGGATTTGTACGAGGGGGCGGGGTTTCCTTTGAGATACATTCCCGCTTGTTCGTTGCAGGAATCGTAGCCGAGTTCGCGGATCGCATTCTCGTGTTCTCTTGTATTCAAAAAATCTAAAATGTCCGGATGAAATCCTTTTTTTCTCAGATCCTCTACTTCTTTGACGAGTTCGGAAGGCGATAAGCTTCCTTTTAAAATGATTCTCGTGAACCAATGTGAATCCGGATTGGAATAGAAATCGAAACTTTTATAGTTGAAGACCGGCGCTCCCATCAGATCGGAAAGCGTTCGATGCAGTTTGACGTAATTCTCCGTGATTTCTATAACTTTCGGTTGCATTCGGTTCGTGGAATCGATTCGTGTTCGAGATCGTTCTCGATTTCGTCGTTCTTATGTTGGACGTTCTAGTTTAAGCGGACGCGAGAATTTTTTTCTTCCAATGATGCGCGCTTTTTCTTCCTTCTTCCATCGCTTCCTTTCCGTGTTTGAGTCGATCGGCGTCGATATAAGGAGTCACGGTTTCGATTCTTAATATTTGCTTTTTATAATGTTTTGCGAGCAGTTCCTTTAGTTCCCTCGTTTCGTTTTCGATGATCTGAACGGAAGAATGGAAGGCGCGGATCATCGCCTTTTCCGAATGGCCTTTTTTGGTGCGGACGCTGTGAACTACGATCTTCTTGATCGATTTGTCGAGGATCAATTCCTTGATCGGTTCCTGATCGGCGACTCCTCCGTCTATAAATTCCTCTTCTCCCAATTTTTGAATTTCAAAAAGAAAGGGAAAGGTCATCGAAGCGAGAATCTGATCGATCAAATCGCCTTTGGTTTTTAATTCGCGGATTTGTTTCGTGATGTTCGAAACGGAAACACCCATAGGAACGGGAAGGTCTTCGATTTTTTTATGACCCAGATGAGGTTTTAATAATTCTTTGATCTTCTTACCAGAAAGAATTCCGGAATAATTCTTAAGACCTTTGCGGATCGGTTTTACGAAATTGGTGATGAGGTTTCCTTCCCAAAAATCCTTCTTCTTAAGATTTAAGATCAAGTCGGTCATCGTATCGGTCGGAACGCCCGCGGCTACGAGAGAACCGATCAAAGCGCCCGAACTACAGCCGGTGATCTTGGTCGGATGGAAACCGATTTCTGAAAGACCTTTCGCAAAACCCGCGTGAGCGTAAAAACCGAAAAAAGCCGAATTGAAAGTGAGAGCCGTGAATTTTTGTTTAACGTGAATTTGCACAATATAACCTTTTTTGAATATATCTATTCCGTAAGAAGTTCTCCGAACAACCATGAAAAATATTCCCGGTTGCCTTCGAGTAAGGGAAGGCTGACCACACAGGGAACCGAATAACTGTGTAAAGATTTGATTCTCAGGGTGAGTTCCGTCATAAGATCGCTTTTCGTTTTTAGGATGAGAACGACTTCGTTGTCGGTGACGACTTTCTTATCCCAATGATAGATCGATTTCATTTTGGGAAGAATATTCGCGCAGGCCGCGAGCCTTTCTTCCACGATCGCCTTGCCGATCTTTAAGGCTTCCTTTTCATTTTTGGTCGTTACGTAAACGAGTCTCGCTTCCATTGGATTCTCCTCAAAACAATCAGGACTCTGATTTTAATTTTCGTCCGATTCTCCGTTTTTTTGGGAAAGTTTTTTACTCTTTTCTTATGTTTTAACGAAATCTTACGAAACTAAAACTATGAGGAAGTCTTTGAAAGTTTATCCCCGTTCGAAAAAAATACGTAAAGGTTTCCTCGGAATCTTATCCTGCGTTTTTATTCTTTGTTTTATACATCTTAACTCTTTGTTTTCGGAAGAACCTGAAAAAATTCTTTTTCGATGGAAGTTGACTCCGGGTGAGAACGTGGAGCTCAACGAATATCATCGCGTTCAATTGATAAGTCAGGGAAGAAAAATCAAAAGAGAGGATAAGAATCGGATTCTTCTGCAAACTCTTTCCTGCGAGAACAAGGCTTGTTTACTCGAAGGTTTTTTCGATACATACACTCGTTATCCCGAAGTCGATCCCGCGTTTAGAAAGGACAAAACGTATAAGAGCCGATTTCAAATTACGGAAATAGGACAATACAAGGTTCCTCAAGAATACGGGATGCCCAATCTTCGTTCTCTTCCGAGTTTTTCCGAAACGCCGGTTGCGATCGGGGAAGAATGGACTCAACCCGCAACGGAGAATTTTCAGTTTCCCGGCGGAAGGGTTATGATCACCGTTCTTGCGAAGTATAAGTATCACGGTCTTGATAACTGGGAGTTTCAAAAACTTTCGGGTAGGGCCGATCGTATCGAATATAACTATTCCTTATATTACGATTCTCAAATGAACCGGGAAGGAGTTCCGTTTAAAATTTACGGCTTCGCGCGGGGAATGGTTTTTTTCGATCGCGAACTCGGACTTCCCCAATACAAAAGGGTTCAACTCGCGTACACGTTCGTATATGCGAACGGAAGCGCGCAGGAGATGTCCTTCGACATCCATGGAGTATATAATAAAAACGTAAAGCTTACGGATAACGATAAGGATAAGTTCGCCGAAGAGATCCGCAAGATTTTGGGCGGAGAACTTCCCACCGGAATCGAACCGAACTCTGATCCGAAACGAAATTCTAAAAAACCTCCGCGTGATACTTTATCCTGGCCCGAAGAAGAGGAGAATCGAGCCAAACCGGAAACGGAAAAACCGTCCGGTCCTCCGGTTGAAATCCGAAGAACGGAGGAAGGAATCGCCATCTCGTTGAACTCCGTGTTGTTCGATTACAATAGTTCCGAGTTAAAGGAAGAGGCGAAACTCGAGCTGGAAAGAATCGCGTCCGTATTGAAAAAATACGGAGACCGCGAAATCAGAATCAGCGGCCACACGGACAACTCGGGCGGCGAAGAATACAACCGCAAACTTTCCAGAGAGCGCGCGTTAAGCGTTCTAAAGGAACTTCGCGACAAACAAGGTCTCGAAGAAAAAAGAATGTCCTACGAAGGATACGGAAAGTCGAAACCGATCGCGGATAACTCCACGCTTCAAGGCAGACAAAAGAATCGTCGCGTCGATATAACGATCGTGATGGAGTAGTTTAAAATCGGACTTCGTTTAATATTTCTTGCAAAATCGGAATCGCCCTTTATCAAAGATTTTTCGGCGGAACGAACGATGAGCGAAATCCCGACACAAACTCGAAAAATTATTTCCATTCGATCGTTTAGTCTGATCGTTTTTCTTTTATCCTCGCCGATTCTCTCGTTTCCGATTCAGATCACTAAGGATTGGAGGATCGCGGCCGGAAAAAATCTCGATGTTCGCGCCGAAGATTCTTCCTGGAAAGAATTCAAATCCCTTCCGATTCCCAAGGACTTGCTTCGTTCTTTTTCCTTTCCCGAAGACGCGGTCCCGACGCTTACCTTACTCAAAACCTTCGACGTTTCCTCGCAAGACATACAAAGTCTCACGATGGACGGACTTTCGATTCATTTTCCCTTGCTGACCAACGTCTATGAAATTTATTTCAACGGAGAAAAGATCGGTGAAGGCGGCGCGATTCTTGGCGGAAAGATCGTAAAGAACGGTTTTAAAAGACACGTGATCTTTCCGATTCCCGAAAACAAAATCAAGATCGGTAAGAACGAGATTCGATTGATTCTTTCGTCCGATCCAGGAGAGGAACTGGACGCTTATGCGAGTTTTGATTCGACCCCGCCCGTGGTGGATCTTCAATCGCGCAACGCTTTGATTCTTTCGGAACGATCGACTCTGATGCTTTCCTTTTTGTATCTCTTCGTAGGCTTTTATCACTTCCTGTTTTATTTCAAACGTCCTCAGGAAAAATACAATCTGTTCTTCGGTCTTTTTTCTATATCGCTTTCGACGTATATCTATCTTAGAAGCAACTCCGTTTACGAACTCAACTTGGATCCTCTTCTTCAGATGAAGTTGGAATACATGGTCGTCTTCAACGTTACCGCGTTCTTTCTTTTGTTTCTGGATAATTTTTTCGATTCAAAGATCAGTTCGATCTCCAGATTCTATCAATTCTTCGCGTTGGCTCTTACGTCCTTGATCCCTTTTTCAAGTCGTGCGATTTGCGTCCTTCTTTTGCAGATATGGCAAATCTCCGTTTTTGTTTTCGCGGCATATTCGCTTTTTATCATGCTTCGGGCCTTGTATCGGAAAAATCAGGACAGCATCCGTTTATTCGCGGGTTTTATCATTCTTTTGGTTTCCGCGATCACCGATCTCGTGGGATCGATGCAGTTGGTTCCTTATTTAGAAAATTATGGATTGCTAAAATACGGATTTTTCACGTTCGAACTCGGGATCGTTTTCATTCTCGCGAATCGATTTTTGAGGGTTCATAACGAAGTGGAAGAATTGAACCTGGATTTGGACCGAAAGGTTAAGGAGAGAACCGGCCAATTGGAAGATACTCTGAGTCAGATTCAGGAACTCAAGATCCAGCAGGACGGGGATTATTTTTTGACCTCGCTTCTTTTGGATCCGTTGAACCGTTATAAGGTTCAGAACGAAACGATTCTCGTGGAAGGTTTCAGCCGTCAAAAGAAACATTTCGAATTTAAACAATGGAAGAAGGAAATCGGAGGAGATATCATCATCGCCGACGAAGTCGTATTAAAAGATAGGAAGTATCTCGTATTCGTCAACGGCGACGCGATGGGAAAGTCGATTCAAGGAGCGGGAGGAGCGTTGGTTCTCGGTGTCGTGTTCCGTTCTTTCTTGTCCAGAACGAAAACGTCTTCTTCGTATCATTCCAAACCTCCCGAACTCTGGCTCAAGGAATGTTTTTTAGAACTTCAAAACATATTCGAATCCTTCGACGGTTCGATGTTGATTTCCGTCGTTCTCGGTTTGGTGGATTTGGAATCGGGGATTCTATTCTTTTTAAACGCGGAACATCCTTGGACCGTTCTTTATCGGGACGGGGTTTCTTCCTTTATCGAAGATAAATTAGAACTTCGTAAAATAGGAATCACCGGTTTGGAAAGTAAGATGAAGGTGAAAACTTTTTTCCTCGAAAAAGGGGATTCAATCTTTATCGGATCGGACGGAAGAGACGATCTTTTGCTCGGGGTCGATCCCGACGGAACCAGACTTATCAACGAGGACGAATCCCAATTCTTAAAACGAGTGGAAGAATCCAGAGGCGATCTCGGACTACTCATACAAGGACTTCGGAATTACGGAGAATTGACGGACGATTTAAGCGTTCTCAAAATCACGTATCTAAAAGATCCCGTTCGATTGGGAACTCTTACTTGGAATTTATCCTTTAAATTTCCGGACGAAACCTATTCGAAATATTTGGATGCGGAAAACTGGGAACACGCTTTGTATCATCTTGAAAATCTAAAAAGTAGAATCGAAGACGGAAATATGTCTCCGGTTTTCAAAAAGGAACTCGCGAAAGTATATTATAAAACCGGAAAGTATGAGGAAGCTCTTTCTTTGTTCGAAGATTTGATCTCCGAGTTTCCCGAAGACGTGGAAACGATGTTTATCGCTTCTTTGATCTATAAAAGATTCAAACGGTTTCGACAAGCCGTGGAATTGGGAGAACGCGTGCTTCTTCGCGAACCTGAATTTTTAAACAACGTAGCGCACTTAGCCGAGTCCTATCTTTTTATTCATAAGAAGGACGTGACCGTAAAGTTATTGGAGAAGGTGGATCAACTGGACCCGAGCAATTCTCACGCGAAAAAAATTCGGATCCAACTGGATGCTCCGATTCCGGATCATCGAAGCGGCTAAAAAGAATCGATTAAAAAAGATTCTCCGCAATCAACTTACCCACGTCGATTTCGTTGCTCGAATGTGCGATCGTATTGGTCGTAACGATCGTCTGAACCCCGCTTTGTGATAACTCTTGGAAAGAATTTTCCGAAAAAATTCCGTGAACACAAAGACAGATCGAATCGGACAGTTTTAATTTTTTTAGATGTGAAATCGTTTGAATGAGGGTTCTTCCCGTGGAAACGATGTCGTCTATCAAAACCGGAGTACGATCGAGATACTCTTCCATCTTCGGCGCGCTGACTTCCACGTCCCAATCTCCCTTTCGATTTTTTTCCAAAACGGTGTAAGGACTTTTGGATATTCCCGCGACTTCCTGGACCCATTGGCTACTTTCGTCGTCCGGTCCGATCAGCACCGGATTACTTACGTTTTTTTGAATATATTCCGCGAACAAACTCGTGGCGTGCAAAACCTTGGAGGGAATCGAAAACACTTCCTCAAGACGTTTGATTCTATGAAGATGGGGATCGATCGTTACGATCGAGTCCACATAACGAGAGATCAAGGACGCGAAGTATTTCGCGCTGACTCCTTCTCCTGTGTGAAAAGATTTATCCTGTCTCATGTAACATAGATAAGGCGATATAAGATGGATTTTTTTAGTCCCTAAGGACTTTGCGGTTTCGCAGAAAAAGATCAAGGGAATGATTTTGGAATCCGGTCGATCCAAGGAACAAAGCAGATAAACCTCGAAATCCTTCAATTCTTCGTCGATTCTGAGTTTTGATTCTCCATCGGGAAATTTTCCGAACTCGGCTTTGCCCAAAGGAATTCCGGAAATTTCCGAAACGGTTTTTGCCAAAGATGCGTTTTCGGAAAAGTAAAATAATATTTTTTTCATATTCGTTTTTTATGAAATCGTAATGATTCCGTTCTCCGAGTTCAGATATTCGAAGGAATATTCCATTTCCCCTTCCGATTCCGAATGAACCGTATAAAGAATCTCTCCTCTTTCGATTCGTTTGCCCAAAGGGGCGAGAAAATAAACTCCCGCCGAACTGCTGTGAGGCGCTCCCGCCAATCGAGCGACCTTGGCGATCTTTCGGTTGTCGATTTCGGTAACGATTCCGGAAGTTTTTGCGAAAACGTCGGAGCGAAATTTCGCAACGGAAGGTTCTTTCCATTCTCCTTGAGCCTTGCAGATATTCTTAAACTTGTCCCAAGCGCGACCCGATTCTAAAATTTCGAGCGCGGCTTCGAAACCGTTTCCGTTCTTATATCGATGCGGTTCCGCGAACTCGAGCATCATACCTGCGATCGTCAAAGCTCTTTGTTTTAAATCTTGAGGAGCTTTCGGATCGTTTTTCAATACTTCGATACAATCCTTAATTTCAAGAGAAGGACCGATTCCTCTTCCGATCGGTTGCAAGCCGTCCGAGATCAAGACCTTAACTTTTAAACCCACGGACTTTCCGACCACGGTAAAATAGTATTTTAGCTTTTCTGCATCTTCTTCTGTTCTTATCTTTGCGGTCTTTCCGATCGGAATGTCGATCACAACATGAGAAGAGCCTGCCGCCGCTTTTTTCGATAATACCGATGCGATCATCTGTCCCACACTGTCCACTTCCAACGCTCGTTCCACACGAATCAGAATATCATCCACTGGACTCAAACCGATCGAACCGCCCCAGACGATACAACCGCCTTCTTGTTCGACTACGGATTTCATTTTGGAAAGATCGAGATTTACTTTCGTAACGGCTTCCATCGTATCCGCGGTTCCCGCCGGAGAAGTGATGGCCCTGGAAGAGGTTTTCGGAACGATCAAACCGGCCGAAGCGACGATGGAAACGACGATCGGAGTCGTTCTGTTTCCCGGAAGACCGCCTACGCAGTGTTTGTCGACGACCGTATGTTTGTTCCATTTTAAGACGGAACCGGTTCTAATCATCGCCTTGGTAAGAGCCTTGATTTCCTCTAAGTTGAGGTGATCCCCGGAACAAGCTGTGATAAACGACGATATCTCAATATTCGAATATTTCTCATCCTTAATGTCTTGTATGATTCTTTGAAAGGATTCTTCCCCGAGTCTGTTTTCGTAAATTTTGGAACGAACGTCGTGCATCGATAAAACCGGTTGCAGATGCGAAAGAAACACCGGATCTCCTTCCTGTGCGTGAACCGCCTTCCAAGCGCTTTCGGACAAACCGGCTTGTCCCATCTGAAGAATTTCGTTTTCGAAAATGTTCAACGAAGCGATGATCTTTTTGTTGCCCACTTCCACTTGAACTCGGTTGAGAGCGACAAATCCTTCCGACTTACAAACGGGAGAATCCCTTCTTAAAAAGATCACGTATTCCTGATTGGTGTCGATCCCTAGGTTCTTTAGATACAGAGGTTCTTTTTTTTCGGACATGAATTCTTACGCTTCCAACTCGATTATTTCGAACAACTTCGGAATCTCACAATCGAATTGTAAAGTGTCTTTGAGTTTGACCCGAAGCGCGTCCGAAGAACCTTTTTCGCCGTGAACGATGAAAACTTTTTTCGGTTTTTGTTTTAAGGCGCCGAGCCAATGAAGAATTTCCCTTTGATCCGCGTGAGAAGATAACCCGTCGATCGAACGAATCTTCGCTTTCACTTCGTAAAACTTACCGTAAATTTTGATTTCGTGATTCCCGTCTTGAAGTTGTCTTCCTCTCGTTCCGATCGCTTGAAAACCGCATAAGAGAATCGTTGAATTCGGATCTTCCAAATAATATTGGAGATACGTCAGAACCCTTCCGCCGGTCGCCATACCGCTTCCCGCGATCACGATTTTCGGAGAACGGTCTTCGGCGAGTTTGTATGTTTCCTTCACCGATTCCGTTTTTTGAAAAGAATCCCAGATCTGAGAACATTCCATCGGAGAAAGTTTATGCCATTTCGTATGAGTTTGAAAAACTTCGAATACGTTTCTACCCATCGGGCTATCCAGGATCATGGGCACGTTCGGAATCTTCGCCATGGATTTTAATTTCCAAAGAAGATACATGAGGCTTTGTGTTCTTTCCACGGCGAAGCTGGGAAGAATAACGGTCCCGTCGTTCTTCAACGTTTCGTTTAGAATTTCGATCAATTGATTTTCAGGATCGGAAGGGTGAATTCTATTTCCATACGTGCTTTCGACAAAAAGATAATCGGCTTGTTCCGGCCGCTCCGGAGGATATAAAAGAATATCCTTCGGTCTTCCGATGTCCCCCGAAAAAACGAAACGTTCCCCGAACACATCCAATTCTATATAAGTAGCTCCTAATATATGTCCGTTGTATTTAAACCGAACTCGAAGATTTTCTCCGAGATCCTTCCATTGATCCAGTTCCACCGGATGTAGATACGAAAGAGATTCGGTCGCGTCCTTGAGATCGTACAGAGGAACGGCCGGATTGTGTTTGGAATATCCGCCTCGATTGGCTCGGTCGGCTTCTTCTTCCTGAATTTTTCCGGAATCTTTGAGAATGATTTCCGTGATTTCCAGAGTGGGAGCGCTTCCCAAAATTTTTCCGCGAAACCCTTGTTTTACCAATCTCGGAATATAACCCGCGTGGTCGAGATGTCCATGCGTTAAAAGAACGAAGTCGATTTCGGATGCGCGGATCGGAAGTTGGGACCAGTTAAGAAGTCTGAGCTCCTTGAGCCCTTGGAACAATCCGCAATCGACTAGGATTTTATTCTTACCCGTATCGATCAGATATTTGGAGCCCGTGACCGTTTCGGAGGCTCCCAAGAAATGAATTTGAATCTTTGAATTCATTTTTAAAAGGCCATCCTAAGAACGAAAAAATTAAATCATAAATTCTCCGGCAGAAATTGATTTATATCACTTACGTTGTGTGCGTTTGGAGCAGAATTCGGGCGATTTTTGCGACAAGTCAAACGTTCTAATTCTGTGTCATTCTATAGACAAGTCCCTTATATTTTTTATTAAACATTTGTTTTGGATAAATTCGCTCGAATTTCCGATTTGAGCAAGTTTAAGAAAGAGAAGAATGGATTTGAAATTTATAAAACGCTGCCGATTTTTAAAAATAAATGAACAAACGTTTGTTATTTAAAAGATGAACTTTTTCTATGAATCCTCTTGACAGCAAATTATCTAAGTTTAAATTCTTACCTCGGTGTATCAAACACTACAAGCGAAGAAGACCGAAGCGAATTTCGAAAATAAAAAAAAATAAACTAAGAATAGTGAAGAGAATTGAGGTATTTGAAATGCGCAAATTAAGCTTATTGATCGTGATCAGTTTCCTATTGTCGGGCTCTCTAATGGCTTCCGGCGGAGGATCTTCTTCCAAACCTTTATCCGGTTCGTATCCAATCGTTCTTTCCCACGGTTTATTCGGATGGGGAACCGATTCCAGCGGAGTTATCAGCATCGTAAACTACTGGGGTGGAATGGACACCTACTTGAGAAATCAAGGCGCGAACGTTTACGCTCCTACAAAAACGGCGGCTCAGTCCAACGAGACCAGAGGCGCGGAACTCAGAGATAAAGTGAACGTCTATATGGCGGCAAACGGTTTTACTAAAGTTCATATCATCGGTCACTCTCAAGGCGGATTGGACAGTCGTTACATGGTTTCCAACCTCGGAATGTCCGGTAAAGTTTCCACTCTGACTTCTTTGAATTCTCCACACAGAGGATCTCCGATCGCCGACATCGTGAACACGGTTCTTCCAAGCTGGGCGAAACCTTTCGTTTCCGCGGTTTTGGGTGTTGTGGTTCAATTGGTTTATGGCGGCGGACAACAAGACGCAATTAAGGCTCTGAATTCCTTAACTACAAGCGGAATGGCATCCTTCAACGGATACACTCCGAACAGTTCCGCGGTGAAGTATTTCTCTTACGGTTCTACGATCACCATTCCTGATCTGATTCAACACCCTCTGATGGGAATCCTTTATCCTGCATGCTGGGCGGGCGGGGTTTTCAACGGACAAGGCGGAGACAACGACGGACTCGTTCCTGCAACTTCTCAAAAATGGGGAACTTGGAAAGGCGGACCTTCTTACGGAATTCTTACTACCGGTGTGGATCACCTTCAGGCATCCAACACTCTTCTTTCCGGCCAAACTTGGTACGACGTGGAAGGATACTTCCTTTCTATGGCTTCCAACGCGAAGGCGAATCAATAATATAGTTTCCTAGTAAATTCCAGTAACCGTGCAAGATAGGATTCCGCGTTCCACGCGGGGTCCTTTTTTTTGTTTTTTTCCGACTAACTGCGTATAGTTGTAGAACAAAAATTCTAATTCTGGTTAGATGCGAATCCCATGAATCTTTCCTTTGCAGTTTTGGGTTCCGGAAGCATCGGAACGTATATCGGTTGCAGGCTTTTGGCCGGAGGCAATCCGGTTCTTTTGTACGGAAGGGAAAGAATTCAAAACGAACTCAAAACTTTCGGAGCAAAAATCACCGATTTTACGAACAAGGAGATTCTTCTTGCTCCCGGATCGATTCCTTTTTCCACTTCGCTTTCCGACGTTTTGAGCGCGGACGTATTTTTAGTCACCGTAAAGTCCAAGGACACAAAGGATCTCGCTCAGGAACTGAGAGGAATTCTGGAAAAAAGACAAAAGCTCCATTCGGTTTCTCGTTCGATTCCGATCGTGATCAGTTTTCAAAACGGAGTTCGAAACGCGGAAGTTTTAAAGGAAGGTTTAAAAGATCTTCCGGTGGAAGTTTTGGCGGGAATGGTTCCGTTCAACGTCGTTTCCAAGGGAAGCGGTCATTTTCATCGCGGAACCAGCGGGAATCTCGTGATCGAACATTCTAAATCTTCCAAAGATTTGGTGGGAATTTTCAATCGCGCCGGACTTCCGACCAACACGCACAAGAACATAGGCGGAATTCTCTGGGGAAAACTGATCTTCAACCTGAACAATTCTTTAAACGCGCTTTCCGGTCTGACCTTAAAGACCGAAATTTCGAAACCGGGTTATCGCAAAATTCTTTCCAAACTGATGAGAGAATCCCTCGAAATTTTAAGACTCGCAGAAATCAGACCGGTTCGTTCGGGAAAGATGATTCCGAGTTTGGCGCCGATCATTTTGAATCTTCCCGATTTTTTATTTTTTAAAATCGCTTCGAATATGGTTAAGATCGATCCGCAGGCGCGTTCTTCGATGTGGGAGGATTTGGTTCAAAAAAGACCGACCGAAATCGATTCCTTGAACGGAGAAGTGATCAAACTCGCCGACGTGATGGGCCATCCCGCGCCTTTAAACCGGGAGATCGTTCGTTTGATCAAAGAGGCCGAGTCGAAACCGGAGATTTTAAACCTAAGTCCCGAGGAACTCGCAAGAAGAATGAAGATCACTCTAAATTAGTTTTTTAGAATATTCCAAATCGAACGATTTTTATCCGTTTCCTTACGAACGTATTTTTTTTCCCATTGTTGCAGACTGAGTCCTTCTTTTTCTGCTTGTCTTTCCCGAAATCCGTTGAGCAGGGATTTGGTGATGGGATAACCCGCGATCGCCGAAGGAATTCCGATCAGAAATCCTCCCAAAAACATCGGAGCGCCCATGTCGTTTATCAAAAACGCGCTCCAGTATTTCAATCCTTCGTAGAGTTCCAAAGAACTGGAATGATCGATCACTTCGAGAATTCTCGCGAAGTTCATCGCGGACATATCCCAACCTAACAGATTGTAGGCGGCGATTCCCGTGACGTAAAAGATATAATAGAAAAACGGAAGTGTGACCGGGTTCGTGATCCAGATCATCGCGATCGCGATCGGCATATAAAAACGGATTCCGACCAATCGTAAAAGAACCCAGGTGATCAATCCCAGATACATTTGGATTCCGATCAAAGGCGTTAAGGACCAGAAAAGTCCGATGGAAGTTCCCAAACAAACCTCTTTTACGGGCGCGTGGGATTGTTGAAACGGAACGATGATCTGCTGATGAACGAGTCTATAAAATGCTTTTATCATGTGAAATCAAAGACCGGATTTGATTCTTTCCTTTGTGTAGGTTTGTAATGCGTCCAGATATTCTTTGTGAAGAGGAAATATGGAGATCGACTTTTTGATTTCGGCTTCCGCTTTGACGGGATCTTTTCGTTTTTCAAAATAGAATTTGGATAATAAGAAATGGGATTCGGATTGAAACGCCTTGGCTCGGAACGGTTTTGAAATTCCCTTTTCCAACGAAGCGATCGCCCCTTCTGAATTTCCCTCCATAATCAAACACAAACTGAATCCGTAATACGCGTCGCCTTTGTCCGATAAGGTGATCGCGTTTTGAAACTCGCTTAAACTTTCCTTTCTCAGATTTTGTCTGAGATAAAGACTTCCGAGATTTTCATGAAGAAGGGCTTCGAAATCCGGGCCCTTTTCCTTTGCGATTTGAAGCGCTTCCTGATACGTGGTTTCGGCTTCTTTGTATTCCTTGTTCGATTCGTAAACGAGACCGAGTCCTCTTTTGCAATCCAGGGATTTGGAATCGAGTGAAATACATTTTTTGAAATCGTTCATCGCCGCGTTTTGATTTTTTTGAAGATAACGAATCCAACCTCGAACATAAAGAAGTTCGGCGGAATCTCCTTTGAGTTTCAGATCGGCTTCCGCCTTTTGAAGCGCTTCCACGAGATTTTCTTTTTCGGTAAGATCCCGGATTTCCAAGATCGATATCGATTCTTTCTTCGTGCAGTTTGCGATCGAAAAAAAGAATGAAATCGTAATCAAAAAAAGCGAAGAAAACGGAATTATGCCGAAACGTTTGGATCTGTTCATGTTTTTATCTCGAGTCCTGTTTTTCTTTTTCGAGCGGTTCGGAACTTTGCGAAGATCGACAATCGTCGACGATTCGATTTTCCCCATGCGGAAAAGAATCCGGAATCGTTTTGATAAGCGCAATCCAGAAAAAGGTTCAATACGGTTTTTCCAAATATCCGGAGATCAGTTCCGTCGCTCTTTTTCCTTCTTCGATACATTCTTTGGCGCGATGAAATTCCATAAGACCGATGTTTCTCAGTCTCGGAGCGATCATCACATCCGGCGGATCGCCGGCCATTCTACTTCGAGTGATCCGAATCTGCATAACGTTGATGCTCTTGGACATGACTTCGATCATTCCCGGTTTTTCATCCTTTTCTTTGCGGAGATTCTCCTCCAAATCCTTTCCCCAAAAATGAGAGAGAAAGGACTTGCGACTGTTTTCTTTCGGATTGGATTCTTCGTTCGATTCTTTTCGATCCAACAAGTCTTGGTTTAAATCGACGGCGATTACGAACTCGGCTCCCATCGCCTTACAAAGAGAAACAGGCACGGGATTGACAAGGCCTCCGTCGACGAGCCAACGATCGTCCCGTTTGACGGGAGAAAAAATTCCCGGCAAAGAAATCGAAGCGCGAACCGCTTCCGGAACGGAACCTTCGCGAAGCCAGATTTCGGAACCGTTGTCTATGTCTGTAGCAACCGCTCCGTATTTTTTCGTTAGGTGTTCGAAGTTAAGATCTTTAAATTCCTTTTCGAAGAAGTCGAATAATTTCTTTCCACCGAGAAGACCTCCTCCAAAAGAGATGTCCATAAACCCGAGAATGTCCTTCCATTCCAAGGTCTGAACCCATTCTTCCAATCGATCCAGTTTATCGGCGGCGTAAAACGCACCGACGAGGGAACCGATGGAGGTTCCGCAGATAATATCCGGTTTCCAACCGTAGGATTCCAAAACACGAATAACGCCGATATGCGACCATCCTCTTGCGGAACCGCTTCCTAGGGCCAAACCGACGCTCTTTTGTTTACGACCCGGTTTGGAAATAAGTTCGTTCCTCAAAGAAACCGCGGATTCCGGCCGGTTTGTATCGGTTTGGAAAGAATTTTTATCTTTTTTCAATGCGTTATCCTTTTTTTAAGTAAGATTCTTTGAAAAAACCAAAAAGATCCAGTCATATGTAATTTTTTTAAGTTTAATCTTACGTCAGTTGTTATATGCAATTGACGACCCTCAATTGAATTACGATTTTAAATCAGAACGGATTCGGATTCGAGATGCAATTTTCAAAAATATTCTTTTTCTTAATCGGTCCGTTCGCGCTTATCATTTTAGTCATGATTTCCTCCCCTTGGAACGCGGGGGACGGTCTCAGAGCCTATCAAGGCAAAATCGATCTCCGAGGAATTCAAGATCCCGACTTCGGAATGACCAAACTCAACGGAGAATGGGAATTCAACTGGTTGCAAGAACCGGACGACGGAGTCGAAAATCATTCCAAAGGTTTTATCGGAGTTCCAGGTTCTTGGACGAACGAATCCAAAAGCCACCAAGCTTATCCGAAGTTCGGTTACGCGACCTATCGTCTGAAGGTCTTTCTTCCGGATGTTTGGAAAAAGAAAATTCTTTCCGTCTCCTTGGGCGCGGTCGCTTCCGCGTATCGAGTAAAGATCAACGGGCAATTGATCGGAGAATGCGGAATCCCCGGAATCAGCGCGGATACGACGATCCCGAGAATCGAACCGAGGGATTTTTTATTCTTTGCGGACGAGGACGAGATCCAAGTCGAAATTTTCGTTTCCAATTACTCATCCACGATGCCCGGAGTTCTTCTTCCGATTTCGATCGGTCCTTCCGATTCCGCGGGAGTTTCCAGAGCGATCACTTTGTTCTTCGATATATTCTCCTTCAGCAGTCTTCTGATTATGGGAATCTATCATATATTCCAATATCTTTATCTAAGAAGCAGCGTTTCTCCGCTTTATTTCGGAATGTACAGCCTCGTAATCTGTCTTAGAACTTCGATTATAAATTCAAAAATCGTAATGTTATTTTTTCCGCAGATCCCCTGGTCGTGGATCAATAAGATCAATCATCTTACCTTGTCCATAAGCGTACCGTTTTTTCTTCTGTTTTTCAGTTCCGTTTTTGCGCCTTACGTGAATCGGAAGTTCATCAACGCGGGTGTGATCTTTTCGATTCTTTTCTCCATCGTGACTTTGTTCGGGGATATGCAGTTCAACAACCAGAACATATCGATCTATCACTACTTTATTCTCGCGACGATTTTTTATCTGTTCTACACGATTCTAAAGATCGATTTCGATAAGGAAAGAAATTACACTTACATTCTCTACGGCTCGGGAATTCTTTTTATCGCGGTGCTCGTGGATTTATTCTATGCGCGCGTTTTGAAAACCGGAAGTATTCAGACTTCCCATTACGCGCTCGTGTTTTTCGTATTTCTACAATCGCTTCTTCTCGCATCCGAACGATCCAGAAAATTCGCGGAGACCCGCGAGCTTGCTTTGAACTTAAGAACTTCCAATCTCGAACTTTTCGAGATGAAGGAACAACTCGTTCAAAAGATCGAAGATCGAACCCGCGTGTTGAACGATAACATTATCCAGATCAACCGCGAGTTGGAAATCGCGCAGAACGTGCAGAGAAAAATTCTTACGCCTCTGGATCGAAGTATATCCGGCATCCGCTTTCATTACGAATACATGCCACTTGAAAAAGTGGGAGGCGACTTTTTGGACGTTTCCGAAATTCTTCCCGGAAAGGTGAGAGTTGTGATCGCGGACGCGGTCGGTCACGGGGTTCAGGCTTCTTTGATGACGATGGCCTTAAAGACGGAATACGAAGAACTGAAGAATCTGGAAAACCCCGCGCAGATTCTCAAGGAATTGAACTTTCGGTTCTTGAAAAAATTCGATTCTTTGGAAAGTATTTTCCCGTGTATGATCGGCGACATAGACGTGGAAAGGGAAGAATTCACATACGCATCGGCGGGACATCCCGATCAGATTCTTCAGTTGCCGGGAGAATTTCCTTCCTTATTGCAAAAGACGGGACCGATTCTCGGCTTGTTCGAATCCTTGGAAATCGCATCGAAGACGGTCGCGTTTCCTACCGGTTCCAGACTTCTGCTGTTCTCGGACGGGTTGATCGAAAATCGTATGAAGGATTCCTTAAATACGAAACAATACAATATGGAACTGATTACTAAAACCCTTCACGAAGGAAGGGAACTCGGATTGATCGCGTTGATTCAGGAGATCATTAAGATCGAGGAATTGACCAGAGGGGAGAATCCACGCTATGACGATATCACCGTCATAGCAGTGGAATCTTATTCTACGAAAAAAGTCTAATCGGTGTTAGCCGATTACCAACATTTCACCGGAACATTTTACTTCGCCGGAATCGTCCGCGGCTTCGACGGAGACGGTAATCAGTTTTTCTCCGTTTTCTTCCTTCTTACGTTTTACCTTTCCGGTGCAGGTAAGTTTTTGACCCGGTTTGGTCATGTTCTTAAACGTGACGCCGAATTCCTTGATCTGTTGTTGATCCGCCCAAGAAGTGCAAAGTCTTCCGACTTGAGCCATCACATACATACCGTGTGCGATCGTTCCGTCGAGACCGGTCTTGCGGGCAAAGTCCGGATCGTTGTGAATCGGATTAAAATCTCCGGAAGCTCCCGCGTAACGAACCAGATTCGCGTGCGTGATCACTTCGGTTTTTAAGGGAGGAAGTTCGTGTCCTACTTCGACTTTATCATATTCGATTTTGCTCATCTTATGCCTCCGGTTTTCTGATGAAGATAGACATTTCTTGTTCTACGATCGCTTCGCCTTTGGCGTTTTTAACCGTAGTTTTGAAAGTCATCGTATCCATTTTGCCGACCGTAACGTTGATACATTCTCCCTGAGAAGAAACTCTTCCGGGATAGATCGGTTTTAAGTATGTGTATTTTTCCTTTAAGTGGAGAATTCTGGAAGTGTCCACTCCCATGTTTTCCATATCTTGCCAGATTTTCGGATAACCCCAAAACTGAATCACGGTAGGATAAGTCGGGGGAGCGGGGGTGTCTTCGTAACCGGCTTTTTTAGCGGCTTCCACATCGAAATAGATCGGGTTGGTTTCCCCGATTGCCTGACAGAACTCGCGGATCTTTCCTCTTTCTACGTCGAATTCGTAGCGATCCAGTTTGGTTCCGATCATGTCTTTGGATATTCCTTTTGCTGACATATAAAGTTCCTGAGATTTGTTTTGAAAAAGGGCTTTCGACCGAATCCAATCTTACCAAAAAAGAAGAATCCGGTCGATGATTTTTTTAGATACAAACAGAACAAACGTTCTGTCTGTCAATTAGTATGTGACTCAAACCATTTTTTGAGATCGGTTAAAACCTTGGTTCTATCTTCTATACGCTCGTTCATCGTTTCGTGATAAAGACCTTCGTAGATCTTCATCGATTTATCGGAAGAGCCCACAACTTCGAAGAAGGCTTCGCTTCCTGTGAAATCCGCGATGTAATCCTCTTTTCCGTGAAAGATGTAAATCGGAACCTTGATTTTTCCGGCGTTTCCGAGAATCGGTCCTTCGCTGTTCAAAAGCATATTTCCAAGGTAAGCGGAGGCCATTCCGTGAACGAGTGGATCGGTTCTATACGCTTCCACAACCGATTTATCGTGGCTGAGATGATTGATGTTTAAACCGGTCGGCATCGTCAGATTCGGTAAAAGATCCGCGATCACAGGAGCGATTCCTTTTTTGATTTTCATCACCAGATCCAATTTTACCCGGATCGGAAGCGCCGAAATGATAAGCGAATTGAGATTTCCCTGATTGGTTCCTTCTTCCGCATAAAGGGTCGAAATCGCGGCGCCCATCGAATGACCTAAGAGAGTCACTGTGGAAACTTTTTCTTTCTCTTTTGCGATCGAGATCAACTTGTCCAGATCGGAAAGAAAATCCGAAAAAGAATCCACGGTCCCTCTTTTACCTTCCGAACGACCGTGTCCTCTCGAATCGATGAGATAAAGAGCGGTTCCGGTTCCGGCGAGAGCTTCGACTAAAAATTCGTAACGTCCGCTGTGTTCTCCGATTCCGTGTTGAACCACGAGAACCCGGTTTCCTTTTCTACCTTCCTTAGGTTGGTAGGTGCGATAGAAGATCTTGGATCCTCCGCTTCCGACGAACGTATCGTCTTGTAGATTGTAAGAATTACTCCATGACATAGCGGAACGTGTTATAAACGCGAACGATCCTTTGAAAAGAGAAAAAAATTTCGTTTAGGAAAAATTCACCGGGGGAAGAAGGTTCTTTTCTGTTGTCTCATGAAGCCGAGCGATTTTCCTGGATTCATGTCTTTATACCGAACGTCTTTCGATTACGGGATTCTAATGATCTTCGTACTTTCGACTTCCTTTTTCCAAGGATGTGATCGTGTTTCGACTTCGGATAAGAATGTGTTGAAGGCGGATCTCACCCGTCTTCTCAAAAACGGCGACTTTGAATGTACGGGCGATACGAATCGGGAAATCGATCGGTTTCGATTTCACTGGAAAAAAAATCCGGGCCGTTATTCCAATCTGAGTCCGAAGGATCGATGGAAGAACGTTCAGATGACCTTGTATACGGACGAATCTTTGTATATCAACGAATCGCAGGATTCCTTATTCATTCCATCCGACCAAGAATGTATTTTAAAGACGAAGAATGTGTTTGTAGACGATCCCATTTCCGCCTCTACGTTTCAATTCTACGCGTCCGTTTTGTCGAACGGAGGCGCGGCTTCCGGAGATTTGCAGATTTATCAAGACGAACAAAAAATCTTCGAACAAGAACTCAAAGCGCAAAAGGAAGAATGGAAAAAATATTCCCTTCCCTTAGATCTTAAAACGAAAAATGAAAAGGCTTCTTCCGCTTTAAAGATCCGATGGAATTCGAAGAACGGTTCCGGTTTGTTTCTGGGCGCGCCGATTCTATTAGAAAAACAAAATACACAAAAAAAGAATGTGATTTTGATCGTGATCGACGCTCTGCGTCAGGATGCTTTGTCTTCCGCCGGTTCTCCGTTTCCAACGACTCCGGTGTTGGATTCTTTTTCCAAAGAGTCGATCGTATTTAAGAATACGGTCGCAAACGGAAATTGGACCAAGCCGTCCATGTTGTCTTTTTTTACATCCGAAATCGCATCCAATCTCGGACTTGGAAACGCGTGGTTTTATACGAGCGGACAACAAAGAAAGATATTCTATTCCAAAAAACCTCTTACGATGCCCAACGCGTTTCGGGACGAAGGCTACTTTACCGAAAGCATCATGAATAACGTTTTTCTAATGGACTACACTTCCGTTGGAGTCGACTTGGGGTTTCACAAAATCCAACAAGTGGGAAAGGATACTCTCGATACGGAAGAATTGGTCTCGAGGGCCGAACGTTTTTTTCGGGAACATGAAACCGATTTATTCTTTTTACATCTCAACTTAAACACTCCGCATTGGGGATATAGGCCGCCCGCAAAATACTTTCAGGAGTTAAAGGAAAAATCCGATCCTTCGCTTTGGAAAGAATTGGACGAATATCAACAAAAGTATTTGGGAGAGGTTCGTTATACGGACGCTCTTTTGGGAAGAATTTTCGAAGAACTCAAAAAGCGGGGACTTTACGAGGAATCTTGGATCGTGGTGACGAGCGATCACGGCGAGCTTCTCGAAAAATCGCATTACTATCATCATCATTTTATTACCGAGACGGTTTACGCGCACGGGGAAACACATTACGAAAAAGAAATACGGGTTCCTTGGATCGTTCATCCGCCTAAGTCCTATCAAAAACGCATTCAAAAAAAAGAATTCGAAGATCAGGTTTCTCTTTTGTCCTTGATGCCTACCTTGTTGGGTTTGAACGGAATCTCGTATCCGCAGGGAAAGTTAAAGGGAAACGATTATTCTTTTGCGGTTTTCGGCAAAAAAGGTCCCGAGTCGGAGCCGGTCATCTTCACCGAAGGACGTTATTCTGAATCCATTCTAACTCCCGAATTCAAATACGTAAGAAGATACCCCGGATACGATTCGGTTCGAAGAACCAGAGAAGGGGTTTCTCATAAAATGTCCGAGGAGCTCTACGATCTGAAAAAAGATCCTAAGGAACTGGAGAATCTTTCCGGTTCGGAATCCCCTTTGTTAAACGAAGCGCGCTCCGTGCTCAAACAAAATCAACTCGATAAAAACTCGTTTTATCTGCGTCTTCCCGGATGTGAAACCGCTTGTGAACGGGAGGTTCGTCTGTTCGTCAAAGGCGGAATTTATCGCTACGATTTTACCGGAAACGCGATCGTTCTGCAAGAGGATTCAAAAAACATTACATTCAAAATGTTGAATTCTTCCGATCGATCCGATCAGATTCTGGTTTTGAAAACGGTGGATTCTTCGCCGGAGTTTCGGCTTCAAATTTTAAAAAACGGAAAACCCGAAGAGTATCGTTTGGGAAAATGGGGAATTCTTTCCCGTCCGGCTTCGGAAATTTTAAGAATCGAACCGGATTACGTTTCTCTCGGACGCGAGCCGTATCGATACGCTTCTTCCGAAGTTCCGTTTTTATACTACCATGCCGGTTTTTCCGGCGGAAGGGAAAGCGAGGAAGAAGCCGCAATGGGCAAGGAAGTCCGTAAGATTTTGGAAAGTTGGGGATACATTCACCAATGATCGCGACTTTGTTTTTTGTTCGATAATTTGATTTGACTAATCAAAGTATTTTACTTTAGAATGGTTCCGTGAGCGCCGATTTAGTAAGTCAGATCCTTGAATTTTATCCGAGAATCTTTTTCGCCTGTCATACGAGACATGTGGAAGATCCGAAAACGAAACAGGTTTTGACCGCGAATCAGGCAAGCGTACTGGATCATCTGGACGGAGACGAACCCGTAAGTCTTTACGACCTTGCCTTGCATATGGGGGTTACGCCTTCCACGATGTCCATCACGGTTTCCCGTTTGGAAGTTTTGGGTTATATCGTAAAAGAAAAAAATCCAAAGGACGGACGAGGAACCTTAATTCGTTTAACAAAATCGGGAGAACGGATCAAAAGCAAAAAGTCGGTTCTGGATCCCAATCTCGTAAAGAATCTTTTAAAACGATTGAACAAGGAAGAACAGGAAGCCGCCGTAAAGGGACTCGGATTGCTCGCGTTCGCCGCCGAGATGGAGATGAAAAACAAAAGTCTTTCTCGGTCCTGGTCCCGCGGAAAATAAAGGCAGTTTTTGGAATATTCTATTTTTTGAAAGTGATCGGAGGTTAAAAATGATTGGTTCGATTTTATTGTATGCGCTCGGCTTTTTAATTCTTTTAGGGTTCGGCGTCTACGGCCTAGGGGCGTCCCTTCCCGTGGAACATTCGTCCTCTTTGGAAAGGGTTTTCAAAACATCACCGAATACGATTTACTCGATGATCCGGGATTTTAAACAATATCCGACTTGGAGACCGAACTTAAAACACATCGACGAAATTTCTCCCGCTTCTTGGAAAGAAACCGATTCGCACAAAGAGATCATGACATATTCTTTTATACGCGATCAAAAAGACGCGTTGATCGAATCCAAAATCATGGACGAGGACAAACCTTTCGGCGGCTCTTGGACCTTCGAGATCGCTTCGGTCGAAGGCGGAACCAAATTGAAAATCACCGAAAACGGAAAGGTGTTTTCACCCGTGTTTCGATTCTTTTCCAAATTCGTTTTCGGTCATACCGCAACGATGCAAACGTATTTGGATTTTATGGAAAAGGAAGTTCAGAGAAGGGAAGGGCGATAAGAATGGCGGGATATTCCGGAAAGGTTTTGGGCGATAAACTCGGTTTAAAATCGGGAATGAAAACGTATTTTAAAGGTCTTCCCGAAGACGTTCAAAAGGAACTTAAGGATCATCTCAAGGACGCGGAAGTTTCCGAAACGCTCAAAGGTTCATTCGATTATTTGCATGTGTTTACGAAAGAATCGAAGGATCTTCAAAAACAATTTCCGAAACTCGTGGAACATCTGGCCGAAAAGGGAATGATTTGGATTTCCTGGCCGAAGGGTTCTTCCAAGGTTCCCACGGACATCAACGAAAATCTCGTTCGTGAAATCGGATTAAAACTCGGAATCGTGGACGTAAAAGTATGCGCCGTCTCGGACGTCTGGTCCGGTTTGAAATTTTATAGAAGAAAAGTATAATATTCTAAAGTTGGAAAGACTGGTTTGAAACCGGGCGGCGAACGAAAACGATCCGATCGACGCCGCCCGAAAAACGGGAATTCTTCGTTTAAGCGTAGTTAGCCGTGTGTGTCAACGCGGGTCTTCTTCTTTCCTTGTTTGCGGTCATCGCTTCCAAAAGATTCGGAATCATACTCGGTTGAGATTGAAAAAGATGTCCCAGTTCCACCGGAGCCGCCTTGGCCGCTTCGATCGCCGCCTTATTCAAGGATCTTTTGGTTTCCACGGTTGCGGACGCGGGAATCCGATTGAGAACGTTGATCTTGCTGATGGATTTTTTTCTCAGTTCTTCAAGCGACGCTCCCACTTCGGTTAACAATCCGTTTTGAACCGCTTCCACAGGTTTGTAAAGGGTTCCTTCCATAGCGGCCTCGGAAACCGCGGAAGGAAGCATAACCTGTCTCATTCTAAGAATCAAAGCGTTTGTGATCGGCAAGCCTACTAACGGTTCCGCAAAGCCGATTCTTCCCTTGCCTTCCACCATATACCTATAATCGCAAGTGTAAGCGATGATCGCTCCGCCTCCGACCGCGTTACCGCCGACTTCCGCGATCAAAGGTTTCGGAAAGCTCATCAAAGATCCGAACATCGAGAAAATTCCCGCCATGATCTTTCCGATTTCCTCTTTGGAAGAACTTAGGATCGCATCGGGATCAAGGCCGACGCAAAAGTCGCCGTCGGGTCCCGCGATAATCCCCGCTCTTATATCCTGGTCTACGGTGAATTCTTTAAGAATAGAATCCATTTCGTGCATTAAGGGAAGAGTCAACGTCATCGGTCCGTCCGGAACCAATTTCATAACTCCGATTTTTGAATCTTTAGCCGTGATAATTTCTTTTGAAAGTTTCATTCGATTCCTCTTTGTGTCTCTGAACTCTTTACTTCTTCTTTACGTCTATTTGGATAGTTTCCATTCCAAAGTCGATTTTTGATAGTTTTGGATCAAACTTATTTCCTCCGACGGAGGAATTTATTGGTTTGAATTTGGAACTAATGATTCAGAGATCCAGTGGAATTTCAATGATGAATTTGGTCCCGATTCCCTCTTCGCTTTCCAAACTGATCTTACCTTTGTGAAGTTCCACGATGACTTTTACGATCGACATCCCGAGTCCGGTCGTTTGTTCCCCTTTTAAACCCTGACGTTTGGCTCTTGTAAACTGATCGAAGATCGCCGATTGAAGTCCGAAAGGAATTCCGATTCCCGTATCTTCAACGATGATTATCGCTTTTTTATTTTGAGAGTAAGAATGGATCGAAATCTCTCCGCCTTCTTTTGTGAACTTCAAGGAATTTGAAATTAGATTTTCCAAGACCCTTTGAAATTTCAAAAGTTCGACTTGAACCGGAATCGGATCCGTTTCCATTCTCGCGTAGAGTTTGATCTTCTTGCTTTCGGCTTCGGGAAGATTCTGTTTTACGAGCGATTGAATGAGGTGGTTTAAATTCGTCTTTTCGAATTTGAGTTTATAACTTTCGTTTTCCATCTCCGCGATTTGAAGAAGATCCTGAATAATGTTAAGCGACTTGTTTGCGGCTTGGGACATCATGTTGAGAAGCTCCACGTTGTTCGGATCGCTCGCTTGTTCCTTTAACAATTCGGTAAGACTTAAAATACCGCTGATCGGATTTTTGAGATCGTGCGCGACCGCGGCCAAAAGACGATCCTTACTTTTGATGACTCCGATCGATTTTTGTTCGTAGAGTTTTCTTTCGGTTATATCCCGAATGTAGATCGTCGCGCCGGAGATCGACTGTTCGTTTTTCGATTTTTGATCGTATAAATTCTCCGATAAAAAGAAGGAACGATCCTTGGGAAACGGTATCTGCATGTTTTCCGTAAAACTATAAATAGGGGACGTTAGAATTTCATAATAATTGGAAGTACCGTCCTGATTCGGAATTTCCCATTCCTTTCGGATGGAGTTTCCTGCGAACGTAGAATCGTATATTTCCTTCCAAGTCGACGATATGTCGGCTTCGAATTGTTCCAAAATATTGCTTCCGATCTTCAGATCTATTTTATAGATATTGAATATGGCTTCGTGAAACAGGTGATTCATGGTCAGGATCTTATAACTTTTATCCACGGACCAGATCGAATCCTGCGTGTTTTCTATCAATGCTCTCAGATTCTCCTCCGATTTTTCCAACTTTTCGGACAATACGACTCTATCGCTGATGTCTCGGGAAAAGATTGCGACGCCTGTTATCTCCTTATTATCCGTAATCGGATTCAAAGAAAATTCGTACGTTTTTCCATAAAGGTTGTAGTAGTGCGTGAAATGTTCGTTTTGAAGGGCTTTCGTATAAACCGTCTCAAACTGTTTTCTGATTTCGGAATCCGAAATCACTTCTTCCAAACTCATTCCGTTTTTCAGGATTTTTCCCGTATATAATTCGTAACTTTTACGCATCGGTTCGTTGAAGTAGGTGAGCTTGAAATTCTTATCCACGGACCAGATCATGTCGTTCGTGTTGTTGATGATGGAATGGATCGTGGATTTTATATTTTCCACTTCGTTTTTAAAACGGGTTTCGACGCTGATATCTCTCGTGATTCCCTCGATTCGATCAGGCTTTCCGGCTTCGTCGAATACGGTCCATGAGCGATCGCTAATATACCGGACTTCTCCGTCGGGCCGAACGATTCTGTATTCGACTTCCGAATAGGGTTTTCCCAGTTGAAAAAGGTCTTCTACTTTTCGATCCGCGAAATGTCTGTCTTCGGAATGGATCATATCGATCCAAAGATGATTGTCCGCGTAGAATTTCTCCGGTTCGACTCCGTAGATTTTTTTGGCGCCTTCGCTGACGTACAAAAGTTTCATCTCTTTGGCGTCCACGCTCCAGATCACGTCGTCCAGTGTGGCTAAAACGTTGCGGAGAAGTTCGTCCTTCTTCTTAACCTCGTGGGCCGCTTGGGCTTCCTTGGTTTTATCAGTTCCCACTCCGAGAAATCCTTGGAACTGATTTTGAGTATCCAAGACGGGATAGATCTTCCATTCGACGATCATAGGTTCGCCGGATCGATTCTTCATTTCGTAAGAATTAGTTTCTGGAACCAGCGTGTTTTTTACGTTCTTGAGAATGTCCATTACGGAATTCTTAAGTGTTTCCGGAAGAAAGTGAATCCATTGTACTGCGTAGAGTTCCTGTTTCGTTTTTCCGAACGTGTTACAGCAGGTTTGATTGATATAAGTTAAAGTGGTATCGGGCAGAAATTTGCAGATCAATATGGGGAGATGGTCCAGTATTTCGGACGATTCCGGGGAGAACACGTTCCCCGTGATGGCTGGAATTTTCGGATTCAAATTCTAATTCCCTTTAAAAGGCCTTTGTTCATTGGACGAAGAAGAACGGTTCGATCTTCAAGAATTCGCCCGTAACGAAGAAATGCGCTTAAAAGGAAAAAACATATCCGACCAGGACTTTGTCACACTTGATTCCAAAATATATCTTTTTGTCTATTATTTACCGGGGAATTGATTATTAAGCGACATCGAGATTTTATCCGAGTTCGGAAATTGAAAATCGAGAAATTTCTTGAAAATTCGGTTTAACGGAATCTCTTTTTGTGATCGGATCGGTCCATGCTGAAAAAAATTATTTCCATTTCCATCATATTCCTTTTTTGGAATCAATCGATTCTTGCGGACATAGTTTATCTAAAGGACGGAAGGGTTATCTTCGTCAAGGTTCTCAATCAAGACATGGATAAGATCAGCGTTTCGAACGATCGCGAAACCTGGGATATCGAAAAGAAAAAAATCTCGAGAGTTTCGTTCAACGAAGACGAGGAAATCTACGTTCGTACTCAGTTGAAGGAAAAGGAACGGATGAACGCAGAAATCGATTCTTTGAGAAAATCCCTTTCCGAAAAAGAAGCCTTGGAATCGAAGAAAAAAGAGGAAACGGTTAAAAGTCACGATCTTGCAAAAGGCGCTCTTTGGAGAAGCGCGCTGCTTCCGGGTTGGGGACAATTTTATAGAGAGGATAAGGAAAGAGGTTATTTCTTTTCGATCGCCGCAGGTCTTTCTTTTTTACTTTGGTTTCGATCCGATCAACAATATCAAAAAGAAGGGAAGAATTTAGAGGATGCGAACCGACTTTCGATGGTCGCGGGCGCGACCGGCGATCCGGGAATGATCGCGGGAGCATTTTTTCACGCGAACGAAATTCGAAATCAAAGATATCAAGCCGGTATCAAAGCTTCTTCCGCGTTGATTTTATTCGTTACGATTTATACGTTCAACCTCGTCGACGCTTGGTTGTTCGGAAGACCTTGGAATTTTTTTTCAAAACAACCCGAGGAAAAGAAAGAATCCATAGAACTCAACGTGACTCCGGATTCTCAACAAACACCCGCGAATCCCTCTCAACCGGAATCGCCGGATCGATCGGTTCCTATGTTGCCTCAGTCCGGATTGCCCGGAAACGGTTTGAATCGGTGGGAAGTTCAATGGAGAATCCGTTTTTAAACGAATTCTCCATTCAAAAATCTTAATGTTCTTTTTTGGTTTTTTTAGAACCTGATTTTTTTGGAAGTTCCACTTCCGCTTTTTCCTGTGCGAAGGCCCATTCTTTTTCGTAGTTGGCCTGTCCGTTGGACGAATGACTCGGTTCCACCAAGGAAGCGTTCATGTCGTATTCGGGACGGAATTTCGCTTCGATCCATTCTCTGAATCGATCGATAAACCCGAAGATGGACGGAACTACGACGAGCGTTACGACCGTGGAAAGAATCAATCCTCCGATGATCGCGATTCCCATCGCGGTTCTTGATTTTGCCGCTTCTCCGAGTCCGAGAGCGATCGGAACCGTTCCCATAATCATCGCGAGAGAAGTCATCAAAATCGGTCGAAGTCGGACGAGTCCCGCTTCGAAGATCGCGTCGTTTCGAGAAAGACCCTTTTCACGCATCGCCTGCATCGCGTAGTCCACAAGAAGAATCGAGTTCTTTGCGACAAGGCCCATGAGAAGAATCAAACCGATCATCGAAAAGAGGTTGAGCATCTCGTTGGTAAGAGCGAGTGCGAAGAACGCTCCGGAAATCGCCGGAGGAATCGCGAAAAGAATCGTAACCGGCGTGATGAAGGATTCATACAACGAAGCGAGAACGAGATAAATAAACACCAACGCCAATCCGAACGCAAGAACGATGTTCGCGAGCAGTTCTTTGAAGTCCTCGGATTGTCCTTGGAAATTGTAACGGATTCCCGGCGGCGGAGGAAGTTCCTTTTTGAGAATTTCATCCGTGATTCGAGTCGCGTCTTGAACCGCTCCTCCCGGAGCCAAGTTCGCATTAATTACGATGGTTCTCGCGCGGTCGATCCGGTTGATCCGAGAAGGTCCGGCGGTTTCCTTGCCCACGCTGATCGCGGACAACGGAATGAGTTTGTTCGCGAGGTTCGGAACCTTGGTTTGTCCGTAGGCCATTCTTAAGTTTCTTTGATCCGGACGAAGTCTCATCTTCACTTCGTATTCAATTCCCTTATCGTAAAACTTACTGACCTCGTCCCCCGCGATTTGATAACGAAGTTCCGAACCGGCGACACCGGGAAGAACTCCCACGAGTTGCATCTTCAGATTATCGAGATGAATTTGATATTCCGGTTTACCCGCTCTGTAATCCGTGTCGATGTCCGCGAGGTCGGAAAGATTTTTCAATCGTGCCACGACCTTTTTGGAATACACGTCCATCTCGGCGAGATTTTCCCCTTTGATTACGAGCTGGAACGGATATTGAATCCCGCCTCCGACCGCGCTATAATCGGATACCGCCGGTCTTGCATACGCGAACGGTTTTAAAAGATCCCGAATCTCGTCCTTGACCTGAGTCGTAGTACGTTTTCGTTTTTTAGAATTTACTAATGCAACCGCGAGAGTTCCGGCGTTCGGTTCTCCTCCGTCCGGTTTACCGATCGTAACCGCGATCATGTCCATCTCTGGAATTTTTTTCAAAACGTCGAGGACTTGATCCGCAACTTGTTTGGTTCCTTGTAAACTCGTTCCGGGCGGAAGATCCAAGGTGACCAAAAATTCTCCCTGATCGTTTGCGGGTAAGAACGTACTCTTTACGAGTTTCAAAGAAAGAATGGAGAGAATGAAAATTCCCAAAGAAGCCAAAAGAACCATACCCGGTCTTTTGAGCGCGACTTTCATGATTCTTCCGTATTGTCTTTCCAACCAAGTTTGGAATTTATCGAAAAGTTGGATCGCCTTGTTCGGTTTTTTATTGTGATCGATCTTACCGGCGAAATACGCGGAAAGCATAGGAGCGACCGCAAGACCGTCGAACAAGGAAATGAGCATCGCGAATACGACGGTCAATCCGAACTGTTTAAAGAACTGACCGACGATCCCGGAAAGAAATCCCACGGGTAAGAATACCGCGATCACCGTTAAGGAAGTTCCGATTACGGCTAACGCAACCTCGGTGGTTCCCGTTTCCGCGGCTTCGATGACTCCTTTTCCTTCCTCGAGTTTTCGGAAGATGTTTTCTCGAACCACGATCGCGTCGTCGACGAGCAATCCCACCGCCAAGGAAAGAGCCAAGAGTGTCATAACGTTGATGGTAAAACCCATCGCCCACATAAGAACGAACGCGCCGAGCATCGAGTTCGGAAGCGCAAGTCCGGTGATCACCGTGGAACGGAAGTTTCCTAAAAAGAAATAAACCGTAACAACCGCGAGAAGCATACCGATCACGATCGCTTCGGTTACGTCTTCGACGTTGTATCGAATCCATTTTGATCCGTCGCGGATCAGACGGATTTTCGGTTTACCGTCAAGGCCTTGAATTCCTTCGTTGAGTTTTCCGATTCTTTTCAGAACCTCGTCGGCGACCGCAACCGTGTTCGCACCCGATTGTTTGTAAACGTCGATAAAAAGAGCGGGTTTGGTTTCTTTGAGAACTTCCGCCGACTTCGTATTTTTGCCTTTGAAAAGATTTCCGATCTTTGTGAAGACGGAAACTTTTTCCTCGATTCCTTCGTCTTTAGAAGCCCAGAGATAACCGATGGTTTCTTCGTCTTCGGTTCCGTCTCTTACGGTTCCGAGTTGTTTGATGAGAATCGCGTTGCCCACTTCTCCGCTGAAGGAAACGATCGTGTTTTCGATCTGAGAAAGAGTTTCGTATCTACCCAGGGTTCTATAAGAAGTTTCTTTGGAACCGGCTTCGAACTTTCCGACGGGAACGTTTAAGCCCGCGGTTTTCAATCGGTTCGCAATTACGACCGTAGGCATTTGGTAGGAAATCAGTTTGTTTCGATCCAATTCGATTTGGATTTCTCTTCTTGTTCCACCGACAATCTTAACCGAACCGACGCCTTGCACCTGTTCCAATCTTGCTTTTACGGTTTCTTTCGCGAGGTCGTAGAGTTTTGCCTGATCCAATTCCGCGAAGAGTGCGAGACGAACGATCGGTTGATCGGCCGGATCGAAACGAACCACTTTCGGTTCTTTGATTCCGGTGGGAAGTTTCGGTTTTACAAGACCGACCTTGTCTCTGAATTGTTGTTCCGCGTATTTAATGTCTGTGTCGAGTGTGAACTCACCGAAAACAACGGAGACACCTTCCTGGTTTCTGGAAGAAATTTTTTTCAAACCGGAGATGGAAGAAAGTTCTTCTTCAAGAGGTTTGGAAACGAGTTCCTCGATTTCTTCCGGTCCCGCTCCGGGATAAATGGTCGTTACGGAAACGACCGGAATGTTTACGTCGGGAAAAAGATCCACTCCCATTCTTCCCAACGCTACCCAACCGGTGAGAAGCATCAGGAGAACGATACTGCAAATAAAAATAGGTCGTTTGATCGAAAGCTGGGCGATATTCATGGATTACCTCAGTGGTAACTACCAGTGAGCGCCGAGCTTCGTAAAAAAGAAATCAATATCAAATTTCCGTGAAGAAATTTTGAAATTCTCCATTAGAATTTGTTCAACCTTCGGATAGTTTGAAGGTCAATCTATTTGAAATCGTAGGAAAGAATTTAATTCTTTCTGCGATGGAGAACGTTCTCGCGACCGGAAATTTTTTATTGGTCGGAACTAGGTCGCATCAATAGATTCTACGAATCGCTTGGGAAATTCTTTGGATATTGTCTTTCGTCAGGTTCGGGTAGATCGGAATACAATGTCCTCTTTGAAACAGTCGTTCTCCGTTCGGAAAATCTGTGTTGGGAAGTTCGAGGATATGATGAATCGGTTCTTCCATCACTTTTTGGGTTCCGATTTGAAGGGAACGGAAATATCTTTCTACTTGTTCGTAACTTCCGGGTGCCAGAATTATAAAACGATTGAAAGTATCCAAGTTCGGATCTCCATACCAAGTGTGTACGGAAGTTCCCGAGATGGATTGAAGATAAACTTGTGCGATTTTTCTTTTTCTTTCTAAGATGATTCCGATTTTGGAAAGCTGTTCGATTCCGAGCGCGGCTTGATAGTCGATGAGATTGTAATCTAACTTCGGCTGTCCTTCTTTTCTTTGATACGGTTCTTTTCCGGCCTTCATCGCGCGGATTTTTTTTGCGAGAGGTTCTTGATCGGTGATGATCATCGCTCCGTTTCCGGTCGTAATCATTTGATCTACGGAAAGTCCGCAAACCGCGATGTTTCCTTGTTTACCCGGAGTGAAGGTTTCGCTTTGCGCTCCTAAAACCTCGGAAATATCTTCGATGACCGGAATTCCTTTGAAGTCGTATCGTTTTGCGTCGGCGATCGATCCGAAAGAATGATCCAGGATCACCGCTTTTATGGAAGAATCTTCCAGCGCCTTCGTAAGTCCTTCCGGGCTGATATGAAAAGAATTCTTATCCAAATCGACTACGACCGGAATCGCCTTTAAAAGAAAGATCGCGTCGAGTGCGGAAACGGGTGCGAACGTGGAAAGTGCGATCTTATCTCCCGCTTGAATGTCGAGTGCGAGCAAAGCAAGGTGATACGCGGATGTGAGATGATTGCTGGAAATCACTTGTTTGTATCGGAATGTGGAGGAGAACGCTTTTTCAAAACGTGTAGTTACATTTCCGGTGGTGAGGTGGTCTTCTACGAGGCATTCGAGAACCGTTTTTAAATCCTCTCTGGAGAGAGTGGGTTTGTGAAATTCAATGTCCGTTTTTTTCTTAGGATTCTTTTCTAGAATTTCGGTTTCGGTGTTGCTCATGTCCAATCCAACTCGGGTTCTTATAATTTTATTATGTCGCATTATGCACGAGAATTCGGTCCCGTAAAGACCTTTTCCGGCTATGGCTAGACGCAGATTGCTAGAGGGTTCAAAAAAGTACAAGAAAAATCCGGTTCAAGTAGGGAATTTTGTGGGAACTCCTTCGGGAAGATCCTGGAAGGATGGATTTTCTCGTAATTTCGGGGAAATGTAGGAACTCCTTCGTTTGCCAGAGCCGGATGATTTGTTGTGGAAAGAATTGTAGGAACTCCTGCGATTTCACACCAATCGGTTCGATCAAAACGCAAATGTAGGAACTACCACAAAAAGTTTTAGAGACAATCCGCAGTTGTCAAATTTACGGAACAAGCGCTGGACCTTTTGTTTTCGGAAAGAACGATGACAGGGACCGAACACACTGCGCTCTCTCCGGCGCTTTGCTTCACCGAACGCGTTCTAACATCGGTAAGAATAAACGTTTTAGGTGTTGCCGCCGAAACTTCGTTCTCGCTGAAGATCGAAGTTCCGACACAAGCAGTTCCGATGTAGGCGCTTAAATTCGCGATTCCTTGGTTGTCAAGATACGGCGCTGACGGAAGCCGCGATTCTGTTTTTGTTTCCTTCCATGGAAGTCAAAAGGGCAGAAAGAACGAACTATTGCCTTTTTATGGAAAAGAATTTTTAAGAATCATAGCACCGGCTTTTTAAGCGGCTTTTGGATTTGATTTACATTTGAATATTATAATATACTAAATATTTATTTCGGAATTGCGCGACCGGTTAAATGTTCGGATCAAACAAGAGGATCGAATAAAAACGGGTAAAAGCCGATCAAAACCGTAAAACCGGATTCTCGTCGTCCGGCCTTACGGTTTTCGTAATTTTAATTCTTCTTAAAAAGATTTCTCGTTCCGATCCAAATTTCGGGAAGATAAGCCCCGATCACGATCAAAACCAAACCGCCGAAGGTCCATTTCGTAATCAGAACATTCTCCGTAAAACGAGTCAGACCCACGTTCAAAATACTGACATACCAACCGATCCCGATGAGAATGAGACCGACCGTGTGAGGAATTACAAAATTCAAAATCGTATTCATTTTTATTCCTTAAAGTAAAATCTACGAATGGGGAGATTTTGCCGGAAAAGTCAAAGGATTCAAGTGGTTTTCGAGTTGATCGGAAATTCGATTCTCGGAAAGTTTCTGCTATGCTCGAAACAGAAAACTGGAACGAAGACGAAGAAGATTTTCCGATCCCCGTAAAGGAAGCCGGAAAAACGGAATCCAGACTTTCCGCGTTATTATTCAATTTATTGAGTCACCATTCTCCCTTGAGTTTTACGAAAATTCGATCCTTATTGCCGGATCATTATCAAAATCTGGAGAATCCCGATTCCGATCGGAAAAAACTTTCCAGAGACGTGGAAGAATTGGGCGAACTCGGATTTTTGGTTCGTTCCACGCAAGAAGGTTACGTTCTCGATCGAAACGTATCCAACCGAGAATTGAAACTCGAAAAGGAAGAATTGCAGGTGCTTGCAGAAACGATTCTGAAATCCTATCAGGAATCTCCGTCTTTGGAATTGTATTCCTTATCGCAAAAGTTGTTCGAAGGAAAGTTGGACGTTTATCCCGAATTGGAAATGGATTTAAAAACCCAAAAAACGTTGAGCCAAACCGCAACGAGCGAATCCGAAGAACTTCTGAAAAAATTATTGGAATCCTTAAAAACGAAATCGCCGGTTCAGTTTTTGTATTACAAAACCTTTCCCGAAGAAACGTATCGAGTTGAAGTGGATCCGATCCGATTGATCCGAAAGAATTCGGAGGATTATTATCTTCTCGCATACGATCGAAAGAAAAAAGAAAGAAGAAGATTCATCATTCCAAAAATGTCGAGAGTGGAAACGATCGCGGAAAATTCCCTTTATCAACCGCAGGGACAAAAGAGGGAGAATTCTCAGGATTGGGTTTTACATCCCACTCTTTTCCAGGTTCACGAACCGATCGAAGTGGAACTGATCTGCGATCCAGAATTCTCATACAAGGTTCGAAATTCCATATCGGAAATTCCTTATGAAGAATTTTCCCGCGACTCATTTCGGTTTAAAATCACGAATCAGGAAGGGCTTTTCCCGTTGTTGTTCGAAGCGCGGGATTCGATCCGAAACATTCTTCCGGAATCGTTGGCTCTTTCTTTCCGGAAGAACGTGGAACAGATCCTTTCGAACTACCGCGCTTCTCATTCTTGAGTTCTAAAGATTAGAATTTTCTAATACGATTGCGATTCCTTGACCTCCGCCGATACAAAGAGAGGCAACGCCGATTCTCAGGTTTTTTCGTTTGAGTTCGTAAGCTAAGGCGAGCGTAACTCTTGCGCCGCTCGCGCCGAGCGGATGTCCGATCGCGATCGCACCTCCGTTCACGTTCGTTTTATCGGGATTCAATTTTAATTCTCTCATAACCGCCAAAACCTGGGACGAATACGCTTCGTTGATCTCAAAAAGATCCACGTCTTCGATCGCAACGCCCGCGTTTTTAAGAGCCTTGGGAACCGCGAATATCGGGCCCAATCCCATCATCTTCGGATCGCATCCAATGTTCGCATAACCGAGAATTTTCGCCAAAGGTTTAGCTTGAGAATTCTTAACCCAAGACTCGGAAGCCAAAAGAATCGAAGCCGCACCGTCGTTGATTCCCGAAGCGTTTCCCGCCGTTACGGTTCCGTCTTTTAAGAACGCGGTGGGAAGATTCTTTAACTGAGGAACACATTCTTCTCCTCGGATCTGTTCGTCCCTGTTTAAGAGAAACGATTTTTTTCCCTTGGTCTGAACGGGAATCATCTCATCGGAAAAAATTCCGTTGTTCGAAGCCTTTTCGGCTCTGACCTGAGAAACGCCGGCCCATTCGTCCTGGTCCATTCTGGAAATCTTATATTCTTTCGCGATGTTTTCCGCCGTTAAACCCATCGTAAGATCGACGAAACAATCTGTAAGACTTTGAGCGAGTCTGTCTTCCGCGGTCGTATCTCCGTATTTGTTTCCCCATCTCGCGTTTTTTAAAACGAAAGGGGCGTTGCTCATCGATTCGGTTCCTCCCGCAAGAATCAGTTCGTTTTCTTTGGAAAGAATTTTCCTCGCTCCGATCAAAACGCTTTCCAAACCCGAGCCGCAAAGTCGGTTGACGGTAAGCGCACTTGAACTTTGAGAAAGCCCCGATCTAAGGGCGATATGTCTTGCGAGATACGCGGAGTCCTTATCGTCTTGAATTACGTTTCCGTAAATCGCCTCTTCGATTTCGTTCGGATCGACTCCTGTTTTGCGAATCGTTTCTTTTGCGGTGATCACTCCGAGATCGGAAGAACTGAAATCCTTCAATCCTCCTCCGAATTTTCCGAAAGGCGTTCTCGCCCCGTCGACTAAATAAACCATTGCGTTTCTCCTTTTTGTTAGTGTATATACACTATATAAATCTAATTCTTAGACGAGTTTCCGATTGAGAATTTTTTAAATTACAGGGATTCCTCGAAATCGTTTTGTAGGATCGGAAGTTTTCGTACATCGGAAAGAATCGAAAGTGTTTCTTTGAATTTCGTTTTTCCGAGCGAATCCGTAATCGAGGATTGTGCTTGTTTCCAAAGTTCGGCCGCTTCTTCCAGTTTGGATTCTCCCTTTTTCGTTAGAAAAACGGATCTTACGTTTCCGGATTCTTTCTTTTCGATTTTAACGAGCCCGTCTCGTTTCAGAATTTCCAAACTTCTTTGAAGAGTCGTTCTGTCGATGTCCGTGAGTTTGGAAAGGTCGGTGATACTACATTCTTCCTCGTGGGCGACGCTTACTAAGATCGTGAATTGTGTGATTCTAAGTCCTGCTGGCTTTAGAATAAAATCGTAATACGATGTGATCTTTCGAGCGGTTCTTCTTAAACTTACGTTTAAGCAGGATAACCCGATGACTTTCAGATTTTGATTGGAAAGTTTCACGATCGATACCTCGTTTATAAAACCAGATTGTGGTTCTCGGATAAAATTTCAACGATCCTAAACGGAAACGGTTTCCTTTTTTGATAAGGGGCGAACGAATTCTCCCATTTGTTCCAATACTTGAGCCGGTAAGAACGCGGGTTTTTTCGTATTGAAGTTGATCCACATTCCGTAAGAACGAACTCGGCAAACGAGTTTTTCGTCCGATTCGCGGTAAAGTTCCTGATGAAAGATCGCTCTCGTTTTTTTGATGAATTCGACTTTGGTTTTTACGATCACCGTATCGGGATATTTTAAATCTCCTAGATATTCGTATTCGGCTTTATAAACGATGGGACCGATTCCTTCCTGTTTCATCTTTTCAAGATCGACTCCGGAGGTGACGAAGGCTTTCATCTTCGCTTCGTCGCAATAAGAATTGTAGTTCCGATTGTTTACGTGTCCGTTTTCGTCCGTATCGCTGAATCGAACCGGGATTCTGGATTCGAATCTAAATTCTTCTTCCATAGGTTTATTTCTCCTTGTTCTTGCGAGAATTGGGTCTTTTTATATAGTGCATATACACTATATAAAGTCAAGCGGTTCTTGGAACGTTTTTTTGCTCTTCATTCTTCGTTCGATTTAGGAGAGAATGGGATTCACCATTCTCCCGTGTTGGGCATAGAAAGCCAAGGTTCTTCGGGTGGAAGCGCGTGGCCTTTTTGCAGTAATTCTACCGATATCAGATCCGGAGAACGGATAAACGCCATTCTTCCGTCGCGGGGAGGGCGATTGATCGTGATTCCTCTGGATGCGATTCTGGCGCAGGTTTCGTAGATGTTATCGACTTCAAAGGCTAAATGGCCGAAGTTTCTTCCGCTCGTATAAGCTTCTTTTTGTCCCCAGTTGTAGGTGAGTTCGATTTCGGGGGCGTCGGTTTCTCCCGTCGATAAAAAGACGAGAGTGTATTTTCCTTCGGGATGTTCTTTCTTTCTTACGACGACAAGTTCCAGGGTCATGCAAAAGAAATCGAGGGCCTTTTCCAAATCCAAAACTCGTATCATGGTGTGAAGATATTTCATGGTTTCTTCCGTTTTCTCCCGTTCCAGGTTTCTGACGATTTCAAGGGCGACAATTCGTAAAATTTGAAAATTTGTAGGAACTCCTTCGGAGTTTTTCGACGGTGAAATCCGGTTTTACCTCTTTTCGGACGGCTTGGGGAGAATTTTTTTTCGCGTTTTTATTTTCCGGTTTTTGAGGGTTGAATGCTGAAAAAGTAGGAACTCCTATGTTTTGGGGGATTTGGTCGGAATTCCGATTCTGGGTTTGATGTTGTTTTGTTTATGATTATGTCTCATAAAGTTGGTAAGAATTTGGAAATGCTCCGTACTTCTTCGGGAAAATGTAGGAACTCCTTCGTTTTCCGGGAGATTTACGGTAAATCCAGGCTCTGTGCTGAAAACGAAACTGATCTCTTTTTGGATAACCTGATCTCATTGTAACTGGATTTCCTAATTTTTAGGAAAGACTGCTTAAAATACTTTCAGATTTTCGAAAAACGAACTGCTCAATTAATAAGCAAAGTAAGTCTACTTAGCATTTGTCCTGATTTCTCTCAAAATACCGCCTGAGTCGATTGAATTGAATACAAATTCTCCAATGACTCGAGCATTTTTAAATAGAACTGTTCGAAAAATGAAAACGTTTGCGCTCAACAAAGGCAATCGCGTTTCGATTAAGCATCTTCTTTGAGTTTGCGTTTCTTGCGATCAAGTCCATAAGAAAAATTGCAAATACTAAGCTGTTCAAACAGAGTTTGCATTCTTTGGAATCAATAATAGATAAAAGTATTTAATAAAAATAGAATATGCAAAAAACATAAAGTTATGAACGGATTTTTTAGCCAAAAGAAGGCCGAAATAAATTTTTTGATTTATTTCTTTAAAGTGGTTAGTCAGATTGGTATTGAAGATTCGTTCTTCGAAAATAAAAACTCATCTGAGGTTTCAATCATGAAAACAAACAAACTGATTTCTGTAATTTCCCTTCTTGGCCTTTTGGCAACAAGTTCCGTATTCGCGGTATCCGAAGAAGTTGAAGATCAACTCCTGGAAAAAGCGATCGTAGAAAGCGCGGTAACTAAAGAACAAAAAACCGCCGTTGGAAATTATCTGAAAGCCGTTGCACAACAAAAAGCTACGAGAGCCGAAGAGCTTCGCGAGCTTGCAAGAAGATCCACCGGTGGAAAATTCCTCGCAAGCAACGTTCAATCTCAAAAATATCTGAAACAAGCGCAAGCGCTTGAAAAAGAAGCTCAAAGATATCAATCCGTTCTTGGAAGTCTTTAATTCTTCATTCAACCTGTCTTTCTTAGGTTGAATAAAAAGGGCGCCGTTAGGCGCCTTTTTTATTATACGAAGACGGGTTTGCGCGAATGCATGAGCGACGTCGCCGATGTTGCGCGTTCGAAAAATTCTGAATTAGTTCGTTTTCGATTTATTGTAAGAAGTGGAGTTATCGCGGTTCGGATTCGGAAAACAGCTCAGGGAAAGTCCTTCCACAAGATAACAAATCGCATCCGGAGAAACGCATTTATGACCGTCGTCGTAGGTTTGTCCGTTTACGATGAGTTCTATCTTCTGACAGACCATTTTCTCCTTTACGGTTTGGTTTGCGTCTTGCGCTCCGATTCCGACGTTCAAGGAAAGAATCAAGATTCCCAAAAAAGGAAAAATCAGTTTCGAAAGGTTCATTTTTGGATTCAGTTGGATTGCGTTCATTCCGGTTCTACGTTTCCTTTTGCTTTAGAATATTGCTTTCTCATTTCGTTTCTCTGTCAACTAAAGGATTCAGACCATTCTTTCCTTTTGGATTGTTCCGAATCGTCAGATAACTCAAAATCAAAATCGGCGTTAAAAAGATCGCGATCCAAGCCAAATTGATCGGAGCTTTCCAAGATAAATCAGGATCGGTCCAAGATGGCAAATAAGGGAGAATGGTTTCCGGAAAAAAGCCCGGTCTTTTTAGGGGATTCTTCTCCATTGTGTGATAAAGCGATGCGGTATGATCGAACCAAAATTTTCCGATCCAGATTTGATAAGCGACACAAAGTCCGGCGATGGCCCCGGCGCCCTTCTTCGATAGGGATTGGAGGATTTTCCAACCCGCTATAAAAGGAAGAAAGAAGATCGGCGCCGAACTCCACTGAAATCTTCCGGGCAAGGAAAGGCAGCCGTAAGAACAAGGATGTCCCGCGTTGAGGCCCAACTGCAGAATCAATATTAGCAAAAGAAGAATTCCGATTTTCCTTAAATTCCGATCTTGAAAAAGGAGAATCCATCCTAAACTTCCCGGAATCCAGATCCACGGGTTCTGGAAAAATAGTCCTTGGTTGCGATCCATAAATAATCCGGAGAAAACCGTAATCCAATGTGATAGATCCAAGGTAAAGATCGGCGGAGAACCGGGTTTTGAACTCATTCCGTCGCCATTGCTGTTGCCGTAAGGTCCGAACGCGGATTCGAACCAGATCAGATTGCAAATCAAGAGGCCGATTACGAGGGCAGTAATAGTTCCTACATAGATCGTTTTGGAGCGGAGATTCCATTCTTTTTGGATCAGACCCCAGGCAAGGAGAACGGCGGCGACGGGAATATTTTTCGCGTGAAACCAGGGCAGGATTCCGACGACAACGGCGCATATAAAAAGTAGAATATTCTTATTTTTGAATGTTTTGTTTGTTTCGAGAAATAACAGGCTTGTTATCGTAAATAGAAGTAGAATTCCGGTCGGTAGGTCTGGGAAGATTTGCCCCGCCGCCATCGGAAACGGCAGGCTGATCGAGTAAAGAATTGCAAGCATGGCGGCGGCTTTTCGGGAAAGATGAAAGATTCTCCCCAATGCATAAAAAAGAAAAGGGAGAATTCCCGCGAATAGCGCGAGATCGATTCGCGCTCCTTTGATTCCGGAAAGAATGTATCCCGGTAACGCGAGGACAGCGACCCCGACGGAATGGATGCTCTGGAGTTTTCCATTCTTTGCCGTTGTGTGATTTTCAACGTCGACGGGTCCTATGATTTTTTTGGAAAGGTAATCTTGTTCGTAATTGTTTTTGAGATCGAAGTCCCCGTCGCTTCGGATACTTTCGGCGATCATCAGATAGTGGGGTTCGTCGCCCGTGATCGGTAGTTTCTTTTTTTTATCCCAGCTTAAAATCGTCCCGACGAAATAAAGCACGGGTAAACAAAGAATCAGAATGATGGAAATTTTTCGCATCTCAGGAAGAATCTTTTTTCCTTTGGGTTTGTCAATCACGACGTCGGCGGTTCTGTTCGAAGTGAGGATCGGCCGCTTTGTAAATTTGCGATGTGGTCGGGTCGGTGCTGAGCTTAGGAGTTAGTTTGTCGGTTCTTTGAAGTTCGATCGGGGGTCCGTTAGGGAGCAGTTGTCGTCGCTGTTCGTTTTGATGAGAATTTTGAACTTGGGAAGAATTTTTTATTCTTTCTCAATCGTTCTTGGATCCGTGCGGTCCTTTTTGGGAACCGCTTCGGGTATGGAATATATTCTTTTAAATATGGATCAAAGGATCGATTCTTCCTTGGTGGAAAGAACGGATAAGGTCGTTACGTTGCTTGTTCCGGAAAGTTCTTTCGATCGTTTGTCGCTGGTTGATCAAAAGAAGTTGGGAAAAAAACTTCCTTATCTTTTGAGAAGATTTTCGAAGTTTATGGCCGCGAGAAGTCGTTTGAATGAGAATGCCGGGGCGACTTTGTATCAAAGTCCGGGTAGAATGAAAAAGATTAATTTTAGGGTGAATACCGGACATTGGGCTTTGTTAGGCGCACTTGCTCATGCGCACGGGGTTTCTCGGTGTTATCTTTTTAATTTTTTGTTGTCGTTGGATGAGGTAGAGGGTCGAGATTCTATCGTGGATATTTTGAACGCAGGAGTTCCCACATTTCATGAGAATTACAAGTATATCTGGCAACTAGACCTAACAAGCAACAAGATCAGTCGACATTTAGAATTCTCACCGAACCCGCTCCGAACATACTACGACACAAGTTTTCCTTGGTATCAAAAATATCAAACGTCCTAAAAATCTAAAAACGCATCAAAAGATAAAACAACAAGACAAGGCCGAAGTAATTCATCAGCGTCAACGGAGGTTACTTCATTCTCAACTCTGATTGCGAGCAACACACAGCAACATTGGAACGAGACCAGAACTACGCCGCCAAGCAGATCAAAATCAATCAAGACCGATCAAAACGAATCCTCGATCATCCGAATTCCAGGCGGAAGAAATTCTTCCGTTTCCAATTCCAAAACGCAAGAATGATCAAACATGCGAGAATGAACGATCGAATCCAAAGAATCCAAACGCGAAACGACGCGGCCGACAAACGTACAAGATTCTCTGCTTTTCACCCCGTAGATCGCGCCGTGAATCCTATCTCCTTCCACCGAAGAAAATTTCCGATCGACGGAAAGTTGAATACGATTGTCGATCAACTTCAAAGGAGTTCCGATAAAAACTCCGTTCGCGTCCATCAATTCCAAATAGAATTTCCGGGGATAATAAATACTTCTAAGAATTTTCTTTTCCGAGTTCATGCTGATAAGAATGCAAAAAAACTTTTGCAAACGGATTCCAAATCGTTGAAAATTTCCGATCTTGGATTACAAATCGCACCACAAGCGACAAACGCAGGGAAGAATCTAACATTTCCGGTTTACAGAATGCGCGCCGTTTTTACTCTTGAGGCGTAGGTTTTCATGAATCCAAGTACGGTCCGACTGAATTTCAAACTGAATCTGATTCGTCATTTGCGCGACGGAAAAAGAATGACCCTGGAAGAACTTTCGAGCGTAACCGGCGTTTCCAATCAAAAGGATCTCAAAGAACAGCTCGGAGAACTTTTTTTTCTCGGCGCAACTCCTCACGTCGCCGATTTGATTCAAGTCGATTACGATTCGGAAACCGATACGTTCGGATTGATTCTTCCGTTTCGATTTGATTCCAGCCTTCGTCTCAGCATCCGAGAGTGGCTCACGTTGAGAAAAATTTTAGAGGAAGCGGCGGAAAGCCATATCCAAGAATTGAACCCGTCGTTCACGCCCGGCGCCGACGTCAATCCCAAGACGAAAACGGACAATCGCGTCAAGACGGACAATCCTACAAAGGCCGATACAACCATCCAAAAGATTCTTCAGAAAATCACGTCGATCGTTCCTGTCGCCGGACAAGACGCGCTCTCAACCTATAAAACCGACATACAAAACGCCATTCGAAACGGAAAATCCGTCCAACTCGAATATCAATCCAGAAACGGTGAAAAGACGACTCGAAGAAAAGTGGATCCCTGGTTTCTGTTTCATTCATTAGAAGATTATTTATTAGGATATTGTCATGAACGAAAGGCTCCCCGGAACTTTCGACTCGATCATATTCTTTCCCTAAAGATCGGAGACGAACCGATCACCGAACCCGCAGGCCGAAAGAAATCGACTTATATCTCCGAATTCGAGGAATTTCGGAAGTCTCAGGAGAATTCTTCCGGCGTCGCCGAACTCTGGCATACGAAGGAAGTTTTCTACAACTTAAACCGAAAGCTCGGCCTTGAAAGAACGGCTCAAACAAAAACGATCCACGATGTCGTTTATCATTTGTCAAAGGCGAAAATCCGGGAAGAGGTTTGGTTTTTGGAAACGATTCTCCCTTTCGGAAAAAACGTAATACTAAAAAGCCCGGAACATCTCGTTAAAAGAATCGTAGGCGAGATGGAATCCATACTGCGTTAAACGCGCTTTAAGGTCTAAATAACCGTCAAGGAATCGATAGGAAAAATCCATTGCTTTCTCCCGCTAAGATCAATCTCGGTCTCGAAATTCCGTTCAAACGACCGGACGGTTTTCACGAAATCCGAAGCGTCTTCCTAAGAATCTCCTGGGGCGACGATATCGAAATCGAACCTGCCGACAACGGAGTTTTTGAACTGATTTCCGAAAACGAAATCATATTAGAAAAACGGAAACTATACGATCAGGTTTCGGAAATCGGAGATCTCAAGAAAAATATTCTTTATAAGACGTTTACAAAAGCGCGTTCTCTTTTTCCGGAACTTCCGGGAGTCAGGATTCATCTTAAGAAAAGAATTTCTCCCGCGGGCGGACTCGGAGGCGGGAGTACCAACGCGGCTTCTCTCTTAAGTTTTCTTTTTTCTTGGCTTTCCTTTTTTACTTCCGATGAGATGCACGATCTCGCGGCTCAGATCGGATCCGATGTTCCGTTCTTTTTAGGAGAAGGTCATGCCTTCGTCACCGGACGCGGAGAAATTTCGGAAGAAATCGAAGTTCATCCGGGGCAAGGAATTCTCGCGTTAACTCCTCAGGTGATGAATACGGCGGAAATGTACTCCTTACTGAAAAAACCTTTACAAGAGGGGGGCTCCCAGAAAAATGGGAATACGCTGTCGGAAAATCTGATTTCTGTCCTAAAAAACGGAGATTGGAGCGCTCTGCAGGGTAGGCTCTTGAATGATTTTGAGCCGGTTGCCTTCCAACTTCATCCGGAATTGGGAGTTCTCAAGGACAGATTCCTGGAGTTTGGATCCAGTTATTGTTCTTTGACCGGTTCGGGTTCGAGTATGTACGGGCTGGTTCAAGGGCTTGAGATCCAAGAAGAACTGTTGCACAGGCTGAGGCAGGAATTCCCAAATCTCACATTCGTACGATTCAACTTTTAGAAACTGGGCTGTCGCCAAGTGGTAAGGCAGCGGTTTTTGGTATCGCCATTTCCTAGGTTCGAATCCTAGCAGCCCAGCCAGTGAATTACTGACATTTATTAAACGATGAAACCTACTCAGGATAAGGTCGCTGTGGTACTAGCCGCAGGGAAGGGCACCCGTATGAAGACGGATCAGCCTAAGGTTGCGGTAGAGCTGAATGGCAAGCCGCTACTTCTCCATGTACTCGATCACCTGAAAGGATCCGGCGTGGAACGGATCGTAGTCGTTGTAGGCTACAAAAAAGAATTAGTCCAAGCGCTTTGTTCCGGAATTCCCGGAATCAGCTTCGCGGAACAAACCGAACAACTCGGAACAGCACACGCTCTTCTTTGTGCGGAACCGGAACTCAAAGGTTTTCAGGGTTCCGTAATCGTTGCTTGCGGCGACGTTCCGATGATCACTTCCGAAACCTTCGCAAACATAGTTAAAGAACATAAACAAAACGAATTCTCCGCTACCATTCTTTCCGCAGTTGTGGAAAAACCCACCGGTTACGGAAGAATCATCCGTAACACTTCGGGCGACGTTACGGCTATCGTGGAAGAAAAAGATTCCAACGCGGAAGAAAAACTCATCAACGAAATCAACACCGGAACCTATGTGTTCGACGGTGATGGACTTTTCGATTCTCTCAGACAAATCGGTAACTCCAACGCTCAGGGAGAATACTATCTTCCCGATCTCGTGAAATTATACAGAAACTCAGGAAAGAAACTCGGCGCTATGAAACTGAAAAATCATCTCGAAAGTCACGGAGTGAATTCTCCCGAAGACCTGCAGATGCTTTCCGCAATGATCAAAGGGGAGGCCGTCCATCCATGAACGGAGACATCGCGGTATTTGCCGGAAGTTCCAATAAACAAATCGCCGAAGAAATTTGTACTCATCTCAACATTCAACCCGGCAAGATTAACCTGAAGAAATTCTCCGATGGAGAAATTTCGGTTAAGGTGGAAGATAACGTTCGCGGAAGAGAAGTGTTTATCGTTCAATCCACTTCCGCTCCGGCTAACGATCATTTGATGGAATTGCTTCTGATCATGGACGCGCTTCGTAGAGCTTCCGTTTCGAGCATCAGCGTAGTGATTCCTTATTACGGTTACGGACGTCAGGATCGCAAAGTGGAACCTCGCGTTCCGATTTCCGCGAGAATCGTCGCGGATCTGCTCGAAGTCGTTGGCCTGAACAGAATTCTTACCATGGACTTGCATGCGGATCAGATTCAGGGATTCTTCCGTGTTCCCGTGGACAATCTTCACTTCGCTCCGGTTTTAGCGGATTATATCAACACCAAAAAGATCGAAGACCTCGTGATCGTTTCTCCCGATTCGGGTGGAGCGGAAAGAGCGAGAGCCTTCGGTAAAAAAGTAAACGGTTCATTAGCAATTATTGATAAACGAAGACCGAAAGCGAACGTCTCCGAAGTCATGAACGTGATCGGCGAGATCGAAGGGAAGAATTGTATTCTTCTCGACGACATGATCGACACTGCGGGAACGATCTGCAAGGCCGCGGACGCTCTTTTAAAACACGGAGCAAAGTCGGTTTATTGCGCGGCGACTCACGGAGTTCTTTCCGGCGAGGCTGTGGATCGTATCAACGCGACTAACTTCACCGAAGTCGTTCTCGCGAACACGATCGCGATTCCCGAATCCAAAAAGATTCATAAATTGAAATCATTGTCCGTAGCTCCTCTTTTCGCCAACGCGATCAAGAGGATTCATACAAATCAATCAGTCAGCACTTTATTCGATTAAGGTTAGGTAATAAGAATGAGCCAGAGCACAATTCACAAAATCGCGGTTAAAAAAAGAACGGAAACCGGTAAAAACGAAAACAACCGTCTTCGTTCCTCCGGAATGGTTCCCGTGAATATCATCGGCGCAGGCGTTGCGACTTCCGGCGCGGTAAACGAGAAAGAACTTGAAAAGATGGTTCATTCCGGAATCCGTCAGTCCACTCTGATCGAACTCGACGTGGAAGGCCAAGGCGCGCAAAAAGTTTTCGTAAAAGAAATCCAAAGATTTCCTGAGATCGATAGAATCCGTCACGTGGACTTTTACAAAGTCGTTCCGGGTCAAAAAATCGTTACTAAAATCGGTATCGAAACGACCGGAATCGCGAAAGGTTCCAAGACCGGCGGTCAATTCGAACATATCATTCACGAGATTCGCGTTAAAACGATCCCGGAAGATTTGATCGAAAACCTTACGATCGACGTTACCGATCTCGACGTGGGCGACGCGATCAAGATCAGTCAGTTGAAAGTTCCTGCGAGCTGGGAAATTTTGATCAACGGAGATCCGATCGTGACTTCCGTGAATAAAACGAAAGCTCTCCTTGCCGCTGAAAGAGCGGAAGCTAAAGGCGCTGACGACGCTAAAGGCAAGAAAGGAAAAAAATAAAAACGGAACTTCAATCAGGTCTAATCTGATAAAAACAGATAGGTATTCATGAAGCTGATCGTCGGACTCGGGAATCCAGGGGACAGATACAACAACAACCGTTCAAACATCGGTTTCAAAATTTTAGATGTTATCGCCAATAACATCAATGTTGAAATTAAGACCAAGAAGAAGAAATCTCTGATTGGTCGCGGTGATTTTGAGGGGGAAGAAGTTGTACTCTTAAAGCCTCAGACTTTCAGCGACTTATCCGGCGAATCCGTTTTATACATCGCTTCGTTTCTAAAAATCCAAGTGGGAGAGATTCTGGTCATTCAAGAAGACTGGTCTCTTCCTCTCGGAAGAATCGTAGTCGATAAGGGAACGCAAGAAACGGATCACCCCGGAGTGAAGTCCATCATCCAATCTCTTCGTTCTCCGAATTTTATCCGAATTCGGATCGGAATCTGGAACGACGGTTTCGATTTGAAGGCTCGGGATTCTTTCTTAAAGGAAGATTTCGAACCGATGGAAAACCTGAGTCTGATTCAGATCATCAACGACGCGGAAGCGGCGATTCGTTCGATTTCTCTCGGAGATATCGACGACGTGATCGAAAAATATCATCTTTGAAGTAAAAAATCTTCGCGATTTCCGTTTTCGTACGATTTCGTTTTGGCCGTATCGGCCAATTCTTCCTTGCCTTTTTGAAGAAACGTGAAATCCTATCTGAAGGAACCTCTTGCCTGTTGATTGTTTCTTACAGGCGTCTAAGTTACAGGAGAACTCCATGAACAAGAACTTGAAAAACGTATTCTTTGTCCTGATTATTATGATGGTCGTTTTGATCATCGCCTACAATTACGAAAACAACGCAGGCGCGACCAAGGATATCTCCTATTCCGATTTTTTGAATATGCTCGAACCGGTGGAAGGTAAAAAACCTCTCGGTAAATTGTATAAGGGCAGCGTCGACAAATACAATAAGATCCAAATCGAAAAAGACGTGATCGAAGGTTTTTATATTCCCTCCGAATACGCCGAATCCAAAACCGCAAAGCCGGTGAAATTCAGAACCACGGTCGCTCCTCTCGACAAGGATCTGATCGCTTCCTTAAGAAGAGCTAACGTGTCCTTCGACGCTCGCTCCGCCGAGGAAGGAAAATTCTGGAGCGTCATCGGAAGCAACATTCTTCTTATCGTTATTTTAATCGGTCTCTTCTGGTTCATCATGATGAGGCAAATTCAATCGACCGGAAACAAAGCGTTCTCCTTCGGTAAATCCAAAGCAAAAATGACCGTCGATCCGAAAGTAAAAATCACTTTCGAAGACGTCGCTGGTTGCGAGGAAGCCAAGGAAGAATTGGTCGAGATAATCGAGTTCTTAAAAGATCCTAAAAAGTTTCATGCGATCGGCGCGAGAATTCCCACCGGTGTTCTGTTAGTCGGTCCTCCGGGAACCGGTAAGACCTTGCTCGCAAGAGCGGTTGCGGGAGAAGCGGGAGTTCCATTCTTTTCCATTTCCGGATCGGACTTCGTGGAAATGTTCGTAGGGGTGGGAGCTTCCCGAGTACGCGACCTCTTCGATCAAGGTAAGAAGAATTCTCCTTGTATCATCTTTATCGACGAGATCGACGCGGTCGGTCGTTTGAGAGGAGCCGGACTCGGCGGTGGACACGACGAAAGAGAACAAACTCTCAACCAAATGCTCGTCGAGATGGACGGCTTCGAAAAGAACGAAGGTGTGATCGTGATGGCGGCTACGAACCGCGCAGACGTTTTGGATCCTGCATTGCTCAGACCGGGACGTTTCGATCGCCAAGTAATGGTGGATCTTCCGGATATCAAAGGCCGCGAAGAAATTCTCAAAGTGCATTCTCGCAAAGTTCCGATGACCAGCGATATTTCTCTTCACTCGATCGCAAGAGGAACCCCCGGTTTTACCGGAGCGGATTTGGCGAACCTCATCAACGAAGGTGCGTTACTTGCCGCTCGTAAGAATAAGAAAAGAGTGACTCAAGAGGAACTCGAAGAAGCGCGCGACAAAGTGATGATGGGTCCTGAAAGAAAATCATTCTTCATTTCCGAAAAGGAAAAAGAAGTCATCGCGTATCACGAAGCGGGTCATGCGATCTTAGGAACCCTTCTTCCTTATACCGAACCTGTTCACAAGGTTACGATCATTCCGAGAGGACGCGCGCTCGGACTTACACAATCCCTTCCTAAAGAGGACAAACACATTCTCCCTAAAACCTATTGGCTCGATCAAATCGTAGTGGCGATGGGCGGATTTATCGCGGAAGAATTTAAGTTCGGAGTTACTTCCACCGGTTCCAGCAACGACATTCAACAAGCGTCCAACATCGCTCGTAAGATGGTCTGCGAATGGGGAATGTCCGAAAAACTCGGAACCGTAAATTACAGCGGCGATCAAGCGAACGTGTTTATCGGAAGAGATATGGGTCATAGTAGTAAATATTATTCCGAAGAATTCGCGGCGATGATCGACAAGGAAGTCCGTGAAATCATTCTAACCTGTCTGAACAAAGGACGCGATCTGGTTCGTAAGAACGCATCCAAGTTCGAAGGTCTTGCAAAGGCTCTTCTGGCTAAGGAAACCATTTCTCACGAGGAACTGATGACGATCGTTCATCCGGCCAACGAGGAAGGCGCAAAAAAAAAGTCGGAAAAGTCCGTGAAGTCTAAAAAGCAAAACGGTATTAAAACGAACCCAGCGTACAACGCCGGAATGGAATGAATTACTGGCTCTTTAAGACCGAACCCGACGTCTTCTCCATAGACGACTTACACAAGGCTCCTTCCCACATCGCTCCTTGGGAAGGAGTAAGAAATTATCAAGCCCGCAATTTCTTGCGTGACAGTATTAAAAAAGGGGATTTAGTTCTCTTCTACCACAGTAGGGCGAACCCTCTTTCCATCGTTGGAATTGCGGAAGTGGTCAAACCGGGTTATCCGGATCATTTTGCGTTCGATCCTTCTCACAAATACTTCGATCCGAAGAGTAAGACTGAGAATCCTACGTGGTATATGGTAGATATTAAATTTAAAAAGAAATTCCCAGAACCTGTCACGATGGAAGAAATGAAAACACATAAAGCGCTGAAGAATATGGTTCTTTTACAGAAAGGTTCGCGTCTTTCGATTCAGCCGGTTTCTCCCGCAGAGTTTCAGTACATTCTGGGACTTGCGGGTGTGAAACTTTGAAGTTTAGAGTTTCGCTTTTTACCTTTCTTTTGACGTTCGGAATCGCCTTCTCGGTTTCGACTAACGTATTTTCGCAGACCCAAACCCAGACAAATACCAAAACGTCTTCTTCGTCGGCTTCCTCTTCGCCCTCCGTCTCCGCTTCTTCTCCTTCTTTAACGGAAGAATTCGTATTTTCCCTTTCGGGAGACATGAAAGGAAAATATTTGGGGAAGAATCTTCAAATATTAGAAGATTCGAATGCTCAAATTCGGATCGAGAATTTTTCCGATCTGAATTTCAATCCGGATTGGCAAAAATTCGGAAAGGACAGTCTTTCCAAAGGTTATACCCGTTCCGTGTTTTGGGTTCGTTTTAAAACCCGTTATCAAAACCACGAGTTCGGTTCTCATCCTTGGTTTTTGGAATTGGCCAATCCCGCTTCGGAAGAATTTACCGTTTATAAAAAAATCTCCGGGTTTCCGATCCGCTACGAAGAAATCAAAAAAGATCAGAGCGTTCGTTATTTTCATCCGGTTTATCGTCTCGTTTCCAAAAACTCGGCGACGGACGAATATCTGATCCGCGTCGCAACAAGACGATCCTTGATCCTAAACTTCAAGGCTTGGAGCGTTTACGAATTCATAATCAACGTTCAGATTCAGAACATATTGTTCGGATTGTTTTTCGGCGCGATTCTCGTGATGCTCGTGTACAACGGTTTCGTTTTGTCCACCGTTAAGGAAGCCGGTTATCTTTTTTACGTCCTTTATCTTTTGTCCTTCACCTTATGGCAGTTATCCGTAACCGGAGTCGGAAACCAATATCTCTTTTCGGACGCTTTGAAAACCTGGAACGATTTTTTGGTTTCGTTTGCGTATCTCGCGATCGTTTTTTCGATCCAGTTTACCAGGTCCTTTCTCCATACGGACCGGAAGACCAAGATTCTGGATCGGATTCTCGTTTTGTTTATGATTCCGGGCGTCGTGGGAATCGTTCTTTCTTTTTTTCCAATATTCTATTTTTGGAATATGCAGGCTTTGACATACTTTCCGATTCTCGCATCCGTGATCGTTATCTACGCGGGAATCGATCGTTATCGCCAGGGTTATAGACCGGCTCGATTCTTTTTAATGGCTTGGTCGGTACTCGTTATTTTTATCATGGTCACGGTTTTGCGGAACCTTTCGATTCTTCCGAGTAATCTTTTCACCAACTGGGGGTCTTTGATCGGTTCCTTGTTGGAGATGACTTTGTTGTCGTTTGCGCTTGCGGATCGGTTCAAATCCTTACAAGCAGAAAGTTTACGGACGAGCATCGACGCGTACGAAAATCAGATCAAACTTTCCGAACTCGAACAGGAACTCAAGATCGCGAGGGAACTTCAAGAATCCATTCTCCCCGATAAACTTCCGAAACTGGAAGGAATCGAACTTTCGGTTAAGATGGAATGCGCTAGTTCGGTGGGCGGAGACTTTTACGATTTCCACGATTACGGAGACGGAAGACTCGGCGTTTTTATCAGCGACGTTTCCGGTCACGGGATTCCCGCGGCGATCATCGCGTCCATGGTCAAACTCGCGTTTTCGATCGAGGTTCGAAAAGCGGTCGAGCCGGCGGATCTGCTAAAGAACGTTAACCGCGCATTGATGGGAAAATACGGAAAACATTTTATCACGGCCGCTTATCTGATCATCGACATCAACAAAGGTATCATAACGTATTCGAACGCGGGACATCCGCCGATAGCCATTCTCAATCATACCAAGGGAGAATTTAGAGAGATCTTTTTGCCCGGTTGGATCATGGGCTTGGACGGAAATCTTAAAAACGGTCAGTTGATCATTCCGATTAAGAGGAACGATCGGGTCGTTCTGTTTACGGACGGCGTCACCGAGGCTCGAAACAAATTCGGTCAGATGTTCGGTTATCAGAAGTTTTACGATCTTTTAAAGTCGCATTCCGAAATTCAGGGCGGGGTTTTGAATCAGATCGTTTTCGATACGGTGAGAAATTGGTCGGGAAGAGGGGATCAGTTCGAGGACGATATCACTCTTTTGATTTTGGATTTGAACGGTAAGACGGAAAAGGATTTGGGAGAAACGATCGTTCCTCCCTATCAAGAAATTTCTAAAACTGGTAGTTGAATCCGGTAGATCCTTATTTTTTAAGATCCTTTAGATACGCAATCAACTCGGGTGAAACCTGGATCGGTCTTTTTCTGTAAGTCTTTTTGTATTCTTTCTTAAATTCCTTATGACAGGATTTGCAGGATTGTTCGTAGTCCTTCGTCTTCAACGCTTCTTGAGAGATTTCGGTCCACTTCGCTTTTTGTTCGTCGAGTGCGAAGTTCGGAAGTTCGGTTAATATCTTTTCGATGTATTCCGGTTTTCCTTTTTTTGCCGCTTTCATCGCCGCTTTTGCATAGTCTTCCATAAAGTCGTGAACCGTAGATTCGATTTTTCGCTCCGGTTGTGCGGAAACGGAAAGGCTGATAAGAACGGCGAACGCGACGGCTGCGATCGCAAAAAGGGAAATTGTTTTTTTCATGGAAATCCTCTGTGAAAATTTTTGAAGTATTTGTTTGAATTCGATTTTTGACACGGCTCTTGAAAAGTTTCTTCGATAACGTTTGTAGATATAGAATCCTTTATAAGACTTTCGTTTCGCATTTATGGTTCCACTTTTTCAAGAATTCTTTTTGCAAGAACGTTTTACGAAAGAATTGTAGGAACTCCTACAAGCTTGAACATGAGAAATTGTCCTTGAAGGAATACGATTTCCATGTTAATGAAAAATTTCCGAACTTTCCCACCACCAAACTCAGTGAGTCGCTCTCTATGGATCGCTCCTCACCCCGCCACCCAAAACGAGGGCGGGGCGCCTTTTCGTATTACGGCGGACTGTAGGAGCTCCTACAATTTCCTCAATCCAAAATTCGATTCCATTCTCGGTCGTAATACCGAACCAGCGCCTGATTGTCCAAGCGATTGATTTCCACGGGAATCCTCGACATGTCCTGTGGAAAAACTTGGATCGATTCGAGCTCCTGTTGATTCAAAAAACGAAGATGATCCGGAAATTCTTTTTTGAATCGAATCGGCTTTTGTCCCGCTAAAACAAAACCCCATTCTCCAAAGGAAGGAACGTAAACGTGAATCGGAAGCGTCTGTAACCCCAGCGAAGCGATCGTTCTTTCGATACACCAATACGAAGAACGTGCGAACAAAGGCGAAGTGGATTGAATTTCCAAAACGGAAGTTTCGTTCATTCTTCTTTTTAGGACTTGAAAAAACGCGGTTGTATAAAGTTTTCCTAATGAAAAGTTGCTCGGATCGGGAAAGTCTATGATGACCGCGTCGAAAACTTCCTCGGAATTCTCAAGCCAAACAAAAGCGTCCGTGTTGATCACCTTCACTTTAGAATTTTTTAAACTTTCGTCGTTGAGTTCCTTCAACATTCCGTGATCGGTAAATAAATTCGTGATCGCCGGATCGAGGTCGACCAATGTGATCGATTCGACCCCTTTGTGTTTTAAAATTTCGCGAACGGCAAGTCCGTCTCCTCCGCCCAATACCAACACTCGTTTCGGAGCCGGATGCGCGAGCAATGCGGGATGCACCAGCGTTTCATGATAACGATATTCGTCCCTTGAGGAGAATTGAAGATGTCCGTTTAAAAAAAGACGAATCTCGTTCTTCCATCGGGTTACGATGATCCTTTGAAACTGGGATTGTTTGGAAAGAATGATCTCGTCCGTGTATAAGGATTCTTCGCTGTAATACGTGATCAGATCCGAAAACGAAAAACCCAAGATCAAAAAAGTTAACACGATCACGGATTGAGCGCGGAGCAAAATCATTCTCGAATGTTTTAAAGGCAAAGCCCAGGTTCCCCAAAGCGCGACTCCCGCATTCAAAATTCCGAATATAAATCCAGTCCGAATCAAACCCAACTTAGGAGCGAAAAAAATCGGAAACAGAATGGAAGCGAGAAGAGCGCCCACGTAATCCAGACTCAACACTCTGGAAACCAATTCCTTGAATTGAAGTTCCTTCTTTAAAATCCGAAGCAGAACCGGAATTTCAAGACCGACCAATATTCCGATCAGAACCACGAGTAAAAACAAAGGAATTTGAAAATACCGAATCTGCCCGAAGCTCAGATATAAAATCGCGGAGCTAAAACCGCCCACAAGTCCGATCGCCAATTCGATTTCCAAAAACTTGGGAACGAGATCCTTTTCCACGTACTTGGACAACCACGAACCGACTCCCATCGAAAACAGATACGTTCCGATGATGAGGGAAAACTGAGTTACGGTTTCTCCAAGAAGATAGGAGGCGATGGTTCCGGCCAAAAGTTCGTAAACAAGGCCGCAGGAAGAGATGATGAGAACGGATATATAAAGCGCGGTCTGCAAACGGTTTTATTTTCCCCCGGAATATCTCATAAAGTTCGTGTAGTGCGCCCGATAAACTCCCGGGTTTTCGCGGACGGTTTTAGGAACGTTTTCGATCTCGTCCACGTTGCTCGAACCTCCGCCGTAAAAGTTGTTGTAGGTAAGATAACCCGTAAGCCAGAGAACATACGCGGGATATAATAATTGTTTAATATAGTTCATTCTAATCTCCTAATTTTAATCGTCGTTATACGAAGAATCGTCGTCGTAATCCGAGTCGTCGCTCGAACTCGTCGGAGCGAAATCGCTGTTTTCGTTTCTCGAAGCCTCGAAGGAATAACTTCTAAAAAGGGAATAAGGAACAGGCAGCCAAATCGCGAGTAAAAAAAGAAAATAATAAACGGACTGATCCACGTCCCTTTTGATCGACAAGGAAACGTTCGCTCCACTTCCTTGAGGAAAATCGGATTCGGATTCGAGTCTGAGATAATATTCTCCTGCGGGAACCTCGCCGATGATGACGTCCGCGGATTTGTCCCCTTCGGACCAACTTTCACCGTCTTCGTAACCTTGGTAATAACTGATTTCCAAACCGGTATCGTATGCGATGTCCGTCTTCGTGTTGATCAACGCCAAAGAATAATAGATGTAATGATTGGAAAGATCCGGAACGGTTATTTTGATCTGAACGTTCTGTCTGTCTCCACCGTCCAAAAGAAACGTTTCCGTTACGAAAGAAGAATCCGTCGTTCCGCCCGGAGCGGGATCTCTCACATAGGAGAATTCTTTCGTGAATACTTCCTTGTCTTGCGCGGTCCAACAAAAACCGATTTGAACGAAGAGCATGATAGCCGATAACCAAGTCGCGATTCTTACGTTTCGTTTTCGGATCTTCGTAAAAGGATTCGGTTGTGCGGCTCCGATTCCTTCGGGAGTCGGAAGTTCCACTTCGCCTTGGATGGATTTCTTGAGTTCGTCGACGGGAACGTATTCTCCCACGGACCAAAAAAGTTCGTTCGGAGTTTTTTCCGAAGAAAGCATTTTAGGAGGAGCGATAAAATCCGCGAGTTCCGCAGTGTCGCCTGCGTGGATCTTATAATAGAATTCTCCGTACGCGAAGTCGGTTCCCGCATTCGAAGAATTGAATAGTTTGTATTCTTCTTTTTGAAAGTTCTTTTTCGGCGGATAAGAACCGATGACCGTTCTCGGAATAAACGGAACCGGTTCGAAAACGGTCCAATGTCCGTTCGTTTCGTTCAACCAATAGTAACCGCCGGTGAAATGAAGAAGGTATTCGGTCCAAGGAAAAATTTGTCCATCCGCGTGAACGGATTTTTTAACCACTCCAAGAACCTCGCATTCTTTTCCTTTGAGAGTGAGTTTGGTTCCCGGTTGTAGATACACGTTGTCTTTCATGACTTCTTCGAACTTGGAAAGAATGGTGAGTTCGTCCTTGCTCGTGTCCATCACGGTTCCGCAATATTCGCAGGCGATCGACTTCGAAAAGTCCGGACTTCTTTGACTCAAAGATGCGCCGCATCCCAAACACTGGATCGCCTTCGCTTCTTTCAGTTTTTGAAAACCCGTAAATGCCTTCGGATCTCTCAGATTGATGAAGTCGATCTGATCGAAGTTGTAAATCATTCCCTTGAAATACAAGGGAGGCGTATGAGAATAATCTAATGTAGCAAACCAGCCCTGATCGGTCGCCAAATCCAAAAGAACGGAAGTGGTTCCCGTTTGAAATCCCACGGGCAATTCTCCCTCGCCGCCGACGCAGGTCGCGAGACCGATTTCCCGGATCATCCAGAGTTCGTTGTCGAGTTTGAGAGTGTCTCCCGCATGGAGGAGTTGTTTGGAGGTTTTGGAAGTGATAAAATAAACGTCCGGAGGAGTTTCCGTATTCTGAATCGAATCGTGTTCCGGAAAAACTTCGTTTTGAGAAGTGGGACGAAGTTGTGTGATCATAAATTGTCCTTGAGCTTCCGCGAGCCAAATGGAATTTCCGTCTTGGGAAATCGCGTGCCATTCGTTCCAAGTTCCGAGGCTGTACTGCTGTTGAATTCTTCCCACGACTTGAAACTGAATCCCGTCCTTGGTTTTACCGGAGGTTCCGATTTGAATCGGAGAAAGATCGGGAACAAGCTCTCCGGCCTTGCCTAAACTTTCGAGGGATTGATTTTTTTGGAGGGTCAGAGTTTTACAATTCGGGCAGACTCCGTAAATCGAAGCCTTACTCTGAAACGGTACGGGCGCTCCGCAGTTGGGACAACTCAGTTCTAACACAAGGATCGGTTGTATCTAGGGAAGAATTCTTTGTCACCTGAATTTCGAAATCGATTTTCGAAAAAAGGATTTCGGTTCAACGTTTGGCTTGTCTTCTCGCGCGGAGATACGCCGCGTCGATGTCGCCGAGCGGTTTTTCCAATTCTTCCAAGGCCGGGTCTTGCCAATACGTGTCGTAGAGATTTTCTCCGGAATAGGTATGGAAATGATTGTCGAAATGGATTCTCGCGAACTCGTCCTTACGGGAGAACATGGCCCGATTGATTTCGCTTAATATTCCGAAAAAATCCTCGCTTTCCGGATCGGGCGGAAAATCGGAAAGATATTCCATGGAAAGAAGAATGACGTACTTACGGGATTGTTTGAGCAACTTTAAGGATTCGTAAAGCAGTTCCAATTTGATCGGTTGAAGATACGGTCTTGAATTGTCCGCGATCACTTTTTTTTGTTCGGCGGAAGCCAATTCCCGATAGCCCATCTCGAGATGTTTTTTCGGTCTTGCGTCCGTTCCTCGAATTGCTTTGTAGCCGAGGGAATTCAATTCTCCTCGAATGGTTTTTTTGCTCGCTTCGATCAAACTGGAATAAAGAATCACGAGCAGATCCTGAGTGCGTTTGAGTTCGGAATAGGATTTTTCGAGATCGAACTGAAAATACAGCTGATTGGTTTCCACGTGATGTTGGATGATTCTTTTATAAAGAGCCTTGTCCACTTCGGAACCTATGTTCGAAATCGAACTGTTCAAGGCCTTGATGAGAAACTCGTTCGTCTTTAATCCTCTTTCGACTCGAACGAGGTGCGTGGCGCCGTTGCTCGCATAATCCGCAAAAACGGAGAATGGAATCGTTAAAACAAAAAGGATTACGGTTCCGAACACGGCTCTCATACTTTATTTTCGGGAAATCCAAGTTCGGAATTCAATCGGATCGGAAATAATAGAAAGTTCCCTTTTTTTGAAATTATGTCCGCAAGTCATCTTACAAATTGAAGAGAGTCCTTCGCGGCGGATTTCTGAAAGGTCGTTTGCGGTGTTCTTGGAATTATAATCGGAATTCTTTTTAACGCGAATTTGCGACCGCCTCCGATATAAAAACAGAATTTTAATATATTCTAAAAATTGAATGTTTTAGTAAGAATTGTTCCTGAAATCCGGAATGCATTTGCAAATTCGGGCGTTCTTTTTGTAGTTTAAAAAGACGAACTGCGAGGAACGATGAAAAATACGGATCGCCGAAATTCTTTTACGAAAGAATTTTTCGGATTCATTCTTATATCGATGTGGATCACGGCCTGTTCCACGACCGAAAACGTTTATCTTCTTTCTTACGGAAATCTGAAAGGAAAGAAAATTCCGGAAGATATCCGAACGTTGAGAGGGGAAATTTCGGAAGGGAAGGATTGCGGAATCTCCTTCAGTCTTGCCAAGGCGTTTGAAAACGCTTTGATTCAAACGGAACGGAAATACGATACGATCTTAAACGCGGAAGTGACCCATACGACCGGAATGTTTCCTCCTTTGAATTGTATCAAGATCAAAGGATTCGCCTGGAACAGCGATCAAATCAAAACCGAGGAGGAAAAATGAAATCAAAACCGCTCATTATACTTTTTTTGTGCGTGTGGACGTTGATCGGCTGTTCTTCTCCGCCGAAAAAAATTTCGTATCTATCTTTGGAGAAGCCGAAGGACAAAATCGATACGACGATCTCCAAGCCGACGAACTTTTGGAAAATCAGATTCGGAATTTTTTATCTTAAACCCGTCGGGCTCCATTCTTATCTAAAACAAGCGGAGGCGGAAAGTGGAAGTCCGATTTTAAGAAACGCGGACGTTCGGATGAGAGCGCCTTTTTGTTTGATTCCTTTGTTTCCGATCTTGTGTTTTGGAGGAGAAGCGGTCGTTGTGGAAGGAAACGAGGTTCCGTAAGCGGTTTTGCTTTTGGTTTGGATATGCCGAGACCAGAATTGGTATATTAAAGTTCCATTGTGTTTCATTTTCTGCAGAAAATCGAAAAAATTTTTTCTCGGTTTTTCGTTTTTATTTCAAATTTTTCAGTTTTAGTTTGCTTTCGAACTCCGTTCGGATATGATCCAAAAAATGAATAGGGTCCATTCGCTTGTAATTTTCATCTCGGTTTGGTTTGTTCTAGTTTGTGTACCAAAAACAGATTCAAGCGACTCGGATAGTCTTGTTGTGCTTGCGAATACGATTCAACGCCAAGCTTTTTGTGACACTCCGGGAGCGATTCGAATCGGTGGAAATCTCGAATGTTTTCATCCGGTGGGAACTAAGATGATCCTGAATGGTAATAGCGGGGTCCCCGTTTCCAATTCTACGATCACCGCAGGTACACCTTTAAAATGTGTCTCCGAAGACGAAGGCCCAGGATCTTGGTATGATTACGATCCAAACAAGGTCGAACTTAAACAAGCTTTGTCGGCTGTGACTTCGGATTTTCTCAGTTATTTTCCGATTCGTTTGATAAACTATCCTGCCGGAAGATCTTATGCGTGTGTACCTGAAGCGTCATATAGTTTTCGAGGGTTTCAAAAGATCGATTCGATTCCATGAATATTGTATATTCTAAAATTAAAATATGATTTCTACCGGGAGGAGATATGGAATTTAAAAGCGGAATCGTCTGTGTAATATTTTGTTTGTTGATGATGGATTGCGAAAATATTCCTCTTCAAAATCCGTATTCTCAACCTCCGAAACCGGACCTTGATCTTAAAGACAGCTTAATTTTTCTCGTGTTGGGCTCTGCTTCCAATTCTCGCACCACTACACCGTTTCGTTGCACCGGCAACGGAGAATTGCAATCCTCGTTTGCGACCTGTTATGTTCCCGGGACCGGAAATCAAATTTTTGACGTGAACGCCAATGCCTTGATCAATACAACTACCGTAAGCGTAGGGACCGATCTACGCTGTAAATGCTCGGATCGCGAGATTGTCGATGGATTCTCTTGGTATGTCTACAGCGACACAACGGCCGCGTCAGGAAGAATGCTCGGGGCTGTCGCTAGTTCGTATTTGACGAAGACGTATCCGGAGACATTGACGGGTTATCCAGCCGGAATTAAGTTTGTATGTATGCCGAGTTTTTGTAGAAGCGCGAATGCTACCTATCAAATCATCGAATCGGTTCCATAGACTCAGCTCAGTTTTTTATCTTTTTCGAAAAACTTTTTATGAATGAGTTCTTGGATTTCGTTCTTGTGTTCGTCCGCGATGTTTACGAAGATGCTGTTCATTTTTTTTCCGGAGGAACGAATGATTTCCGCTTCGAGGGTCAGTTCCTTTCCGTTGATTCTCGCGTGAAGATGAATACGGTCCCCTTCGAACATCGTCATTCTTGAATCCAACGCAACGCCGCCAGTTCCTATGTCGAGAATGGTGACTGGATGTCTTTCCTGTTTTCCTTTGATCGACATCTCCGCGTCCAAAGTCACTTTCACCCGAGCATTTTTTCTTTTTTGAAGAGCGGGATCTCTGTACTCAAATGAATCGTTGAATAAGGACTTCGTGTCAGCCATAAGTTATACTATTCGAATACCGAAAATTCCGTCAAAGTCAAATTGAAAACCTTCGGATCCGGAGATTCACAAGGTTGTCCTTCCTGGTATGTGAGAGTCAACTCATTCTCTTGGAGAACGATCTCCGTTTTGGAAACCGTATGTGCGTCCCTTCTGTGCATACAAGGCGAGAGTGCGCCTTTTTCGGGAAGATGAGAGGTTAGAAAATTTTTGGACAAGGCCAGAAATTCCTTCGAGTCCGGAAGAATTTTCGGAAGATACTCCGCTTGAAAGACCTGTTCTCTGGAAACCTGAGCCTTCGGACCTTGCGTAAACGAGCTTCCGAGAATTTGAAACGTATCTGCGTAGGAAGTTGTGGAGAGTTCTTTTCCGTCCCAGACGAAGATGTCCGTTTTGTCCAAGGTGATTTTTACGAGTTTGAACGGATAAAAATTCTCCAGATCCTTGGCTTCCAGTTCTTGCGGTTTGACTTCGCTTAACAAACAGGAACGTACGAGAAGCCCTCTGCTCGTGGGATTTCTTAAAAGTTTCAGAGTGGCCTCGTAGAAATTCAAAAGGCAAAAAATTTCACCGGAAGAATTGGCGCCGATCCAGGTTCCGCCGTAATCGCCGTCTAACGGGGCAATTGCGAACGTAGGTCCGTTTCCGATTTTCACCGGGGAAACCGCCGGTTTTCTTTTAACGGATTCGTCCCGATTGAATCCCAAACCTACGATCTTTCTGCTCGGGTCTCTGTAGATGATTGCGGTGCACATAACGTATCAAGGAGAAAGATAAAAATCGATTCTTTGATTTTTATCCGCCTCGTATTTACCCGAACCCGGAACCAGAGGGAGTGTTTCTCCGTAACCTCGGAAACGCATTCTTCCGAAGGGGGCAGTCTTGGAAAAAAAATATTCGAACGCGGTTCTGGCCCTGTCTTCGGTTCCGACCTGATTGACTTCCTCGTCCCCTTGGTGGGACGAATGAGATTGTAATTCGATCTTATATCCGGGGAATTCGTTTAACACGGAGCGGATCTTTCCGGGAAGACTCCACCATCTCGCTTCGACCTGCGATTCGGGAATGGAAATTCTCAAAGAGTTGTCCTCCTCCACAATTAGGATTCCGGTTTTGAATTCGGCTCCTTTTCCGTTAGACTCTCTTCCGAACGTATCGGCGTATTTCCATTCAAAGTAAAATTCGCTCAAGGAACCCACTCGAACGCCGGACTCGTCCAAACCCTCCCAAAGAATTTCCGGACAAGGTTGGCCTTCGCCCGACCACGTTTTGATTTTTCGTTTGATCGAAGTGTAAGGAGGAATTTCGTATAACGTTACTTCCCAGGATTGGAGCGGAATTCCGCTATGATCCAGGTAGATTTTTAATAGATCGTTTTTGCCGTCGTTGTCCGGAGAAAATTCCTTTGTGGAAACTGACAAATCGAGACCGAAGGATTCTTTCGTGATTTCGAACGAGGAAGGAACGGACTGATATCGTTCGTATCGACTATGCACCGTTAGGCGATAGAAGTAGATTCCTTCGGAAACGAAATCTCCGGTTTGATTTCTCAAATCCCATTTCCATTCCGCGTTCGGTTCTCCCGTATCCCGCAAACGATAGACGCTTTTTTCTTCCGCGCCTTTTTTCTGAAAGATTTCGATTTCGTAAGAATCGGTTTTGATCTTAGGGGAAATATACGGAGAAAACCGCGCAAAGTTTCGCAGGCTTCCCGCCGAATAAGAATAAAGTTTAGAATCAGAAAAAAGATCCACTCCGATCGTTTCGTTGCGAACGGTAAGATCGTTTAATACGGAGATCGATTCGTTTTTTCCCTTATCGATTCCGATCAAACGATAGGTGTAAAGTCCATTAGACAAAGGTTTATTAGAAAAATCTGTTCCATCCCAACTCAAAACGTAAGGAACGTCCTTGAGTTTCCAGGAATAGGACTTAACGATTCTTCCTTCTGCGTCCACGAATTCTCCGGTAAATAGATCCGAAGATTCTCCCGAAACCTTTTGGGAAACGTTGATCCTCGAAGAGTTTCTATCTCCGTTCGAGAACAGAACTCTTGTCTTTGCGCCGATTTCGGAACTCGGAGGTCTTGAATCCAAGAAGACGCTCTTCTCCTCGGACAAAAGATTCTCCTTATTCTCGGTGACGAACCTCAGTCTGTATTTGTATTCTCCGTCGGGAAGTAAGAATCCCTTGGAATCGTCTCCGGACCAGAGGATCGATTCGGGGATTACGATTTCCAAAGGAGATAATTTCGTATCGTCCTGTAAAAACGGGACGAGAGAGAATCCCTTTTTGCGTCTATGATCGGCTCGGAAAGTTTTTACGATATCGTCGTTCGAGTTTTTAATCACGAGTTCCCAATCCGCGAGACGGGGAAGCGCGGTTTTGGAAATCTTAAATTCGAGCACGTCGTTTTTTCCGTCCCAGTTCGGAGAAAAAGTATCCGTGTTCGTTTTTAAAAATGAATCCGCGAAGAGAGGAACGGACAGAAAGATAAGAAGAAAAAAGGACGTACTTGTTAAACGAATTCCGCTCCGCATACAGTACATTCTTATTTGGTACGTTTTTTTTCCCATATTTTTTTAAATGCGGGAGAACCCTTGTCGATCAGGATTCTTTCGGAGGATAGTTGCGGTTTCTCGTACTTCCCATGTGAAGCGAGTTTTTAACGGGAGAATCCTTGTATTCCTTTAAAGCGAAGTAGACCGAGGTAAAGGCCAATTCTTCCCAAGGAATTTCGTTTATAGCAAAGAGTTTTACTTCTTCCGATTCGGAGCTTACGGAGAATTTTCCGTCCACGAGATCGGCCAAAAAGAACATATAAATCTGACTGATATGAGGAATGCTGTAGACGCTCTGAAGTCCGACGATCTTGATTTCCGCGTTCGCTTCTTCGAGGGTTTCGCGGGCCGCGCCTTCTTCCACGGTTTCCCTGTTTTCCAAAAATCCCGCGGGTAAGGTCCAATATCCTTTTCTCGGTTCGATCGCACGTTTACAAAGAAGAATGCGTTCTTCCCATACGGGAATACTTCCCACGACCACCTTCGGGTTTTGATAGTGGATCGTTCCGCAGTTGTCGCAGATATGTCTGGAACGATTGTCTCCTTCCGGTATTTTATATGTGACGGACGATCCGCAGGAACTACAGAATTTCATACTTTTCTAATACGATTCCAGGTTAAGGTCGCTTCAATCAAAAGCCAAACGGTGAGGACGATCAAGGTTCCGCCCACTCCCGCAAGAAGAAGATTCGGAGAAGGTCCGGTTAAAAAATCGAAAAAGTTTCGAATCATCGCCCAAAGAGTCACGGATAAAACGAACAACATCGGTATAAAGGACACTTTGATTCTTTTCTTGGATTTTAAAAGAAAAACGGTGACGACCAAAAGCGCAAGCCCCGCTAAAAGCTGGTTCGTCGTTCCGAAAAGTTTCCAAAGCGCGAGTCCGGCCGGTTTTTTCTTTCCGTCCTGTTCGATTTCCATAAACGCAAAGAATCCGATCGCCGCGCACGCGATGAGACTGGAAACGTAACGATTGCCAACTAACGTTTGAATCCAGGAGATTCGGGTCGATTCCGCGATCTCTTCGATGTTGTAACGAAGAAGTCTTGTCGCGGAATCCAGAGAAGTCAACGCAAAGCTGATTACGATCAATGCGATAAAACCTTGTCCGAAGGACTCCGGGATTCCGATCTGAGATAAGAATCTTCCCGTTCCGTAGATATAAGCCCCGACCTGCGGAGCCAATCCTTGTATGCCCGACCAGGAACGATAGAATCCGCTCCATTCTTCCGAAGAAGCGAATCCGATCGTACACGCGATGACCGCCGATAAACCTAACAGCGATTCGCCGATCATTCCTCCGTAACCGATCGGTCTCGCGTCCACTTCCTTATCCAATTGTTTCGCAGTGGTTCCCGAGCTGACTAACGCGTGAAATCCGGAAACCGCGCCGCAAGCGATCGTGATGAACACGAACGGAACGAGATCGAGTCCGATCGATTCGGTTCGGATCGCTTCCGCGTTGAAGGACGGAAAACTCTGAAGAACTGCGCCCGCAAAAAATCCTACGTAGATCAGAATGATTCCCAGATACAAAAGAAAGGAATTGATATAATCCCGGCTTTGTAACAACAACCAGATCGGAGTCACCGAAGCCAAAAACGCGTAAAAAAGAAGGATATATTTCCAAGTGCCCGTGGACGGAGAAGTTTCAATGTGACTCAGTCCGGTCCAAGTCAGAACGTTTTCCTGCATTCCCAAGACCATCGAAGCGAGGGTCGCAAGAACGCTGAATACCGTAAGCGGAGTAAGGTTCATTCCTTTTTTGTAATGTAGATAACCCATCATCACCGCGAGAATCATGATCGCCGCCGAAGGGATCACCGCTTCCGGGAAATGACTTCTCAATTTGATGGAAGGTTTTTCCGAGGTTCTGATTTCGCTCGGATGATCATGAACGTCCTTGTCCGACGTTTTCGAAGTCGGCGTCGCGGTCGAAGGAATCTTCTTTTCTTCTACCGGCGCGTTTGTTGTGGTTGCGGTCGGCGTTACGTGCGCCTTCGGGTCCGCGGAAAACATTTCCGCAAGAACAAGAACGAACACTCCCATTGCTAATGCGACCAGAAAGAATATGATCGCGTGAAACAAACTTCTCGCGCGATGACCCAACAGATCCTCCGCGACTTGTCCGATACTTTTTCCCTGATTGCGGACGGAAACTACGAGCGCTCCGAAGTCGTGCACACAACCCATGAAGATGCTTCCGAATACGACCCAGACCATCGCGGGAAGCCAGCCCCAGATGACCGCGACCGCAGGTCCTAAAACCGGAGCAAGTCCCGCAATGGACGCGTAATGATGACCAAATAAAACGATAGGTTTTGTGGGAAGGTAATCCACTCCGTCGTTCAGCTTGTGGGCCGGAGTATCTTCCTGATTGTCCTTCAGTTCGAAGATGGATTTGGAGATATAACCCGAGTAGAATTTATAACCGAGAAAATAAACCAGAAAACAAGCAAGAACGGCGATTAAAGGAAGCATAATAAGGATGGATGGGCTTAGGAAACGATCCGAGCAAACCTTTTTTCTACGCTCGGGAAGATTTCCGATTCGAATCCGGAAGTCTAATCGGAAAAAGAATTGATGAACGGATTTGCAAGGGTTGAAAATCTGGAAGTAGAAGAGTATGCAGACTCGAAGTTTTGATCAGATTCGGTCCTCTTTAGAGGATATTATTTTCGAGATCCAATCCGTATGTACGAACTGCGAGTGGTATATCCCCGTGGAAAAGATCATATCCGCGTTGAACATTCGTAAGGAAGATTACTATAGAATTTTTTACGATCTGAGAAACGACGTTCATTTTTCCTCCAGAGCCGCCGCCGGTTTTAACGAAACACACGCGGATTCCCTCGTTCAACTTCTGTCCAAAATTCTGAAGATAGAAGGAATCGGCGACGAATTTGCAAAAAACGGAATATACTTCGACGATAACCATCTCGCCGAACTTCAGATCGGTTTGAAGGAAACGATCCAAACGCGATTGGAAAGACACGAACTCGACCGAGAACTTCTTCTGCTTTTATCCTCCGCGACCTTGGACTTCGACGACGCGTTCGATTCTTACTTCGACGATAAATTCAACTTCGAAAGAATCGTAGAAAACGGAATTTCGGATTTTATCGAGTTGAAGTCGATTCAAAACGATTACGGAGCCGACGTATTTCTAAAAAATCATATATTCTCGATTTTGAATACGAAAGTCTTTCATCTCCGGGAAATCACTAGAGAATACAGAGACCGCGCTTACTACGAATTGTTCGGAACCTTCCGCAAAAAACCGAAAAAGAAAAAACCGGTTTCCGTATTTCAGGAGATGGATCCGGAAACACAAAGACATTTGGACGTTCTCGGATTCGACGCGCCTTGCACCTTGGAAGAATTGAAAAAACGTTTCAAGGAATTGATCAAAAAATATCATCCCGACGTCAACAAGGACGGACTCGAGATGACTCAAAGAATCATAGCCTCGTATAACTTTTTGATCATGAGGATGAGTTAATTTGTTTTTCTGGGTTACGAGAGGAGTTTCGGAAACGTATATTCCTCCGGTTCAACCCGAAATCATACGTCCTCTGCATTCGATCACACCTTCTTCCTCCGTAAAAAAAATCGAATCGGAACAGGATCTTGAAACGAAAAACCGGGCCAAAAAAACCGGACAAGGAATCGACTCTGAATATAAAAACGTTTCTTCCTTAAATCGGATCCGATCCAATCAGGGAGAATCCATCTCTTCACTTACGGCCAAAGACTTGATGACTTCTTCCGTGGTTTGTTTCGAAGAGAACGATTCCATCGATCGAGCGGAAGAGATTTTCGTCCGTAAAAGATTCAGACATGTTCCGGTTCTCGATACGAACGACGCGTTATGCGGCATTCTTTCCGATCGGGATTGGATGCGATGGAAACTCGATCATCTTTCCGAAAACGAACTCGGCAAAACGATCGGACAAATCATGAAAGAAAGAGTTCTTTCGGTGCAGATTCACGCGGGCATCGGAGAAATTTCCAAGGTTCTTTTCGAGGAAAGAATCGGATGTCTTCCCGTCGTAAACGAAACGTTTCAAGTGATCGGAATTCTCACCCGAAGCGACGTTTTAAGGGCGATTCTCAGAGTGAACGAAAGGGAATTTCTCGCTTGAGAAGAATCGCGATCGGATTCAACTGGAGCGAAAACTTCGAGTGAGGCAACCTTTGAAAACTTCGATTCAGATTCGTCCCGCGGAACCAAAAGACGTGGAAGCGATCGTTCCCTTGATCTATTCTTCCGGTCCCGCGGCTTGGGATTTCGTTTTCACACAAAGCGGTAAAACCCCTTTCGATTTTTTAAGGACTTCGTTTATCAAAAAAGGGAACACGATCTCTTATACCAATCATTTCGTAGCGGAGTCGAACGGCGAAGTCGTCGGAGCGATCATGAGTTATAGACAACCTTCTTTTCTCTTATTGAACGGAGGCACCGCGCTTCGAATCGTTTCCGTGTATGGATTTTCCGCGCCCAAGGTGATGGGAAGAGGATTGACCACCGAAGGAATGATCAAACCTCCGAGACCGGGAAGATTGTATCTCGGACATATCGCGGTTTCCGAAAAACACAGAGGAAAAGGAATCGGCAAAGAATTGATCCGCTTTATGGCCAAAAAATTTCCGGAACTCAAAACACTTTCTTTGGACGTTTCGCAAAAGAACGAAGCCGCGATTGCGCTCTACAAAGGACTCGGGTTTCAAACGATCGAATCCAGAAAATTCAACGGACCGCCCGGAAAAATTCCGGATCATTATTATATGGAAATGGAAGCGGCTTCTTTACGTTGACGATGTTGGAAAAAACTCCTTCACAAAGCGCGGCGGAAACCAGGCATATCGTAATGCCCGATCACGCCAATCACTACGGAACCTTGTTCGGCGGAACGTTGATGAGTTGGATCGATATGATCGCCGTGATGGTCGCACAAAGACATTGCGGAAAGGAAGCTGTGACCGCAAGCGTGGATCGATTGAATTTTATTGCGCCGATCTCGGTGGGAGATCATGTCCTATTAAAAGCGAGCGTGAATTATACCGGAAAAACCTCTTTGGAGATTGGCGTTCAAGTTTCCAAAGAAAATCCGTACGAGGGAACGACCGTCAGAGCGACGACCGCCTATTTGACGTTTGTCGCTTTGGACGAAAACAAGGTTCCTTCTCCGGTTCCGCAGATCAAACCGGAAAGCGAAGCGGAAATTCGGCGCTATAAAAACGCGCTTCTTCGTCAGGAATCCAACCGCGAACTTTTACGTAAGATCCGGGAATCGAAATGAAACCCGCTTTTGCTAAACCGAACTCGGCTCTCGCAGGTTTGATTTCCTGCTATTGGGGTTGGGAAGTCTCCTCGAAACAAGCGAAGGAATTCGGAGAATTGCCGAACGTATTTCCCTCAGTGGAAAACGAGATTCATATTTCCTACGGAGATCCGATTCGAATCGGATTGTTAAGCGAACAAGGGGAAGAATGGATTTCCTCACAAGGACATATCGTAGGAAATCATCTTCGTCCGTTTCGAATCCAAACGACGGGTAACGTGGGTTTTTTTAACGTTCGTCTTTTGCCGGGAGCCTTTTACGAATTGTTCGGAGTTTCCGCGGACGAGGCCGATTCTCCCGTAACCGATTTGGAACTGATCGGAAACCGCCTCGAATATTACGATTTTATCGATCGAATCCGGGACGCGGGAAGTTTTACGGAACGTGCGGCCGTCGCGGATCAATACTTTAGTAAATTATTGAATTCTAAAATACAAAATTCTCCGCTTGTAAACGAGGCCCTCGTCGAAATCACGCGTTCCAAGGGGAGAATCCGGATTTCCGAACTCGCGAAAAACCTGGGCGTGGTCAAAAAAACTCTGGAACGAAAATTTCTGGAACGGATCGGTCGTAATCCGAAAGAATTCTCCCGTTTGGTCCGATTTCAAAACGCCGCCTGGATGCGGTTGGGAAAACGAAATCTTTCCGAACTTTCCCTGGACGCGGGATTTTACGATCAACCGCATTTGACCCGCGAATTCTCGTCTCTTTCTGGATATTCTCCCTTGACTTGGTACGGAAAAAGAGACTCCATTTTGTCCCTTTTTTACAATACAAGACCCGATTCTTTCTAGTACAATCGAATCGAAACCGTAACGGGAAATTCGAAGGACGTGGAGAATAAGAATGGTCGAAGATAAAAAAATCAATTCGGTGGATAAGAAACGAGAAAAGAATTCCGCTCCGAATGAAACATTCGAAAAAAAACGAAGCGCTTCGTTCTGGAAACGTTTTCTTTTTTTCGGAGCGATTCGAAACGGAAATGTTAAACGAATTGAATCTTTTTTGCGGAACGGGTTCGATCCGAACTACAACCGTTATCACGGAGTGACTCCGTTGTCGCTCGCCGTAAAATACGAACGTTTGGAAGTCGTTCGCGTTCTTTTACAATATCACACAAACGTGAATCTCGCGGACGATACGACCGGCTTGACTCCTTTGATTCATTGTCTTTTGGACGATTCTCCCTTGGAATTGACGACCGCTTTGATCGAGGGCGGCGCGGATCTCAATCAAAAGGATTCGATCGGAATGAGTCCCTTACATCACTGCGTCAACGAAGGAAAGCTGGAACCGTTTCGTTTTCTTTTGGAGAACGGAGCCGATCCGAACGTTCAGGATTTCGACGGAGTCACTTGTATGAATCTCGCGAAGTCTTCGCACGGAATGTCCGAGTTCGCGGAGCTTCTTTTAAAACACGGAGCCGATCCGATGATCCAGGACAAACACGGAAAAATCTATCTCATGTGATCGGATTCCAAAACCGAATTCAATTGACAGTTCGCGGAGGAACGAAAGCCTGAAAGGAGAATGAAACCTCCCGCGAGTCAATCCTGCCAACACTACCCGGAATGCGCCGGTTGTGATCGATTGCACATCGGTTACGAAAAACAACTTCAACACAAACAGGAAGAAATCGAAAAGCAGTTCGGCGGTTTTAAAGGATTAGAGATTCGTCCGATCGTAAAAAGTCCGAAGGATCAGATGTATCGTCATAAGGTTCAACTTCCGTTCGGACATCGTAAGATCGGAAAAAAATCCGTTCTAACTTTGGGGCTTCACAACAAGGAAAACACTTTTATCATCGATCAGAAAGAATGTAGAATTCAGGACGCCGATCTGACTACCGTGGCCGCCGCGATACGACATTGGGCGCGGACCGAAAACATAACTCCTTATTACGAAAAAAACGGAAGCGGACTTTTAAGACATATCGTTCTCAGAAAGGCGCACGCGTCCAAAGAAATTCTCGTGGGAATCGTTACGAACGCGAGCGAAATTCCGGGAAGAAAAAATCTGACCAACAGTTTACATTCGTATATTAAACAATTCTTAAGTAAAGAAAAATCAGAAGCGGAAGTCGTCGGAATCATACAAAACGTAAACCAAAGAAATACGAAGGTGGTTCTCGGCGAAAAGGAAACGACTTGGTACGGAAGACATTTCGTAAAAGAGAAGATCGGCGATCTGGATTTTCAAATCGGTCTTTCCACGTTCTTTCAAGTGAACCCGTTTCAGATCGAAAATCTTTACGATCTCGTCGTGGACGATCTTCCACAAAATTCGACGGTGATCGACGCGTATTGCGGGATCGGAACGATTTCTTTGTATGTCGCGCGTAAATCCCAAAAGGTCATCGGATTGGAGGAGAATCCGAATTCGATCCGTTCCGCGATCGGAGCCGCAAAGGCGAACGGAATCGAAAACGCCGTCTTCGTCAAAGGAAAGGTTCTGCATTCTTTGCAAAACGCATTGAACGAAAAACCGGACGTGGTCGTTGTCGATCCACCACGGGAAGGTCTGGACCCGGAAACGAAAAAGATATTATTGAATTCTAAAGTGAATCGGATTCTTTACGTTTCCTGCAATCCCGAAACTTTGAGAAGGGATGCGATCGAACTTTCAAAAATCTTTAAGTATCAAAAGTTGACCCCGGTGGATTTGTTTCCGCATACGAGTCACTTGGAAAGCGTTTCCGTTTTTTCGCGATAAGAGGTTTTAAGTCGATCGAGTTCGATTTAAATCAATTCGTTTAACAAAAACGGGGAAAAAAGGAGAGCGTGATCCGATCGCGCGGAACCTTTTTTCGGTTCCGCACGTTTTTCAAGAATTAGATTTCCGGGAACGGAGAATCCAAGAATACCTTATCGGCTTTCAACGAACATTTGGATTGAAGGACGATGGTAAGAGCCGAACCGATCAAATAACCGCTTAAACCCTTGATTTCCGCGACACAATCGTCCACTTCCGATTTTACGTAGGTTCCGTCGGACTTGATTCCCGCGAGTTGATCCGCCAAAAGACTCAGGATGGAAACGCTGGAGCGTCCCGTTAAAATGGTGGAGTTGATGAGATCGGTTACGATCGCCGCGTCGCGGATATTGTTCGAAGCTTCGGAACCTTTGATTCTTCCCGGAGTCACTCCGAGCGTATCGAAAATTAAACAATTGTAAACTTGCAGTAACAGAAAAACGATTAGGATTTTATGAATATGTTTTTTCAAAACGAACCTCTATCTTTGATTTTACAAAACCTTAAAAAGGGAATTCATCGAGTCAATTCGAAAACGCTTATAGAGCGATCTTCTTCGAGTTCTTAAAATACTTTCCGATGATCTCTGCGAGTTCCTCTTGTTTCGTAAAAAAACAGATTTGATAACGGGTTTCTTCCTGAAATCGTTTTAAATATCCGAGCGCGGATTCGATTCTTCCCTGATCGAGATGAACGAACGGTTCGTCGAGTAATAGAATTCCGTTTTCGGGAACGGTCTTGCGCGCTAAGAACAATTTAAAAATCAGATAGAACGTCGCGAGGGTTCCGCCGGAAAGATGATCGATCGATCGGAAGGTTCCCGCTTGGTCTTTCATTTTGATCGATTCTTTTTTGTCGATTCCTTCGAACGAAACTTCCCGTTTCGGAAGCAGAAGATTGATTTCCTTTCCGATTTCCGAAGCGACAAATGCGAACTGCATCGATTGGTCTTTGGAGATCTCCTCGATCAGTTCCTGGGCGATCTTCGCGGATTTTCTTCTGGATTCCGCTTTAGAAAATTCTAATTCTTTTTCCGAAAGAACCTGAATCGTACGAATGAGATCCTTTTCCTTTTCGGGAAGAGAATCCTGGATGCGAGCGTCTTCGACACGGATCGCAGTATTCAAGTTTTTTAATTCTTCGCCCAAGGATTGAAGTTCCTTTTCGAGTTCCTTTTTTTTACCGTCTCGGAATTGTCTTTCCGGATCGACCGGAAGCTCAGTCGGAACGTCCTCCATCGTGGAGATCGCGGTTTTACAACGGACTTCCAATTCCTCCAAGGTTTTTGCGGAATGATCCGTGAGAATTTTCGTAAGCCCGTCCTTCAAGTTTTTGTTTTGAGCCTGAAACTCCGCGACGTATTTATGATAATCCTGAATCGTGACGGCTCTTCGATCGTTCAGCCAAGAATTCCGTTTGGATTGAAGTCCGGCGATCTTTTCGTTTTCGAGTTTGAGCGTATTGCGGATCGGATCGAGTTCGCCATTGAGATTTCGAATTTCCTTTTCCAGGTTTTCGATCTGATGCGTTTTCACTTCGTAGCCGTTGATCTTTTGCGAGAAAAATTGACGTAGGTTTTCCGTTTTCTCCATAAGAGGAATCAAATATTCAGGAAACGTTAAGTTCCATTGGCCCGAAATTTTGGAAACAAAATCCTTTTCCTTTTCGGAGCTGTAACGCAGGCTGACCGATTCCTTTTTTTGAAGTAAAAGGAGAATTCCGAAAATAATTAAGGCTGTTCCGATCAAAGCGCCGCTTAACAAGGTTAAGGCGGACGTTTTCGAAAAAAGAAAGGTTACGAACGTTCCGAGCAGGATCAAAAAGCCGAATCCGATCAGAATATAACCCAAAAGTTTTTTGGAAGAATCCGCTTGCGCGGTTCTGACTTCCTCGTTAAAGCCCTCTTCTCGAAGGGTTTTGTCGATTTTCTCGTTCCATTCCTCCGCTTTTTGTTTCATCTTTTGAAGAATCGAAAGTTGATTTTGATGTCCTTCCGTTTCCTTTTTTTTGGATTCGATCGCGGCCTGTTTGTCTTTGAGCAGAGTTTCGGAAGAAGAAATCACATTTTGAGATTTGTCGATTTCCTTTTGAAAACTTTCGAAGGCGGAAGATTCGTCCTTGGAATACAGAAAGTTTTTTTTGATCCATTCTTCCAAAGACTTCAATCTTTGGATTTCGGAAAGGGATTCCAAAAGTTGAATTTTCTTTCGGATCTTCGCGTCGAACGCGGAATCCTTTTCGATCTGTGCGAGTTTGTTTTTGATCTCGAGTTCCTTGTTTTGATCCTTGAGATGTTTTTCCTCTTTGGCGACGTTCGTTTTGTTTCTCGAATGAAGGTTTTCGATTTCGCCGATCAGAGTGACTCGTTTGATTTTATATTCCGAAATATCTTTCTTCAGGGTTTCGAACGCGTTCGCGTCCTTGCTCCCCGTTTTGGGAGAATGGATTTTCTTAAACGAACCGCCGATGCCTTCGAGATTGACTCCGTTGTTTAAAAGTTTACTCCGAAGAAAATCGGGTTTGATAAACTTATCGTTGTTAAACGCGAATTCGAGTTCTCCTTCCCGAAGAGAGATACAATGAACGTATTGTGGAGCCGCGTCCTTGGAAAGATCGGGAACTTCTCCCACGATGCGATAACCTTCGGGACTTTTTTCGCCGTAACGAGCGAGAATACTTTTTTTCGGTTCCTGACTCGCCGTGAGAAATTTGCTTCCGATCGCAAGACGAAGCGCGTCGAAGATCGTCGTTTTTCCCGATTCGTTTTTTCCCTGAAAAACGGTAACGGAATCCGAAAGATCGAATTCCTTGTTTTCGAATTTGCCGAACTTACCGAGTAGAATTTTGGAGATCATCTTAATTCTTCCCCGCGTTTTCTTCGATTTGTTCCAAACCCAAAACCAGAATTTCGTTCCAGTCGGGGACGTCCGGGGAATTCCAATGTTCTTTTTTGAACATTAGCTTTTCGTAAAATATCTTCGCGATCGGATTGTCGATCAATGCTGACGAGGTTCGGAGGTCGTTCGTTTTCGTTTCCACTTTTCTGCAAACGAGGGACTTCGAAAATCGTTCCAAAATTTCGACGACCGTATGTTCGTCTTCTACGATTCCCCCGACTTTGATTCGAACCGAATCTTTTTCGGAAACGAGGGCTTGGATTTTGGAAAGATCGGGGACCTCGCCCGTTAGAGTCGCGGAAAGGGAGAATTCTTTGTATTCTCCCGCGGAAGAAAGAATTCTTTTTGCGATTACGGGCGCTCCGTTTTTACCGAGGCTTACGATGTTGACCGTTCGAGGACCGAATTCTCCGGAGGAAACTACGCGCGGTGAACCGGGATACGCTTTTAAAAGCGAACCGGATCTTTCGGAACGTTCCGAATGAATATGACCTAACGCGAGATAGTCGAACTTCGCTTCGAGAAACGGCTTCGAATCCAAAATCGAATCGGCTTCTTCGGGGGAGGGACCGAGATATTCCACGAGTTTGGTTTCGGTTCCGTGGAGAAGCGCGATCCTATATTGAACCTTCTTTTCGTTGAATTGAATATTAGAATAATCTAAATTTCTGTTAAACGGAAATCCGAAAAATTCCGCGTCGACCCCGCCGATTTCCTCGGTCCAAAGTTTGTAGGATTCTCCCTTTTGCGGATACGACATCGGTGAAAGATCCGCCGAAATGGGATACATTCCTTCGGGAAGTCCGAGCTCTTCGTGGTTTCCCGGGATATAAAGAATTTTTCCCGGAAACTTCTTGAGAATCGTTTTGACGTCCTCTTTGAGCGCGGCTATGTCGCCGTTGCGATCGAATAGATCCCCGCAAAAAAGAATATGCGTACATTCTTCCTCGCGCGCGGCGGAGACGATTTCCTGAAGAACGGAAAGGGAATATTCCTTTTCCTTTTGGCTGAGATGAAGGTCTGCTGTGTGTAAAAATCGGATCATGATCTGCTTCCTGCCGTCAAAGTTTATCCTTGTCCCCGGACAAAATTCTCCGCTATCTCTGAAACTTAGAAAAAATTCCGTTTTTTTTCGTTGTGAAACGAAGTTTAATTCTGATCCAAAAATCCGATCAGATGTTGTTCCGCGTATTGAATGACTTTTTGTATCCGATCGGACGCATTCCATTTTTCGGATATCATACGAGGCGCGCCCCATAAAAAGATGGCTTCGATAAAAACCTTACGCGGATCGGGGAAGAAGGATTCGATTTTCACTTCGATTCCGTGATCCTCCGGGTCCTGCGGATTGAGCGGAGGCAATACGAATCGAAGTCCTCCGCCTAAGATCGGTCTTCCGAGTTGTTGCAGACTGTCTCTGCTTTGTTTCAATCTTTTTTCCCAGATTTCGCCGAACGCGTGTTCGGTGGAAGAATCCGTCAAGAGACGAACGGTAAGATCGCTTTTTACAACGTTCTTCCCTTGAATCTGCCAAACTTTGTCGAACGCTTCGAGAACCCTTTCAAAATCCTCTTCGATGGATTCCAACGTGCCGTCCGGGTTTTCGGATATGATTAAGAGTTGTGTAATATTCTGTCCGGCGTTGATGATCTGTATCGTCAGAACCGATTGGGAAAGTTGTCTTGTTAATACGTTTTGATTCGGTCCGTAGTTGGTTCCCGTGATTTCGATTCCCAGTTCTTCCAATTTGGATTGGAACTGAAAGATCTCCGATTTGGATCGAACCACGATCGGTAAAAACAAATCGCTGAGTCCCACGTGGATGATGTTTCGATTTCGATTCATGAGGATGTCGCCTGAGTCCTTTGTCTCAAACCGATCTTTTTTGAACAGAAAAGAAATCCGAAGAAAAACGCGTAGCGAGTGGTTCGGGATTATCGATATTGAACGAGAAACGAATCCTGAGTTCCCGTAAGAGGGATGCCGTTAAAATCCGAGTTCGTGGTTCCGGTTCCGTACATCGTTCCTTCCCGATCGATAGCAATTCCGGTTCCTTGAATCGCTTTCCCGGAGGCTCCGATCTGTCGAAGCCACTGTCTTTCGCCTTGTCGATTGTATTTTATAAAGAATACGTCCGTAGTTCCGACCGAAGCCGAGTTGTTGGTCGTCAGATTCGTATTCGTATATCCGGCTATAAAAACGTTACCGACTATATCCGAGACGATTCCCAAGGAAGAAGTTTGTCCGGTAGGATATCCGTCTCCATCCTGTCGAACCCAAAGTCTGGTTCCGCCGGAATTGTATTTTAAGATCGTACTCGGGTAAGCGGTTCCGCTTGAGCCTGAGCCGAAGGACGCATTGCTTGTTGCGGTCACGTAAATGTCTCCGAAAGAATCCAATAGCATCGGGCCGGATAAAATTTCTCTAGCCGTTTCCGCTTCGTAGATTAAAAAATGTCTGGTTCCATCCGGATCGTATCGCATGACAAACGTATCGTTTCCACCGACGCCGGGAGCCGTATCGTTTCGAAAATCGGCTCCTCCCCAACCGGAGACTAAAACAGTTCCCGAAAACTTATCCCAGACGCAACCTCCCGAAGTGATATTTGCGCCCGAAATCGAATACTGTTTCACCCAACTTTGGTTTCCATCGACGTCAAAACGAAGGACGAACCCGTTGCCCCCGGTCGCAACCGGTCCTCCAAACGGTCCGTTCGAATCCCCCACAGAGTAAGAATTTCCCACCTCGTCCAAGCAGATCGCTATCGGATTTACGAAATAACTACCGCCCGTCGGTCCGGCTTGTTTGGCCCAAACCACGGTTCCGTCCAGAGCGAACTTTACGACAAACATATCCTGTCCGCTGGACATAGGTCCGGTAAAAGCCGCACTCGTAAAACCGAGAACGTATGTGTTCCCGATCGAATCCGATGCGGCTTTGACTGCGGTAAGCGATGCGCCCGGCGCGCCTAATTGTTTGGCCCAGATCTGATTTTTTTGAGGATCGTATTTTGCGATGAACATGTCCTGCGTTCCGAATAAGGTTCCGTTGAACAACGCAGTGTTCGTATCTCCGAAAAGTACCGGATTTAAGAACGGATCCAGAACCACACCCTTTGCGTTTACAAGGCTACTGGACTTTCCGACTAACAAGGTCCATTCTAAACTTCCTGTGTTTTCCCGAAAGATAGGCGGATGAATTCTGGAAAGAATTTGAGCCAACCAATACTCGTTCGTACTGGGGTTGGCCGGGTTCATATGATTCGCCGGATCGCACGCGGATAAAAAGATCAGAAGAATCGGAAAGATCGTATGGCGCAGACGAGGTTTCATTTTCTTATCCGTTACTCGTAGCATAAGTTCCGTTATTTGGAAAGAAATTAACACGTTATAGGGGATTCTATCCTATGGATTCTTCGCTCGAAAATCGAAATCCCGCGACAACTTACGGCGATGTTTCGTAAAGAAGTCGACTTCTCAAGGTGGGCCGTGGTATCCGTACTGAACCCCTAAAAAGAGTTTTTCTTCAGATGAACCTAGAGACTGAAATCAGACAAGAAACGAATCTTTGCGATAAATCCGGAAACTTAAATTTGAACGCGGTCGGCTGGGCGAAAAAGCCGTTACACAGATGTAATCTGAGCGGACATTATCTAAGAAAGAAAAAATGGAATTACTGGTGTATCTACGACGAGAATTTTCTGGCCTCGTTTACGATCTCGGACGTCGATTATGCCGGAGTTATCTTCGTATATTGGCTCAATCGAAAAACGGGAGACTTCGAGGAAGGAACCATTCTCACTCCGTTCGGTTCCGGAGTCAGTCTCGGACAATTAGTGGGAAGCAACGCGACGTACATCGGAAACAACGCGCGTCTTCAATTCTTCAGAGAGGAAGAAGGTTACCGTCTTTCGATCAATTTTTCACCTAAGAATAAGATCCCCGTTCAAGCGGAGATTTTTGTTCCCGTTCCCGAGAATTGGGAAACGTTAAACGTCGTTGTCCCTTGGTCCAAACGAAGATTTCAGTTCACCGAAAAATTGTTCGGAGTGGGCGCGGAAGGAACCGTTCGTTACGGAGCGATGGAATATAAATTCAGTCCCGATTCTTCCTTTGCTTGTTTGGATTATGGAAGAGGGGTTTGGCCTTATTCCACGAAATGGAATTGGGCTTCGATGGTGGCGCCTAACGCGGGGGATCGGATCGCGATGAACTTGGGCGCGGGTTGGACGGACGATACGGGCACGACCGAAAACGCGATCTTGATCAACGGAAGAATTTATAAAATTCCTTCCGACGCGGTTTTTGAAATCGATCGTGAAAACTGGATGAAACCTTGGAGACTTTATACGAAGGATTCTCAGGCGATCGATCTTCAGTTCGTTCCGGAGTTTCACAGAAAGGCCGCGACCAATACGGGGATTCTCGTTTCTTCGGTTCATCAGATGATCGGAAAGTTCGAAGGTGTGATTCGTCTCGGTAAGAACGAATATAAAATCTCCAACGGTCAGGGTTGGGCCGAAGATCATATTGCGAGATGGTAAGTTCTTCCGAAAACATCATCTATAACATCGCCTCCAAAAAGGACTACGAAGAGGCTTTGGAAAAGGGATTCTATATTACGGATTCATTAAGTTCCGAAGGTTTTATCCACAGTTCCAAAAAAAATCAGGTCGAGGACACGGCCAATCGGATTTTCGCCGCGAGAAAGGATTTGGTTCTTTTGTTCGTGAACACGGATCGATTGAAATCCCCGTTGAAGTTCGAGGCTTCGAGTTCTTCCAAGTTTTCCAAAGAGGATGGAAAGAATATATTTCCTCATATTTACGGACCTTTGAACGTGGACGCGATCGAAAAAGTTTTGGAAATTTCTCCCGACGAAAACGGAAGGTTTCGCTTTTCATTTTTGGATTGAATCCGTTTCGGAATCGGATGTTCTATTTTTGAAATTCAATTCTTTTTTTGTTCGATCGTTTGTCGGACCAATTTAAGAAAAATGATTTGCAAAATTGAAAAGAATGTTTATGGAAACGGTTTTTCTTTCTAAGGAGCGCTTGGCGGAGATGAAAAAAGAAATCATACGTTGTGCTTGGGCGACGGACGATCCGAATTACATTCAGTATCACGACGAAGAATGGGGGACTCCGGTTCACGACGATCGAACCTTGTTCGAGTTTTTGATTTTGGAAGGAGCGCAGGCCGGACTTTCTTGGATCACCATTCTTAAAAAGCGCGACGGCTATCGAAAAGCATTCGATAACTTCGACCTCGATCAGGTCGCTTCTTACAAAGAAAAGAAAATTCAGGCTCTTTTAAAGGACGAAGGAATCGTTCGAAATGAGTTAAAGATCCGTTCCGCGGTCAAAAACGCACAAGAAATTTTGAATATTCAAAAAGAATACGGTTCTTTCGACCGTTATATCTGGGGTTTTACGAATCATAAAACCGTTTACAACGTTTGGAAAACGAAAAAGGAAGTGCCGAGTAGCACTTCGCAATCGGACGCGATGAGCAAGGCTCTCAAAAAGAGAGGTTTTAAATTCGTGGGTTCCACGATTTGTTACGCTTTTATGCAGGCGACCGGAATGGTCATGGATCATACGACGGATTGTTTTCGTTTCGTCAAAAAACCGAAGTGAAGAACTCTGTCGTACGTCCGACGACTTTTTTGTAAAAGGTTGGTGGCCCTCTAACTCAATGTGTTGCTCCCTATGGGTCGCAACACAGGGTGGAGGTGGAGAGGTGACGAGCGATCCGTAGAGAGCGAGGCGCTGAGTTTTAAAACTTCGGCGAGTTTTCCACTAACAGAAAATTCAACTTTTGTAAAGTAAAATCCTCGCGCCGTTCCGTCGTAGCTCCGACAAGCTACGGGAAATTTTTTCGAATTGCTTCCTTTGAAACGTTTCCGTCCCGGTCCGTTTGAATCAAAAGCGAATCGATATACAACGCGGGTTTTTTCTTCGTATAAGAAAGAATAACGTAGCCCTTATCGTTTTTCAGAATTTTGTTCGCCATATACAATCGTTGAGAATGTTTTTTCTCGGAGATTTTTTTGCCGGTCGCGTCGAACCGAATCAAGGTCATCGGACCTTCTCCGTCGGAAAGGACTCCGAAAAATCCCTGATCGTCGGATTCGACGATCGGACCCATAAAGTTATGCCCGCCTAATCGTTGTTTGGTTTCCCAGATCGTGTCGCCTTTCGGAGAAAGTTTCAAAAGCCAGACCGCGTCTTTTCCGCCTCCGGAAATCCCTCCCGAAAGGAGCAGATTGCCGTCCGAAAGTTTCAGAATGGAAATCGCCATATCTTCCACTCCGGGGGTTCCGAATTTTTTCTTCCAAAGTTGTTTTCCGTCTTCATCGTATCGTTGTACGATCAAATCACGTTGCGACTCTTTGCCGGACACGTTATCCGTGCTTACCGCGAATACGATTCCTTCTTCGTAAGCGACGGTCGCACTCGGAGCAAATTCCAAATCCGGAATATACTTGGAGCTTTTTACGGAACCGTCCTTTCCGAAAAGAGTATATAAGAAACTCGTTTTGATTACGTTTGAAACGGTGGTTGTGTTTCCTTGTTTTTCGGTGATTTCCGCCTTATAGGTGACCGAAACAAGACCTCTGAATCTTTCATTGGAAAGTTCTTGCAAATGATAGATATGCGGATCTTCGGAACCGCAAAAGCCGTCGCAAATCTCTTTGGCTTGAATGACTTGATCGACCGTAAGATTTCCTTGTGTGTCGTATTTTGAAAAAACGATTTTACGATTGTAGGTTCCGCTTCCGATAGAACCCGCGGTGACAAACCCGCCGTCTTGAGTCGCGATCAAATTCTCCCCTCGAACGCTGTCGTGGTTATGAACGTTGACCGTATAACCTTCCATATCCACGGGTTTACTCGTAAAAAGATATAGACCGGATTTCCGTTTGCGTCGATCTTCGCGGACCAAGCGGCTCCGTATTGTTTTTGTTCCACTTTCGAATTCGTGTCCTGTCTCGCGCAGTCGTTCGAAGAACCGACTACGACATACGTTCCGTCTTTCAATCGCGTTAAACCGGAAGGAAGTTCTTCGGGACATTCGTTCGGTTTGAGTCCGTTGAATTGTTCTCCGCCGAAAACGATCTGCCAAAGGGAAGGAGAGGCGGTTTGAGAGAAGATTGAAACGCTTCCCGTTAAAAGGAAAAGGGTAAGAAGGATCGGATGAAACGGTTTCATTATGGAATTCCTCGTGGGATCGGAATTTCATCGTCTCGTTCGATCTTGTAAAGAAATTATTTTATTTTCGGATCTTGCGGGTTTTCGAATTATAATCGAAACGACTTTGATTGGAATTCGCTCTTTACAAAGCGGACGGATCGTTTCGTTTGAGAATACGTTCTAAATTCTTAATGAATCAATAAATTTATGATATAGGTGAATCGAAATGAAACCCACCGAAGACATTCTTGGACAAAAGGAAAAAAGCGCCTTTCGAATCGGATATATTTTAAGAGCGATCTTGGCTCTTTCCTTCATACCGCCCAGTCTTTCCATTTCTCAAAGCGGCGCCGAACGACTTTGGATTTTGGTTTTATACGTCGGCGCGATATCCGTTTCGTGTTTGATGCTTTGGTTTCTTTCCAAAGAACGTTTTTGTCTCAAGGACGACAATCGGATCGCGGGATGGCTCGGAGTTCTTTTGGACATTTTGATTCTCTCCATTCTTCCCTGGACCTGGTATGATTCCGTGGGGGGAGATTCGATTCCCAGAACGTATCTGTTGAAGACGGCCTTTATACCGATGACCGCCGTTTTTATTCTTTTGAACGGCCTTTCTTTGAAGCCCGTCTATCCGGTGTTAGTCGCCCTAGCCGCGTTTTCGATTTCGTTTTATATTTTTCAATACGTCAGCGAGGATCCGAGAACCGTATGGACCGAAAGTTTATCGGAGGCATTCTTAACCGCCAAAGCGAATCCGCAATATTACTTTACGATCGTTGCGCTTTTGATCCTTTACGGAGGAGTCACTTCGTTTATCGCATATACGGCCCGTTCTTTGTTGAAAGAATCGGTTCGTTCGGAACGAAAGAGTTCTCAGTTGGGAAGATATTTTTCACCCGGTGTGATCCAAAGAATCACGGCCGAGGATAATCTTTTTTCTCCAGGAGGAAGATTGCAGAAAATCGCGGTATTGTTCTGCGATATCCGAGACTTCACTTCGATCTCCGAAAAACTTTCTCCTCCGGAAGTGATTTCGCTGCTTACGGAATATCATCGAGAGATGGTTCGTGTCGTTTTTGAAAACGGCGGTTCCGTGGATAAATTCATCGGGGACGGAATTTTGGTGACGTTCGGAATTCCGGAATCCACAGACTCGGATTGCAGAAACGCGATCGTCGCCGGAATCGAAATGAAAAAAGCATTAAAAAAATTGAATGAACTTAGGATTCAAAAGGGGGAAGCTCCTTTAAAACAGGGAATCGGAATCCATTTCGGAGACGCCGTATGCGGAAACATAGGCACGGAAGAACGTTTGGAATTCACCGTCATCGGAGACGCGGTCAACGCGGCGTCCCGAATCGAATCCGCTTGCAAAGAATTGAATTCCGAATTTCTGATCTCCGAAGAAGTGTTAAAACGAACCGAACTCGTACAGGGATTTAAAACGGTTTCGATGGGAGAAGTAAAGGTGAAAGGGAAGGAAAAACCTTTGAGCCTTTTCGAAGTGATTCCGAACGAGGTAAGTTGAAACGTTAGACGCATCCGTCGAAGACGCGGTGTTTTCGACGGATGCAAGACGATCGATTATCTTCCGTATTTTGCGAGAAGAGTAGCTTCGCCTATTTTCAGTGAATTGATGTAAAAACCGATCAAAGCTCCGGAAGAATTCTGATCCGCAGGAATCTTATCTTTCAAAGCGTAAACGGTAAAGTAGTAACGATGGGGTTTGTGACCTTGTGGAGGACAAGGGCCGCCGTAACCGGGAGCGCCGAAATCCGTTCTGCTCTGAACCGCTTCTTTGGGAAGAAGATTCTTTTCCACGTTACCCGCGTTTGCAGGAAGGGAAGTGGTCGTTGCAGGAAGATTAAAAACCACCCAGTGCCACCATCCGCTTCCGGTGGGAGCATCCGGATCATAAACGGTCAACGCGATACTTTTCGTATCTTTGGGTAATCCGCTCCAAGACAACGAGGGAGAAATGTTTCCGCCGGAACAACCGAATCCGTTAAACACTTGTTCGTTGGCGATTAATTTTCCCGCGGTAAGCTCGGGGCTTTTCAATTGAAACGGTTCCGCTTGAAGCAAGGTCGCACTGAGAAACAACACGACTGCAAGTCCTTTGATTTTCATAAAACGAAATACTCCTATCTAATCTTAGAATTTATAATTCATCAGCAACTTAGACGAATTGCAAGATTAGTTTTGAAGATTTCGTAAAAAATAGGAATGAACGATAAAATCTGAGCGGATTCGAAGAGGAAATTGAGAGATTTTGAATATAAAAACGAAAGGAGCCCGAACTCGGGCTCGCTTTTCGTAAGGGAAGAATCTTTAGTTCAACCAGACCTTGCGGTTGTCGCTTGCATACTGATCGAAACTGATCGGATCTTTTCCGGTGATTTGTTTTACCGTATCCGAGATCGGAGCCGAATGTCCTTCTTTTAAGTTACCCGCGATATACACGAGAACGTTCGCGTAGTCTTCGGGAACGCCCGCGCCCACCAAACCTTTCTTAAAGTCTTCAGGAGTGATGTCCGCGAATGCGATGGAAAGTCCGGTTGCTTTGGATAATTTTTGAGCGACCTCGTCGTGTGTGATGGATTCTTTTCCGGTAAGAGTGAATTCTTTTCCGTTTTGAGAATCATCCAAAAGCAAAGTCGTCGCGCTTGCCGCGATATCTCTCGCGTCTATAAAACTGGTCTTTGCGTTACCGGCGGGGAAGTAGATTTTTTTGTCCTTTAAGATTCCCGAAATCCAAAAAGTTTGAAAGTTCTGCATAAACCAATTCGGGCGAATGATATTGTAAGCAAGCCCGGAGTTTTCAACGGCTCTTTCCAGTTTTCTAAAAGGAAGATCTTCGGGAGAATGTTCCACTCCGATTGCCGTCATGAGTACAATTTTTTGTAATTTTTTAGACTTCGCCTTTTCGATCCAAGGATTAAGAATGCTGTACTGATCCGTATAACCCGGTGGGGAAAGAAAAAAAGCCCTGTCCACTTGATCCAACACTTCCAATCCCAAAGTCGGTTGGGAAGCGTCCGCTTTCACCCAATGAAGATTGGGCGCTTTTTTGCCCGATTCCGGCTTACGGGAAGCCGCGTAGACCTCGTGACCTTTTGCCAATAAATTATCCACAACGAACCCCGAAACCAGACCGGAAGCCGCATAAACGAAAATTTTCATAATTGATTCTCCTAAAAATAGAGTAACCCGGAACGGAAAATCTGGCTATGTCCAATGATCTAAAAAGCATATCCAATCGTATAATTTACTCGACTTTCGGATATGTTCGGGGTAAGATGAGAATATGGATCTTCTTTCTGAAATATTAACCGCAGCCGCTTGGAAAAGTGATATTCTCGCGAGAACCTCGATGTATAAATCCTGGGGTTTAAAATTTCCCTGCGAACGAAGCGGAGGCTTTCATATTCTTTCCCAAGGTTCTTGTTTTGCAAGATTCAAGGGAGAATCGATCCCGCTTGAAAAAGGGGATATCTTATTCATCGCGAGAGGATTCAATCACGACCTCGTATCTTCTCCCAAAGAAAAGGCGATGGATATCGGAAGGTTTCGGGAAATTCTTCCCCAAGAATCGGAACAGTCGGGAACTCCGATCACCACGTTCGTTTCGGTTCGTTACGAGGTTCCCGAGACGACACAACATCCTTTCTTTTACGAATTGCCCGATCATATTCTTATCCGCGCCGGAGAAATTCCTTCGCATCATCCTCTGCACACGACTTTGATTTTGATTTCTCAGGAAGTCGATTCCGGTTTGGGTTCGGATTTGATTCTTCAGAGATTGACGGATATTCTTTTGTATTACGTTATACGCCATTGGCTGGAAACTCATCCCGCTCTTTCACCGGGTTGGAGAAGCGCGTTCAAAGACGAAAAGATTTTGGCGGCGTTGGAAGCGGTTCATAAAAAACCGGCCTACGCTTGGACCTTGGAGAATCTCGCTCGAACCGTTGGAATTTCCCGCGCGTCGCTCGCCAATCGATTTAAAGAAGTGTTGGGTTGTACTCCGATAGATTATCTCGCCCGTCTTAGAATCGAAAAGGGAAGAAGTCTCATTCAGGATCAGAACGCGACCTTGGAAGAGGTGGCGCGGATCGTGGGTTATTCGTCCGCGTTCGCATTCTCAAAGGCGTTTAAACGAATCCACGGTTTTTCTCCGAGAAACGAAGATCCTCAAAAAATCAGAAACGTTTCCTAGATTCTTAGATGATTTATATTCAATTTTTTAAATATATTCGGATGGATTCTTTGTTGGTCGCGTGATCGCTCCGTTTTTATGGAGAATCTTTCCAAGGTCCGAGGGAATATTTTTCCGAAATCAATTTCAATTCCCCGAGAGTATACGGATCTCGGTTTTTGAATTCGGAAGTCGACATTCTTTTTTGCGATCGGGAAGAATCGTCGAAATCAACGACGGAAACGTCCGCTAAGAATTCGAATCCGTCCTTAAATCTGGATTCGTTTTCTTTTCCGAAAAGATTCCAAGAAATCTTTGTTTGGATCGTATAACCGTCCGCGGTTTTTTTAGAGCGGGCTTCCACATTCTTACCCGAAACTTTTTTACCATTGAGAAGAACGATCGTTTCTTCGTTTGGTTGAAGACGTAGGGAAATCGAAACCGACTTCGGACCGAGTTTTTTGCGGACTCCTCCATTTGTATCATAATCCAAAATGCTCGAGTCCGGATCCAAAACGATATCGATTCCGTCGCAATCGAAGGACATCGATGCACAAGAACGGATTTGATCGTCCGTAACGTTAACCGCAACTGCGATCGAATCGGTATTCCAACCCGACTTGACTCGAAACGAAAGATCCAACGGACCTTTCCAAGAAGATTGGCCTTCGCTTAGGTGATTCTTATCCTGAATTTCAAACGGAAGAGAGGGTAAAAAATCCCAAGATTCTCCGATTTCGAATCGGTTCTGCGATTGACTGGAGAATATTTTTTTAAACCGAACTTCTTCCCTCGGAGATGCGACTTCCCGTTCCGATTCCATTCTTCCCTCGTAACTCCGCGTTGAATCCAAGTTGATCCGATTGAAGGAATGTTTCAAACCGTCGCCGAAAGACGTATGATAACTGTGAGAATCCGTTCCGATCCATTGCCATCCCGATTTTTTCCAGCGGATCGTTTCCACGTTAGACCATCTCCAATTGGAGCCTCCGTATGAGGATACGAGTATCTTGTCTCGAATACATTTTAATCCGACATCGGGTTTTCCGTAAACTCCTCCGCAGGAATTGCAAGGGATCATCGGAATCATAGAATCGAAAACGTATTTTCCGTTTTGAGATCCGAGCGCGATCGCCAAAAATCCGTTTTGATCGGTTGCGGATTCGTTGGACGAATCTTCGGATTTGATCCGCATCGTAAGAGCTATGTCTTCGATTCCGTCCAAGTTGAAATCGTTTTTGCAGGATTCTTCACCGGAACCGAACTCGAACGAAAACGGAATATTTCTTTTTTTCCATTCTCCCGAGAATATCTTTTTTACCTGAAGAAGTTCGTCGTTTTCCTCTCCGGCTAAAACGAGATTTGCGTAAGAAAAAAAGAGGAACGCTGCGATTCCGAATAACGAAGCGAATGTGGAAACGGGACGGAACGGATTGCGAAAGGAAATTTGAATATTCATTGACCTATTCGTTTAACAAAGCATAATTTCGTATAACTCGAAAGAACTTTTTCGGTATCCGATTATGAGCTTTGTGCGATTTTCCGTCTGCCTATGTTGTTTACTTTTTTTATCCTGCGATTGGCTGTCGCCGACTCTGTTTCCGAAAGCCGAACGCGGAGTTTTGGATTTAACCGAATGGGATTTTGAAAAAAACGGACCCGCTCTTCTCGAAGGAGAATTCAAATTCTTATGGAAGAATTTTTCCTCCGAAGCCTGGCCTTCCGATTCGGACTTTGCAACCGTACCGAAAGCTTGGATCAAACTTCCCGATTCTCTGGAAAAAAAATACACTTCAACGGGTTATGCGACTTACTTTTTAAAGATCCGTTTGCCCGATTCTTATTTGAATCAGGAGCTCGCGCTTCAAACCGATATTTCCGAAACCGCATACGAAATTTATCTGAATTCGAAAAAACTCGGCGAAGTCGGAAACGTGGGAATCAACGCGGAAACTTCCAGACCGGAGTGGAACAAAAAGATTTTTTCGTTCTACAATACGGACAAAGAACCGGTTCTTAAAATTCTAATATCCAATTTTCATCATGCACGCGGAGGTCTTACCGGAAAATTTTTCATCGGTAAAAGTTCTTCGATCCAGTCCATCCGTGAAAAAAGACTGACCTTGGAGGTTTTCGTTTTCGGAAGTCTTGCGATCATGGCCTTGTATCACCTGACTTTGTTTTTTCTGAGACAAGAGGAGAAGTCGGTTCTCTATTTCGGTATATTATGTTTTATTTATTGTTTTAGGGCCATGAGTACGGGGGAGAATCTGGTTCAGATCCTGGTTCCGGGTCTGGATTATTCCGTTCATTCTAAGATCGTTTATCTTTCGTTCTACTTGACGGTTCCGGTTTTTGCCGCGTTTTTCCGTTCTTTATTTCCCGCGGAATTCAATTCTTATTTATATTACGGAATTCTAATGATTGGAGGTTTGTCCTCAGCGATCGTGGCGATAACTCCGCCCGCGTTTTTTACGGGAACGATCGACGCGTATTATCTCTTTACGTTTGTGGTTTTCTTTTACGGGTTTTATATTCTTGTAACTGCCATTCTTAAAAAAAGAAGCGGCGCGGTCCTTCTGTTGAGCGGTTTGCTCGTGTTCTTCGCGGTCGTTCTTCAAGACACTCTTTACAACAAAAGAATCGTCAACACGGGTTATTTTTCCCCCATCGGTTTGTTGGCGATGGTCTTTTCACAGGCTTATCTTCTTGCAAACCGCTATTCTCAGGCGTTCGGCGCGATCGTGGATCTCACGAAGTCGCTTAACAAAACGAACACTTCTTACGGGCTTTTTGTTCCGAGAGAATTTTTGAAAATCCTGAACGAACATAGTTTTATCGACGTGAAACTCGGAGACGTCGCCGAAGAGGAAATGACCATTCTTTACAACGAGATTCGGACCGCGCAGTTCCTCGGAGATCAGGCTTCCGCAAAGGAGAATTTCGAATTCATCAATTCTTATCTGGGCAAGGTCGGGCCTTTGATCCGCGATAAGAACGGATTTATCGATAAATATTTCGGAGACGCGTTTTTGTCACTATTCTCCCAAAAAGCGGAGGACGCGTTGGAAAGCGCGGTCGAAATCCAAAACATATTAAAAGAAATTAATATGAATCGGATCGGCAAAGGTAAGGAAGCCGTTCGAGTCGGCACGGGTCTTCACAAAGGACCGATTCTTCTCGGGACGATCGGAGAAAAGGAACGTATGGAAGGCGCGGTGATTTCACCGTCCGTTACTTTAGCGACTCGAGTCGGACAACTCTGCAGATTGTTCGATTCTTCCATTCTGATTACGGATCACGTTTTATTCGGTCTGGAGAATCCGGAAAAATATTCCATGCGAGTCGTCGATCGGATTCAACTGAAAGGTCATAACTCGGTCGTAACGATTTTAGAAGTTTTTAATGGACAATCCGAATCGCTTCTCGATCAGTTTATGGACACGAAAGAAGAGTTTGAACGCGGGATCGCGAACTTCAGACAAAGAAATTTCGAGGAAGCCTGCGTGATCTTCAATCGGGTTTTGGAAAGAAACAAAATGGATCAACCCGCGCGCTGGTATCTTGAAAAGTCGATTCATTATTGTCGATTCGGTTCTCCGAATAATTGGGACGGCATTACGGTTTTGGACGTTTAGAAAAAATCCCGCCCCTCATCGGGTCGAATATTCAACTTGACCGACTCGAAGTTCGAGGAAGAGAATCGAGAAAGACTCCATGACTTCAGAAAGTTTTTTTCAAAGACGAGTGTTTGTTCTTCTCGGACTCTTTTTTGTTTTAAATCATTGCGCGTCGGAATCGGAGCGTCCTCATATCTCCGCGTCTTCCGGCGTGATCGATCTTTCCTCTTGGAATTTCGAAGAATACGGCCCGGTCGCTTTACAAGGCGATTGGACTTTTCGTTGGCAAGAATTTGTTGAAAGCCCGGATATCGAACCCGAAAAAAACAGGATCATGCCCGTTCCCAAGGCTTGGACGCGAATTCAAGAATCGGAAGGAAAGAATTATCCGGGAACCGGAATCGCAACGTATTTTTTGAAAGTGATTCTTCCCGAAAATAAAAAGCCGCAGAGTCTTGCGATCTTAGCGGAGACTTCGGAAACCGCATACGAAGTTTGGATCGACGGAAATAAAATCGGCGCGCACGGAGCTCCGGGAAAAACCGCAGACACATCGACTCCGGAATGGAACGTGAAGATTCTTCCGTTTCAAATTCAAAAAAAAGAATTTTTAATACGAATTCCGATCTCCAATTTTTATCACGCACGCGGGGGTTTGACCGCGCGATTGATTTTGGGAAACGAAGATCAGATCATTCGTCTTCGGGAAAAAAGAATGACGGTGGACGTTTTTCTTCTCGGGTTCTTGGTCGCGATGGCCTTGTATCATTTCACTCTTTATTTTTTGAGAAAGAAGGACGCGGCTCTTTTATACTTCGGAACTCTTTGTTTCGTTTTTTGTTTTAGGGAGATCAGCACGGGGCAGAATCTGATTCAGGTGATTTTCCCGGACGTTTCCTATCACGTTCATATGAGAATCGTGTATTTGAGTTTTTATCTGATTCCTCCGATCACCACCGCGTTTTTGCGCGCTTTGTTCCCGGACGAAATGAGAAAGGAACTTCACTACGCGGTCGTTTTTATCGCTTCGATCTTTTCCTTGGTCGTGGTTTCGCAGGATCCGGTTTTATTTACGGGAACGATCGAATACTATTACGTTTTTACGTTCCTTTGTTTTGCCGTCGGTTTCTTCGTATTAATGCTTGCGTTAATCCGAAAAAAGCCGGGTGCGATCGCTATTATGATCGGTATGTCAGCGATTTTTCTCGCGTACAGTCAGGACATCTTCTACAACAAAAGAATCATTCCGACGTTCATTCTCGCCCCGTTCGGTCTGATCGCGCTTATCTTTTCCGAAGCGTTTCTTTTGGCGAAACGATATTCTTTGGCCTTCGACGCGGTCGAGGATATGTCAGAAAGTTTAAAAAAGGTGAATTCTTCTTACGGACTTTTCGTTCCGAGGGAACTTCTTAAAATATTAAATAAACATGATATTCTCGATATTAAACTCGGGGACATCGCGGAAGAGGAGATGAGTCTTCTCTACAACGAGATCCGCACCTTTTCCGAATTCGCGGAACAGATGGACGGAAAGGAGAATTTCGAGTTCATCAATTCCTTTCTCGGAAAAGTCGGGCCCACGATTCGGGAGCGCGACGGGTTTATCGACAAGTATTTCGGGGAAGCGTTTCTTGCGTTGTTTCCGCCCGAGCCGGAAAAGGCTTTGGAAAGCGCAGTTGAAATCCAAAGAATTCTGAGAGAGTTCAATCGGGAAAGAATCGCAAAAGGAAAAGATCCGGTTCGTTCCGGAAGCGGAATTCATACAGGGCCGATTCTACTCGGAACGATCGGCGAAGCGGAAAGAATGGAAAGTACGGTCATCTCCTCTTCGGTGAACGTCGCGTTTAAGATCGGTCAGTTATCGAGAATGTACGATTCTTCCCTGCTGATAACGGACTCCACTCTATTTCGCTTAACAAATTCTTCGAAATACTATTATCGCGTCGTGGACCGGGTTCAGATCCGTGATCAAAGAAGCGTTTATACGGTTTTGGAAGTGTTCAACGGACTTTCCGAATCTTTGATCGATTCTTACATGAACACACGCGAGGAATTCGAAAGAGGAATTCTTTTGTTCCGGGAAAAACATTTCGAAGAAGCCTGCGTCGTTTTCAACAGGATCTTGGAAAAAAACCGTGCCGATCAAGCCGCGCGAGTTTATCTGGAAAAATCCGTTCACAACTGCAGATTCGGGGTTCCCGAAAACTGGCAGGGAGTGACGGTCCTCGGCGATTGATTGAATATTCTAAAATTAGAATATTCTAATTTTTTACTTTGATTTCGAAGTCCGCCAGAAATTCTTCCTGAATCCTGGATTCGATCGCTCGTTCGCTTCGGGATTCCCGCACTAAGGAAATCGCTTCCTTTGCGTCGAGTTTTTCCTTCCAGATCGTATACGCGGCCGCCAGCGTTCCCGATCTTCCCAAACCTCCCACGCAGTGTATGAGTACCTTTCCGTTTTGTGAGATGGCTTTGTCCATCCATTGCAAAGCGGGGATCGCCTGATCGAACACGGGCGCGGTTTGATCCAAGACCGGACAATGATAGACGTTCAATCCGTGTCTTTCGTATTGATGTTTGAGATCCTTAACTCCGTATTCCGAAAATTCGTTTTCGGTCAACAGACAAAGTATATGAGTGATTCCTTCTTTTTGAATCGTGGTTATATCCTCTTCCAAGTTTCGATCCCGATCCTTTCTTCCCGGAAGAATGGTGAGACCGATCCTGGAAAGTTCCCGATTGTGTTGTTCCGTTTTGAGATAATCGATCCGAAGCGTTTTCGATCTTTGAATGTATTCCCGGATTCCTTCTATACAAAGACTTCCGTGATACAAGGCCCATTTTTTTTGCCACTCGTTCGATTCGTCGAAAGAAAGAGTATGCATGGCGTACCGAAGCGCGCCCGCGTGTAACTGATACGGATCGCGATCCATTCTTATCAAGGAAGGATAAAAAGAACGAAGATGTGCGATCACGGAATACGCTTTTGCGATCTTTGGATGTTTCCAAATTCTTTTGGAAGTTTCGGGAAGGGGAACTCCTAAGTCGGGGACTTTCATCAGTTCGTCGCTGAGTAGAATCGCTTCTCTCCATTCTTCCGCGTTTTGGATTTTCGTGAAGATGAACAGGATATCGTTTTCGAGTTTGATCAGATCCCTGAGAATATGTCCTTTGTGAGTGTGGAAAAAATCGATCAACCATACGTTGTTCTGCGCGTCCAGTATGATGTTGGCTCCGTTTAAATCCCCGTGAACATAGGAAGTATAATGAGCCACGGCCGCGTATTCTTTGAGAGAGATTAAATCCTCTTCGTAAAACTTACAGACGTTTCGGACAACAACGCCGGGTTCGATTTCGATCGTGTCGCCTTCGGCCGGTTTCCCGAGAATGGCTTCGGTTCTTCTGCGGACGCCCGGCGCATACTTTGATTGAAAATCATAATATTCTAATAAGTTTAACTTCTCTTGGGAGGCGGCTTCGTATAATTTTCCGAGTTGTTTTAAGAATACCACATCCGATATGGAGTTGAGTTCGGAGACGTTCTCCGAGTTCTCGAACGTTTTTTGAAACGTTCTTACGTTTCCTTCGAGCATCGCGGCGTAGCGGTATTTGATCGCGCCCCTCGCTTCCAGTTCGGCGAAGTCCACGATGGAAGGCGCGTTGTTTCCTAAAACTTCTTCGATTCTTTCAAAGGAGATCCTTTCTTTGGCGATCAAATCCCTCGGTCCGATCTTAATCACGGAAGGAACCTGATTGTGACCGATATGATCCACGGACTTGGATTTTAATACGACGTTGCCCGAAAATCCTCCGTCCAAACAACGGAACTCCACGTCTTTACAATCGCGGAAAAGATACAGAAGAAGTTTTTCGTCCGTATCTCCGATCTTGTATGAATCGTCGTAACGAAAATGATCCGTCGAAATTCTAGAATGTGTGATTCTTTTTTCCAAGTTGGGAACGGTCCCGCTCAAAAAGGAAGTGAACGCTCCTATGGAAGGAAAAATTTTCACTCCTAAGATTTCGCGCATCTGATCCAATGCGATAAAGTGCATTCCGATCGACGAGGAAGCGGTGAGGGCGGGGCAGATCGCCAACTCCCATTCGGGATAACGGGTTCTCAGATCGTATGCAAGAAATTGAATCTTCGCTTCGGTCCAAACACCCGTAAGTCCGACCTTGATCGTATGTCCTTTTAACGGTTTTAGGATTTCCTCCAAGGAAGTGTCCACGAAATCGTTCAAACCGGAAGCGTTTACGATTTCGTGTCTGTCCTTTTGATTTCCGATCCACGATTCGAAAACAAACTCGGCGCCTTTCGTGTTTTTGATACAATGAGAACCGAACTGAGCGAGATGTTCCTTTTGGGAAGAATCGGAAAGATCGTGCCAGTCTCGTATATGAACGATCCAAAGATCTTTTTTATCCACCGAATAAGCCCATTCTATCAAAGAATGAATCGGACCGTACTCGACCATCTCGCCTAAAAGACGTTTGGCTTCCTGATAACCTACGTGCAGTGCGTTCGGAAGCGGATCGTATTTTTCAATGAGAGCGGTAAAATCGTTTTGAAGACATTGGGTGAAAAGAATCGCTTTGGGAAGATGCATGAGTTTTTAAAAACAATCGATAGATCGGGTAAAAAACGGTATCTAAAAAACGAAAAAAGCAATCCGTTTTATCGGATGTTCGTTCCTCTTTTGAAAAAGAAAACGTATCAAAATAGAATAATATTCAAATTAACGATTCCTACTTAAATATGTTTTTTTAGTCCGTTTGTTAGATAAAAAACTTTTTTTTGTCATTTTGTTCATTTCATAAGCAATAATAGATTGACTGACGACTCGATTTCCTTAGATTACATTTTTCGAATGGTAGCCTATCTATGAAACGATTTGTTCTAATTTTAAGTTTAATTTCCGTTTCTTATGCACTTGCAGTGTTTTATTTCTCGGATCAGATCATTCATTTTAAGAAGAAAACCTTAGAAGAGGATAAAAAAGAACAGAACATCGCTTCTCTCGCCAAATTCGGTTTATACGACAATCCGACCGAAGTAACCATTCCTTTAAAACAAGTTACGATCAAAGCTTGGTTGTTCGAACCGAAACATAAGAACCGTTGCGGCTCCGTGATTACGCACGGTTATACGGTAACTCGTTACGCCGTTCTCAAATACGCGCAGTTCTTTTATCGTTTGGGATGTTCGTCGTTGGTTTACGACGTACGATATCACGGTTTGAGTACGGGAGAATCTTCGACATACGGTTATTACGAAAAGGACGATCTTCTCGAAATCATACAGTGGTTTAAAAACAGAACCGGATTGAAATCCTCGGAGATCGCGATTGCGGGGCAATCCATGGGAGCGGCGATTTCATTGCTTGCTCTTGCGAAGTCCGGGGAAAGATTCTCCTTTCTTCTTGCGGATTCCTCTTACAGCAAAGCCACCGTCGTGTTTCGAGAAAGGGCGGTCGTTCAATATTCTTCTTTGATCTTAACGATGTTGCCTTCCGCGATATGGCTCGCGTCGGTTCGATCGGGTGCGGATCTAAAGGATTCTTCTCCGGAATATTTTGCGGAAGATATAAAAACTCCGACCTTGTTGATGCACTCGGCTGCGGACGTTGCGACCTTGCCTTCTCATTCGGAACGGATCTTCTCCAAGTTGTCCGTAAAGGAAAAGGAAATTCACCTAACAACGTGGAATGCGAAACACAGCGAAAATTGGAACAGAAATCCGAAAGAATACGAACGGATCATTCGCTCCTTCATCATTCGTTACAGGATCGCGCCTTTTTACAATCTGATCGAACGTTAAGAGTTCCGATCCGAATCCGAATTGTTTTTTCCGTTTTCGGATTGTTGGCTCTGATAGTTGTCGATAAATCGTTTTATGATTTCGTAATCCAATACTTTTTGAACGATCCCGGATTGGATGATTCCCTGTTGGGTTTGTTTAATCATCTGATGAGAATTGTCCAAGAACTTCGCGTATTCGATATAGGTTTTATAGATCGGAGAAAGAATCTTATAACCCATCGTCTTCGGCAACGCCCCTTGACCGTCCAAATAACGCGACATGTCTCGATAGAGTTCGTTCCAACGCATCGGATCCAGTTTCAGACCTCCGTACGTTCCCACTCTTCTATGAACCATGATTACGTCCAAAACCAATTCTCTCGTTTTATGAAGAGTATATTTGATTCCCGTTTTTTCGAAACCCAATGGTTCGTACACTTTCCATAGATAAGGATCGGAAGCCGCAATGATATACGATTTGTTCGTGGTGATCAAAACGTGAAAGATTCTTTCGAAAATTCCCATGAGAATATCGCTTTTACGATAATCGTGGTGCATACACAAACCCACGACTTCGATCATGTCCTTCGGGTTGGGAAGTTTTTTGAATTCTTCCGGTTTGATATGTCTTTGCAGTTCGAAAGGAATGTCTTCTCCGTTCGCAAAGAATACGTTTGCGCTTCCGATCAGACGATTGTGATGCCAAGCGGTGATGATTCTGCAGTTCGGATCATACCAGTGGGAAACGTCCGATAGATCCGCTTCCTTGCTCAATTTTTTAACCGCGGAATATGCAAGTTTTCTTAACTTCAAAACTTCCACGTATTCCTGCTGGGACTTGACGAAGCGATACGTCATGATGTTTTTTATATTAGCGGTATTGAATCCGATTTTTCTAAGAGCGAACGGACCGATGTCGATCAATCGAAGAAAATAGCGCACGATCGCCTTTTCGGTGTTCTCCGAAAGAAAATCGATGTTCGCCAAAAAGCTGATTCCCCCCGCGATCGGACGAACCGCTTCGACTTTGGCGTGGATCGGTTCGTTGCCCGTGAATAGATTCAAGCTGAAAACGATTTCCATGGATGGAAAGATCGCCAGAGATTGATCGTAGTTTTCGATCAGGAATTGTTTTTTGGAGATTCTTTTTACTTTGATCAGAGAAGTCTGATCGTATAGAAACGGATGATCCATCAATCCGAAGAGCGGGATCTGATCCGAAATTTCCATAAGACTTTCAGCCTTATCGCCGAACATATCCTCGGAACCTAAGATCCGATGCAATCCCAATCGAACCGGTTGGGTATCCTTTTGCGATTTGTTTGCGACCCGACAGATGAAGTTATACGGGTTCGTGTCCTTGGGCGAAAGTCTGAAGTCCACCTGGATCGAAATGTTTTCCTTCAGTTCTTCGTTCGAAAGATTCAAATCTTGATCCAGACTTTCGATTCCGAGACCCAGGGAAGAATAATCCAAGACCTTAAATTCTTTCGTTTCCTTCCAGTTCGGATGCGAAGCGAAAAGAATGATATCCCCGCCCATACGAACGTCGATACGGCCGTGTTCCCTTCTTTCGGTGGAAGGGGCGTATTGTTTTACTTTTTTAATATTCGAAATTAAGGTGTCTTCACTGTTCACTGTGGTTTCCGTTATTCTCATAATATTTGGCCTCGTTGATCAACATCGTAGCGCGGCTGACGTCGCCCGCGGTCTGATATATTTCGGATAAATGTATTAGATTTTGCTTATGTTCCGGGTTTCTGAGTCTGAGTCTTTCTCCGAAGTCTGTGGCGTTCTTGATGTTTCCCGAATTCTTATAACACTTGGAAAGAATAAAGAGACAATCTGAATCCTCCGGACTCGTGTTGCTGTAATGAAGGGCGATTTCCGCCGCTTTTTGATATTGCTTTTTTTGAATATAGGCGTTGGTGAGAAGTTTGAGAATTTTTCTGCTTCTTTGATAGATCGGATCTTTTGCGAGAATCTCCTCGAGAAGGGGAATCGTATCGTCGTAGTTTTTCTGTTTGAATTCCTGATGCGCTTTTTTGTAAGCCTTGTTGATTTCTTCGGACTCTACGAGTTCGGCCGCTTTGTTCAATCTGTATTCGACTCGGATCAGGGAAATATCGTCCGTCACTTCCCCCGCGTTTTTGATCTGCTTTACGATCTCTTGAAGATTTCCGTTCGCTCTTTCCACACATTTCAAAAAGAGTTCCTCGTTTTCGTTCATGTTCGTACCGGATTCGTCTTGGATGAGAATATCGTCCCTTCCGTCAGAACCGATCAATAACACGTCGTTCGGTTGAAACTGAAACGTGTTGATGTGAAGACTCGTTTCCATATTGATCGGCATTCCGAGTTTTCTGTAAAAGAAACGATGAGGAAGAAAGTTCGCGACCCCGTCTCTGTAATAGGCGGGAAGCGGATGTTCCGCGTTCATATAATATAGAAGACCGGATTCTTCGTCGAGAAGACAGACGAAAACGGAAACGAGCATCGTTCCGTCAAAGCTCGTGAATATATTATGAAGTTCTATAAAAGTGTTCTTTAACCAGCGTTCGGGAAAAAGATTCATCACGTCGAAGGAATTTCTGGAACGTTCCAAGATCGCTTCGAACACGGAGCCGAGAACCAACGCGCCGCCCGCTCCTTGCATGGACTTACCCATCGCGTCTCCGTTGAGAATGACTGAATAACTTTTTCCTTTGAGAGTGATCTTACTCGAAACACAAAGATCCCCTCCGATTTCGGAAGCCCAACGTTTGAATTGGAATTTCTTTTTTTGTTCGGTTAAGAATTCGACGAACACGTTTTCCGAAGTGGATTTGTTCTGACCGAGAGGTTGAATCAAAAGAGAAGTGAGATAATAATCCGCGTCCTGTTTTGTTTTGAGTTCCTGAACCTTCTCCAAACTTTGTTGGAGTTCGTGCGTTCTTTCCACGACTTTCTCTTCCAAGGTTTCAGCGTAGTCCTTCAGTTTTTCCTGAGCGGAACGAATCGAAGCCACCATGTGATTGAAGGATCTGGATAAGAAACCGATCTCATCCTCGGCTTGCACAGGAACCGAAACCTCGTATTGACCTTCGTTGACTTCCTTTACTCCGCTCAAAAGAGACATCAAAGGACGGATCAATCCTCCGTGGAATAGATAAGGAAATAATAATAGAATCAACAACGCGGTGAATACGATCAATGTCGCCATCTTCAAAACGATGGAGTGAACCATTTCCATATAGGAAGAATACGGATAAGCGACTTCGTAGATGGAATCCCCGCTTTTAAACAGATAACGAACGAGAAGGATCGTTTCTCCGTTTGCGAGTTTTAAGGAGCGGTACATGCGATTGGAAACGGATACGGAAGAATTCTCCTCGATCCCGTAGTAGTCCTTCCATTCGTTTTTCGAGGACAAAACCTTGTTTTGAATCTTTTTAAGATATTTCCCCATTTCCGCCGCTTCGCTTTGAAACAGAAGTTTGGATTGGATCGCGTTGAGTTTTTTATGTTCCACTCGAAAGCCGGTGGCGAACAAACCGTCGCTTTTCGGCCTGGAAGAAACGTATAAAACATTGTCCGGAATAACAGATTTATCTAATTTGCTAATGTTCTTGATGATGGTTTCGATTTCTATGTTTCGCGCTTCGTCAAAATAGGTTTCGTTGATTCTGAACGTGATTCTTGAAACAACGCTGAGAATCGTCAAAGTGGTGACTAACGTGACCCCCACGATCTTAACCATAAACGAGGAAGGTTGGGGAGAATTGTTCAGATAAATGACCGTATAGATGAAGAGCTGAAGGCTCGTAGCAGAAGTAAGAATGAGCTGAAAATCGGCGAAGGAAATCTTATTGGCCGCGTACAAAACGTAGACCGCGGAAAAACAAGTGTGTAAAACGACTGCCCAACCGAAGGAACGGAGCATTCTCGCGTTCGGACTTAACAGATGAAGGAATTTCGTATCCGAGTTGTTTTCCGTTCTTCTGAATTCTCTTTCTTCGCTGATCGTCTTACGGATGATAACGGTAAGAATCCAAAGAAAGGTGAGGAAGTGGATCAAACCCATCGGCGCCGTGGACTGCGGCGTTTGAAATTCGAAAAGTTGCGTGTCGAAGTTGTAAAAAACTTCCGAATTAAGATTTTGTAATATATAATAGAGATATCCGTAGATTCCCAACGCCGCCAAAATAAAAAAGAAAACGTAGGATTCCTTTCTGTTTCTATTCTTAGGAAATGAATAGATAAACGAAAGAAGAACCAAATTCGAGAAACAAGTATAAAGAGCGATAAGAAAGCTGGCGGGTTTTGCAACGTCCTGAGTAAAAAGAGACGTTCTCATTACGAAGCCAACGTTGAGGATCAATGCAAAAAGGAAGTAACCGACTAACAACCAGGTTTGTTTCGACTTTCCCTTTAAGCTCAAGAGGTAAACCAAGAGGAACGCGGAGAAAATCGTTCCGGAGATGTAACCGATCGAGTAATAATTGAGCTGGAGAAAATTCGTCATTGTAAATCCCTTTTCGAATCAAAAGCGTGAAAAATTCTGAAGGGATATTAAATGGAGTTGAAATAATAGAGTCAAACGGTAAATTAATTTCCCCGTTGAAATTTGATTATTATAGAACGGACGAAATGAAAAGAAGCCGATGCGCATAGCGATCATTAGTTTATCAGTCTTTTATATTGGAAATTAGGAATATCGTATAAGCTAATATCGTAATTTTAATGCGCCGCAAAAATTAAACAATGTCATTTGATAAAAGAAGGTGAAAATGAACGAGTATGTAGGAAAGGATTATCTAAAAAAAGAATATTTGGAAATTCTTAAGAAGGGAAAACTTACGGAACAAGAGATCGACTTGTTTCTTCAAAAGAAACCGATCGGAGAGGACGTAATCATTCAGGCTTCGAGCGGAAGCACATCGGAACCTTTGTTGATTCCAAGGTCGAAATCGGACGTTGCGGACATAGCAAAGAGGGTCATTCGACCTTATGTCGAATTCTATCAGGCGTATCCCGAAAGAATCGCTTTGTTCGGCGGGATTTCTCATACGGAAGCGGCGGTGAAACTGCAGATGGGAGCGATTTCGATGAGATCGTTTCAACTCGACGAAGTGAATCAGTTAGACGGTTTTAATCCGCACGTCATCTCCTGTTATCCGAGCGTGATTCGAGAGTTGATCGACGATTCATCCGTTTCCCTTTCCAATCTGAAAGGGATCAAACTCGGCGGGGAAAGAATTTATTTCTCAGATATTAAGAAAATCTTTCAGAGATTTCCGGGTATCTTTCTGATCGAACAATACGGTTCCACCGAAATGCCCGCCGTTGCGTTAAGAACGTTTAAAAACGCGGAGGACGAATCCTTTTACGTTTTGCAGAAGGAAAGGTTTGCGTTTCAGATTCCTATGGAAGTCGACGGATGGCATCCTTTGATCGTTCAAGATAATTTCCCCGATCTTTTGTTTCCGATCGGAAAGTTCTACGATATGGGAGACGACGTATTTTGCAAAAACGGAAAGATCACGGACGTAAGAAGAAGAGGGGATCGTTCGTTCGAATATAGGGAAGAAGTGGAACAGCTTCTTAACTTGGGTTTGACCAACGTTCAGATCGACACGCAACAAGCGCAGGTTTTTTATTCGGGAGATTCTTCCTCGGACATAGGTTCCTATGCGATTAAGGGGAAAACCTATTCTCTCTTGAAACAAAAACTGAATCGGATTCATCCTTCTAATAAACTGCCCGTTTTGGTTTAAGGACCGTTCCATGCGCGATCCCGAATCGATGATCGCAATCAAAATAAAAAACCCCGAAGGCTTTCGCTTCCGGGGTTTTTTTTATCCGAAGAATCGGAGAGTTCGGTAAGAAATTATTTTCTTCCTAATCCCAGTTTATCGGCTCCGACGAGAATCGACATGTTTCCGGCCGGGTGTTTGTTTTCTTTCATCAATTGGTGAGAATGTGCGGTCTCGTTCCAAGTGAAGGTTTTGGAAAGACAAGGATCGACTTTTTTGTCGATGACCAGGTCGTTCAATCCCTTTGAGTTTTCGTCGTTCGCAAAGTGAGAACCTTGCAGACGTTTTTGTCTCATCCAAAGATAACGAAGATCCACGGTTGCGTTGTAACCTGTGGTTCCCGCGCAGATAACGACCATCCCGCCCGTTTCACAAACGAACATGGAAGTAGGAATAGTGGTTTCACCCGGATGTTCGAAAACGATCTTAGGATTGTTTCCTTTTCCGGCAATGTCCCAGATCGCCTTTCCGAATTCGCGAGCGGCTTTCGTCCATTCTACGAATTTTTCCGTCTTGTTGATTTCGGAAGTCAAAGCTCCCCAGTGGTTGAACTTTTTACGGTTGATCACGCCCGCCGCGCCGAGTTTCATACAGAAGTCGATTTTATCGTCTTCGGAAACTACGGCGATTGGAATTCCACCCGCGGCTTTTACGATCTGAATCGCCATCGCGCCGAGTCCGCCTGCGCCTCCCCAGATCAGAACCACGTCGTCTTTTTGTACGTCGTTCGGTTTCCAGTGGTGGAGCATTCTATATGCGGTAGCTCCTACGAGCATATAGGCGGCCGCTTCTTCCCAAGTGAGATGTTTCGGCTTTGGAAGACATTGGTGATCTTGAACCTTGCAGAATTGCGCGAAGGATCCCCAGTTGGTTTCATACGCCCAGATCAACTGAGAAGGTGCGAACATAGGATCTTTTCCTGCTTTCACCCAAGGATCGTTTTTATCCCAGATTCCGCAGTGAAGAACGACTTCGTCGCCGACTTTTACGTTCTTAACTTCGGCACCGACTTTATAAACGATACCGGATGCATCGGACCCGCCGATGTGAAACTTCTCGGGTTCGCCTTTTTTGTTTCTTGCGCCGATGACGTCTACGGGAAAGCCGAGTGCGGCCCAAACGTTGTTATAATTTACACCGGCTGCCATTACCGCGACGAGCACTTCGTCCGGAGCTATTTCTGGAACATCGATGAGTTCTTCCTGAATTGCTTTGATCGGATCGCCGTAACGCTCGGGACGAACGACCTGTGCATACATTTTTTTAGGAACCTGCCCCAAGGGTGGGAGGGTTCCGATTGGAACGGATTCAATTTGGCTCATGAGCACAGATTTCTGAACTTTGGTATTTGATCTACACCAATTTTGGTGGGAGTTCCTACGTTTTTTCGTTTTACAAACGAATGTAGGAACTCCTTCGAATTCGGAAGCGATTACTTTTTCAACTGAGAAGGATCCAATTCTCGGTTTGGAGAATTCTTAGAATCCAAAGGCCGGTTCAAAGTGTATTCTTTGAGAACTCCCTGTCTTTTTCGTTTTACAAACAAATGTAGGAACTCCTGCAAAATCCGGAAACAACTCTTGATACGCACGACCTTCTCCAAAACTCATAGGAGTTCCCACAAAACCGTCCGAAAGCATCAAAACAAAATTGCCTCAAACGAATCCAAAAGAGAAACTAACACTCCATGAATTCCGCTTCTCTCTCGTACATTTTGAGCCAAACCGCGCATCGACCTTGGCCTTTACCGACGACAAAGCCGTTTATGATCCAGTACTGGGAAGAATTGGCATTTTTACATTGGGAGATCCCGCAAAAATTCTTGGAAGAAATTCTTCCGAAAGGATTGGAAGCCGACACATATCAAGGAAAAGCTTATATCGGATTGGTGCCATTCCGAATGAAAGGGGTTCGGCCGATGTATCTTCCGCCTTTGCCGTGGATCTCAACCTTTCCCGAGTTGAACGTTCGTACCTATGTCAAAAGCCGAGGCAAGGATTCAAAACCGGGAGTTTATTTTTTCAGCTTGGATGCGGACAATCGTTTGGTCGTAGAGATCGCAAGAAATTTCTTTCATCTGCCCTATCTGAACGCGGATATAAAACTCAAAACAAACAAAACCCGAAAGGAATTTTTATGTCTTCGCAAAGATCGGCGCGCGAATCCGGGAGAATTTAACGCGACATACGAACCCGCATCGGAGGTCTATCATTCTTCCCCGGGAACCTTGGAGCATTGGCTCACCGAAAGATATTGTCTTTATAGTAACGATTCGCAAGGGAGAATCTATCGAGGTGAGGTGCATCACTTACCATGGCCGCTTCAAAAAGCGGAATACGCCGTTCGTCAAAATACGATTTTAGAAAGTCATAAGATTCCGCTTTTAAGTTCGGAGCCTTTGGTCCACTATTCGGATTCCATCAAGGTCGCGCTCTTCCCTTTGGTTCAAGCATCGTAACACGAAAGGATTAAAAGGCGAAAACAAGCCGAGAATCGACGAAAGATTTCCCATTTTTGCTTCGGAAAACGCGCGGAAAGGGTTTGAAAAAAAAATAAATTCGCGTCTATTGATGCATCTTATCAAAAGAGAATTCGTGGATTCCGAACGTTCCGTTTTTACGCGATCGATAGTTCGGAAAAATCAATACTTAAGATTCGGAGAAATCAAAGCATGCTGGCACATATACGACCCGACCAACTTTTCTGCAAAGACACGGATCGAGAGCAAAGTCTACAAACATTGGGAATGATGTTGGAGCTGAGCGAGAAGTGTTACGTCTTTGGAAAATATTTTTTGATCGATGCTTTTGATTCCGAAGATCATCCGTTTCTGTTGAGAAAGGGTTTCGATCTGATGGGAATCGGAATGGATGCCGAAAACGTCCGCAATATATTGAAAGGTTATATCATTTCCGGAAATTACGAAGGAAAAGAACTCTTGGATAGGGTTATCATTCTTGAGGGAATGGAAGCCATTCAAAACGAACTTCATATCTCCATCTTTTTGGAAAGAGTCGCTTCTTATTTCGGAGAATCGTATCAGAAAAGCTTCTGGAACTTCGTGACTCAAAAAAGAAAAGAGATCGATACGATTCTTCTCAACGATTTTTACGCTGAATTCTGCAATTCAAAACCGCAGATCGACTCGGACATCCTTTTGAGCAGAGCGTTTCATTCTTTGTCATACAACGAGTTGAAGGACTTGTTGAGACAGGTGAGCCTTCCCGATCTCGCGGAAGCGTTGAAAAGCGTCCGCGAAAAACTCGTCATCCAAGTATTAGATTTTCTTGATAGAGAATCCTCGCGCTGGTTGATGAAGGAACTGATGAGATCGGACGATTCTTACGATAGTTCCGAAAAGGTAAAGGAAGCTCAGTTGAAAATTCTCGGCGTGTTCGCTTCTAAAAAAGGAATGAATCGGGATTACTGAAGTTTCCAAACGGACTCCTTAGTTAGAGTTGGAAGGTCGAGCGAAAGCTCGGCCTTTTTTATTGCGACATCGACTTCGTATTAAACCAAATTCTCCAGTTCCTTACAGAGAATCTTGGCCACTTGATAATTGCGGAACCATTTCTTATCCGAAGGAATCAGATTCCATTCCTTTTCCTGATCCTTGTACTTGAAGATCATTTCGTATGCGGCTTGATAATCGTCCCAACGATCTTGGGTCGTTTGATCGGAAGGATCGTATTTCCAATTCTTATCCGGATCGGAAAGTCGTTCCTTGATTCTTTCCTGTTGTTCTTCCTTCGAGATATGTAAGAAAAACTTAATGATCCTCGTTTCGTTTTCTCGTTCGAGATGTTTTTCGAAATCTCGGATCGATTCCATTCTTTCTTCGAGTCTTTTATCCGAAAGGGTTCCGAGAATTTTAGGCATCAACACGTCTTCGTAATGCGAACGATTGTGAATGTAGATCATTCCTTTGGGCGGAACGTATTTGTGGATTCTCCATAAAAAATCGAACTGAACCTCTTCCGAGTTCGGTTTTGTCCAAGATTTAACGCAACAACCCTGCGGATTGATTCCCCCGAAAACGTGTTTGATCGTTCCGTCCTTTCCCGCCGTGTCCACGCCTTGCAAAAGAATCAAAACGGAATTCTTTTTTTGCGCGTATAATTTTTCCTGCAACGAGGAAAGATCCCGAACGTATTCCTCCGTTTTTTGGAGAATCTCCTCTTTGTCTTTATCCTTCGGCGGAAGAGTGTCTATGTCTTTGAGACGCATGGAATAAAACTCCTAAGAAAATAATAAGGATTACTTTTTAAATAAGTCGATCATGGAAAGAATCGATTTGCGAACGGATCGAAACAAAGGAAGGGAGGATAGTTTCAAAAGTTGGAATATAAGATCCAAACCCTTTTCGATCAACAGTTCGGTTTTCTTTTTGCCCGGGGATTCGTCGAAAAGCCAGACGTAAATGATTCCGAGTTGATAAAGCCAAAACAAATAAGGGAGTTCCTCTTTTAGATCGGCTTGTATGGAATCTTTGGAGGTGGAAATCGCGTATTGAAAAAGCGCGATCGCATCCTCGCGGATTTGTCGCGTTTCTTTGCTGAAAGGGGAAAGAGGATGATTTGGATCGCCGCCGCTTCTCGCAAGAACGTGCAGGAATTTTTCGTAACCTCGAAACTGTCCGAGTTTGAATCGAATGATGTTTTTGATTCTTTCCTTGAGGTCGGATTCGGATTTGCAGAATTCCACGTTTTGAACGTCCGCGACTTCCTGAGTCGCTTTATAAAATTCTAATACAATATCCTCTTTCGTTTTAAAATGATAATACGAAGCGCCGAGTGCGAGACCCGCCTTCTGGGCGATGGCTCTCATCGTCGTTTCGTCATAGCCGTCTTTTTGAAAAAGGGAGATCGCCGTTTCAAAAAGAAGAGACCGGGTCGGTTGCGACTTTCCGGTCTCTTTTTGTGATTTTGCCTTTTTGCGAATCATGCGGGGACTTCAACTTCTCCGAACGTATGCGAGATTTTTTTTCTGAACTTTGCGAACAGAAACAGATTGAAAAAATGCATCGCGCCCAAGATCAGAAGAACCACTCCGACCTTTGTGGTCAGCACTTCGATACATTCCGCCAAATCTAAAGGTTTCTGGCTGGAGGTCAAGGAAAGGCTTATATAACCGATGTTGATCAGATAGAATCCAACGATCAAAAGATGATTGATCGAGTCCGCGAGTTTCTCTTCGCCGTTGAACATCTTAACGAGAAAAATTCTTCCGTTGTTGAACAAGGTTCTCGCAACCCAGATGGTCATCAAAATGCTGATGATCAAATAACCGAAGTAAAGTCCGATCGTATACGGGCCCGAGACCGGTTTGGATTGTTTCATACCTTTCGCACCGAGATAAGCGACGACGCTGTGGTTTCCGTAATAAGTGGCGATGTCGAGCGCATTCTCCCCGTTTCGAGTCAGATAGTTCAGGTAAGAATCTCGATTGAGAACCAAGTCGATGATCTTACTGTCCGGATATTTTGCCGCAAAGTGAATCGGATATTCTCCGGAATTATCGGGAACGTCGATTCGGTTGTTACGATCCAAGACGAACTTGAGCATATTCGGGTTTCCGCTTTCGATCGCGTAAAACACGGCGGAGCGGCCCCTGCTGTCCGTATTGTCAAAGGACTCGGGAGCAACGGAATAAATTTTTTCCGCGTTTTCCAAGTTTCCTTTGCGGACTTCCTCGAACAGATCCGATTGCGCGTCCGCGTAGCCGGAAGCGGTGATTCCAAAGAACACCGCCCAAAAAAAGATAGGTTTCATAATTTTTCTCCAAATTTGAACATGTTCAAAAAATACAACGAAGCGGATTCTTTTGCAAGAATAAAATTTGAACATGTTCAAAAATAATTCCAATTTTGTGACCCGTTCGTTCTCGAGTTTTGGGAAGAATCCGGTTTCGTTTTGTAAAAAAGGCTTGAGTCCGATCTGAATATATCCATAATGGATATATGGTTCTCAAAGAAGAATCGATCGAAACAAAAGGAATCACACCCGCGATGTTTCATATTCTTCTTTCCTTGGCGGAAGGATCGCAACACGGATACGGAATCGGAAAATCCGTGGAAGAATCCTCGGAAGGAAGTTTCAAACTCGGACCGGGAACCTTGTATCGCACCTTGGAATCGATTCGAGGTTTCGGGTGGATCCGATATTCCAAGAAAAGAGCGAACGAAAACGACGATCCGAGAAGATTGTATTACGAGATCACGTCCGAAGGAAAAGAAATTCTCGTCTCCGAACTGAAAAAACTCGAGGCCACGTTGAAACGGGCGAAGAAGTTGGATTTGCTGGGAAACTAAAATGCTCTTCCGTTGTTTTCAAATTCTGATCAAAACCGCTTATCCATCCTCTTTTCCGAAAAGAATGAAGGACGCGCTTCAAATCCATCTGGAAGATTCTTATCTGGACGGTAATTTTAGAATATTCCATTTATTTGATATTCTCGCTTCCGGATTTAAGGAAAGAATCGCGAGCGAACTCAGATTGTTTCGTCTTTCCTGGAGAAACGAACCGCGCTCCGTTCTCGGTTTGGTTCTTTTGATCCCGTGGAATCTGTTTTTAATATTAATCTTGGCGAGTTTGTTTCTCGGAGGACCGGGCTGGTTGAAATTCTTTCGAAATTTTCCGTATGAAAGAAACGGTTCCGCGGAATTCTTTCTTCCCGCACTTTTGGTTTCGGCGGGAATCGTATTGATGCGGGATTTGATTTTTTTAAAAACGGAACGTTCCGTTTTTAAAAGATATTCCTATCTGTTTTATATAAATATGAGTCTGATCGTTCCCTTCTTTTTGATTCTAATTCTTTGAGGTGTTTATGAAAATTTTCGCGCTGAGCGTTGTGGTTTTAACGTTGGTGGTCCTCGCATTTTTGTTTTATATGGGAGCCTTCGATCGCGTTCAAGTTCAGGAAGAAGTCAAAGGACCTTATTCCGTTCTTTCCCACGAAAGGATAGGGGATTACAGAAACGTGGGAATCACTTTCGAAACCCTTCAAAAAGAACTTCCTGAAAAAGGAATTCGGGATTTTAAACTTTTCGCGATTTATCTGGACAACCCGAACAACGTTCCCAAAGAAAAACTCCGCTGCGAAGTGGGCGTGGTTCTTTCCGAACCTATATCAAAAATTCCTGATGGACTTTCGATCGAGTTGAAAGCGAGAACCATTCCAGCGAAAAAATATCTTTTCGCGGAATTTCCGCTGAAGAATTTCGTTTCTATCTTTCTCGGAATCTATAAGGTTTATCCGAAACTTTTCCGAGCTTGCGAAGAGAAAGGCTGCGATTTAAACGGAAGGGCTTCGATGGAAATCTATGAACCGCTTACCGCGCACAAAACGACGTATCTTCTTCCCTTGGATTGAACGTCGAATCGGATCATCGACTCTGATTTCATCGGTTATTTTTTTAAGAATTCCAAAAGTTTAGGAGTCATTCTTTCCGTAGATTCGTAGTGAGGAACGTGCCCTTCGTTGTCCAGAGGCAAAAACTCGATGCCCGGAAGAGTTTTCAACGCGATCTCGTTCAGATAAAAAGGAACGACTCGATCCTGTTTTCCCCAGATCAAAAGTTTCGGGATCGGATTCTTACCGAGTTGTTCGTATTCTTCCTGAAACGATTCGAGACGCATGTTTCGTAAGCTGGAAAGAATGGAACGTTTGAAACCGATATAACGCATCTGTTCGCCGTATTCTTTTTCCAGATTGGGAAAACGTTCCGGTTTGAAAAAATTCTTTTGCGCGCCCTTGAGAAGAATCCTATCACCGAAGGATTTGGTTAAATATTCTCCGATCAGAGGAAGACGGGTCAATCTTCCGATCCAAGGAATGTCCATCGGAAAACCGGCGGGAGCGATCAACACGAGTTTTTGAACGCGTTCCGGATGTTTGAGTGTGAAATTCGTTACGATCACTCCGCCCATGGAAGTTCCGATTAAGTATATTTTTTTTTGAATATTCAAAGAATTTAATAAATTGCTCAGTTGTCGATCGAACAGGTCCGGATTGTAAGTCGTGTCCGGGCGATCGGAAAGTCCCCGGCCGAACAAGTCGAAACGAAGAACCCTATAACCTTCCTCTTGAAGCCGTTTCGAGAGTGGTTCGTAAATAAAAATAGGATTGGAAAAACCCTGAACCAATACGACCGGTTGTCCGTTTTCCGGGCCTTCCCATTCGTAATGAACAAATCCGTCCGGGGTTTCCAAAAACGAGCCGGGGCTTTTGGCACGAATCTCCGCGTTCAGTTGTTCCGATTCTCCGTCTCCCAAAAAGGGAAGGGCGACGAGTATAACGACCAAAAGGGAAAGAATGGAAATCACGATTCGTTTCATGGTCCAAGAATAGTTTTATCCCAAATTAAATGCAAGAAGTTTCCGCCGTTTTCAAGGTTCCACGATCCCGGGTTTTTGTAGAAAATTCTCGTTTTTTCAAAAATGATACCTAAATAATTGTTGCCTAGGCAACAAAATGAGTCTAAACTCCGAATCAGATAAAGGAGATTTTTATGAAATTAAAAGCGGGAGATACTGCTAAAGAATTTACCGTAACCGATCATTTGGGAAAAACGATCCGTCTCGCCGATCTCAAAGGAAAACGAACCCTGTTGGCTTTTTTTAGAAACGCCGAATGCGCCTTGTGCAATCTAAGAGTGCTTCAACTTTTAAACGCATACCCTGCGTTGCAAAAACAAGGTCTTCAGATTCTTGCGGTTTTCGAATCCACAAAGGAAAACATCGAAAAAAGCGTGGGCAATCGCGAACTTCCGTTTTCCCTGATTCCCGATCCGAACAACGATCTCTATCGTTTGTATGACGTGGGGTTTTCCTGGTTCGGAGTTTTTAAAACGATCCTGACTTCCAAAAAAGAAATTCAAGAAGCGGAGAATCTCGGATTCGAGATGAAAAAAGTTCCGGGTATGAAAATGGATCGTATGCCTGCGGAGTTTCTGATCGGCCCCGATCTAAAAGTGGAAATTGCGAAATTTTCCACGAAGGTTACCGATCATATTTCTTTGGAGGATTTAAAGGCTCATCTGAATTGAAGTTTAGATTCTTCCGTCCAAAACGTTTGTTTCGATCGTTTCGGAAATTCTTTTCAGAGTTTGCAGATCGTTGGAGCTGAGTCCTTTGTAGATCAGCTTTCGTTCCTTCAACATCATGGGAATCGTTCTATCCAACAGGGCCTTTCCCTTTTTTGTCATTACGATCTTGAACTTTCTTCTGTCCTCGGAATCGTCCACCCTTTGAACCAGATCTTTTTTTTCCAAACCGTCCAAAAGGCGTGTAACGTTCGGCCTGTCCTTAAAGGTTTTGTCTACAAGATCCGTTTGGGACGCGCTTCCGTTCGCATTGAGTTGGTTGAGCAGAATCCATTGTTCCACTGTGATGTCCTCGTTGTTGTCGGACATGAGTTTCGTAAAATGAAGGCGTAAAAGACGATCGGTTCTGTGAAAATAATACGCGAAGGCAGTATCGATGAGTTGGGAGGTTTTCGTTTCTTTCGATGAGTTCATGGATTGTCGTTCTCCGTGGATCCATGGTTGCTTTTACAATCATTGCTTCAATAACAATAAAGTACCGATCCATTTCGTCCGATTCGGATTTGTTTCGCGTTTATCGGCTCGGTGTTACGTCGTTTCGATCCGTTTCTGAACGAATTCCATCTTAGAACCGGATTGCATAAGAGCGACGTAGGTTTCCTTCGGGATATTCCGGAATTCTTTTGCGCTTCCGTCTCGGAATCGGATCGATAAATCCCCGTTATCCGCGTCGTAACCCACGGATTCGATTTCGGGAGAGGATATGTAATGGGTTTCCATCATATCAAAGAAATTCGCCGATCCAGCTTAGAATTTTTTGAAGTTTGATCTTTTCGAGATGAGTTCCGGAGACTTGCGTCGGTTTCGTTTTTTCGATTCGAATCGCGGTCGGTCTTGCGTCGGTTCTGAATTCGAAAATCATCCGTTTGAAATTTTCAGAACCGTAATTCTCCCTTTCGAGATCTGGAATCGAATGATTCAATATTTCTAATATTTCTTTTTCTGAATATAGTTCCTGGCAGAAGTCGCGGATTCCCGCGGACAAATCCTGAAAGAGATTCTCCCTTTTTACGTCGCGGATTCCGACTACCGGCGGAAAGATCGCCCTTTGCGGCAGATTCTTCAGTTGATCCACGGCGTCCTTGACGCTGATTCTTTCCCAATCCACGAAGAGCAATCCGGGTTCGTATTCGCGGAACTTTTCCTTGAGCGCTGACAATTCTCTGCAAGGATAGGTTTCCCATCCGATCACTTTCAAGTGCGCGCGGATTCTTTGAAACAAAAGCGGATCGGGTCCGATCACGAGCGCGTTCAATCCTTTTCTTTGCGGCAGATTCTCCAGAGGAACGTCCACGACGTTCGAGGTTTGTAAGTCTAAAAAATAATTCAGACCTTGTTCGAATAAATTTTTGAGAAGGGAAGGTTCGATTCTTCCCAAGAGCAAGGGTTGTTTGGACCAATCCAACGCGGTTTGTAACGAATCGGTCTCGATCGTTTTACGAATTACGATTTGTCCGGGACTTACATCGGGAAATCTTCCCGCTCCGGCCCATTCTTGAACGGAAATTTCTTTCCAATCCAAGAGAGATAACAACAGCTTTTCTTCCTTTTTTGTAAGTCCGTTTAGAAAGAGACAATCGAACAGTAGGCTTGCCATGGGTATTTTGCTTGACCGAAGGCTTTTCCGGCGGATTCTAGAATTGTGCGACGCGTAAAAGACGCAACCAATTAAAATGAAACTTCTGAAACGATACGCGAACCGAAGACTCTACGACCCGGAGACGAGTAAAACGATTACTCTCGAAGACGTCGCCGAGATGATCATCAACGGAGAAGAAATCCGCGTGATCGATAATATGTCCGGTTCCGATATCACTCCGAAAATTCTCGGACAAACGTTTTTGAAAGTTTCTCTCGGTCAAAGAAACGAAGAATTCTCCAACTTCATGCTTTCCGCTTTGATCCGCGAAACCGGTAAGGACATCAGTTCCTTGTTCGGACGTTTGGTTTTGGGCGGAATCGGCGCGAGTTATCTGACAAGGGATCGTTTGGAAAAAATTCTCCAGTCGATGATTTCGCTCGGCGAACTCAAACTCGAAATGGCGACCGAATACCGGGACGATCTTTTGACCCACATGGCGAGCCGGGCCTCCGAAAACAAACTTCGCATCCAAGAAGACCTCAAAAAAATCGGAAAAGAGCTGGAAGAATCCACCGAAACCGATCTACCATTGGAAGACCTATCCGAAAAAATCCGCAAAATTGCTGAAAGTGTAAAAGAAAAGGAAGCCTGAAACTTTAAGCCGAAGATTCCGAAAACCGATATTACAAGAGAGGGAATTCCATGTTTAAGAATATTTCGATCTCTATCATTTTGTTTTCTATCTGTGTTTTGCCTTTATTTGCCGGTGGCGATAAGGCGGTAGAATACGCGGATAGAGCGTATTTCGAACAGATCCGCAAACTCGAATCCGGTTCTTACGAAGAGAAAGTGGACGCGGCCGATTATCTCAAATTCGTCAGCAACAAACTCGCGGTTCGCCCTCTTTTAAACGCGCTTCGTGGAAATCCGAAAACTCCCAAGTCGCTTGAAAATCATCCTTATCTAAAGTTCACGGTCGCTCAGGCTCTTTCCATGATGGATCAGGAGATCGCGATCAAACCTACGATCGAAGAATACAAAAAGATCGAACCGACCATTCAGGAAAAGGACGAACCTTACTTTACGTCTAAGGACGATTATACGATGGTCATCGCAGCGGGTGAAATTTTAAGAACGATCGGAAGTTATCCGTATGCGAAGGAATCCGAAGACGTTCTCGTCAACGCGCTCAGTCATCCGAATTTTTACATCCGCGCTTCCGCCGCGGACGGTTTAAAGTATATGAACCGAAAGGAAACCGTGAACTTTCTCGTTTCCACTTTGGAAAAGGAAAAGAACGATTTTACGAAAGCGGCGATCCTAAACTCGATCGTTCATATCATGAGAGTTGCGGATAAAAGTTTTTATAATCTTTGCGACATGCTCAAAAGCGAGAATCCTTCGGTGCGTTATCGAGTTTCCATGGCCCTCGGCGAAGTGGATTTGAAAGCCGCTGAATTTTATCTGCGTCAGGCGCTTTTGGTCGAGGATAAACAAAACGTCCGCGATCAGATCCGCAAGGATTTGGCGACCGTTCTCGGGTTTAAACTTCCCACGATTTCGGTTTTGTCCGTCGAATAAGAAACATTATCGAATTCTAATATTCTCTCCTAAATCAAAAAGATAAACCAAACCGGTACTGAAAGCTCCCGCGCCACGGGAGCTTTTTTGTTTTTGCGTATTTGATTTGTCGAGAATCCTCGGAGTTGTTTCGAGATCCGTTGAAGTTTCGCTCGGATCGTTGATCGATCGACTGGATCGTTTTTGGATCAACGAGAGGTTTCTACTTCTTCGGAAAAGAAAAGAAAAAATCCCGCGAGTAAAGACGCGACTCCGGAAACTCCGAGCGCAACGGAAGAATTCCAATTCGTCCAAAGATAACCCGTGATCGAACTCGCGAGAATCATACAAACGCTTTGAAACGCGTTGAAGGTTCCGAGCGCGGTCGCCGTTTCCGTTTTGGGAACGAGATTCGTGATCCAGGCCTTGGAAACTCCTTCGGTCGAAGCGGCGTAAATTCCGTAGATTCCGAACGATCCCCAAAGAATCCAAGAAGCCGTTCCGTAACCCATACTCCAATAAGCGACCGCGTACGCGATTAAACCGAAAAGAAATAATTTTTTGAGACCGATCTTATCTCCGATTACTCCGAGCGGATAAGCGGCGAGCGCGTATATAAGATTGTAAAAGATATAAGCTCCGATCGAAAGAGAATCGCTCATTCCCGCTTCCTTCAATCGTAAAAGAAGGAATATATCCGAGCCGTTGAACAAAGTAAAGAATAGAATTCCCTTACAGAGATTCTTATAAGATGCGGGAGCCAGTTTCCAATATTTGAAAAACAGAAAAATGGAATATTCTTCCCCGCTTGCGCCGACCTTGCGAGGTTTCGGAGTTTCACGAATCAAAAACGTAAACGCGATCGCCAAGAATCCGGGGATAAACGCCAGTAAAAACAATTCCTTATAAGAACCGGGATAGAAGTAGAGAAATACGAGTGCGGATACGGGACCCAAAACCGCGCCGAACGTGTCCATGGATCTGTGAAATCCGAAAACCTTGCCCTTGTTTTCCGAATCGGTTTCATCGGAAAGCATCGCGTCTCTTGCGGCGGTTCGGATTCCCTTTCCCAAACGATCGGTCGTTCTTACAAAGAAAACCCAAATCGGAGAAAGAAAAAACGTCATCATGGGTTTGGAAATCGAACTCAAAAGATAACCCCAGCGCACAAAGGGCAATCGTTTGCCGCTGAGATCGGACATTCTTCCGAAAGAACCCTTGCTGAATCCGGCGGTCGCTTCCGCCACACCTTCCAAAATTCCGATCAGTAAAATGGAGAATCCGATTTCCTTTAAATAGATGGGAAGAACCGGATACAACATCTCGGATGCGATATCCGTTAAAAGACTGACAAAGGATAACACGAGAATCGTTCTCGTGATGATTTTCTTTTGGAGAAACGACATGCGGCAAGATTGAGTTTTGCCCGTTTGAAGTAAAGTGGATCTCGGGAAGGGAAGTGGTGGGAGATACTGGGATCGAACCAGTGACCTCTACCATGTCAAGGTAGCGCTCTAACCAGCTGAGCTAATCCCCCGTTCCTGGTCGCTTTCCAGAATTTGCCTCCCGCGTAATACGTAAAGAAGATTCCTGATTCAAGGAATTCGTTTTCGAACTCGATCGGAAAGGAATCCGAGGATTTCATCCCTGAATTTCCGAAAGAAGAAGGAGAAAATCCTAGCCGATTTCAAAATCCATCAGCCGTTTCGAGATTCGGAAAGAACGAAAGTTCGAGATCGGTTATCCTACTCGCCGAATCCGAAATAAAAAAATGATTTTCTCGAATAGTAAAGAGGCCGGGCAACTATGAAAAAACCGTTTACCAAAACGATCGACGGACAATCTCCTTCGGTCCGCAAAATGGACTTTGAAGGTTTGGAAAATCTTCCCAGACACTATTTCAACGATAACGCAATCATGACACACGCGCTGAACAGCTTTCACGTGATCTTTCCCGAAGGTGAAAGATATTTTATCCGAAGCGTAAAACCGTTTCAGGATAAGATCAAGGACGAGGCTCTGAAGAATCGAGTGAAATCGTTCATCGGTCAGGAGGTTCAACACGGAAAGGAGCACGAACGGGTTTGGGATTCCGTTCGTAAGTTCAAACTTCCTTTGGATAGAATTGCGAGATTTTATCACTTCACCGCTTTTAAGGTGATCTTTCCTTTTTTCCGTTTTCTTTTTGGTCCTAAGATCGATCTTGCGATCACCGCCGCTCTGGAGCACTACACGGCCACGTTAGGCGAAATATCTCTGAAATACGATCTGGCCCGGGACGCGCACGGGGATATGAGAAAACTTCTCGTTTGGCACGCTTGCGAAGAGATCGAACACAAGTCCGTAGTTTACGACGTGCTTCAAGCGTCCGCTCCGAGTTATTTCCTGAGAATTTTCGGTTTTGCGATCGCAACCGTTCTTCTTTGGTCGTATGCGATTCTGTTTCAGTATTGGTTTTTGATCGCGGATCCAGAAGTTTCCTGGAAGAAATTCAAAAGCGACCGCGACTACGCGCGCAAGCACATGCGGACCGCGGTGCCTCCGCTATTTTACGGTTGTTTAAAATACTTTAAGCCGGGTTTTCATCCCGATCAAATGGGCGGATACGATTTGGCGGAATCGAGTCTGGCGGCCTTGTAACCTTGTAATCATTTTCCATTTTTTTCACTTACGAATCCATCCGAAACACTTGCTCTCGGACTTCGGAGTTCTTCGGAATTCCGAAGTCTATTTTTTTCAGAACCTCAAAAAAGAATCAAGACTCGAACGTCAGGAAACTGAAGTGATTGGCGAGATGCATCGCATGCGCCTGATCGTATTCTTCCTTGGATAAACTTCCGTATGCGAAGTGAGGTTTTAATTCTCCTCCGTACGCTTGAAACTTTAGAATGGTTTCCTTCAAAATCGAAAGACTTTCCTTCCAGTTCGTGTCCGTTTTGATCGGCGTCGCTCCGGGAATCGGAGCTTCCAAATCGTGCGACATTTTTCCGGAAGAGGAGAATTTTAGGAATACGAGTTTTCCGATCGTGTTTTGAAAGAGCGCGCTTTTGTTTTCGGGATAACCTTGGATCGAATATTCGATCGACTGAGCGCAGTGAAGAAACACTTTCCCCGCGTCCCAATCCGCATAACCTCGAATTACATTCAATTTATTGAATGTTTCCAGTTCGGTCAACGCTTGTGCAAGGGAAGAATAACGAAGGTCTTTGTTGACGATCCCTTTCGGTCCGGAATTGCAGGCCGTTGCGGAGGATAAAACCGTTCCGCTTACGCCCGCGATCATTGCGGTTTTTGCGGAAACGCGAAGGAATTCTTTTCTGGATAAACGGTTCGGATTTTTAGAACTTGAGAATTGCGTTTGGATCGTTTTCAATTTTGATTCTCCATAGTGGAAGAGGATGTTAACTCCGCTTTTAAAGCGAGTCAATCGTTTTCGGCGGAGTTTTGTTTCGAAATGCGACTTCGGTTTAACGTTTGGAAATGCACCGTCCCGAATTCTCGAGCGCGCCCAAGATCGAGACGGAAACGTTTTACGGATTCTTAGTAGGAGATTCCTACTTTTTTATAGAAATAGCTCAGACACCAAGCGGGTCCGATCAATAAGAATTGAAGATCCTTGAAGAAGGACGGTTTTTTTCCTTCCACCTTATGGCCGATAAACTGGAAGATCCAAGCCACAACGAAAACTCCCACGGAGACGCTGATCAAAGTGGAAATTCCGGAAAGGGAAATATAATAAACTCCGGTCAACATGATCGCGACCATTGTCATCATTCCGAGGAACATAGGAATGGAAAGTCTGAGATAAAAAATTCCCGTGATTAAAACGAAGATCGTCGCCCAGTTTAAAAACAATCTCGCCTGTCCCAAGGATTCGGGTAGAAAACTTTGAATGGTTCCGGACGGGATGGACCAAAGCATTCCGAGCAGTGTAAACATAATGGTCGGTACGGCGATCCAGTGAATTCTTTTATTGACTATGTTCTGGTGACTTTCCGCGTACTCGGTAAGCCATTGTTCGATCGTTTTCATATCAACTCCCTTCATCAAAGATTAAAGCCGTTCTTTGGATTTTCGGCTTCTTTAGAGCTGCACATCATCCTCGATTTTGCAGAAGATTACTTGAACGGAACTGCTATTTTTCAAAAAAAGGGAAGGTTTCAGACCGAACATCTCCCGAAAAGTCCGGCTCATATGGGCCTGATCCGCAAAGCCCGCTTCGTGCGACGCGACCGTCAAAGAGTTTCCGTGGGAAAGGGAAAGCACACAGGTTTTGATTCGGAGCCATTGAACGTATTTTCTCATCGGAATTCCGACCTCTTCCTTGAACAGATGCATCAATCTGCTTTCGGATAAACCCGTGGACGAGGTCAATTCTTCCAAGGGAAGATTGTCCGGAATGGACTGCGCGATTTTTTTGACGACTTGTTCGATTCTCGAATCTCGGACCTTGCGACCGTTTTCGTTTCGGTCGAGTTCGTTCAGAATTTTTTTCCAGAGTTGGACGGCTTCTTCTCCGTTTGAGGGAGGAGTTAAGAATTTTAGAATTCTTGCATATACTTCCGGTTTTAATTCCAGATATTCGGGACTAAAATCGAACACGGCTCCCCGGATCCGCACGCTGTCCGGATCGAAGTGAATGATGAATATATCCTCGTTTGGGGCTTCGAGTTGTTGTTCCACGTTCGGACGTACGAAGATCGCCTTGGATTCTATCCAATCCGATTCTCCCGTTCTAAAACGAAACGGTTCTCCCTTGCTCAAAAGTAGGGAAGCGCTGTAGTGTTCGTGCAATTCGTTGCTGATCGGAACTCCGGTCACGAGTACGTTCGAGCCGATCAAAAACAGCTTTCCTGCCATCGCAGGAAAGCTTAGGAAGCATTCAACCCATTGCAACTCATTTTGGGAACGATCGTTCCCGTTCGGAGCGCAATTCTAACGTTAAACGTTAGGCCATGGCCTTGTCGATGGCCGCGTCGAGGTCGATCGTGATTCCTATCAATTTGTCGAGTTTGGTCAGTTCGAAAATCTTTTGAAGATGCGTCGGAACGGAGAAGATGATGATCTTTCCCTGAGCTTCCTTAAAAAGTCTGGCTTGTGTGCTGATAAAAGCCGCCAAACCGGAGGAGTCGATATGGGAAGTCGCGGATAAGTCCACGAGAAAGATGTTCACTCCGTTGTCGATCCGTTCCGTCATCGCTTCTTTGAATTTCTTCGCAGAGAATAAGCTGATTTCTCCCGTGGTTTTCAGGATCGCCATGTTCTTTTTAAGAACGCCCTGCACGTGCGAATCGGTGATTTCCTGAACGGAAAGTTCGTCTTTGGAGGCGAGTCCGCCTGATGTCGTTTTTTGCATATAAGTTGATTCTCCCTAAAAGTTATACGTCATTTTAAATTCGATGTTCTTTTCCCTCATCATCGCCTGCGGAACCGGAACTACCGCTTGTGGGACCGGTTTTTCGGTCGCTACGATGGAAAACATTGCCGGAAACGAAATCAACGCAGTGTTGAAAATATAAGTCAATGATAAGGATATTAGAAAAAGGTGATTGAGTTGTTTGTGTCTGGAATATTCGGAATTGTCCTGATCGAACAAAAGAAAGGTTCCGTTGTCCTGCGGTAAAAGAAGCGGCTGTTTTTCCTTTACGTTCATCCCCGCATAGTATTCGTAGGCCGCGCCGAAGGCGAATAAACCGGTGAGGGCCATCATCGTGTAACCGGATTTTACGTACTCGTTTCTTTTGAGATAATAACCCGGAATCAGATAATCCCAGAGAACAAGACCCCGTTCCGGATTTTTGACGACCGGTTCCTCGGGTTTATATACGATTTTTGTAATATTCTTATTTTCTACTATGATTGGGGTTTCGATTTCCCCTTTGGTCAACATGATCGATTCGTCGTTTAGGATCGAAAGTTTGGAAAGAATGTCGTCGTCCGTTTCGGAGGAAACGGTGAATTTGATTTCGGTTTTGGAAAGTTGCTGGAGAATTCTCGCGGACGGTTCCGTGATCTTCGCGTATTTCACCCGTTCGATCGCGACGCGCAGATATTCTCCCTCTTCGGTGACGTAGAACAAGGTTTGTGCGTTGATTCTCGTAATCTTATGCGTGCAGATCCGCTTCGGGTCATCATCCAATTCGAGACAAAGAAGGTTGCCCGCTTCTTCGAATCTCATTTCGGAGATGTCGCTTTTTTTGATCTTCTTTTCGCCGTCTCCGGTTTGGATCGTGATCTCTTCCAAGGTCGGATCGTTGTCCGTTACCTTGCCCGAAATTTCTTCGCCCGATTTTAGAATGATCCTATGCGCCGCGACTTCGATCGAAAAAAGAAGGATCGTTAGTAATAAAAGAATTCTGCTCACTGGGTTACCTCGATTTTGATCGCAGAATTGATTTGGATCTTCTTTTTGGAAACCTTGTCGGTAAGCGTAATCGAATCGTCATCCACGGAAGCCTTAATAAAAGATTGTTTGATTGAGTCCTTTGTCATGATCAACTGCGTCGTTTTCGTCGCGTTCTTATCCATCGAGATCGATTCGATGGAAAAAGTGGGAAGTGTGATCGGGAAGTGCGAAGAAAAAAGTTTCGCCTTGTCGCCTTCGATCACGATGCGGAACGCGTAAACCGGATCGGCGTCCGCGACCGTGATTTTGATCATCGGTTTCGGAGGAGGCGGAGCTTCCGCCTTTTTCAAAAACTGATTCGATTTTTGAATCACGTCTTCGAGAAGCGCTTGGTTTTGTTTTGAGAGTTCCTGATTTAAGGCTTCGTTTTTTAGATCCGAGTTTCCGTTATCGAACAAAGCCTTCGGTTGTTTTAATTTTTCGGAAGAGGTTTTGATCTCTTTCGCTTCGGATGTGTCGCCCAAACGTTCCGCGTTTTTATCCGAAAGACTTGCGATCTCGGAACCGGCGTTGTAATAATAACCCAACATCAAAAGTCTTCGATTGGCTTTGATCGCGATGTCCTTGTTCTTATCCGAAAATGCAAGAGCCGCGTATTCTTTGATGGCCTCGGGTTGATGTCCCGTTTTTTCGAGAGAATAACCTTTGATATAATTCATTTCGGGATTGTTGATCTTCGCCTTTTCGATTTCTTCGAGAGCCTTTGCGTAATTTCCTTTCGCGAAAAAAGCCCTCGCTCTTTTTTCGGGATCGTCGAGATTGTTTTCGATTTCTTTAACGCTCTGCTTCGCTTTGAGAATCAACGAAATCAAAATCTCCGCGTCGCTCGAAAGGAGCGTGCTCGGATGATTGGCGATCACTTCGTAAAGAGGACGAAGCGCGGAATCGAATTCTCCCTGAACCGCGAGACAAAAACCCTGATGCAATTGGATAAAGCCTCCTTCTTCGGATTGTTTTCCGAATTGATCGAAGGATTCCTCGTAAGTGCGATACGCTTCCTTGTAGAATTGATTTCGTTCGAGAGCGAACGCGTGTTCCAAAAGACGGATCTTGGAGGAATTCAAATGAAGATTGATTCCTGTTTTAAGCGAAAGAGAACGGACTGAATTGATGAGAACCGCGCCGGTTTCGTGGACAAAAGTCGGTTCCAGAGAAAGTTCTGAAGTCGTGTTGCCTATCAGGGAACTCTGAAGATGATTCAGTTTCATCTCGGCTTTGATGTTTTCCTTGTTCGAAATGATTCCTTCGAATTTGGAACGAAGGATCTCGCTCGAAAACGAGAAGTTTAGAATTTTACGTCTTTCTAATATGATTCTCAATTCGAAAAGTTTGGTTTCGAGTACGATAAATCCCAGAGGAAGAATCAATAGAAATCCGACTACGGCTATGAAAACGCTCTTCTTCATAAGAATTATTGAATTTCGATGATTCCAAAGGTAACGTCGTCCGGGAAATGATCGGCAAAAATATCCATTTCTTTTTTGATCTCGGTCGTGATCTGCTTGGCTTCCTGATGAACGTTGGCTTGAAACACTTCTAAAAGACGATCGTCGCCGAACTGTTCTCCTGTGGGCGCGGTTGCGTCCAAAATTCCGTCCGTATAAATTAGAATCTTATCTCCCGGCTCGGTTTTGATTTTAAGGACTTCGTATTCTTCCGGAATTCCGATTCCGAGGATATGACCCGTGGAATTGAGAGTTACGATCTTCCCTTTATTCTTGCGGTAATAATAGATCGGGTTGTGACCCGCGCTACAGAAGTAAGCGTAGCCTTCCTTGTCGAACAACATAAAAATTCCAGTCGCAAAGAACGAGCCTTGCAGAGTGTCGAAAAGTTTTTCGCTGAGTCGAGTGAAGATAAACGAAGGGTTCACCGTTTCCTTCATGATGTTTTCGATATTGAAGTGGATGATGGAAGTGATCAAGGCGGCGGAAACCCCGTGACCGGTCGCGTCCGCGAGAAAGAATCCGGTGCGATCGTCGTTGATTTCCAGAATATCGTAGATGTCTCCGCTGACCTCGCGCATCGGTTTATAGTAGATGTCCGCGGTGATCAGATTGAATTTTCTTCTGCGTCCCGGAAGAAGACATTCCTGAACGTTCTTGCCGATCTCGAGTTCCGTTTGAATCTGTTGATTTTTAAATTCGAGGCTTTCCACCTGTTCGGCGATTCTTTCCACCATTCCGTTGAAGGTGCTTCCGAGAAGATCCAATTCGTCCTTGGAGGAAAAGTTCCACTGAGCGCGCGCGCTCAGATCTCCCGTGGACATCGTTTCGCTGACTTCTTTAAGAATGAATAAACGAACGAAAATTTTTCTATAAAGAAAGATTCCGAAAAGAATATGAAAGACCACTCCCCAGAGAAGAAGAAGTCCGAGCTGAATGTATAAGGAATTGAGACGGTCGAGGATTTCCTTGACCTTAACCTGAGAAACTAAAAAAGTTTTTTCCGTAAGATAGAAGATCAGGTTTACGATGAAGTTTTTGGAATCCAGTTCGATATCGTAAGAACTGTTGATCGCTTCCTTCGCGTTGATGATCGTTGCGAGTTTCCCCTTGAGGTAATCGATCGAAATCTTATTTCCGTGTTCGAGATTGATCTTAAACTTTTCAACCGAACGATCCTCCACGGAAATCACGGAAAAGTTTTCGATTCCGATGCTGAGTAGTTTGCTTTCGATCTCGGAAAGTTTCTCGGGATCCTCGTAGTTTAAGGATTCCATACCTTCGATTTTCTTAAGAATCTTTCGGGCGATTTGATCCGATTCCAAAGTGAAGTTATCGATAAGCAAATCGGTTTGATTTTCAAAAATCATCACCGCGACAAAGGTAAGGTTAATCACTGTCAGTAAAGAATAGATCGAGATAATCTGAAGTCGCAGTGATCGTTTCATGGTTGTAGATGAGTATACTCAACTTATTTCGTATTATCATCGTTTATTATAAAACGACAATCGCTGAATATATAGGGGGAATACGAGTCTGCAAAAATGTGAATTCATGATCTTGAATTATAAAAGAATTACACTACCACGCAAACGAGTGTTCACACGGGTTCTTGTTAAGAACTTATTTCATTTTTGTGGCAATCGACGTCTTTGATTTCGTTTTAATACAGAAAATTCTTTCCTAAATGATTCCTTGATAAAAAGACTCGGGCCCGGTACGTTTCAAAATCGCAAATGCCCGAATCGTTTTTTATTTTTCGAAAATCGTAACGGAATTGGAAACGGCTTTTAAACTCATAAGATAATCGTAAATCGCTCCAAGATCCTGGTCGTTCATTCCCGAATACTCCAGCCAAGGCATAACGCTGTTGAATTCTCCGGGAGCAATATTAGGTTTTGCTTTAGCTCTTTGTTCGTTGGCTTTGAATCTTGCGATGAAGGTTTCTTTGGTCCAATTTCCGATTCCGGTTTTACGATCCGGAGTGAGGTTCGCGCTTCGTACGATTCCTCCGGTCGGAATGGGAAAGGAAGTTCCACCCGCAAATTCCATACCTTCGACTATCTTTCCCTCCACTCTTTGGGAATGACAGTCGTCGCAACCTGCAAAGGTCACAACGTATTTTCCATACGCGACGGAATCTTTCGGATCGGGTCTTTTTTGAAATTCGGGAGCTTTGGGAATCGTTCTTACGATGAGGTTCATCGGAAACTTGATGCTGGATTTTTCGACTTTGTTTTCAATGGGGGTTAACGTTCTCAAATACGCGATGATCGAATGAATATCTTCCTGATCCATCTGAGAATAATTCAAGTAAGGCATAATCGGAAAGAGGGGACTTCCGTCTTTGGAAACTCCCGAAGTGATCGCGTAAAAAATTTCCGTGTCCGTCCAGTTACCCAAACCGGTGGAAGCGGGTGTTACGTTTTTTGAATAGAAGGTTCCCGGAAGACCGAAGTTGTCTTCTGCGAGTCTTAGATTTCCCGTGCCCACATTGTTGATCACCGGAAAATAAAGTTTTGTTACGTCCCGATCGCCCGTATGACATCCCATACACGCGGCCATATGTTTTACGAGATATTCTCCGCGTTTCACTTGTTCCGGAGTATGCGCGATTTTGATTTCTTGTTTTTCGCCCACGTCCGGGAACTTTAAAAAGAGAAAACTCAAAGCTCCGATCACGATGAGCAAAAGCGTAAGAAGCGTTCTCTTTAAAATCATTCCGAAAATTTTCATTCGTTTCTCCTGTTGCATTCTAAACAAATAGGGAGAATATATTTGATATTATAAAAAGCTCACGGATTCCCACATTATAACAGCTTGCCTATTTGATAATTTTTGAATATGGAATCCTCGATCGAAGTTAGGATAAACAGAAAGTGAACGCGGGTTTAGTTATATTCTTATTTTATTCTTCGCGGACATTTTATTTAAAAAAAAATGAATGTTTTTCAATTTTTATTCAAAAAAATTCGAGATTCGTTGTTTCGAGTTATATGATAAAAAGAGTTTCCTATATTTTATCGGCGTTTTGGCTGATGACTTGCGCTTCCGCGCAGACCCAAGAACCGGAAAACCAGAATAAAATTGAAAAGATACAAACCGCGAAGACCGTAGTGGTCGAATCCTTTTCTCCCGTGACGATCCGTGAAATCTGCGAGAAAACGCCCGATCCTTCCGCGGCGGATTCGGACGAAGAATCTTGCATTCACAAAAGACAACGAGAACTTTGGAAAAAGGTTTATTTTCCCGCTTCCAAGGAAAAGAATCTGACCAAGGCTTTGGAGCTCGTTCTGGTTCTCAAAAAAATATTTCCGAAAAAGAAGATGTTGATCGGGAAGGAAGGCGAGATCCACGTTAGACACATTCAACAAAAGGTCGAATACTGCGATTCTTCCCAGACGAATTGTGTGCCGGTCATTCATAATCTGATTTCATTTTCCGATTCCGATCTTCACGAGGCGAACAAAACGTATACTTTGATTCCGCAGTTGAGTTATCTGGAAAAAGAGGACAAAGTTCTCCCTTTGGCGAAATGGAACGAACGTCTCGATTCCATCTCCAAGGAGAATATAGAATTCATGCTCAACGCTTGTTTCGTTTTGGAATAGATTCTTAGATTGGAATATTCAAAAAGAATGAAATAAGCGCGTCCGCAGATTCGGATTCACTGCGGACGCAAAGAGAGGGGAGAAGGATTAATACGGTCCGCTAACGCAACGAACGTATCCGTTCGTGTCCGTTTTCGGTTTTTCCACGACGCCTCCGATTCTAAAATCCACGATGTAAGCCATGGATCTGTAAGCGGTGTTTTCGGGAATTCTATAGTTCTGCATCGTATTTTCGGCGCTGGCGACGTATTGTTTCGGATCGGCGGTTCCACTTCCCGATACGACGGGACTGTTCCCGGCCGCGAAAGAATTTGTGGAAGTCCAATAACGATCGGTCGCCGTATTCGGAAATAAAACCGAGTTGATGATCGGCATCGCGCCTTGGCTGTAATCCACGATGGAGATCAGTTCTTTTACGCTCGGCAATCTCCATTGTCTTCCGTCTCCCAAGGTCGCGCCCAAACCTTTGCAATAAGCGACCGCAGTCGCCCAGTTGCTCGTTTCGGCGGGACCGGATACGGTGCCGCAGTTCGTATAATTCATACCGACGGTTCCTCTGCCTCTTCCGCATTTTCTCCAAAGAAGTCGATTGCCCGTATCATTGATCGTTCCGTCGTTCGGATCGGTGTATGGTCCTCCGATCGCGGCCAAGCCGCCGACGATTCCGGTTAAGATCGTAAGAAGAATTAAAGTTCTAATCCGTTTCATAAAAGTTCTCCTTTCCTCAATCCGCGATACACATTGCGAGTGCGTTGTAACGATTCGGCCAATCCCAAGAAGTGGCTTTTCCTTTACTGTTGATATGAGTTCCACCGCCGAACACGGAGATCTGCCAAGAACCCCAAGCGTTCGCGCCGTTTCCTAAATCGGTTCCGACGATTCCGTTTGCCGTCGAAGCGCTCACCGCGTTTGTGGAAGTCCAATATCTTTGATAATCGTTTCGGATAAAACCGGGGAAGCTCGAACCAGGAACCGTTTCATAACCGAGAGAACCTTCGTAGATGAGAATTCCCATCTGTTCGCTCAAGGTCGGAAGTCTCCACGTTTTCACTCCCGCAAAACCCGCGCCGGAGTTTGCAAGATTGAGTTGCAGACAATATTCGAGAGAATCTCCCCAAGTAAGGTCCAAAACTCCCGAGCCGGTGTTTCTCGCGATCAATGCGACGTTGTAAGGATCGACCGTGTCTTGAACGCAGGTTCCACCGGACCAAACGTAAGTCGGAGGACAGGTTTTCCAAATCGTATTGTTGACCGTGTCTTTTGTGATTCTATCGTTCGGATAACCCGGATTCGTTGTAGGAAGCCCTAAACCGTAAGGCATCACGCTCAGTTCGGAATCCTGACCGGAAGAAGCGCAAGCGGTCGCGTTTCCGGAAGCGTCGTAACAAGTCGTTTGCGCCGTGTCGGAAATCAAAGTCACTTTCGTTTCTACGACGGTTCTATAGTTGAGTTTGATCTTATTCGAAACGACGAACGCACCTGCGACCTTGTTTCCCGCCTTGTCCGTGAAATCGGTATCGTTGAACAGAAAGTAAAACGTATGCCATTCCGGTAATTTACTGTTCGTTGATATTTTGTAGGTTCTCGCGTCCGTCCAAGTTCCCGTCATCGTAGGCCAAGGAATGATCGGATTTCCGGAAACGCCTCCGTCGTGATGTTCCGGGAGAGGTGTTAGGTTCGTGTCCATATCCTCGTTGAAAACAAGAACGAAGTTATTCTGATCCACGCTCAAACTCAAGCTGTTGCTCGAAGGAGTCGCAGAAGTCACGTTAGGCGCCGTGTCGTCGCGGTTTAAGGTTTTGGAATTGTAGCCCACGTTGCTTCCCGCAGTGGTCAAACAAATGCGGACGGTATTCGCGCCCACGCTTAAATTGGTTCCGTTGATCGTGGATGTAATTTCCGTAGCCGCCGCCGCGGAACCCGTAATCGATAAGGAAGTTCCGTTCGTACCGGAATTACAATTGGAACCGCCCAAACGAAACTCGTAGGTTCCGGCGATATCCGATTGCCATTTGATTACGCTGCTGTCCACGCCGCGAAGATCCGATTTCGAAACGGAATTAACCGTGATCGTAGGATTTCCCACGGCAACGATGTATTGACTCGTGCTGGCCGCGCTGATATTACCCGCTCTGTCTACAGCGATCACTTTAACGTCCGTGGTCGCGTTATTCGCCACCGCAAACGCCGACGAATAAGAGGTGGAACCGGAACCGACTGTGCCGTCCGCGGCGATCGTAGGATCGGTTCCGTCGTTGCGATAAGCCATCGCGAGACAACCGGAAGAACCGGTGTCGTTGCAAGTTAAGGTAATGTTCGGAATCGAGGAACCGAAGGTTCCCGCCCCAGGAGAAAAACCGATCGAAGGCGCGGAATCGTCTCTGATTCCCGTGATCGTAACATTATCCCAATCGGTCGTGCCGTCCGGACTTTTCAAACAAAGTTTGATTCCGTTGCTTCCTACGCTCAGCGCGCTTGCGTTGATTCTGTTGGTTGTGGAAGTGGAAGAAGTTACGGTCGAGTTTGTATGAACGGTGCCGTCCGTGCAATTCGTTGCGCCTAAACGAAGTTCATAAGAACCGTTCAGACTGGAAGACCAAGAAATATCGTAGTATTGAATCGCTCCGGAATTATTACTCACATAAAAAGTAGTCGCAGTGGTGTAGTTCAAAGTACCAACGGGAGCCACAGGAGTTGTCGGAATAATCGGAGCGTCCGAACCGGGAATTTCTCCCGGAAAAGAAATGTTAGAACCCGGAAGAAAGAAAAAATTGAATCCGTTCTTTCCGTCTCCGACCAAACAATTCGAGAATAGAATCGCCCAACAAAAACTCAGGATATATAATAAGCGAATTTCTTTTTTTATTTTCGCATGTTGTCTTTTGATTTGTTTGATCATAAGAGATCCTCCACAACATTCTCACTCACAAAATTTGAATTCACTTGGAGGTAATTTACTCTTTTTTATTCAAGAATACCTCATCGCATATAACTAAGGAATTCTTTGATTATAAGTTAGAGCTTAGTGCTCTTTGAAGAATGGGACCACTCTGTAACGTTAGTCGCATTGTTGTAATAGTTTCAAGGAATGCTCAAAAAATGTGAGAAAAGTATGTTGAACTCGACTCAAAATGCAATGCTTTGCCGTTTTTACGAAAAGCCGTTATTCGATCATCCGCTAACGTGACTCGCTCTTTATTTTTTGCGAAATTCTCCCCGTTTTCAAAAAGATTTCGATATAAAAACTCGCTGAGATGAGTCCGGCTTTCCTATAATTCAGGAGGGTCGAAAATTCTTGCGTGAAACCCCTGTTTTGAGCCCGTTTTTGAGGGCTTGATTGTTTTAGCTAAAAACAATTAATTTCCAACCCCGATTGTCATAAATTTTTTTCAGGAGTTTACGAATTATAAATCTAAAAAAGTAAAAAATGAGCAAATGCTCGGAAACGTCGTTGTTACCAAAGTGCAGGGAACGCTATCTGCAAAAACATTTAGCAAAGAGTGTTTGGAAAGAATTGTTTGCACGATCGAACAGCAAAGGCACTCCGTCCCCAAATAAAAAGATGTATGTCTGGCAAAAATACAAACAAAACGACAAAAGGATTCGGATGTGGAAGAGGTTAAATATTATTCTTTAGCGGCAATGTTATACTTTATGATTGCCGCATTCGGGATTTTTAAAAGGAATAAGCAAAAGAATCTCGGCGCCCCGGTGCTGTTTTTCTTGATGGCTTGTGTTTTTTGGTCTTTTACGGCCACGATTTTTATCACGGAAAATACTCTCGTAAAGAAGTTATCCCAATATTTTTACGCCTATTTTTCGGTAACGATCGCTTTCTTTTTTATGAATCTCGCGGCCAACGCGAAGAACGGTGTTTTCCAATGCGCTTACGAAGAATTCTCCTCGCTTCGGAAATTACTTTTGAGAAGTTTTGCGGTCACCGCGGCGATCGTAGTCGCTTGGGATTTGCTGGATGAATTCAAAATTCCGAATCTTTCGGAAATGATTTCCTTGGGAACCTTTGTATTTTTCGCTTATCTTTTGTTTCAGATCGTAATTCCATTGCGTTCCTCTAAAAATAAAGCGGCGATGGTGAGAATTCTCCCTTCCGTCGGAGTTCTTCTGATCATCAAACTCACCGAAGTTTTTCGTTATTTCGAAGGCGCGAAATTTTTCGAACCGCTCAACACGATCAATTATTACTTTCTGATTCTTTCCCCGATCATCTTGAGCGAATTTGTTCCGATGATTTCCGATCTTCAAAGAACTCAAAACGATTTTCTTCTGAGCGATTCCGAAAGCGAAGACGACGGCGATAAGAATCTCGCGCAAAGGGATTCCAGTCAGGAGAAACGATCCTTGTTGGAAGATCTCAACATCGAAAAAGTGGAAAGCAAACTCACCGAGTTGATGCAAAGCGAGAAGATTCACTTGGATGAGGAGCTTAGACTTCCATCGTTGGCTTCCGAAATGGGACTTTCCGTGCATCATCTTTCCGCATTCCTCAACGAACATATGGGGATGAACTTCAATTCTTTTATCAATCATCATAGGGTCAAAGAAGCCAAGTCGATGTTGTTGGAAGAACCGGATCGTTCCATTCTTTCCATCGGAATGGCCGTCGGTTTTAGTTCTTCATCCGCGTTTCACAGAGCCTTTTTGAAAGAGACTAAAAAATCTCCGAAGGCGTTTCGCGAGGAGAATCTTCCGAACTACAAAAGCAAAGAAGATGAAATGGAAGATTTAGATTCCAGATATTCCCATTCTATTTAAGAATCGAAGAAATAGATAAAGAATCCTCGTTTTGTCGCGTTAGTCGCGCGGCTTTACGAGGAAAAGGAAGTCGGTAGTTTTATTTTCGCGGCCTCTCGGGTTCGCCGCTCATGGACTTGTCGTATACTTTTGAAAAATGTAGGAACTACTACGTTTTCAAAAATTCGGACAATCGATTCTTCCGTTTTTCTATCCTTTCGTTTCCCTATTTCTCGTTTCAAAATTGATTCCAATTCGATTCCAAGCAACCCATCAAATTCTTTTGAAACCATCGAAAAGAAATTAGTTTTTATTAAAAATTGATTCAAAAAATAGTCTATGATTTGTCTTTTAGATAGATTCCAACAAAGCGAATGTTCGAAAACCATGAAGCCGGTTTCTTTTTATAAAAACATCATATTCTTTTTTACATTGATAGCGCTCGCGTCTTGTGCGGAAGCAAATCGTTTTGCTTTGGATGGGCAAAGCGGCGCGTTACTCGCCTATGTGCAGGATACTTCGGAAATCGCAAGTTCGGGTGGAAACTTACCCGGATTTCGTTTCAGCGGAATCGTACAAGGAATCAAAACGGGAACCGTCGAACTCAAGTTAAACGATGAGATTCTTCCCATGTCCGCAAACGGAAGTTTTCAATTTGCGACTTCCGTAACCCAAAACAAAAGTTATCAACTTGCAGTCGCAACCGCTCCGAGCGGACATTCTTGTAAGATTTTTGCCGATTCAACGGAAAATCCTTCCGGTATCGCGAGCGCGGACGTTTCCAATTTGGTCGTTTATTGCACGACGATTCTGATCAACGGAAAGTTCAAGGGCGATACGATCGACATCAAAGAAGACGGAACCGCTCTCAACTTCGACATCGCTCTCAGCGGACCTCACGGGCCGGGAGATCCGGTGACTCATATCGGACTTTCCACAAGCGCGACGATCGATCATTTCAGTCCCGGACCCGAAACATTCGATACGAACTTTGCAAACCCGGATTCGGTTTCCGTGAGAGCCTCCGATTTGACTCCGGCAAACAGCGGAGATTTTGGAAATAAAAGTTATACGCTGACCGTGACCGCGGCGCCGATCAATCTTTCTTTGGATTTTACGATTCGAATTCTGGATAACGATCGCAGGGTTCGTCAGATCTCAAGAATGAGCGGCGGGAACATGCAATACGGCGGCGCCGCTTTGGGTGTGCAAGGCGCGGATTCTGCGTGTAGCGCGGACGCGGGATTTATTTCCAAGGCGTTGGTCGGGGTCGCTTCCCGCGTTCCCGGAAACGCGGACTGGCCCATTCTGCCGAACACGAGATATTATAACTACGATACGTTGAATCCGATCGCAACGTCCGACGCCAACGGTGTGATTCCATACGCGACTTTATACGGAAGTACGGCGATCGGAGCCGTAAACTTTTGGTCGGGTTTTAATACGAACTGGACCGTGAACTCAAATAACTGCAACGATTGGACGAACGGTTCCAGCGGAACGGGACTCGCCGGAGACGCTTCCACGAACGTTGCGTGTACTACGGGAAACCGTTACACACTTTGTATCGAACAACAGTAAGAAAAAATCATCGATGATGATGCGAGCGGTTTCTTCCGATGATCGCATACAAACCTTTTGCTACGGTTTGAAGCGCTCTCGTCATCACTCCCTTCAACTTGATCTTTAAGAACAATTCCAATACGAGTTCTCTCAGCGCGAGATCGAACGGAAGATTATAATTCTTCCAATCGATCGTAAAATGAAACGGATAACTCTGTTCGGGTTTATCCTGAGAATGCGGAGCGAAGTGAATCAACGTTCCTTCCACCGCGGTTTGATCCGCGTTGATATGTTTGAACTCCACGTAAATCTGAACCCGGTTTTTTAAGAACGGAAGAGGAATCACCTGTAGGCCCGCGAGCTCGGACCAAGTGATGTCGCTTAACGATAGGAATCCTCTCGTTTCTCCGGCTAAAACTCCGATCTTGAGATTTCCCCGTTTACCGAGTCTGCACGATCCGCTTTTGGTTCTGAAAAGAATCTCCAGCGGCGATCCCGAATCCATATAACCGCCGTCGATCGTTATATCGCGCAGTTGTATCGAATACGTCGGAGTCAACGTTTTGTCGACGATGGAGATCGATCCGTTTTCTATTTTCATATTTTGGAATACGATTCTTCCGCGTTTGGGCATCAGACCGATTTTCTTGTGAGGACTCACGATGTTCGTGTAGTCCATATGAAAGTTTTTGAATATGGAAGAGGGAATTCTCAACCTGCCTTTGAAGAGGGATAAAAAATCGATCTTCATGTTGAGAGAGGAAATTCTCGCGTAAACCTGATCCGTTTTTAGAATTCCGGGAAACTCGATCGTGCAGTTTTTGGAGATCACGTAAAAAATCGGAAGGAGAATTCCGGACGAAACCCAACGAAACTTAAAATGACGGAACGAAAAGAAATTAACGAGAAGTTGTATGACCGGGCCGGAAAGCAGAAACTGAAAACCGGCGTAGACGATGAGAAGATAGAATAACGTTTCCCAAACCCAGTTCACGGACGAGGCTCCCTGAATCGGGGCGAATGAAAGAATAGAAGGCGGTTGTTTCTCAAAAGATAGGTTTACTTTTTCTTCTCGAGAATTCTGTTCTCGATATTCTTCTTATCCATGGAAGAAATTTCGAGTTCTTTCGCGAGATCGTCCAAAAACTCCCTTTCCTTTTTCGTAAGAGATCCGTCCATCGATACGATGACACAAGCGTCTTCGTAAAATCCGGCGGCCATGATAGGATTGCCCTCCGAAAAATTGCGGACCGTTTTTACGGGAAGCGGATTTTCGAATACGTCCGATAACTCGCTGATGATCGAAGTCTTTTCTCCTTGATGATCGAAGAAGATACAACCTTCTTCGAAAAGAGCTTTGACCATTTGTCCCACGAGACTTCCTTCCTTTTGATGAAAGATTCCGTCGGCCATGCAGGAATAAGACCAGATGCTGACGAGAACCTTCGCGTAGTTCATCTTCAGATGGAATATCTCTTGTTCGGGGTCCATTTCTTCTCTGAACTTTTCATAGAATTCATGCCCCGGCAGGACTTTACTTGCAAGGGATGAAAGATTCTCCATTGGCATCGGGAGTTCCTCCAGGTTTTCAGAAAATTCTATCCTAACCATTGATTTTGCAATGAAAATCTGAAAAGAAAGACGTTGATTTTGACCTAAATTTTAAGAACCTGACTTTTGTGAACTCTTCTCTTAAAAGAATCCCAAGAAAGATACTGGTTACGTCGGCGCTTCCCTATGCGAACGGTCCGATTCACTTAGGACATGTGTTGGAAGGAATACAAACGGACATCTGGGTTCGTTTTCAAAAAGCCAACGGAAACGAATGTCACTTCTTCTGCGCGGACGATACACACGGCACTCCGGTAATGTTGGCGGCGCGTAAGGAAGGGATCACTCCCGAACAACTGATCGAAAGAGTTCAAAAGGAACACTATCGGGACCTGAGCGCGTTCGGCGTTCAGTATGATAATTATTATTCTACGAATTCCGAAGAAAACAAAATCATTTCGGAAAAAATTTATTTACAACTCAAAAAAAACGATCATATCGCGCGCAGAGGGATAGAACAATCCTATTGCGAACACGATCAGATGTTTCTTCCCGATCGTTTTATCAAAGGGACTTGTCCGAATTGTAAATCCAAGGATCAATACGGAGACAACTGCGAGGTCTGCGGTAAAACGTATAGCCCGAAGGATTTGATCGATTCTCACTGCGCACTTTGCGGAACCGCGCCGGTTCTGAAGAATTCGGATCATATCTTCTTTAAGTTGGAAGACTTTCAAGCCTTCTTAAAGGAATGGATCGAAACGGGAGATCACGTAACGGAAGGGGTTCAGAAAAAACTGAGAGAATGGTTCGAAGCCGGTCTGCAACAATGGGACATCTCGCGAGACGGGCCTTACTTCGGTTTTGAAATTCCGGGTGAGAAGAATAAATACTTTTACGTTTGGTTGGACGCTCCGATCGGATACATGGCTTCCTCTTTGAACTTTTTCAAAGGAGATTGGGAGAAGTTCGATTCTTTTTGGAAGAACGAGGATGCGGAAGTCGTTCACTTTATCGGTAAGGATATATTATACTTTCACGCTTTGTTTTGGCCCGCGATGTTGCACGGAAGCGGTTACAAAACTCCGAAGAACGTTCACGTTCACGGATTTATCACCGTCAACGGAGAGAAGATGTCCAAGTCTCGCGGAACGTTCATCAACGCGAGCACATACGCCAAACATCTCGATCCGGAACATCTTCGTTTTTATCTCGCCGGAAAGTTGAGCCCCGGAATGGACGATCTCGATCTTTCCTTTGACGATTACGCGGCGCGCGTAAATTCCGATCTTGTGGGAAACCTGGTCAATCTCGTCTCCAGAATTTCCACGAGCATTTTGGATCAGCTCGATCGCACGCTCGGCGTTTTGCCCGCGGACGGAAAAGAATTGTTAAACGAATTGATCCATCAGAAGATCAAACAGGGAACCGGCGAATACGCGATTTTGGATATTATAAAAATCGCATACGAACAAAAGAACTACGCTCGTGTGATGCGGGAAATCACGCGTCTCGGCGATACGGTCAACCGTTACGTAAACGACAACGCTCCTTGGAAGCTGATTAAGGAGAATCCCGAAAAAACCAGGGAAGTCGTGACCACGGTTTTGAATGCGAGCAGAATTCTCGCGGTTTATCTGTACCCGGTCGTTCCGAAAGTTTCCGAGAAAATCTACGCGTTGCTCGGTCTCAAGGAAACTCCCAAGTTTCACGATTTGGAAGAATTGAAAGTATTAGAAAAAACGAAAGTGAATCCGTACGAAATGATCACAAAACGTGTGGATGAAAAGGCAATCAACGCTATGTTAGAAGAAAACAAACAATCCGTGGACGCTTCCAAAAAAGCGGAGCCCGCAAAAATTACGAACGATTCTCCCCAAGAAGAAAGAACGGAGATTTCGATCGACGATCTTGCAAAGGTCGAACTTCGAGTCGGTCAGATCGTGGAAGCCGGGCCGGTCGAAGGCGCGGACAAACTCGTAAACGTGAAAGTCGATCTCGGAGAACTCGGAATCAAAAACGTTTTCGCCGGAATCAAAGTCGCTTATCAACCGGAGGATCTCAAAGGTCTAAAAGTTGTGGTGGTCGCCAATCTTAAACCGAGAAAGATGAAGTTCGGCGTTTCCGAGGCGATGTTGCTCGCTTCGGGAGAAGGGGAGTCCTTAAGTTTGTTCGTTCCTCATAAGGACGCGAAACCGGGCGATAAACTGAAGTGATTTTCGGTCGCTTCGCTTATCAAATCGGATTAAAATGTAGACAAGCCGTTTTGAGAAACGTTTCGATCGGGAATATGATAAATTCGTAAAGTAATATGCCTCTACAACTGGATATCACATACAGCTTTCAAAGACTCTTGGAAAAGAGTAAGAACGTGGGAGGCCGTCTCGTATCCAGACAACTTACACATATCGTGGATTCCTTTATTCTTTCCAAATTCGAGGAATCCGGCGTGGAATTCAAGTCGGGGGAGGAGCTCTGTATCATCGCGATGGGCGGTTACGGAAGAATGGAGATGGCTCCCCATTCCGACATCGATTTATTGTATCTACACAACGGGATCAAGGAACAAAGACTCGAATCGGTCATCGGAAAGATCAACACGTATCTCTACGATTCCGGAAAGGAAGTCGGACATTCCTGTAGAACGATCAAGGAATGTTTTCAATATCTGGACGACATGTCTTCTTATCACGCTTTTTTGGACGCGCGTTTTCTCGCGGGTTCGAGGGCCTTGTTCGAAAAGTTCAAAACGGATTTTCTCGAAAAACTTCCTTCCAAATGGACGAAACGTTATAACGAAGTGAAGGAGGAGATTTTATCCTCCCGGTTTTTGAACGAAGAAAGGCCGATTTTGTTAAGCGAACCGAATCTGAAAACGGATCTATGCGGTCTTCGCGACATTCAATATATGTTTTGGATGGAGAAGTCGGTTCGGAATCTTCCTTCCCTCGGCGGGTTGTCCATTCTTCCAGTATTTCAAAGAGGAGAGATTCAACTCTTGCAGGAAGCGTACGATTTTATTCTCCGCACGCGGATCGCGATGCATAAGATCACTTCCAGAAAAACCGATCGTCTCGATCTCAATCTTCAACAGGACGTCGCCGAATCACTGGGTTTCGGAAAAAAAGAGGAACTTTCCTCGGTGGAAAAGTTCATGCACGTTTTGTATCGTCATCAGAAGAATATCTACTTCATCATCCGCACGTATTTGGATTCCATCATCGAAAAAAGAAAAAGTTCGGAAGGGGAAAGTTTTCCATACGAGGATCTTCATTTCTTCAAGATCGGGGACACCGTGTTTCCTCCCGTGATCGGAACTCTTTTCACCAATCCGCATACGATCTACAGGGACGTTATGCGTTCTTTTCGTATGATCCAGGAAAAGAATCTTCAGATTTCGGGAACTTTGTTAAACGAATTCAGATTCGCGTCCAACTTTTTGGACGACGATTTCAAATATTCTTCCGAAGTGAACGAGGAGTTTCTCAAGATCCTAAGAACCCCTTCTCAAAGAGGAAGGGTTTTGAAACTCATGCACGAGTCCGGGGTTTTGGGTGCGATTCTTCCCGAGTTCGGAGCTTGTACGAACTTTCCTTTGTTTAGTTATCATCACGAATTCACCGTCGACGAACATACATTATTGATTTTGCATGAACTCGATCTTCTCGATCAGGGAGAATTCCAGGACGCCGAGGTTCAAAAGGCGTATAAGGAATGTTCCAAGATAGAATTGTTGGCTCTTGCGATTTTACTCCACGACGCAGGAAAGGTCAAAGAAGGGGATCATTCCGAATACGGAGGAGAACTCGTCGTTTCGGTTTGCGATCGATTGGGTCTAAGCGAAGAGGACACGGATCTTTGCCGTTTTCTCGTGGAAAAACATACCTTGATGTCCGAGCTCAGTTCCAAACGGGACATCGGCGATCCGAAGCTGATCTTCGATTTCGCGAGAATCGTGGGAAGCAGAGAAAGATTAAGAAAACTTTATATTCTTACCGTGATCGATACGAAGTCGGTGGGAACCGGAGTTCTTACCCATTGGAAAAGCGCGATTCTCAACACGCTTTATCAGAATACGATTCCGTATCTTGTGAGCGACTCCAAGGATAACTTCGGAGAAACCGGACCTTCCCGAGACGTTCAGTTGGACGATCTTAAGAATTATCTGATCGGCAAAGAAGGTTTGGAAGAAGGAATCGCGAAGTCGGTCGCCGCATTCGCACACGAAGTCACTCCGTCCTCGTATCTCAACGCGGTTTCCAATCGTAAAATATTACGAAACTTTAAAGCGATCGGAACGCTTGCACAGGATTCTTCCTTGGGGATGATCTTTGAAACGGAACAGGATCCGGCCTTCGTAACGATCGACGTGATTACCGCGAACCAACCCGAAATTCTTTTGGATTTGTCCTGCGCCGTTTCTTCCGAGGGCTTAAGTCTTTTGGGAATGAAAAGTTATACGTTGAACGAGTATTGGATCACCACGGTTCAGTTGACCGATACGACCGGCGGCGGAAATCTTTCCCAAGAAAAACTGGATCGTATCGAAGCGAAGCTGAAGTCCATCTCTTCCGGAAATTTAAAACGGGAAAGTATCGCGTTTCAAAGAACCGATTGGAATCCGAGAAAACCCACGCCCGAAAGTATCGTCAATCGATCCGTTATGTTTTACAACGGCGATTTGCCCGATATGACGATCATGGAAGTGAGAATGCCGGACGTCGTCGGTTTGGTTTATCGAATCTTACAAATCATTCTTCATCTGGATTTGAAGGTTCGTTACTTGAGAGTTTCGACAAGCGCCGATTATGCGTATGATTCTTTTTACATTCAAACGTCGGACGGAAACAAACTCGAGGACGCGGATCTTCTTTTTAAGTTGAGGGAAAAAATTCTCACCATACAATTCGGCGAACAGATCCTCGAAGAAATTTCGTTCTGATCGAATTGAAACGAAGTCGTTTTATGAATCCGCGTTCACGTTAGTTTGTTTTACATGCGTCTTCGATTCCTTTTTTCGCTCGCTTGAAAATGCGGGTGGACTTATACTTTCCAAAGATATCTTTTCCGAAAACCAAAGATAGAACGTAAAGTTTCGGAAAAGTTTTACGAACTAGGAGAGAACGATGCAGTATCCTTTAAATCAAGCCGCAAACCCGGCGCTCGCGCCCTTCGATATTTCCGATTATCGCGGCAATCGCGGAAAGAATTTTTACGAAGAAGATCGGGTTCTGCAGACTCTCGTGGAAAAATATTCCAAAGGTTACGATGCGGCTCATAAGAAGGCGATGATAGAACATCTTCTCGGTTACGGAGCTTTGGTCGGAGGGGTTCTCGACGAACTCACAGAAGCTTGTCACAAGGAAGGAAAATACGGAGAGGTCGTAAAATACGATCGAACCGGAAACAGAATCGACGCGGTCGTTTATTCCAACGAACAAAAACTATCCAGAAAAATCTCCTATGATTACGGAATCGTAAATCTCAACTATCATTCTTCCTGGAAACATCCTTTTACCGATCTGCATCGTTATTCGCTCGCGTATCTCGCCAATCAAAACGGAGAAGGCGGAGTCACTTGTCCTCTCGCGATGACCGAAGGAATGATTAAGGTTCTCGAAGCCTTGGGAACTCCCGAACAAAAAGAAAAGTATCTTCGTCTTGTCGCAGGGGAAGGAAGCGAATCGCATTTTATGGCGGGTCAATATGTCACAGAAAGAGTGGGCGGTTCCAACGTAAGCGCGAACAGAACGATCGCGAGAAAACAGGCGAACGGCAAATGGATTCTCACCGGAGAGAAATGGTTCTGTTCCAATCCCGGCGATCTTTGGGTGACCACGGCGAGAGTGGAAGACACGAACACGATCGGAATGTTTTTGGTTCCGCGCATCAAGGACGACGGTACGTTAAACGGACATCATATTCTCCGTAAAAAGGACATCATCGGATCGAGGGGAAAACTCACCGTCGAAATCATCTACGACGGAGTGGAAGCCGAGGCGCTCGGAAGACCCGCGCACGGAATCGCAAACCTAATCAAATACGTGATCGGAATTTCAAGACTTCACGTTTCCATAGCGGCTTCTGGAATTTCAAGAAGGGCTTGGATGGAAGCGTACGAATACGCGAAGTTCAGAACCGCATACGGAAGTAAAATATTAGAATTTTCTTCTTTGCTAAAACAGCTCAGCGATCAAAGACTTAAACATACCGCGATGCTCGCTTCGATCTTCCGGCATTTTCATACGCCCGAACCTTTAAAACTCGCGGGAGAAGTTTTGGCTCCTTTGTTGAAATACAAATGTTCCGCGACTTCCACCGAAATCACGTACAACTCCATTCTCGTGTTGGGCGGAAACGGAATCGTAGGCGACTTCTCCGCAATCCCGAGATTGCATAACGATTCCATCATCAACGAAACCTGGGAAGGAACGCATCTTTTGTTAAGCGAACACGTTTTACGCGGGTTCAAACGGGAAAAGGTCGCAAAGGCGTTCTTTAAATACGTGGAAGAGATCACGGATTCGAGTTCGGAAGCGGCGGAAACAATTCGGAAAAAATCCGAACTTCTGCAGGGACTTTTGAACGATTCGAGTCAGGAAGAATTGGAACTGAACCGGATTTACATCTCGGACCTGGCCTTTGAAACGTTCGCGTTAGCCGCTCTTTCCGACGTTTCCGGAAAGAATGCGCCAAACGCACAAAAGGATCTTGGCGTATTCCGGGACGGATATTTGGACTTGGTCAATTCTTCCCATACGTTTTCAAAACGAGGGGACTTTTCGGGAAACAGCGAACGTCTGAAATCCGTGATTCACTTCTGATCGGCGATTGACAAGATCGACAAGCCCGATTCGTTCTATCATTCTATCGACGTGGCCGCGGATGTAGTTGTCGAAGTAGAAGCCATCGCAAAGGAAATCGATTTCTCCCGAACTAACTTTTCGGCGAGTTCGATTTCCACTGGATGAGAATAAAAATAACCCTGACCGAAATCGCAATTCAGTTCGCGAAGGAGCTTGTGTTGCGTTTCGTTTTCCACACCTTCTACGATGATCGCCTTTCCCATCGCTTGGACCAGGTTGACCATGGAAGTAATCACGGCCCGCGTCGAAGTCTGAAAGTAATTAAAAAGAAACATCTTATCGAGTTTGATGTAATCGATCGGAAGATGAATCAATCTTCCCAGGGAAGAATAACCCTTTCCGAAGTCGTCGATCGCAAACTTAAATCCGTAATCTCTCAACTTTCCGACCACTTTGCTGATCTGAGATTCTCTCGAATCGAAAGAATCCTCCACGATTTCCAAAATGATCGAACAAGGTTGAATCTTATAGTAGTCGCTCGCTTCCTTTAAGAGAGGAAAAATATTCTTATCCGAAAGTTGTTTCGGAGAAATGTTCAAGGACAAGGATATATTCTCGGATTTTAATATAGAATTTTGGTAATATCGAAACGTTTCCCAGATCATCCATTCCCCGATCGTTTTGATGAAACTGGAACTTTCCGCGATCGAAATAAAACTTCCCGGGAGAAGTTTTCCCTTTTCGGGATGATTCCAACGCACCAAAGTTTCCATGGAAAAAATCCTGTTTTCCTTTAGGTCGAGAATCGGTTGAAAATGGATTTCGAGTTCGTTACGATGCAGAACCTTGCGGAGATCGATTTCGATCTTCGCCTTTTCCGAAGTCGATTCGATCGCGGTTTGATCGTAATAAAAAAGAGAATTCGGGCCGATCATACAGGAATGATGAAGCGCTTCCTTTAGAATTCGAAGCGCGTTCATATCCGTTCCCGAATTGGAATCGAATTTGGTATAACCGATATTGACGTTGAGATGAAATTCCCTTCCTTCGTACGTAAACGGAAAGTCGAAAAGCATACGAATACATTCCGCGAACCATTCCGCTTTCGCTTCCGAATTCACATGGGAAGAAGATATTAGAAATTTATCATTTTCGATTCGGAAAAGATGATCGTTTCGATCCACGTATTTTTTGAGTCGATCGGTGACTTTTCCGTAGATAAACTCGAAGTAAGAATTGTTCTCGTTCGATACGATCGCGTCCGGGTTGCAGACCGAAAGTAAAAACGAATAATGTCCGTCGATCCCGGTTTCTTCCTCTGCGATCTGATTTCCGAAATGATTTAAGAAATATTTTTGATTCGGAAGATTGGTACTTTTATCCCATTGCCCCGCCTCGTATTCTTTTCGAGGTTGTGCGTTCGGTTGCGGTTTGAAGCGGATCATATAAGAATCTTCGAAATCGTGGATGCTCAGTTTCAGTTGAAAATTCGTTTCGCTCAGGAAAGAATCTTCGGCGTCTTCCGTTTCCCGCAGAAGATGCGAGATGTTCGTATCGTTTCCGAGATCCTGTTTTTCTTTCGATTTGAGAACAGGTATTATCTTTTCGTAAAGTATTTGGAAATTGGGGAACGACCAAAAATTTTGAAACTTATGATTTGCGTATACGGTTTTCCAGTCACGATCGACAACGACGATTCCTTCCGCAGATTGATCCGAAAAATACAATAAGGATTTCTGCAAGGATGGCGATAGATTCTGTATTTGCGTTCCCATGTATGAAATTCTAACGTCAAACCGCTATAATGAAATCCGTTCTATAATTCAAAATATTCGCTATTATAAGTATACATACAAAGTTGCTTTTATTTTGAGATAGTTTTTACGAAAAAAATATATCTTTGTGATACTCGATCGGTTTGTCGGAGGGACGAGGATGGTTCGGTTTCGCTCTTTCGCATACGGAATCTTGCGTTAAAACAAATAAATCATTGGCCTCAGAACGGTTTTCCTCTTTCTGGAATCAGGTTTTTACGTTCGGTTTATTTTGAACGGGTTCTAAAAATAAATTTTCCGAAAGCAAGGATATTGGTTTTGAATATAGAGTTCTATAAGTTTCAGTATGTAGAAATTCAAAAACTGCTGAACGACATCGAAAAAAGGCTTCTCGGCGAAATTTCGGAAGGTATGGACGAACTCCTTCACGAGTTGGCGAGTTTTTCCGCCCGATTGAGACTTCATTTGAATATAGAAGAAAACCTGTTGTATCCAAAAATCAAAAGTATGAAGGACGAATTCGCGTCCACTCTTGCGGAAGACTTTATCGCACGCACCATCGATCTAAAAAATCATTTTAAGAAATATCATTGTAAGTGGCTACTTCCATCTTCCATTCTCAAGGAAGAAAAAGAATTTCGCGAAGAAACGGAAACACTGATCCTAAAACTCAGAGATCGAATTCGAAAGGAAGAAAACGAAATCTACGTTCTTTTTTAGAATCAATCGCAACTAACGTCTTTCCATCCAGTCGATACAAGCGCTCAAAAGTTTTCCCATCGTCTCGGCTCCCTTGTTTAAGGGATAACCGTGTCCCGGTAAAACCCATTCAAAAGAATAGTCCCGCAAACGTTTCATCGATCGGATCTGTTCCGGCCAAGAATACCAGCAAACGCTTCGAAACGCGATCAATCTTTCTTTGTGAGGATCGTACGCCAGATGATCTCCCGTAAATAAAAACCGATCCTTGTATAAAAGAACCGCGTGCCCTTTTGTATGTCCGGGCGTCGGTATGATTTTTAAGTCTTCGTCCAACTCGAAGACCGATTCTCCGGTAAGAATGATTTCCGAATTCGGGGCCGCTCTTCGATCGGCTTCGTGAATGATTCTTTCGCATCCGAATCGTTCGTGAAACTTTTCGTGATCGGCCACATCGTCTTGGTGAGTCAGGAAATGATAACGGATTCCTCCGAGCGTTTCGATCTTGTCGGCAAGGGAAGGCACGTAGCGGGGAGAATCGATCAATATGTTTCCATTCTCCCTTTGAATGAAATACGAAAACGCTCCGAACGAATCCTTGGAATGATATCCGCTATGATATACGTTTGTTTCGATTCGAGTCGGAAAGGTTTCTTTGGCGGCTTGTAGATCCATTCTGTCCTCGGTTCCGATGGAAGTCGTGGGACAAGCGATCGAGGCGCGCAATGCGTCTATCTTTTCGAGTTCTGTTTCAGGCTGTTTCCATACGTAAGAAGCGCCGTTTTTTTCGGAGAATGTGCCGGGCGCGAGAATTCTACAGGTTTCACAATCGATACAAGTGGAATCCACATAGAAGTTGCCTTCTTGGTTTTCGACGCGCTTTTTGAGCCTATTTGCCATAATTCTTAGACTTTCAATCCTCGTTGTTCGTCGGTTCGCTCGGGGTTTACATCGATCGAAAAACTGCGCGAACCGCGACGCGGTTTAAGGTTTGTTCGTATGGAAATAAATTTCCGAATTCCATTCTTTGCCGATTTTAAAGACTTTCTTTTTTCGTCGGATCGTATTGTATTTTTAGGCGCTCTTTCGGGGTCATCGAATCGTTTCGGAAAGATTCGCCTTTGAATTCTCCCCATCGTTTTTCGAATTTTGAAAAACGTCCACATACAAAGTCCGTTTCCTAAGGTTTCGGATCTTGCGTTCCTTTTGAGAAGCATCGGTTTGCGATACGGTCTTTTGCAGCGGAGAAAATACGTTTTTTCCGATCCGGGATTTTGTAATCAAAATGAAACATTTCTCTCATCTGATTGTAACGTAAATGAAATATAGATTTCGATGAAGTTACAAAAAGTTCAAGTAGAGAAGGGGAACGGCTTCGGGCCGGTATCTTGAAATGGAAAAGAAAGAGAAACGTAATATAAGAAGTAGAAAGTTACAAATCGGTTTTCAGATCTTCAGTTTGGTTTTGCTGGCGGAAACCGGTTTGTTCGCGCAGGAAAAACCCGCAGGCGGCGATAAACCCGCGGAAAAACCTAAGAAAGAATTTTACGAAGACAACGATACGGGTTTGATTTATTCGAAACCCGGTCCGAACCGCACGAAGATCGATTCTCTCGGCGGTAAGGAAAATAATTTTCCGGAGCGCAAAGACATGCAGCTCCCGAATCATTTCAAACACAGACCGGACAACATCAACGAAGAGAAACTCGTGATCGCTGCCAGAACTCAGTTTCGCGGAGTGAGCGGGGATCACAATTCTTCCTTTTCCGGGAACGAAAACTTTCATACCGCGGACGCGAACTTCCGAAGACTTCGTCTCGGATTCTTTTATCAAGGCGCGAAGTGGTGGGGCTTTGCGACACAACTTCGTCTGGAAAACGCGCTCAACAGTCAGTTCTTAAGAGTGACCAAGGATAAAGCGACAGGCGACGTGCAGGACGTGACTCTCAACGATTCTCGCGGTTTGATCCACGAGGCGGTGATCTGGATGAACATTCCTTTTTTAAGCTCACGGGTTACTCTGGGGCAAATCAACGTTCCGTTCAACAGAGAATACATTCAAAGTTCGGCGAACTTCATTTCTTTGGAAAGATCGCTCGTAACCAACATGCTTCCTCAGTTCGACACGGGCGCTATGATCGCGGTTCATCCTCTTGAAGCGATCGACAAAAAATATACGAGATACTTATCCTTACACGGTTTTATCGGTAACGGCCACGGGGGCGGCGGCGACTACGGTTACGGTAGAAGACAGGACAACACCGCGGCGCGTCAAAATCTTCCTCAGTTGCTCGCTCCGATTTATTACGGAAGAGTTCAATACAACGCATTCGGCGGTTTGATCAAAAAAGACAAGGACATCGGCTGGGTGGAAGGAGACGAGATCTTTCAGGACGACGCCAAACTCTCGTTAGGCGCCGCAGTGGCTCAGACGACCCAATTAAAAACTTCTCAACCGGTTCCCGTGGAATATCTTTTGAAGGATTTGAACCCGACCACGAGACTCGCGATTCAACAGACGACTCCGACGAACGGAACCGATCCGACGGGGCTTCAGTCCAATTATCTCGCGGATAGAACGATCACAACTCCGGGACGTCCGAACCTCGGTATCGTAGGACATACGTACGACTTCACATTCACTTGGAAGGGTTTTTATCTCAACGGAGCTTGGAGTAAATTTTCCGGTTCCGCCGCAAATCAAGCGATGGGTTATCACGGAATGATCGGCTATAACTTCCATTTATACGATTCCAAATACCTCATGCCGGTTCTCAAGGCCGAGTTTATGAAAGGCGATTGGAATCAGAATCAGATGTTCGACCCCGGAGAAGCGTATTACATCTACTGGGCCGGAATCAACCTGATGGGAGATTATCATCTTTATAAGGTTCAGCTTTTTTATCAGGTCATTCATACGAACAACGCTAAGAATTTTTTTTGGAACACCACGGATAACCGAGATTCGAGAACCGTTTATCTTCAGTTCCAGGCGAACTTCTGGACGGGAACATCCTCTCCGGAAAACATTTCCGGCGGAGCGATTTACAGACAGGATTATTGATCCGAGTCGGACCTAAAAGACGGAAAAGAATTTTAACGTTAAGCGAAATTAAGAAACGAGAAGGGATCGATCGAACAATTTCAGAATCGATCCCATCTCCACCTTCCCGCTCGGGGAACAGAACAAAGAATAGGCTTGGTTGATCGTAAAACCGTCGACCAAGTATCGAAACAAAACGAAAATCTCCTCTCTGTCCATATCCTTTTTCAAGTAGTTCAGATTCTGCGCTTGTTTGATGTTCTTGAGATGATATCTTCGATACAATCGGTTATAGTAATCGATCTTCTTCTGAAGTTTTTCTTTGGTGAGAATTTCGTTCGTTAGAAACTGATAACAAACACGGTTGAGTTCCTTTTTGGAATGAATGTCCAAAAGAATCGGTTTGAGATATTTGTCCCGGATATCCTCGGAACTTTTACATTTTAAGAACAGGGATTGAGTCACTTCCAAATCCTTTCGAGCCGCGTAGTCGATCAGAATGTAGATCAGATCGTCCTTGCTCTTAAAATGTTCGTAAAAGGTTCCTTTTGCACAACCCGCTTGCGCGGTGATGTCTTCCACTCTCGCTTCGTGAAAACCCTTGCTACTAAAAACGGCAAGGGTCGCCTCCAAAAGTTTATCTCTCGTCTCCAGGGATTTTTTGGATTCTTTTCCCGAAGCGGGGTAATAAGCCCCGAAACCGGGAAAGGAATTTTTTTTCCCGGATTCCGATGGATAATCTTCTTTGGCGTTTGCGCTCAATGGGTCACTTCTTCTTGTTCGATTTGCCGGTGAACTTCATCGTAAGATCGTTGAACACCGATAAGGTGACCGGAACATACAGAAGACTTCCGAGCGTACCGAAACCCAATCCCCAACCCAACGCCAAGGTCATAGGAATCAAAACCGGATCCGAACCTCCGAGGCTGTACGCAGTCGGCAACAAACCGGCAACGGTGGTAAGAGTCGTCAAAAGAATCGGTCTGAATCTTCTTTGGCTCGCTTCGATCAGAATTTCGTCCATGGTCGCCTTCGAATCCTTTTTGATGGAATCGATACAATCCACGAGAACGATCGACGCGTTTACGAGAACCCCCGCAAGACCGATGATACCGATCATCGCCAAGAAGCTGATCGATTTTCCGGAAAGAGGAAAGCCGATCACGATGCCGATGATTCCCAAAGGAATCGTACTCAAGATCAGAACGGGTTTCCAAAAACTTTTGATCGTAAGCGCGAGAATTCCGAAAATACCGAAGATCGCGATGATTCCCGCCTTAGCAAGAGAAGCCATGGATCTCTGCGTATCCTTTTCTTCCCCGCCGAAACTGATCGAAACTCCCGGATATTGTCTTTCGATCAAAGGTTTGAATTCGTTGGCCACTCTTTGGTTCGCGTCGTGCGCCGTGATTTCGTCTAACTTTACGTCTCCGTTGATTGTGATCGCGCGTTCGAAATCCTTATGCGCCAAAAGTTCCGGAGATTCGATCAGATCCATCTTGGAAATCTTTGCAAGATTCGTAATATTCCCCGCCTTGTTTCGAAGAGGAATCGTTTTGATCTCGTTCGGATTTTTGCGGAAGTCCTTATCGTAAAGAACTCTCAGATAAATTTTCGTTCTTCCTTTGCGGACGGTTCCCGCTCTTTCCCCGTCATACGCGGCGCGAAGACTGTTCGCGGCGGACAAGGTAGAAACTCCCGTAAAACTTTCGAGACCTTCGTCGAGTTGAATATACATCTGCTTCCGGCCGTAACGATAATCGTCCCGAACCGAGAACACGCCCGGAATCGATTTTAAAAACGCCTGAAGTTCGTTCGAAATCTTCTTTAGAGTTTCGTAATCCTTTCCCTGGATCGAAATCGTGATCGGCGCTCCGATCGGAGGAGCGTTTCCGAATTCCTCCAAAAAGATTTCGTTTACTCCCGGAGTTTTTCTCAACTCGGGTTCGATGGAACGGAGAATCGCGGAAGCCTTACGTTCTCGTTTCGATTCCGGGGTAAGATAGATTAGGATCACCGCGAGGTTCTCGCCGAAACGGGACAAAGGATCGTCCGGATCGGTTTGTTGAACTCCGATCTTCGTGGAGTAACTGACCAATTCTTCCTTTGGAATTTTTTGAACGATACTTTCCATGTACTTCATCTTCTCTCTGGTTTGAAAGATTCTGGAAGTCGCGGGAAACTCCGCTTTGATCATGATGATCTCGATGTCCTCTTTCGGAAAAAGAATAAAGTCCATCTGCGACATCGCGCCGCAGGAACCGAAAACCAAAAGAAGAATCACTCCGAACGAAGCCTTCTTGTGACGGATGTTAAACGAAACGAATTTCGTAAAACCGCTTTCGATCGATTGAAAGATCGAATCCATTTTGGCGCGGAATCTGCTTTTGACCTTCATCTGATCGGGACTTTTTGCGAACGCAGCGATTCTCGCGGGAAGAAACAAAAAGGATTCGATCAAACTCGCGGTAAGAGCGACGATCACGACCAAAGGAATTTCCCAGATGAACTTACCCATGATCCCGGTCATAAACAACATCGGTAAGAACGCGGTAACCGTAGTAAGGTAAGAACCGAAAATCGGAACGATCATCTCCACGGTTCCGCGCAGCGAAGCGGTGAACGCGTCGTTTTTTTCCGCGAGATACGTGTAGATGTTTTCCGAAATCACGATCGAGTTGTCGACGAGCATCCCGAGCGAGATGATGAGACCCATCATCGAAATCATGTTGAACGAAACGTCGAAAAACGGAAGAACCGAAAACGTCATCAACATCGAAAACGGAAGGGATAAGGAAGTGAGGGTCGCCGTTCTAAAATCCAGAAAGAGAAAAAGAATTCCGAACACGATCGCGAAACCGATCAACGCATTAGACGAAACCACGTTGAGGCGGTTCTTGGTTCTTTTCGCTTCGTCGTTGAGAACGAAGGTTTTCATACCCGAAGGAAAGGTTTGGGAAAGATCCTTCAGCCTGGAATGAACGTTAGCCGCGACTTCGATCGCGTCCGCTCTTTCCTTTTTGATGACGGAAAGAATCAAACCTTGTTTTCCGTTTGCGATCGCGAGAAAACGGGGATATTCGAACGTGTCTTCCACTCGCGCGATATCGCTCAGTTTGACGGTGGAAAAAATCTCGTTGGTCCGAGTCGGAATTCTTCCGATTTCGGAAGGTTCTTTGAATTCTCCGTCGATTCTCAAGTCGAAAGCCGTTTCAGAATCCACCGAACCCGCGGGAAGATTGATGTTCCGGTTGCGGATCGTATTGGTGATATCGTTCAGATCGAGGGAATACTGCTTTAGTTTATTAGCATTTACTAATATTTGCCATTCTCTGTCGCGTTTTCCGAAGACGTCCACTCTTGCGACGCCGGGAATCTTTTCGAGTTCTCGTTCGATAAACTCGGCGGTCGTATGAAGTTCGATTTCGTCTTTCCCGCCGAAAACCGAAAACTCGAGAATCGGAAACGAACCGGATTTACGTTCGGTCATCTTCGGTTTTTCGGTGACCTGAACCGGGAATTCCGACATCGCGTTGTCCACGGCTCTTCGGATTTCGTTTAAAACCTTTTCGGGGTCTTTTTCCTCCAAACTCACTCGAACGTCTATGTCCGAGACCGAGTTTCGGGAGAAGGAACGAATTTCGTCGATCCCGTCGATTTCCTTGAGTTTTTCCTCGATCGGATAAGTGACCCGAAGTTCCACGTCCGCCGGAGAAGCGCCCGGGAATTTCGTGGAAATGACCATTTGTTTCATATCCACGTTCGGGAACGCGTCTCTCCGAAGGCCCAAAAGGGAAAGAAGTCCGGATAAAAAGATGAAAACCATCCCCAAATACATGAAGAGGCGATTACGGATAAAGGATTCTATTAGTGATCTCATATTGATTTTTATTTCTGACTGACTGGTCAGTTTCTCAAATGGTTCGTTTTGCTGTCAAACTTGAAAATGTAGGAACTCCTAAAAATCGTAAATGTTGCGTTTTGGGGAGAATGGACGGTGTGGGAACTCCCACAAAAAATCTCATTTGACACCGTCAGAGGAAGGAATCTGATCTCAAGAGTGGAAAGAAACCGCCTTGCATTAGCAATTACATTCGTATTAACCATTTTGTCCGTTTTGATCGGACTCGTGAACATCTCACTCGCGACGACCACCTCCAAATATTCGCGGACGACGGGCGGAACCTTTTTCAGCACGGCTCCGATCGGCGCGGCTCTGATCAAAATCGAGGGAGAAATTCATTCCGGACATTCCACTTTCGAATCCACCGGTTCCGAAAGTATTCTTCAGAAGCTGAGAGATATAGAAGCAAATCCGAATATTAAAGGAATCTTAATCGAAATCAATTCTCCCGGCGGAACCGTCGGCGCGTCGCAGGAAGTTTACAACGAATTGATGCGGCTTCGGAAAACCAGAAAGATCGTAGTGTCGATGAAAGACATGGCGGCGTCGGGCGGATATTATATCGCGGCTTCCGCGGATAAGATCTTCGCGTTATCCGGAACGATCACGGGTTCGATCGGAGTGATCGCGATGGCTCCGAACATCAAAGGACTTTTGGATCGTTACGGAGTGAAGATGAAAGTCTACAAAGAAGGAAAGTATAAGGATTCTCTTTCTTTGTTCCGCGACGCGACTTCGGAAGAAGACGAGATGATTCAAAAGATGTTGTCCGATACGTACAACGAATTCATTCAAGACGTCGCTAAGGGAAGAAACCAAACCGTAAAGTCGGTTCAAAATCTTGCGGAAGGACGCATCTATTCCGGACAAGACGCGTTTAGAAACAAACTCGTGGACGAGATCGGCGGAAGAAAAGAAGCCTTGGAAGAATTATCCAGACTTTGTCAATACGACGGAGAAATTCCGTTATACGAAGAGGAAGAATCTCCTTTCGACAGATTGTTTATGATGTTGGGTTCGAAGATGAATTCTTTTTCGAGCGAAAGAATCTTCTTTAAGGAATTCAAAAATTCTCCGGTGCTTGTGATCCTTCCGCAGGCGATCAGGTAAAACACTTGAAAGATTTATTAAATTCCATTCTCGAGTTATTGGAAGCCTCCTTATACGAACCGATCCGCTTGGAAGCTGCGCTCGCCAATCTTACCGAAAAAAATCTGAATCTGTTCTCATGGATCGTTTTGATTCCGAGCGCGCTCAGCATTTCCGTAGGAGCGACTTATCTTTCCCCTCCTTATACGAGCGGTTCTATGGGAATGATCGGGCTTGCGTTTCTTGCGAACCTTTCCATGATTTCCATTCTTCCCATGATCTTGGGAGCGGTGATCGATTTTCACGCGCAGAAAAAACAAAGAACCGGTAACGTTCATTTTTCGTATAACCTTTGCCGTTTCGGGATGGCGATCTTTACGTTTTTTACTCCGCTTGCGATTCTGCTTCGAGAAACCGGTTTGACCGGAGGAATCGGTTATTTTCTGATTCTTATTTTTCTGATCGGTTATTACGTTATGATTCTTTCCAGAGGAATTCAATACATCTACGATTTGAAAACTTCGGACGCGGTTCGTTTCGCGGTGACCGCGGCGGCGCTTTCGGGCGCGTTTCCGTTCGTGTTTTATTTTTACATTTCCGGTTCCATTCTTCATTTGATTTTATGAATATTCTTATCACGAACGACGACGGAATCGCTTCTTCGGGAATCAAAGCCCTGGAAGCGATCCTTCAAAAAGAACACAATACGTTTTTGATCGCGCCCTTGCGCGAACGATCGGCGACTTCCATGGCCTTGTCGATTTACGATTCGATGCGCGTGGAACGGATCAACGACAATCATTATATTGTGGACGGTTATCCCGCGGACTGCGTAAACATCGGTTTGCACGGAGAAATCTTTCCGAAGATCGATCTCGTTTTATCGGGAATCAATCGCGGCGTGAACATGGGCCACGACGTTCATTATTCGGGAACGGTCGGCGCCGCGAGACACGGAGCGATTCACAGCAAACTTTCCTTGGCGGTGAGTTCCGGAAACGTAAATAAAGAATATGATTATATTCAAGAAGCTGAATTCGTTCGTCACTTCATCAACGAATACGTTTCTCTTTTGAAAGTCGGAACGGTCTACAACATGAACATCCCTTCCGATTTCGTTTCTTCGATGGAGAATTTAAAGATCACAAAACTCGGCAGAAGAACTTACGAAGACACGTATTCCAAAAAGAACATTATCGGAGGAATCGCCGATTTTTATCTCGGAGGTTCCGAACTCGGTCATTCCGCGGAAGAAGGAACGGATTTCGCCGCGTTCTTTTCGGGAAAAATTTCCTTAACGCCCTTGTCCTTGGATCAAACGGATTCTTCTTTGTTAAACGAACTCTCGAATTCTTTGAGTAAGAATGGCAGATAAGGATAAGAATAAAAAATCCGCTTCCGCGAAGAAAAGGATTCTCCAGGAAATCAATAAGGAAAATTTTCTTTTCGCTCTCACTCTGATCGACCGGGAAATTTCCTCCGGAAACGAAGACCCCGAACTATATTATAATTTTGCGATATGTTGCGCGAGAACGGACAATCATAAAAAATGTGTTTCCATTCTCGAAGAACTTTTGGAAAAATTTCCGAGATTCGGTGAAAGAGAAAATTCGATTTTGATGATCGTATATTCTTTGATTCAAAATAAGGAATATTCCAAGGCTCTTGAAAAATGCGAGGAGCGTCTCAAGGTTCAAGTGGACGATCTGAGAATTCTTTCCATGAAGGCTTTCGCTTTGGAAAAGTCGGGACGAATTCAGGATGCGATCGAAATTCACAAGAGAATTCTCAGATTGCGTCCCGATTATAAAAACAGTTTGAATTCTCTCGGTTATCTTTTGTTGAACCAAAGGGAGCCGAGCCCGGAAGAATGGAAATTGGCCGCCGATTGTCTGAAAACGGTTTTGAAAAACGAGCCCGACAATCCGGCTTATCTCGATTCGTTCGGCGTTCTTCTTTCCAAAAGCGGTAAAAAGGAAGAAGCGATTTTGGCTTTTAAAAAAGCTCTCTCGAAAGCTCCTACACATCCCGAGATCTTACGACATATAGAAAAAGTAGAAGACTCTACTTGACAGTGCGGCTGTTTTTAAAAACATGGAGTCGGAAACGGGATGTAGCGCAGGGGTAGCGCATCTGCCTTGGGAGCAGAGGGTCGTAGGTTCAAATCCTATCATCCCGATTTTCAATCCTCCCAAGACTCGGTAGCTCAGTTGGATAGAGCAACTGCCTTCTAAGCAGTGGGTCGGGGGTTCGAATCCCTCTCGGGTCACCAGGATAACAGAGACGGAGAACGTAGCTCAGTTGGTAGAGCTCCAGTTTGTGGTACTGGCCGTCGCGGGTTCGATTCCCGTCGTTCTCCCCAGTTTTTGTGGGAACTCCTTCATTCGCCGCTTTTACAAAAGAATTTTCCAGCTACACTTCAAAGCCCTCTTCGAATTCGATTCGATTTTACTTTTCAGCTTCGGTACTTTTCGATACTTTTATTTTCGTTTCAACTTCGTTCGATCTGAGTTCAATTCTCGCTCAACCAAATGTCTTCGAGGCAAAGTTCTTCGCGCGCGTTTTTGTTCGGTTCGTTGGGATTCGTTTTGGAAGTTGCCGCGTCGGATTTTTCTTTAGGCCAAGTTCCTTTGACCGTCCAGATAAACATCTTTTGTGGGAACTCCTCCGTCGCTTCCGGTTTGTAGTAAGAATCTAAAGGAATGCTAAAGTGTTTTGATTCGGAGAAGTTCAGAATTCTTTCTCCCAAAAGTTGATCCTTGGGCAATCGAAGTTCCTTGTCCATGTCGATCGATTCTCTGAGAATCAAATCCAGCTTCATTTCTCCGACGGTTTGTTTGCAACCTACAACATGAAGTGTTTTCCATTTCGAGATTGCCGGTTTCCCGTTGGCAAGATGATGTGTTTGTCGTAACTCCACTAAAAAATCTTCCGGCGCCGTGGAAGGACGTCGTTTCGTCCAAGTTGTCGTAGGATTTTGATCCAAGAGATGAGAGATTCTCGAGTTACGATCTCCAAGATAGGAATTGGTAAAGTCAAAAGCCAAAAATGGGGGTTGAACCGTAAACGTCTCGATTCTATTCTTTGTCGTGTTGTAGAGATAGAGATTCCCGGAAAGGATTGCGATCGGGAAAATTAAGGTTAAAATTTTCGAAAGGTAACTTTTGGAAATCACAGAATCAAAAATGTAGGATCTCCTACTTTGGGCAATCAGGATTCTGTCCGGAAGCGCGACTTGGTTCTACTCGAAACGATTTAAAAGACGAAGGTAAAGAATGATGAAAGTGGGAATTGCCGGTGGAACCGGTTTGATCGGAAGCAATCTGGCGAAACGTCTGTTGGAACTCGGACATTCCGTACGGATTTTCAGTAGGTCTTCCAACATTCCTTCGAATTTGCGCGGCCAAAAAAACTTGGAAGTTGTCGGAGGAAGTTTTCCGAAAACGAAAGACCTGGAAGGACTGGACGCGCTTGTCAATCTCGCCGGATCTCCGATCGCAGGCGTGCGTTGGACCGACAAAGTAAAGGAAGAGATTCGTTCTTCCCGAGTGGATTATACGGAGAATTTGGTTTCTTCCTTTTTGAAAATTGTGGGAACTCCTCCCAAAGTTTTTATCCAAGGTTCGGCCGTGGGTTACTACGGTTCCTACGAAAAAAACACGGAAGAATTTTCGGAGAATTCTCCCTTAGGAAGCGATTTTCTGGCGAGCCTTTGTTCCGACTGGGAACACGGGATCGAAGCGATCGCAAAACTTCCCGTTCGATCGATTCGGGTTCGAACCGGAATCGTTTTGAGCAAGGACGGAGGCGCTTTAAAAAGTATGCTTCCTTCGTTTCGATTGGGTTTGGGCGGGCCGATCGGTTCCGGAGATCAGATCTTCAGTTGGATTCATATCGACGACGCGGTGAACGCGATCCTTTTTGCATTAGAAAATTCTAATGTTTCCGGCGTGGTGAATCTGACCGCTCCGAATCCGGTGGACAACGAAAAATTCACGAAAACCCTTGGAAAGGTTTTGAGACGTCCCGCTTTTTTTCGTGTTCCCGCGACGGCTCTGAAGATTCTTTTCGAAGACGGGGCCGAGGTTCTTCTAAAAGGCCAAAGGGTTGTTCCGAAAAAACTGCAGGACAACGGATATTCTTTTCTGTATCCGAACCTGGAAGACGCGTTACGCGCTCTTTTGAAGTAAAACGTTATCCGAAATCGATCAAAGGGAGAATTCTTCCCGAATCACCGGATGTTTTTGGATTTTTTCCAGAGCTTTCACGATCAATTTTTTTCCGATTTCGGTATGATTCCAAACGTTGAGACCGGAAGGATGCGGAAGAGGAATCCAATCGAGTTTGACTCCGTAAAAATCTCTGGAGAATTTTTGACCGATCACGTCTTCCAGTTTGTATTTTTTGATTTCGATCAACTGATCGATCGCGAGTTTTCCGATCGGAATCAAAAGTTCCGGTTTGTGAAAACGAACCTCGAACTCTAAAAATTCGGAACAGTTCGCCACTTCCTCGGCGTCGGGTTTACGATCCCCGCTTTTCGCTTTTCCGGGAAAACAACGACAAACCGCGGACATGTTCACTTTGTTTCGAAACGTTTCCTCTTCGATTCCGATTTTTTTAAACCAACCGAAAAGAGTTTTGCCCGCCGTATAAGCGAACGGTTTGCCGAATCTTTCTTCGTGAACGCCGGGCGCTTGTCCGAGGCTGATGATTCTCGAGGAAGGCACACAACCGTGAACCGGGTTGCCTTCCATTTTGGGGCATTTTCTACAACTTAAAAGATGATTTAGATGATTTGAATATTCTGATTTTCTGTTTTTCATTCGAGGGAAAGAATCAATTTACGAGAATGTTGACCGCGTCTTCCAAGGTTCCAGTGACTCGGATCAAGGACTTCAACTTCGTAAGTTCCAGAATCTTGTTTACTTGGGAAGAAGGGGAGAACATCGCGACCCCTCCCTTTCCGTTTTTGACGAGCCTTGCGTGAGTGCTCATAAAAACCGCGAGCCCGGAAGAATCTATATATCGAATGTTTTCCATATTCACAAAAACGAATATAAAACCTTTGTCGATCAGATCGAAAATTTTTTCCTTGAGTGCGTGCGCGGAATAAAGATTGATCTCGCCGCTGATCTTGAGAACGACCGCGTCCTTTGGAAAGTTGCCGGGAAGACCTTCCTTTTGAAGGTTCACGTTCAACTCGTTGATCGAAAAATCCACATCCTCGCCGTCCAGGTTCAGAGAATCGTCTGCTCCCATGTTTCTATCTCCCAGTTCTATTTTTAGATTCGATTTTTAGAATTCTCCGACTCCGTCCGAAATTCGGAACGTATAAAGCTGCGGTTCGTTTTTAAATTTTTGAAAATAACGGTCTTTAATTTTCCCGAACAGTATATCTCTTCTACCGACTTTGTCCAGTATCAAAACACAGCCGCCGAAACCGCCGCCGATCATTCTCGCGCCCAGAGCCCCTTCTTTCTTAAGTTCTTCGACTATAAAATCCGTCTCTTCACACGAAACTTCGTAGTCTGTCGAAAGGGAATTGTGGCATTCGAAAAGAATTTCTCCCGCCTCTTTTGCGTTTCCGTTTTTCAAGTTATGAATCATACGCTCGGTCCTAAATCGTTCCGAGGTGACATGTCTCGCACGTTTCGTTTCGGCTTCGTTCAAACCCAGGGCCGGATTTTCCGCGTCTTCCGGTTCGGCGGAATAAAGATTGAGAAGCTCCGGTTTCGCTTTTTTGATTTTTAAGAACGCCGACTCCACTTCTTTTCTGCGATCGTTGTAAGCGCTATCCTTGAGGGAATGTTTCACCTTGGAATCGATGAGATAGAATTCGTAACCGTCCAAGCGCATTTCATAATAATCGTAATCCAGGGTTTCCGTATTCAACGCGATACAAAAACCTTCTTTTGCGGTGGCGATCACGAATTGATCCATGATTCCGCAGTTGACTCCTACAAAACGGTTCTCCGCTCTTTGACAGAGCAGGGCGATATCTTCCCTCGAAAGTTTCCAATCGTGAATTTCGGAAAGCGCGTACCCGACCGCGACCTCGAAGGCCGCCGAAGAAGAAAGCCCGGCGCCTTGCGGAATGTTTCCCCAAACGACCAGATCGAAAAAATCGGAAACGTAATCGAGTTGTCTCAATTCTTCCACGACTCCGAAAACGTAATTCACCCAGGAATGTTTCGAATCATACGAAGCCTTCGAGGTTTCTATTTTTTCGTTCGAGGACGCGGAATAAATTCTAAACTTGCCGACGTCGTTTTTACGGATTGCGATCCGAATCGAAACGTCGATCGCCGCGGGCAAAACGATTCCGCCCGCGTAGTCCACGTGTTCGCCGATGATGTTGATTCTTCCCGGGGCCGAAAAAAATCGGATCGGATCCGAGCCTGGGGAAAATTGAGTATTCAGGACTTTCTCTAAGTCTTCTCGATTCATTCTATGTTTTACGTTTGAAAATCCCGGAAACATTGATGCAGGTTCGTATTCCCGTCAATCCTTCTCCGTTTTTTCTAAGCGCTTACGACTTGGTTTTTTCTTGCCCGTCGATTTCATTTTTCTAAACTGTTCAAGCGCTCGTATTTCGGGAGAATCGAAAAGGGTTCTCGGAGTCGAAACGTTCAAAAAGGGATTTCGTAATAATTTATGATTCGATTGGAAACCAGATTCGCTTCGTCTTTTGTTGATTCTCGGGAATTCGAACCCTTTTTAGCGCAAGCCGAAGCGGCTCGACGTACGTTGCATTCTTTCCAAGGAAAGGGAAAGGAATATCTGGGATGGTTGAATCTTCCGAAAGAGATCGACGATTCCGAAATAGAAAGAATCATTCGAGTTTCGGAAAAACTCCGCGCTTCCTCCGAGGTTGTAGTCGTGATCGGAATCGGGGGTTCTTATCTCGGTTCCCGCGCCGTTCTCGAAGCGACCCTTCCTTTTTTCAAAAAAGCTTCCCAAGGAAATCCCGAAGTGATCTTTGCGGGACATCATCTCGAATCCAGATATCTTTCCGAGTTGATCGAATATTTGGAAGACCGCGACTTTTCCATAAACGTAATTTCAAAATCGGGAACCACGACCGAACCCGCGATCGCGTTCCGACTTTTCTGGGAACTTCTTCGTAAGAAATACGGAGCCTCCGCGGCTTCGAGAGTCGTCGCGACCACGGACGCGTCCAAAGGCGCCTTAAAGACGTTTGCGGACGCGGAAGGATTCGAAACGTTCACCATCCCCGACAACGTGGGCGGAAGATATTCCGTTTTGACTCCGGTTGGTTTGTTTCCTCTCGCCGTGGCCGGGGTTCCGATTCGCGAATTTATATTAGGATTTCAGAATATTCTAAAGGACCTGCACGCCGAGTCCGATCCGATCGCTAATCCCGCGACGTATTATTCCGCGCTTAGAAACTACTTTTTGTCGAAAGGTCGTTGTGTGGAAATATTAGCGAATTTTAATCCTTCTCTGAGATACATTTCCGAATGGTGGAAACAACTTTTCGGGGAAAGCGAAGGAAAGGAGAATAAGGGGATTTTTCCCGCGTCCATGGACTTTACCACGGATCTGCATTCTCTCGGACAATACGTTCAGGAAGGAAAAAGAATCCTCTTTGAAACCGTACTGAGTCCCGAACGAACGCATTCTAACCTGACCTTAAAACCCACGCCGGACAATCTGGATTCTCTCAATTTTCTTTCGGGGAACACTCTGGCTCACGTAAACGAACAGGCCCGTCTTGGAACGCTTCTCGCACACGCGGACGGGGGCGTTCCTTGTTTGGAATTGATCTTCCCCGATATATCGCCCGCTTCCTTGGGCGAGGTGATGTATTTCTTCGAATATTCCTGCGCGATCTCGGGTTATTCCTTGGGTGTAAATCCTTTCGATCAACCGGGGGTGGAAGCGTATAAAAAAAATATGTTCGCGCTTTTGAACAAAACCGGTTTTGAAAAAGAGGGAGAATCTCTTCGCAAAAGAATTCTCGGCAACTAAGAGTAAGAGTTTATTTGCCCTAATCAGATTGTATTATATAATTTGTAATAAAAGTATTTCCCGCTCTTTCTCTTTTCGATGAAATTTATTTTCCTGCTTGACATCTTTTAAATTTAAGAACCCGATGAAAGGATGAAGAGGAAAGGAAACAAAACCAGCTCCGTTCTGGCCGCCTGCGTTCTGGCGTTTCTGTTTTTGTCCATATCCGTAACCTCTTCCAGCAATCTTCCTGGGAAGTTGCATCCCCACAAACAAACAATAGACGGGGTTGAATCCGAATATAAAGAGCCGGTTCAGTTGGAGGAGGAATCCGAATTCCTTCTTAGCGTCCTCTCTTTAACCCACAAAAACATTCTGTTCGTATTCAAAGGCAAAATAACTTCCCTCCAGGATAGGTTCCAATTCCATTTCTGTAACATCCAAACTCTAAATCTGCTGAATTTACCTCCACCCTCTCTCGTTTAACTAGTCTAAGCCTTCTAGCTTTTGTCCTTTAACGGGGGAAATATGTCTTACAATCCGCTTCTAGTTGCGTTTGTGATATTCAATGCGGCGTTCTTAAGTCTTCGGACCACGGCCTTATCGTATTCTAATCTTATCGCATCGTCCTTATTACTGTTTGCAACTTACGGATCTCCAAATTTTGCCAATCCCGGTCTTGAGAATTTACTCGTTCTTAAGGGCGGGGTTGGCTTACTTTTTTTCTCGTAAGTTCGATTCTTGATTTAGCTCTTGGTAATTGCGTCTTTCGTTTTTCGATGGAGAATCTTTCGAGAACTCCTGAACTCGAACGACTTTCGTATACTTTCCTCTTTTTCAAAAGCGGCCTAAAAATGGGTTTTCTTTCTCGGAAAACTCAGATAGGTTTTTCGGGGAATTTTCCCTTAAGCAAAAATGGACCAAGAATTTAAAAGATGGACCCGTCTTCTCAGGGCGATCGAGTCCGGAACACGGATCGAACTTTCCGGTTATATTCTAAACGATTCCTTTCGATTGAATTTGGAAAAGTTCGTCAAACTCTGTCTCGAAAACTACGGCAAAAGCGATCTCGCTCCCGTCGTTTATTCCGTGATTCAGGAAATGCTTCTACGCGCGGCCATGTCCAATCTACGGGAATATTATTCCTCCGAAAACGGAATCGATTCCTTCGATCAAAACGCGTTCGATTCGAGCGAGGAAGACTTTAGAAAATTCTTAAATACGTTGGATACGAAGTTCGTCCGTTCCGCGTTGAAAACCAAAGGTCTGTTTTTAAAGGTTATCATCCATCACAACGACACCGGCTTGGCCGCGGAAGTATTACACAATTCTAAAATGATTCCGTTTATGGAGGAACGTCTCCGGAAATATCTGGCCTCCGCGATGGATTATAAAAATCTAATGGACTACTACGATTCCTATCCCGAGGACCGAGAGGGCAGGGACATCGGTCTTGCGTTTTCGATTTTGATGCTTCGGGAAACGGGTTTAAAGCCGGAACTGCTTCGGATCGGTTCGGGGGAAGAGGTTCATACTTCGAGACTCGAAGTTCCTTTCGGGGAAGAATACAGAAGTATTCGTAAAAAAATACTGAACGACGAGGAGATTCTTCCTTTTCCGAAAGAAGCGCACGAAACTCCTGCGGAACTTCCGTGGAAAACGAGCCGTTGCAGTTATTGCGGTAGAACCGTGGACGATCGAATTTTCTTTTCCAAAATCCCGGACGATATTCCGGTTAAGTCGATCCCCGAGCCGATCCGCGCTGGCAACGGAATCTGCGCTTGGTGTCTTTCCTCTTATCTCTGAATCGGAAGTTTACAGAGCTCCGAAAATTCTCCCCAACGAGTACCGAGTCTTTCGGAAAAGTTTTGGTTCTTTAGAGAAAGATAATATTCTTTTTCGCCGAGATCGATCGCCTCTCCTTCGAATCGGATTCCGCCTAATCGTCGTTTTGCGGATAATTCTTGGAACGTTTTGGATAGATCGAAAAATGTTTCAGGCGGTATCGGTTTGAGGACGGAGCTGTTCAATACGGAAATGCCGACGTAGAATAGGTTTCCGTTTCCGAAAAGAATTCTCCCTTGATCCAATCCCAATCCCGTATAACCCGCCGACTCCGGTTGCGGTAAAAGATACAAAAGGCAATCGTTTTCTTTCAGCGCGGTCGGAAGCGAAAAATTCTCGGGTGGAAAATATAAAAAATCGGGATTGATGATTCCGATCGTTTCTCCCATCCAACCGGCTCTTTCGAGTCCCGTTCGGATTCCTCCTGCAGTTCCGAGAATTTCTTTGTTTTCGTCCGAAAAAATTATTGGGAAGAGCGAAAACGTTTCGAGTTCTTTTCGAATTTTTTCTCCGAGATAGTGCGTGTTGATCACGGCGCCTTCGGCGTTTTGTTTCCAGGCTTGAAAGAGCGCGTAATAAATCAGAGGAATTCCGTTTACGGGCAACAAGGGTTTGGGAAGGTCCTTGGTGAGTTCCTTCATCCTCGTTCCGAATCCGGCGGCGGGAATAAAAAATTTCACCGAATCGCCTTTGTGTCTTTCATCGTTTGATTCCCTTCATGAAAGTATAATTCTCCAGAAGTTCTTCCTTCAATAGATGAAAGAACACGTAGAGTTGATCGGGAAACAATCCAGCCTGTACGATTTCCAAAAGATTGTCGAGGGCGCTTAACACGCTTTCCCGATATTTATCCATCTTCTTATCGGCGACGAGATAAAAATAAGAACCGAGAGCCTTGTAAGAACGTTGTAGGCATTGGATGTAATAACATTCCTTGGACTTTGGAAAATTCTGTTCGCTCAACTTTAGAAAAAGCTGATAGAGTCCTTGTCTCATCGCGAAAGGAATCGGTCGATACGCGTCGTATAGAATGCTCGAAAGATCGTAGAACGGAGTTCCCATTCTCGCGTCCTGAAAATCGATCATACAGATCTCGTTTTCGGAATTGATGAGAAGATTTCTTCCGTGAAAGTCCCTGTGACAAAAAACCTTTACGGGATATTCCGCGAGAAAGCCGGAACATTCCTCGATGAAGATTTTCACCTCGCTTCGAAGTTGGGTTTTTAATCCGAATTCCTTTTGGAACTTTAGATAATTCGTATATGTGAATTTGCTTTCAAACCCGAGTTTTTCGAGATCGAATTCCCTCGAACTCACCGGCGGAATCGGATTCGTTTTTTGAAGTCGCACCAAGAGTTCCACGGATTTTACGAGCCATTCTCTGTATTCCACGTCGTCGGTTATGGAAGTCAGATCCTTGTCCCCTCCGTCGCTCATCAAAATCAAAAAATGTATCAGATCTTTCTTAAGAATTTCGGGAACCGTAAACTGTTCGTGACTGAGAAAGTCGGCGATCTCGATGAAGTCGTGTTGAAAACGAACGTCCTTACAAAGGATCAAGGTTTCGTCGGGATAAAAGACGCGGAAGTATTTTCGATCCGACGCTTCGATCGTTATCGGTACGATTTTCTGCGGAAGTTTTCCGGAATATTCCAAAAACTTCAATTCTTGTTCTGTCAGCGGAGAATTGGAACTCATGTTTATTTTTATACCTTGTCCGGAAAAACCAAACGGAACTCGGTTCCCGAGTTCGGTTCCGATTCGATCTCGATTCTGATTCCGTATTGATCCGCGATTTCCTTGGCTACGAACATCCCGAGTCCGGTTCCTTTTCCGATTCCTTTGGTGGTAAAATACGGTTGATAGATTTTTTGAATCACTTCTTCGTTCATTCCGATTCCGTCGTCCAGAATCGCGACGATCGGATGATGATTTCTGATATATACAGAAATCTTAATATTTCCTCGGTTGCCGGTCGCGTCCGCGGAATTCAACATGATGTTGGAAAGTAAAAGAGAAAGTTGATCCTGATTGGATTCGATCATCACGGGTGTGGATTCGGGTTGAAAGTGGATGACGCAGTGTTTGAGTCTGGACGTTTTTTGAAACACGTCGATCACACTTTCCACGGAGTCGTTCAGGTTGATCGGTTCCGAGGATTTGCGCAGACTTTCTCCCGGCTTTCCGAGTTGCAGAAGATTGTTCGTGAGAGTTTTCAACTTAATCAACTGACTCCAAGTGATCGAGATCGCCTTTTGACGGATCTGTTCCGTGGAATCGGGCATCTTCGCGATTTCGATATGACCTTGGATCGCGGTTAAGGAATTGTTGATCTCGTGTCCTATACTCGATGCGAGCGTGGAAAGAAATGCGCGTCGTTCCGCATCTATGAGTTTTTCGGAGATCAGAAGTTTGCTCGTGATGTCCCTTGCGATTCCGGTGTAGTAGGTTTGACCTTCGATGTCGTAATAACAAACGGAGATGTCGTAGGTTCTCACTTCCCCGTTTTTACTTTTGAGATCGGCTCGGTTGATTCTCGCGATTTGTTTCCGGGCCTTTCGTTTTAAAAGTTGGGCCACCTTGTCCATGTAGATACTTTCCATACCCGGAGGAATCATCGCGGTAAAATGTTTTCCGATGATCTCCTCTTCGGAATAACCGAACGCGTTAAGCGCGGCTTGGTTCATACCGGAGAATTTCATATCCTGATCGAGAGTGATCACACAATCGCTCGTCGCATTGAGAATATTATAATTTTGTAAATAAAGATCCTTGGCTCTTTGTGCGAGTTTCGTGTTTTCGGTTTCCGATTTGATCAGGGTTTCGGTGTGTTTGTCCCTGGTTTCCTTTTCGGTTTTCGCCTTTTCGAGGACTTCGAGTATGTTCGTTCTTCGGATGGGTTTGGAGATATAATCGAAGGCTCTGTTACGAACCGCTTCTTCCGCGGTGGTAAGATCCGGGTTTCCGGTCATGAGAATGACGGGAATGTTCTCGTTGATCTTGCGGATTTCCTTCGTGACTTCGATTCCGTTTTTACCGTTCATCACGATATCGGAGATGACCACGTCCACCTTTTGACTGCGTATGATTTCGATGGCGGAATCGTAGTCCTTCGCTAAAAATACGCGATACCCTTCCTTGGAAATGACCCTTTCCAAAGCCGTGCGAATTTCGGATTCGTCGTCGATAACGAGTACTGATGTGGACTTTGATTCCATGGCTTAAAATGCCTCGGTGAAACCCTATTTTACCAAAAAATCCCTTCTATATAGGAAGGCGAATCAAAACCCTAGTTCCGTTTCCCGGAGAAGAATCCAGGGAGATCGTTCCGTTGTGCTCGGAAATAATTCGTTGAGAAATCGCAAGACCCAAACCGGTGCCTTGTTTTCCTCTCCGAGTCGTATAAAGCGGAAGAAAGGCTTTTTCGAGCACGTCTTTGGTCATACCGGGTCCGTTATCTGAAATCGTAAACAGAATCGAGTCCCGATTCAAATGAAATTCTTTCCGAGCCGTGATCGAAATTTTAGGAAGCGCCGGTTTTGTTTCCATTTCGGATATGGCATTGATCGCGTTGACCATACAATTGATCAGAACCTGTTCGATTTCCTGCCAAGCCACCCGGATTTTCGGAAGATCGGGACTCGCGATCCGTTTCAATTCGATTCCGTTTTTTTTGCAGGAAACTTCGATCAACTCGCAGGCTCTGAGAAGAATGTAATAAGGCGACACGAGTTCCTTTTCTCGCGCGACGGTTCTTCCCAAATCCAAAAGCGATTTGATTAAGTCGCGGATTCTAAGACTCGCGGCTTCGATTCGTTTATAAATCTTTAATCTTTCCGCTGGATCCGTTTCTTCCGTTTCGATCAGATCTTCGAGATACAAAAGACTCGCTTGCAGAGGATTGTTCACTTCGTGCGCGATCCCCGCGGCCAATTCTCCGATGGAAGCGAAGCGCGCGGTTTCGTAGAGTTGTTTGTCCAAAAGTTTCGTTTGTGTTACGTCCGAGAAGATGAGCATAACCGCTTCGCCTTCTTCCCTGTATTTTTTTAAGGGAAGAATTTTGATCGAGAAGAAACTTTCTTCGTCCTCGATGAACTGGATCGAAAGATCCAAAAAGACCGCGCGTTGGGAAGAAAGACAGTTTTTGATTCCTTCTCGGATCTCGTCGGATACACGGTCGACGAAAAGCGAAAAGAAATCCTCGCCCGGATTCACATTCAAAATTTGGAATAAAAGAAATTTAAGGATCGGCGCGACTTCGAGTATGATTCCGTCCGGAGTGAGAATTACGATCCCGTTGTTCATCGCGGAGAAAAGGTTTCTGAGTTTGATTTCGGAGGAACGGATCAGTTCCTCGTTTTTCTTTTGTTCGGTGATATCGAGCAAAAGAAGAATCGTTCCGATCGAGTTTCCGTATTCGTCCCGGATTCTGGAAGATGCGAGGAGCATCGGCGCTTCTACGTCCGGAAAAACCTTCATCTTGATTTCGGTTCTGAATTCTTCCTTGGAAAGTCGGTCCAAAATTTCCGGAGCCAGGTTTAGAAATTCTCCGATCGGAAGATCGATGAAATCTTCTTTATAAACTCCTAATATTCTTTCGAGGCTTCGGTTCCCGTATGTGATGTAACCTTCGTCGTCCGTGGAAATCAGAGGAACTTCGATCGAGTTGAGAAGCGCTCCTTGAAACTGGAGTTTTTTCGAGTTTTCGATTCTGGTTCTTTCCGTTTTGGCGTTTTGAAGGGAACTGTGAACGTCGGAGATGATTTCCTCGTATAAAAAATTTTCCCCCGAATCGAAGGCCATTCCCTCCAAGGAAAGAATTTCTATCCCTCCGAGAAGATTTTCCTTTTCGCGGATTCCGATCGCGAGGCTTCTCCGGAATTTATGATCCGCGAAGATGGATTCCCATTCCGGATAATTTCCGTTTCCGAATTCGTGGATGATGAAGTTGTCCTTCGTGTCCATGAGGTTTCGCATAGGAAACGGAATATTAGAAGAAATGAATGCGTGAATTTTCTGTTTCAGCTCGGGGTTCATATCCCTTTGTCCGAGCACTTGAAGTTCTCCGTCCTTAAAGAAGAATGCCCAGACCAGGAAGTAATGCGGATTCTCCTTCAACGTGTCGCAGAGTTTTTGAAATACGGAACTTTCCGAAGTGAGATATCTCAGATTTTGTCTCAAGAGCCGAAGGGTTCTTAAGATACTTTGCATATAGTAAAGCCTAAGTTCCGTTTGTTGGATTTCGGATCGGTCCGTAAAATAAAACAGAAACACGTCCTTGCCTAAAAAGTTGGAAGTGTTGACCGTAAAGTTCACGAGTTTTCTTTCCCCGTTTTTATGACGGAGTTGCCAATAGACTTTGAGAGGTTCGTTGCGTTTGAACGTCAGAGCTTCTCGCGGATGTGTGGGGCTGGGAAGAATAAAACTTAAGGTTTTGCCTTGCAGTTCTTCGTTCGTATAACCGAGTAGATTTTCGAGAGTCGGATTTACGTAAAGGATCGTTTCGTTTTCCGTGTCCAAGGCGAGAATGCCTTCCTTAACCGGATAAAAGAAGGAATTCAGCACGGAAAGTAAGGAGTCGGGCATTCTGATTCCAGTTAAACCTATTTAGAATTTCGGCTCGTATTCGATTCTTTGCAAGAACTAATTCCGATTCCGTATCGAGGAAAGATTTACAGTAAGAGAAGGGATGGGATTTTTGAAATCGGATCGGGCCGGTTCGAACGTCTCGGTTTCGCTTGGACATGCCCACAACAAAAACGGAATAGAGAATCTACATTTATGAAATCCTTGTACTCGTTATTTCTAAACTACTATCACTGGAAAAAGAAAAAATACATGAAGGAGATTCTCGGGTTTCGGGATCTCGAAGTGGAAACCGGAGGCAATTCGGTTTATTTTTTGGAAAAGAATTCCGAAAGGAACAAGTCGATCCTTTTGATTCACGGTCTGCTCGATTCGGCGACGGGTCTGCGTAAGGTCGCTCCCAAAATTCGTCAGGATTATCGTGTGTTGATTCCGGATATTCCCGGTTTTGGAAAAAGCAAACTTCCACCTCTTAAGTATTTGTATCAAGTGGACGTGTTCGGCGATCTGATCTACGAGGCGATTCGAAAACTGGATCTCACCAATCTCGTGTTAGGCGGCCATTCGATGGGAGCGTTGATCGCGATGCATATCGCGCTTCGCGACCGCGAAAAAAGAATTTCCAAATTGGTTTTGATCGCTCCGGGGGGAATTCCTCATCCGAAACGGGACGAGATGAAGGAACTTCTCTTCCCCAAAAACGAAGACGATCTCGTAAAACTCATCCAAGCCTTGTATTACGAAACGCCCGAACTTCCGGGAAGAATCGCAAGAAAGGCCCTGATCCAATCCTGGAACGAACTTCCGAATCAGTTTTTAACCGTGAACACTTTGGAACGGGAAGAGGAGATTTTTCTCGGAAAAAAATTGGGCGAGATTAAAATTCCAGCGTTGATCGTAGGCGGCAAAGAGGATCCGATCACGGACGCCGTGATGACTAAGAAACTTCATTCTTATCTGAAAAAAAGCAAACTGGTTTTGATTCCGGGCGCGAAACATGCGATCCATATGGAAAAACCGGAGGAACTTTCTTTGGAAATCAATCGTTATCTGGATTGATGTTGCTGGAATTTTGTCGTAGTTCCGACGATTTTTCCGAAATACGAAATGGGCCCCACCCGTGTTTGGGTGGAGGAGGAGAGGTGGTGGGAATTCTTCGGCAAAATTTCTTATATCAGAAAAATCGCATACAGTCAAACGAAATTTTAACGCGTTAGTTTGTCGGAACAAATGAAATCCCTTCTCTTTAACGCTTGCAATTAACGTTCCAATGTGTTTCGCAAGAGATTTCCTGCTTAAAGCGCGCCGAAAATTTCCTTCACTGCTTTGACGACGTCCTGAACGTCCTCGTCTTTCATTCCCGGGAAGAGCGGAATCGAAAGGGATCTCGAGAACATCGCGTTCGCGTTCGGAAAATGTTCCTTCTTAAATCCGAAACGGGAACTGTAAAAAGGATGTTCGTACAGAGGAATAAAATGAAGGCTCGAACCTATATTCCGTTTTTTTAATTCTGCGGCAAAGATGTCCCGATCCATTTTCGCGGAAGCGCGATCCACTTCGACGCGGAACAGATGCCAGGAATGTTCTCCGTCGGGAGCGGAAAGCGGAAGATGTAAAAACGGAAGATCCGCGAATTCTTTTCTATACAATTCCGCGATTTCGATTCTTCGTTTCCAAAGATCGTCCGCTTCGGAAAGTTGAACGATTCCCAGAGCGGCCGCAACGTCCGTCATGTTGTATTTAAAACCGGGAGAAACGACTTCGTAATACCAGCCCGGACGATCGTAGGTTTCTCGGTTGATTCCGTGAAGACGCATCAACTTGATTCTATCCGCAAAGTGAGAATGTTTGGTCGTCACCATTCCGCCTTCTCCGGTCGTAATTCCCTTGGTCGCGTAAAAACTGAATACGGTGAAATCTCCGAAGGTTCCGATTTTTCTTCCCTTATGAACCGCCGGAAACGCGTGAGCCGCGTCTTCGATCACGTAGAGGTGATATTCTTTAGCGATTTCTAATATACCTTCCATGTCGCAGATTACGCCCGCGAGATGTACGGGAAGAATGGCTCTTACCGTCTTTCCGGTTTTTTTATGGAACAAGGTTCCGTTTTGATAAATACATTCTCTTTCGATGGTGGCTCGAAGAGTTTCGGGAGTCATGAGATTGAAGATCGGATCGACGTCCGTGAGAATCGGCTCCGCGTCGAAGTAACAGATTACTTCCGCAGTCGCGGTAAATGTCACCGCCGGACAGATGGCCGCGTCTTCTCGGCTCATTCCGATCGCTTCGAGAGCCAGGTGAAGTCCCGCCGTCGCGGAGTTGAGCGCGAGCGCGTATTCGGCCCCGGTGTAACGCGCAAATTCTTCCTCGAACTCCTTCACTTTCGGCCCGGAGGTAATCCAGCCGGAACGAAGTACTGAGGAAACTTCTTCGATGGCCCTTTCGGAAATGCAAGGAAGGGCGAATGGGAGAAAGGTTTTGCGTGCTGTTATCATAGTATCGGACATAACCCCCGGTGCTCTTTTAAGCTTCGGCAGATTCGGATTTTTCCTGAGTTGTAAATCGTTTTGTGATCCGGAAAAATGTAGGAACTACCACAAAAACTTCTCCGGAATGTTCCGCACTCGGACGCGTGGGAACTCCTACGCCGACTTCCGGTTCTGAATCAGAATTGAAATCTTTTCCGTGGAAATATATTTTGCCTTAGTGGCTTTAACTTTCGGAGAGATTTTAGATAGAATTCGGATCATCGATCGGGATGTAACCGAACTCAACCGCCTGAAATCCAGGCTTCCCGCAGACCGTCCTTATTCTTCGTCCTTACAGATTTCCTTCGACAAACAGATCAACGAACTCTTGAACGAAAGAGTGGGTTTGATGGAACTCGAGGTTCTCGATCCTCCTTCTTGGATTTTAGGAGTTCCCACAGTCGGAGTTCCTCAGGAAACTCCGGTTCCGATCAAAGGACTTTTTCCGTCGGGAGATCTTTCCAAGGAAAAACCGGACGATCAGGACGTTATCAATTTCTTGCGGGAACTTCCCAAAACGGAAATCCATCTTCACCTCGAGGCTTGCGTCAACAAGGACACGATGAAACAGTTGATGGCGAAGAATGGAATCAGCGTTTCCGAAGAAGAGTTCGAAGCCAAGTTCAACTTTAAGGATCTCAACGGATTCATTCAGGTATTTTTCTTCATTCAATCCCTCGTAAAAGAACCGGCCGACTTTTCCTTCTTCGTGGGAAGCCTCGCGGAATACATGCGCGCGAACAATATCGTTTATACCGAAGTGTTCTTTGCGCCTTCCAAGTTTATTCAGAACGGTCTCGATTTCGACGAGATGATCGACTTTCTCGTAAATCGAATCCGTGAAGAAAAGGAAAACGACGGAATCACCATACGCTTGTTAGTCGACGTTTCCCGTTCCTTCGGACCGGAGAATGCGATGAACAATCTCAACCGGGTTTTAAAACTCAGGCATCCCGAAGTGATCGGGATCGGACTCGGAGGCGCGGAGTTGATGGGACCCGCCCGCGATTATCAGGAAGTTTTTCAAAAAGCGAGAGAAGCGGGACTTCGTGTTGTCGCTCACTCCGGAGAAGACGACGGACCTTGGGCGATCTGGGAAGCGGTGGAACTTCTCAAAGCGGAAAGAATCGGCCACGGAACTTCCGCGATTCAAGATCCCGAACTCGTAAAGTATCTCAGAGAAAATCATATCCCGATCGAGATTTGTGTGACGTCTAACGTGTTTACCGGTAAATACGTACGTAAGGAACAGAATCATCCGGTTCGTTACTACTACGACCAGGGACTTCCTCTCAGCATCAACACGGACGATCCAGAGATATTTAACGTAAATCTTACATACGAATATTATAAACTTTGGAGATTCCTCGACTTTTCCTTGGATGAGATCGTGGATCTGATTCGTCAGGGAGTTTTCGCTTCCTTTCATCCGAACAAAGAATCCCTTTGGGCGGAGATGGAGAAGAAGATTCAAGTCGTCAAAGCACGATACGGTTTGAAAAGATAATTACGATCTCTTTCGATTTCCGAAAAATTCTTCTTTTCAAAATTTTTTCGCAAGGAATCATCCGATCCTATGCAACCCAGAATCAACATCATCACCCTCGGCGTAAAAGACTTCGATAAAGCCGTACGTTTTTACGAAGAAGGACTCGGATTTCCAAGAATGAAGTTCGAAGGCGGCATCGCCTTCTTTACGTTAAACGGAACCTGGTTCGCTTTGTATCCTTGGGAGGCTTTGGCCGAAGACGTGGGCGTTCCCGCACAAGGAAACGGGTTTAGGGGTTTTACTTTGGCTTACAACGGACAATCCAAGGAAGAAGTGAATCAAGTGATCGCAAAGGCGGAAAAAGCGGGAGCCAAAATTGTTAAGCGACCACAAGACGTTTTTTGGGGAGGTTATTCGAGTTATTTCGAGGACCCGGAAGGTTATTATTGGGAAGTCGCTTGGAACCCGGCATTCTATCCCGGTCCGAAAGAAGTTTAAAACAGTTTAAACTGTTTTCGGAACTTTCCTTTACGTGCTTTCATTGAAACGTTCGGAAGTCCTTTTTGAAATTATTTATTTCTGACAAAACACCTGGACGGTTCTTCGAGTGTAAATTCCGCCGATCGTCCAGTGAATCACGTTGTCTAAAACGTTTCTTTGAATCAGAATCTGCGGTTTTCCTTCTGGGCAACGGATTTCGGGAGTTTCGAACGCGTCGATCAAACCCACCAAGTATCCTCCCTGTTTGAACGTTTGATCCGGTTTGGATTCCGCGGAAAAGGAAGGTTGGATCTGGTTCTCGTGGATCTGCAATGTCGTGTTGTGACAACCCGCCGCGATCGTCATTACGATCGCTACCGCGAACCAAGGGAGAATGGTATTCAATGATTTTATTATATTCATTTTAATTGTAACAGATTAGGTTGAGCGTTCTCGGAGAATAAACTCCGAGAGTAAGTTGTTCGTAAAGGGAATCGAAAAAAGTGGAATATTGATGCGCTTCCTTGACTCCGTTCGGACAATACGCGGACGCGTTGATCGGATAATTCTTCGGACGCATTCCCCAAAAGTAAAATGACTGAGGGATCACGTGCATCTGAGAAGGTTCCGCGTTCAATCTTTCGCGATCTTCCAACGCGTTTTTGCATTGTCTTTGTGTCGCCGGATTCGAACAGGACTTGGGCGGTTCCTGCGGAAAACGAACTCTTACGTTTTGACAAGCTGCGAAAACGTTTAAAATAGAGAATAAAAATACGATCTTAACGATCGTTTGCCGATTCGACATCTATATAACCTTTTCCGAATATTCCCGCAAAAAGATTGAAGTTGGATTCGCTCTCTCCATGTTCCCGATAAACGGAAAGAAGATAACGTCCTTTTTCCAGGGAACCGATTTCAATCTTGCAGGAATACGTGTTTCCTGAATTCGTATTTGCACATTCCGTCTTTGTATCCCAAGGGAATTCTTTTTTGACGAGACGAACTCTTAAGTCCGGGTTCGTCGAATCGATTTGAAAAACTCCTCGAACGTCCTCGGCTTGTTTGATCGTAAACTCGTAATCGCGAATCCGGATGGCCGCTTCCATTCTCCCGTGAACGAAAGATTGAAGACGAAACATTCCGTTTTGTTCGTTGTTGAGAAAGGTCAGCTTCTCGGATTTATCGCTTCCTTGGCAGAATAGAGAGCCCGCAAAAACGATCCACACGATCGAAACGATCTCCGTAATACGGACGAACAAGTTGGATTTGATTTTTTTCGGACTTCGCATATCAATTATTCTGTTGTCTATATACGCGCACGGGTTGGTTGTTTTTTCCTACGCTTACGTAAATATAATTCATTCCCGCGTCGGCTCCCGCAATCGCTGAATAGATCTGATGATTGGTCGTGTCTCCCAGTCCGTTTCCGCCGATTTGTTCCCATACGTTAGACGCGCTTCCCGGATTGGAAACGTTCGTTCTCCAGATTTGAACTCCGCTTTCGTTGTCGAATCCCACATAGAGATATGATCCGTTTGCGACAACCATCGTCATACTGTGATTGGATGCGTTTCCGAAATTGGTAAATCCGTTTCCGTCGTCTCCCACAACGGACCAATCTCCCGCTTCGCAGAGGGTCGCGTTTCCGCTGATCGTGGGATCGCATTTCCAAAGTTGCGGTCTTCGGTTCGTATAAGTTCCGTTCGTACAACCGGAGATCGTTTGAACCGATCCTCTGAGTCCCGAGTTGTCTTGAGGCGTCAAACAGACCGTTCTGGTGACGTACATTCTTCCGTTAAACTCCGCGAATTGAGAGAACGCTTTATCTCCCGGAATCATATCGTAGTACTTCGTAAGTTCGAGAGAGAACCAATTGTTATTGGAACCGTTATGCCATTTCGCATCGGTGCGCGGCGCGACATCGGCCCAGCCCGGACAACTATCGGTTCCGTCGCAAGGAATAGGGTTTCCGCTCGTGGAACGTATTATACTTCCGTTATGTGATGAATTCGGAAATCCTCCGTTGGCCGCATACAGTCTTCCGTTGAAGACGAAGAGCGAATCGATACCCACGTAGTAAGCCCAGTTGATCGAAGAGTTGTTTCCTTCCTGAGAACCGCCTCCGAAGTATGGCATTCTATCGATTCTAAAACGATCTCCCCGAGATCCGTCGTTCGCATTACAATTACTTCCCACAGTACATCTCGTGGAATCGGAAGTGTTGAACGTGACCTTTCCGAAGTCCGGCGAATTAGAACCTTGATTTCGTTTTGCAAAACCGGCGTAGATCCGATCGTTGAGAACGGTGATCGAAGAGGTTCCAGCGGTTACGGTTCCTGTGATCGTTCCCATGTCGATATACTTGAAGTCGAGACCGGAATCCGTATCGGAAGAATAATAGAGATAATTGAAGTTTTCGGAAGATCTTGAACCCGCCATAAGTATATGCGCCGTTCCGCCTAACAATCCCGTTGCGAAAACTCCTCTGCCGTCTTCGTTGTCCGGTCCGCATCCGGTCGCTTGGTTCGCGTTGTTCAAAGTGCAACCTGTGTGACCGATCGTCACGTAGGGAGGAACGCCGATTCCTCCGTCTCTCGACGAAGCGCTGTTAGACGAAACGTTGGACGTTCCCGAAGACGAGGTTGTGTCCTTCGTAAAGGAAAAGGAAACGGATTCGGGGGAAGTTCCGTTGTAATTAAAACGAACCGCTTGGTTTCCGTTCGAGTTCGGCCCGATATAAATCTGATTGTTATAACCCGTCAGATAACCGAACGAAGAATCGTCTCCGAAAGGATTGGTAGCGATCGGACCGTCCGCAAAGTTTACGGGAGAACTACCGCATCCGATAAAGCTGGTTCTATCTTTCGGAGAAGATTGTAGATTCTCCGTATCGGAAGAATTTCGAATGGCACCCCAGGACACGTTGTCGAAGCCGTCCCCGTCCAAGTTGTTCGCGGCGATCACAGTGTATTGACCGCCCGATTGAGAAAGAGAATGCGTTAGGCACACTTTGGAGGAATCCGCGAGCGCGCCGCCGCAAACCGTTCCATCCAAAATTTTCGCGCTCGTTACGTTCCCTAAAGAAGAAACGCCGGTGAACTTATATCGCAAAGCGCATTGTGATTGATTGGAACATTCCGCCGATTTTGCGACGTCCGCTCCCGAGAACAAAGGTTTCGAAAAGGAAACGATTACGCGACCGACGGTGTTACAAACCGCTCCCGAAATTTTTAATTGTTCTTGTCCCGTAAAATCGGCGTTATTCGGACAACCCAAAAGATTCGGCGCAAAGGAAAGATCGTGAACTCCCGCTTTGTTTACAACAAGCGTATATGTTTTTCCCGCGATTTGAGAACTCGAAAGTGTGATCGTAAACGTGTTGCCGCTTCCACTGATTCCGCTCAACGAAAAATCTCCCGTTTGAGAATTTCCGTTAAAGTCCGTATTGTCCGAACAGTTTCCGGTAAACGAAGAACTATTGACGACTTTGTAATTGGATAAGGTAAGAGCTTCGGTATTGTTTACGGATTCTGAATATACGACTCGAACCGTCGTCGGGGATAAGGAAACGATCGAAGTCACCGTGGGAGGGGTCGTGTCGATCGCGTTTACGGTAAGGGTTGTGTTTCCGGAAACAGATCCGTAGGTCGCGGTGATTGCGGGAGTTCCCGCGAGAATTCCCGTCGCCAATCCCTGCGTGCCGGACGCGTTACTCACCGTTGCCGAAGAATTGTTAGAGCTGGACCAAGTCGCGGTCGAAGTCAAATCCGTAGTGCTTCCGTCCGAATAGGTTCCCACAGCGGAGAATTGTCTGGTCGCAGTCGCATTGATCGTAGGATTGGTCGGAGACACTGCGATCGAGGTAAGAATCGCCGCGCTCACGGTTAAATCCGTGGTTCCCGATATGGAACCGGATGTCGCCGTAATCGTAGACGTTCCGATTTGAAGCGCGCTCGCTCTTCCCACGGTTCCGATCGAATTGGAAACCGAAACGAAAACCGGGTTGGAGGAAGACCAAGAAACCGAATTCGTAATGTCTTGAGTGGAAGCGTCCGAATAAACTCCCAAAGCGGTGAACTGACGGTTTAAACCTTTGGCCGCGCTTCCGTTGACCGGACTGACTTGAATGGAGACTAACGCGGCCGGATTGACCGTAAAATTTACGGAGTTACTGCTCAATGAATTATAAATCGCGGAAACGTTCGAAGAACCGGTGGAAAGCCCGGTTGCTAAACCGACAAAGCCGATCGCGTTGCCGATCGGAGCGACGCTCGTATCGGAAGAATACCAGGTGACAAGATTGGTAAGATCCTGACTGGAGCTGTCCGTATAAATTCCCGTTGCGATGAACTGCTGAGTCAAACCTTTCGCTTTCGAGGGAGAAGGCGGACTGACTACGATGTTTACGAGTTCCGCCGCGGTGACCGTCATCGTGACCGGCATGCTCTGAATCGAATTGTAGATTGCTCTAATATTCGAACTTCCTAATGCGAATGCGAGCGCCAAACCTTCCGAGCCTGCGCCATTCGCGATGTTCACCTTCGAAGAATCCGAAGAAACCCAAGTCGAAACGGAGGTCAAATCCTGAGTCGAATTGTCCGAAAAGATTCCGGTTGCGTAGAATTGTTTGGTAAGACCTTTCGCCACCGAAGGAAGGCTCGGTGTAACGGAAATCGAGGTGAGAATCGCCGAAGTCACGTTCAATATAGCGTTACCCGAAATCGAGCCGATCGTCGCTGTGATCGTAGTAGCGCCCGTAGTCAAGGTGTTGGTCAGACCTTCCGAACCGGAAGCGTTGCTGACCACCGCCTTGGAAGGAAGGGAAGAGGACCAAGAAACGGAAGTTGTAAGATCCTCGGTGGAATGATCCGTATACGTTCCGGTCGCGTAGAATTGTTGGGTTAAACCTTTTGCAACGGAAGAACTGTTCGGCGTAACGGAAATCGAAACGAGCGAAGCCGGAGTTACCGAAAAAGAAACGCTCGGACTCGTAATTCCGCCTAACGTAGCGGAGATGTCGCTCGACCCGGCAATTAAAGCGTACGTAAACCCTTTATTGCCGGAAACGTTTTCGATTTGTGCGATCGTCGTATCGGAGGAGTTCCAAGTCACTTGTTCGGTGAGATCCTGCGTGGAGTTATCGGTAAAAACTCCCGTGGCGGAAAAATTCTCCGTAAGACCTTTCGCTTTGGAAGAAGACGCGGGTGTGATTCCAATCGAAACGAGTTCCGCCGCGGTTACGGATAACGTTGAATCCGGGCTGTTGACGCTTCCCAATGTCGCTTTAATATTTGTGGTTCCGGTTGTGTTTCCGAACGCGGAGCCTTCGCTTCCCGAAGCGTTGGAAATCGAAGCGACGGTGGGATTCGAAGAGGACCAAGTCACCGAGGAGCTGATATCCGCGTTCGAAAAATCCGAATAGATTCCGATCGCCGTAAAAATTCTCACCAAACCTTTGGCAAGAGAAGGATGGATCGGTCCGATTTGGATCGAAGTAAGAATAGTGGAAGTCACGGTAAACGTTGTGTTTCCGGAAACGGAACCTAGCGTCGCGGTGATGATCGTGTTTCCGGTCGTCAAAGTCTGCGCTAAACCCTCCGAACCGGAAACGTTAGACACGCTTACGATGCTCGAAGAGGAAGTCCAAGTTACGGAAGAAGTGATGTCCTGCGTGGAGTTGTCCGTATACGTTCCTGTTGCTGTAAATTGTTGCGTAAGACCTTTCGCTTTCGAAGGTAAACTCGGAGATACTCCGATGGAAACCAAGGTCGCTTGAGTCACCGTAAAATCCGTAAAACCCTCTATGCCGCCGATGGTCGCGGAAACCGTAACGTTGCCCTGGTTGAAGGTTGTTCCCAAGCCGTGACTACCCGAAGCGTTGGAAATCGTAAGAACGTTCGTGTCCGAAGAGCTCCAAGAAACCTGATCCGTAATATCCAAGCTCGTGTTATCGGAAAGAATTCCGATCGCGGTAAACGATTGATTCAATCCTTTTGCTCGGGAAGAATTTACCGGAGAAACCGAAATTCCGACCAAGGACGCAGATGTTACGGTTAACGCGGCCGATCCGATTACGGAGCCGATCGAAGCAAAAATCGTGGTCGACCCAGTATTCGAAGTTTCTAATAGACCGTTTGTCCGAATGGACGCGACGTCCGCGTCCAAAACCGCCCAAGCGACCGAGGACGTGATGTCCTGGGTTGAATTGTCCGAATAAACACCGATCGCGGTTAATTGTTGATTCGCGCCGAGGGGAATGCTCGGGTTTGAAGGCGTAACCTCGATCGAAGAAAGTATCGCCGCGCTTACCGCAAGCGAAGCGGAACCTTGTTTGGAACCGAAGGTCGCTCGAATATTAGAAATTCCTAAATTAATTCCTTTGGCCGAACCGGATGAATTTACGGTCGCCACCGAAGAATCGCTTGAGGACCAAACGGTCATCGGGTCGTTTGTAAGATCCTGATTGGAACCGTCCGAAAAAATTCCCACCGCGCTAAAACTTCGATTTGTACCTTTCGGCAAAGAACCGGAAGCGGAAGTCGTAACCTGAATCGAATTTAAAGAAGCCGAGGTCACGACGATTTGGATCTCCGAAGTTAAACCCTTATATTCCGCTTGGATTTGGGAAGCGCCGGAAGAAAATCCTCTCACGCTGCTTCCTTGAACCGTCGCGACGGATTGGGAAAGCGAAACGATGGAAGCGGAATTGGTAATGTCTTCGTTCGTACCGTTATCGTAAATCGCGGTCACTTGAACGGTCGTGCTCGTGCCTTGAGCGATGGAAGAATCTTTGGCGTTAAGTTCGATGCGGGAAAGAACGGAAGCCGAACTTCCCGGAGGAAGAAGAAATAAGGAACCTCCGCCTTTTTTACCCGCCGCCAAACCGATCGTGCCGGTGAGCAGAGGCCAAGCCATACAACTCTGTAAAAAAATGGATAGAAATATAAAAACGAAAAATCGGCTCTTCATCAAATCGGCTTGTTTTATTACTGTGTTTTTCGACGGTTCCATATGCGTAAATCCGGCAATCGGTCTAATTTTTTAATCCGCACGGATTATTGTGCAAAGGATAAGAGACTAAGTCTTTGTCTTCGCCGTGCAAAGAACGCAAAATTGAGTTAATTTGCCATAACTTTGAATGAGAGTTCATGTCTTGGTCCTTTTTTCGGATCTATGTCCCGAACGGAAAGAGCAGATAACGCTTCCTTTCTCCGAAATTCCATTCTAAAAATTGTATATTCAAAAATATTAATGTGATTCGCTTCCGAATCGGAAACGGGTCCGTAAATAAAGTCTCGGATTTCAAAAACCAAACATGAGAGGCGTTGGAAATAAATTGAAAAAAGAGGAAACCGAGGAAGGATATTTCCGGAAATCGGTCAAAACTATGTTTCTTTTTGAGAGGGGTTGTGTCTAAATAACAGTATGAATCCAGTTTTATTTTTCGGCCACGGATCGCCGATGAATCTAGTCATCCCGTCCGACTTCACGCGCAATTTGGAAGAATTCGGATCCACCTTAAAGGATGTAAAAAACATACTCGTCGTTTCCGCGCATTGGAAAACGAGAGGAACTTACGTGAGTCTTTCCGATCCGCCGGAACAGATCTACGATTTTTACGGATTTCCGCAGCAATTATACGAAGTGCAATATCGACCTTCCGGATCGCCCGAGCTCGCAAACCGAGTGAAGAATCTGATCAAAACCGTAAACGTGCAGACTACGGAAGAATGGGGGATCGATCACGGAAGTTGGGGAGTTCTTTACTTTCTTTTTCAAAAAGCGAATCTTCCCGTAGTTCAGTTGAGCATCGACGCGAACCTAAGTCCTGAAAAACAATACGAGATCGGAAAAGAATTACAACCTTTGAGAGAGGAAGGAACCCTGATCATTGGAAGCGGAAACATCGTTCACAATCTTCACAAAGCGGATTTTCACAATATGAACGCGACCCCTTCCGATTGGGCGATCGAGTTCGACGAGTTCGTAAGACAAGCGCTGGAATCCAGAAACGATAAGGCGATTTTGGATTTTCAAAAGAAGGGAGAAATCGCGAAACTATCCCAGCCGACCACGGAACATTTCGAACCGATCTTTTACGTTTTAGGAGCTATGAAACCGGAAGAGAAGGTGAAGTTCATTCATCAGAGTTTTCAAAACCGATCGGTTTCGATGCGTTCCTTCACTTCGGTTTAAAAAAATCATTCTTCGTCGCCGGAGAGAATCCATTCCTTGTTGGCGAGGGAATTGGAAACCTTCATCAGATCTCTCTCCGGGTCGATCAGAACCTGACTCTTTCTTCCGTTTAACGAAACCATAACGTCCGCGTAAACGGAAACTTCCTGGCCGGTTCTTTCCTTTTCATTCTTCCCCGCCCAATGCGCGAACTGAAGAATTAGGTCCGGTTGATAACTCATCATGATCCTTTGGATTTCGTTCAAATGAGATTCGGGAAGAACCACGTTGGTTTCGCCGGTTTGTTGATTCACGACTCGAAACGAAGCGATTCCGTTTTTCTGAACCAACATGATCTGCCAGGAAAAACGAAAACCTTGTTCGGTCCAAAGATGATTTCCCGGATAAAGAAAATGTCGGAGAGGAAAAAGACTTTGGAAAAGAATGTAAAAAATCCAGAAGTAACGCAACATCCGATCGGATAAAAGAAAACCGGATTTGTTTTTCAGAACTTCGACCTTGGAAAGAAGAAGATTCTCCGAAATCGCGGACTTGGATTCCAAATACGCCAAAAAAGATTCGATAAAGGAGAATACCGATTTTCTAAAATGAATCGGAAAACGGGTCCATAAGAAATGTAGAATATTCTCGCGATCGGGAAGCATTCTTCTGGATTTGAGGAATTGAAACAGATCCACGGGCCAAGTCGGCGAAAAAAACAAAGTCGCGTTTACGATCATCACCCAGGGAAACATTCCGATCGGAAAAAGCTTCCAGGTCAAAAAATGAAATATTAGAACTAATGAATATCCGAACGCTCTGGTATTCTTGTTTAAAAGAAGAAACGGAACCGTAAGATCGAAGATCAAACCCGCGTAGCTGAAAAAATATCCCGTCGCGGACATCGAAAGAGTCGATCCGAAAATCGGCATATCCGAGTTTCTCAAAAGCCAAATCCGAACGGGTTGCGCGTCGAACAGCCAATCCGGAACGAGTTTGCCGATTCCTCCGAAAAAATAAACCACTCCGATTTGAAACCGGAGAATATAAAGATTCCAAGCGGGGATCGGTTCGATCTCCTGAATCGCTCTGTTTTTGAATATTCTAAAAATATGAAATAGATTCAAGGCTCTGTCGGCCGGAATCCAGATCAAAAGAAAAAGAATCAGACAGATGAGATAGTAGTGATTGAGATACACCGCTACTTCGAGAAGGTTGATATACGTGAATATCAGAAAAAAACAAAGGACGCTGATCCGGTAAAAAACTCCGAGTGAGATGCAAACCGCGAAAAAAAGAAGGGAAACGAAAAGAGGATACAGAATCCAAGCGGGAAGAACTCCAATCCACGAAAGTCCGTAGAACTTAAAGTGAAAAACCGGATCGAGAAAGTATCTCGCGATCCATCCGTTTGCAAAATAACGAAATGCTAATATAAAAAGAAGAAATCCTAGGACGATTCTATAAAGGCCCAGGGACCAAGCGGGGACCGGGTTCGAAGCCCGGGAGAATAGGTTGAAAAGAAGTTTTTCTCGCATAGTAACCGGAACCGATCGGTTTCCACTCGCCAGAAAAGCGCTTCTTAGAAAGTTCTGCAAGCATTCCCGGAATTTTCGATTGAGAATCGGGTAAAAGATCGTTTACGTGAAACACTTCTCGCATCCCCAAAGAGACATCGTGTAAACTCAATCCTTCGGCGCCGTCTTGAATCAGAATTTCTCCGCCTTGATTCTTCGTTTGAAGCGGATCGGAAAAGATAAAAATTCTGCGGTTTTGTTCGAGAGCGTTGTGCGCCGAGGAAATCGCGCCCGATTTTTCGGGAGCTTCCACGATAAAAACGGATTCCGCGAGACCGGTCACGATTCGATTTCGTTTCGGAAAGGAATACTTCAACACCTTATGACCCGGAGGATATTCGGTTAAGATCAAGGTCCTTTCGGAGGATTTCATTCTTTGATAGAGCGATTTGTTTTCGCGAGGATATTCCGTTTCGGGTCCGGTTCCCATCACTCCGATTACGGACAAGGTTTCGTCTAACGCGGAATTCATCGTGATCGCGTCGATCCCTTTGGCAAGGCCCGATACGATTCCGGAAAAACCGTTCTTTTTCAGATAAGAAGGAAACAACTCGGACGCAAACGTAGAAACCGGAGAAGGGTTTCTCGTGCCGACCACGGCCGCTAAGGATTCTTTTAAAATTTTCGGATCGCCTTTGTAAAAAAGAATCAAAGGAGGATCGTAGATCCGTTTTAATAAAGCGGGATATTCCAGATCGAAAAAACAAAGAACGGAGAATCCGGTTTTGAAAAGATCCGAACGGATTTTTTCGGCGGCACGCTCCGCGTTTTTTAAAATCGAAGCCGGAACGGAACGTTCCAGAGCGCCGCCGAAGTCGTTCCAAGAGTTATGATTTTCGAATATTCTATTTTTATAACATATCTTCGAAACGACCGAATCCGAAAGGACGAGCGGGTTCATTCTTCCTTGGAGGAACTTTCTTCTATTTTTTTCAGGTTCTGCAAAACGTTTTGATAAGAATCGTTCTTTTCCAAACCGCCTCTCACAAGTCCCGCGTCGTTCAGTTCCTCGATGGTTTTTTTCACCTTCAGATATTCTTCCTTGGAATCCTCGACTTTTCCGAGTCGATAGAGGAAGTTCGCTTTGGCAAAACGGGCGGGAACGTTCTTATATTCTTTTTTTATAATATCGTCGATGATTCTCAACGCCTTGTCCTGATCGTGAAAACCCGCGGAAACTCCCTCCCAAGAGGAATCCGGCATTGAAGAATCGAAATAGATCAAGGAAAGCTGAAACGGAAATCTGGAATCGCGCGGATCCTGAATCGCAAGATGTGTGAAAAGATCGATCGCGATTTGTCTTCTTGTGGTTTCCCAACCTCGGTCCTTGGAAGCGTTTGCGTAGGCGAGCGCGGTTTCAAAAAGAAGTTGTTGATCGACCGGTTTTAAAAGAAGCGCTTTTTCGAAATACGGAATCGCGGGTTCGAAAAAATGAAGTTCCGCGCCTACGATCTCCACTTTTTTGCCTTCGTTGTTTTCCTTCAGAGCGCGGTTGTAGAACTTTACGCCCATATCGTAGTCGCCGATTTTCATATAACCCTGAGCGATCTTCCAACTCAGAGCGCCCGCGGATCTTGTCTTCTGAGCCATCGCCGAAATTTTCTTTTCCAACTCGATGATCTCCGCTTCTTCCATCGCGAGTCTTTCCTTCCAAGCCTCGAGATCCTCAACGGTGGGCGGTCGATCTCCTCGATTTTGAAAGCCGAAATTTTTGGATCGTTCGCAGGAAACAAAAAGGGTTAAGAAGAGTAAGAACGGAAAAAAAGAACGGAGAATGTTTTGCATCATAAGAACTTCCCGGTCGGCATCGACCTTTCGTAATGAGTATCGGCTCGAAGAAAAAATCCCTTCTCCCCTAAATGATGCGGTTTTGGAAATTGAATCGGCGGAATGAATTTTCGGAAAAAAAGAAAAAAAGCGGGACAACCCCGCCTTTTTTTAGGGAATCGATTAGTCTTTTGTAGTGCCCGCGATCAAAAGAGCGGCGCCTAAAAGGGCAACGTCTTTTAAAAGCGCCACCGTGGAAGCTTGGTTTCCTGCGGCCGCGCCGGGAAGGTGAACTAAGACCACGAAAATTCCCAATAAAACCGCAAGAAGAATGGTCGCGAGATGCGTTTTAATTCCCGTAATGATCGAAACTGCGGCGGCGATCAATGCGAGTCCGATTAAATAAACCCAAACGATCGGGAAGGGGATATAAGAAGGAACGATTCCCGACATGGCCGGACCCGAGATAAAGTGAAACAATCCGAAGATCGCAAAAGGGACCGCATATACGATTTTACCTATTTTTTTCATGGTTACTCCTTGATTCAGGTGCTGAATCCTGATTGAATATTGGACTTCGGCAACTAGAATTTGACCGAAAAACGAAAATGGTTTTCAATTTTGGATATAAGAATTCTCGATAAAAACGATCTGGATTGGCTCGTCGCTTTGGAAGAAAATTGTTTCGGAAGCGCGGCCTGGACAAGGGAAATGTTATATTCCCACCTTAAGGAATGTTCCGGGATCGGTTCGACTGATCAATGTTACATTCTTTACAAACGATCGATCGGCGAGATCGAGATTTATCGGGTCGCGGTTCATTCCCGCTTGAGAAGACAAGGAAAAGCAAAGGAACTGATGGAACGTCTTTTCGCTTTAGAAAAGGAGAAAACTTTTTTCCTCGAAGTGAGTTCTCACAATTCATCCGCGATCGCATTATACGAATCCTGCGGTTTTCAAAGAATTCATACTAGAAAACATTATTACGAAGACGGCTCGGACGCGTTGATCTACAGAAAAACTGCCGTGGACGTTTTCGAGAATTTCAGTTTCGAAGCCACGGATTAAAACGAATCGCTACTCGAACGAGGGATTTTTGATCGAATTCGAGCATTCAAAAACTCTAAACGAACCTCGATCATGTCGCTTTAACGGATTCGGCGAACTTTTTTTCGTTATGCGCTTGTTGAAATCCCTTTTTTAGCTGAAAGTTATTTCCAATCGGTATACACTGCTCCTATTGGAAAATTATAATATGAAAAGGATCCTTTGTACTTCGCTCTTATTCATCGTTTGCGGATTCGCTTCGAACTGTTTTTTAAATCCTCTTTCCCAACTCGTCACTGAAACGATTTTTCCCACGCAGGAGAATTGTAAGGACTGCGATCAACAACGCGCCATCGCATTGGCCGCCGTGTTTCAACCTCGCGCAAACGGAATCAAAGCGTTCGGTTTCGATTTTTCCGCTTCGTTTTCGCTTTATTGTAAGTCCGGAATCTGCGCCGGAGGAATTACGGAGAATCAACCGAATTCAACGGTTACGATCGCGGTTCCCAGTGCGACCGACGTTACCAGTTTAAAACCTACGTTTCTGATTCCCGAAAATTCCAAATTGGAAGTGAACGGAACCGCTCAGAGTTCGGGAATATCGGTTCAGGATTTCACGAATCCGGTCGTGTATAAGTTTACGGATGAGAATGGAAATTCTCAGAATTATACGGTTACCGTAAAACCCGCGTTATCTCAAGATTGGGTCAACGGAACCATATTGCTCGGTCCGAATCTTTGGACGAAATGTTCTTATGGACAAGTTTGGAGACCGGGTTTCAACGATTGTCAAGGTAAGGGAAGCGAGGCAGACAACTACGGAGCCAGAACGGACGTCGTGTTTTGCGACGTGGACGACGGTTCTTGCGGACCTTACGGTAAAGCCGAATTTCAAAACGCCTGCTTCGAGATGCAACAGACCTTAAATCCTCCGGGGATTCCGTTTAACGTTATGCGTCCCGGTTCTTTTGACGATACGAACGTGTTGATTCAATGCCCCTCCTATTCGAAAGGTCCGTTGTGCGGGACTATGGATGAATGTCCGCTTAACGGCGGTTCGACGATTCCGATCAACGAAACTTTGTTTCCGCAAACGGTAAACGGGTATTACTGGACCTTTTCTCCGAGCGCGTG